>NZ_LMFK01000002.1:43928-300385 GCF_001426785.1 Ensifer sp. Root142
GCATCAGACGTTGCCTTGGCGGCAACGCTTAAGGACGGGCTGGTTACGGCAAGGATAGAACATCTCGGCATCGATGCCGGCAGCGTTGCGGCAAATATCTCTGTCGATATTCGCGAGGTTGAGCCGACCTTCAAGGGCCGCATATCCAGCAGCGGGCTCGATGTCGCCAAAGTGGCAAATCTGACCGGGCAATCCGTTCCTTTGACCGGGTCTGTCACGATCGATACCCGGTTCGCGTTTCGCGGCCTCTCGGGGGATGCCCTGAGAAAAACAATCAACATGACCGGCAGCCTAGGCCTGCACAGCGCCACCTTCATCGCGCCGGGCGTCGCCGATCCCTCGTTGAGCGAAGTCAAGATTAAGAAGCTGGCGCTCAGGATCGATGACTTTGCAAAACCGGGGCGTCTGTCGGGCAGCCTGGCCTGGCGCGGGAAACCTGCCGAAGTCGACTTGCAGCTACCGTTAGGCAGTCTCTTGGCCGGGGACCTCAACTCGGGGGGTATACCCCTGAAGCTTGACATGCGTATGCCGGGAGCGGCTCTTTCGCTTGATGGCAAAGCGGCCATTCCGAACGGCTATGCCGGCAAGCTGATTTTTTCGACAGCGGACGTTCGCGGGTTCCTTGGCTGGCTTGGACAGAGCGGCCCGGACAACATCGACCTATTTGCGTTCAACGGTGATGTCAGCGCGAGCCCGGCGAGCGTTCAGTTCGAAAGTGCCACTTTGTCGGTCAATGGTGTCGAGGGGACCGGGAGTGGATCTGTCCAATTCACGACACCATTGAAGATATCCAGTGCCCTCAAGTTCGCACAGCTAGATTTTGCGCGTCTCGCCGGCGCGCGCTCGAGTGCACCTCAATCGAAGGCGCAGGGAGCTGACCCTGCGCCCGATGCTCCGTTGGATTTCTCCTCGCTTCGATTGATCGATGCATCCATTAATGTCAACGCCGATAAACTTGGATACGGCAACGTATTTGCAGGGCCGGTGGCAACCACTCTTACCGTTGCCGATGGAGTCGCAAGTCTCAGCCTTCCTGAAAGCCCGTTCTATGGCGGCCATATTACCGCAAGCCTGAGGGCCGACGGCTCCGGGTCAGAACCGTCGATTGCTTTAAACGCCTCAATCACGGGCGCTTCGGCGGCGCCGCTTCTGACCGACATGGCAGGCTTCAAACATCTTGAAGGCGCGCTGCAGGCCAAGCTCGACTTAACGGGAGCTGGCAGCACGACTGGCGCACTCAAACAATCGCTTCAAGGCAGCGCGGATGTCCGGTTTTCCGATGGCGCCATCCGCGGCATCGATATCGCCGACGCCTATAACAACCTCGTTGGCCTGATGTCGTCGGGCTTCAAGCAGAATGAAAGCCAAGCGACAGGGTTCACTGAACTCAGTGCCTCGTTTGCCGTTGATAGCGGCGTTGCGCGAACCGAGGACATCAAGCTAATCGGCCCGCTCGTGCGCATGAACGGGACCGGGGAGGCAAATCTTGCGGACGGACAGATGAAGTTTCGGCTCGATCCGCGGGTGGTCGCATCGCTGGATGGACAGGGCGCCGAGATCTCAACTGACGGAATCGGAGTTCCGGTCCTGATCGAGGGGCCCTTTGCCCGTCCTCGCATATATCCCGATCTGTCGGGACTTTTGAAGAACCCCACCGCTGCCTTGGCGACACTGAAGAAGTTCGGATTGCCGACCGACACGCTGCGGATCGATGACCTGCTCTCCGACAAAGCGACTGGAGGATCCTTGCGCGACATCGTCGGCGGCGCCATCGACAAGACTTTCAAAGGCAAGCAAAACCAACCTTCCATCGAGGAGATCATTGACGGCAATGTGGCGCAGAGCGGCGAGGCGCCGCCGGACGTCCAAGCTGACGAAGACCCCGCTACTCTCGAACCCGCGGCCAGGCAACCGGTCCCTGGAGCGGAGCAGCCCGATCAGGACGCGGGGACGTTTGGAAATCTGTTCAACCGGCTTCTCCAATAGAGACAGGGGATTGTTGCAGTTCCCGGGCGTGGAGACGTAACCATCCTCCGCAGCCCCGTGCCTGGTCAAGCCGTTCCCGTGCGCCTGGTAATTTTAAAGCGCCCTTCGGCGCATGTCAGCACTGGGATGTGATCGACTTGTGGATGTCGATAGGGATCGGTGCAGCACGACGTTTCCGTGCCTGCAAACATCGTAACTTCGGATTATGCCTTCGCGGAGGTCGCACTCAATTCTTGCGCGAAAGATTGATGTTGAACGGATTGCGTGCTCGTCCGCGATCGCCCGTCATTGCTCTAGTAGGAGACATGAGTCAGTCCCTGCCGCTGCTTGTGCTGGCGGACGGCGAAACATCGAAGCATCAAACTGATGTTTTTCAAGGAAGAGCGTTCATTTCCGAAAAAAACAAAATCTTTGCCGCCCTGTCCGAAAGGCACGGCTTCCCAGATCCACATCCATAAGCTGGACTCCAGGGTTGATGTCCAAGGGTGAACCGCGATGTTCCCCTGCCGCGTCGAGCTCGATCGGGATACTTGCGGCCGATGCGGACCAGGAACGCCGGCGGCCGATTTCCGCAACCTGATGCGCGGAGCCAGGGACTTCGACGATCTCGTCTCCTAACGCGCCATTCGCGATATCATCGTCGGTCGTCGCAGCGCGGCACATCAGTGGCGCAAGCAAATGCGTCCAAAAAATCACCCCCATACCAAATCTTGAACTGATTGCGGCCAAAAGCTTGCAGCGTCCAGATGTTGCCTATTTGGCAACCGTCACGGCGAATATCTATGCTTCTTCGCCGGAAGAAACTCTGAAACATTGGTGTTGCAAGCAACTCCTTAGAGGCAAGCAAGATGGCCTATGTCATTACAGAGCCCTGCATCGACGTGAAGGACGGCGACTGTACCGCGGCCTGCCCCGTGGACTGCATCTACGAAGGTGGCCGCACCTTCTACATTCACCCCGAAGAATGCATAAATTGTGGGCTCTGTCTGTCGATCTGTCCTGTCGACGCCATTGTCTGGGATCACGAGATCCCGGAGAGCCAGCGCCACTTCATCGCAGTCAACAAGGAGTTCTTCGACTCCGACGTGACCGGATTGGGATCGCCGGGCGGGTGGAGCAAGGAGTGCTCGACGGCGCTGGACCACCCGTTCGTTGCCGGCTTCGAGAGGGTAGCAACGTCACCATGACAACACTTCAGCAACAGGAACGAGACATGTCTGTGACAGAATTCCGTGGCGTCGTTGCCGCCGTGCCGACGCCGTTCGACGATGAAGGCCGGATCGATACCGAAGCCTTTGTCGAACATGCCAGCTGGTGCCTGAACAATGGCTGTGATGGCCTGAATGTGCTCGGCACGACAGGCGAAGCGAATTCGCTGTCTTTCGAACAGCGCAGCGCTGTCATGGTCGCTGTAGCCGAGGCGCTGGATACCAAAAGGCTGATGGTCGGAACCGGAACGCCTGATCTCGAGACGACGATCGCCCTGACGAGCCTTGCCGGCCGTCTCGGCTATGCGGCAGTGCTGGTCTTGCCGCCTTACTACTACAAGCCCGCCCCCGACGACGGGCTCTTCGCCTGGTTTGCCCGGCTCATTCGCGGCACCGCCAAAAACCCGATTCCGATGTATCTGTACAACTTTCCGCAGATGACCGGCATCACCTACAGTCCGGCCTTCGCCGCAAGGCTCGCCGAAGCATTTCCGGATCGCATCAAGGGGGCCAAGGACAGTTCGGGCGATCTCGACTATGCGCGCCAGTTGTCGAGGATCCCGAACTTCGCCGTCTTCCCGAGCAATGAGGCCACACTCGCCGATGCGGGCGCCGACAACTACGCCGGCACGATTTCTGCGACGATCAATATCGCCCCGGCCCTGTCGGACAAGCTCTGGAAGAGCCAGGACGATACCCCCTTGCAGGATCGCGTGCTTCGGTTACGGCAGTTGATTGCCGCCAACCCGCTTATCCCAGCCGTCAAATACCTGGTCGCCAAGAGGTCAGGAAATCCAGTCTGGTACAATGCCGCCCCGCCGCAGCCTACCCTTAGCGACGCGCATCGGGAGACGCTTGACCTGATCGCCGCGCGTGCTTACCAGCCGGAATAATAGGCGCGCGTCGCCGCGGCGAGCTTGATCACCCGCGCGCGCTCGCCGGCCAACCGAGGTAGATCAGCGCGCGCCTGCTTCAGGAGTTCGGCCCGAACGCCTTCGTAGTCGACACGGGTCAGTCTTCCATCGCGCATGATCTCCCGTCCGCCGACGTAAAGGCCCTTTGCATGGGCCGCCGTCATCCGGACGAGCAGAATCTCAGCCTCATCCAGATCGCCCGTCAGGCTGTCGGCAATTAATGCGGCGTAATCCACGAGCACGAGGTCTTCGTTCACCGGCGCATTCAGGACTTTGGCGCCGACATGGATCGCTGCATCGAAGACCCGCCCGGCCGTGAAGGTCCGCGTCATGTCGCGGCCGCCATGCAACAGATGGGCCAGGCGCAGTTCCCGCCACAGATCCTGATCATCATCGAACCCTGTCCCATCCAGGCCGAAAGCGAAAGCGGGTCCATTCGCCGGCATGGCGGCGACGGGTGCCACGCCTGAACGCAGGCGTAAATTGGCCGACGGGTTGGAAACGAGCTGCACCCCACGCGCGGCCAGCAGCTCGAGTTCGTCCGGGCGCAACTGAACGCCATGGGCAACCGCGAGGCGCGGCGAGAGGAAACCGATATCGTCCAGATATCGCACGACACCCTGAGGGAAGCGCCGGTCCAGCCAGCACCGCTGCCGCGGACTTTCGAGGAGATGCATGTGAATGCGCCGGCCCGTTGCTGCAGATGCCTCGGCGATGCCTTCGAGCAGCGCATTGGAGCACCACTGCGGCCCGATCGGGCCGTACTGAACATCGATCAACGGGCTGGTGTTGCCGGCAGCGACAGCGTCGACTGCCGAAATCTGGACCATGGGCGGTGCGTATTTCGGGATCGAGGCGCTGATTTCCTTCCAGTCTGCCGGATCGAGGAACGGGCGCAATCGCTCCGGCCCGCCATCATAGGCCCACGGGTCGAAATCAAGCAGTGGGCAGGAGAGCGCGAGCCTGATGCCTAGCTCATCCGCGGCTCGCATCACGGCGCCAGCCTCGTCCACCAGCCGGTCGATGTTCAGAGAGTTGTGGCAATGCATCGTCGCACCGACGCCCGTTTGCGCCAGCCGAGAAAATGCTACGAGCGCTTCCAGGTAGGGGTCAGTCCGCGGCCTGAGCCGGAGGCCCGGGATCCACGTCTCCAGGGCATCGTCGATGTTGCCGAAATCGAGCGTGCGAATGCCATAGCCGTGGTCATGCGCGTTGACGGGCGGTGGCATGAGGAGAGCATTGGCCGGGATCGTTGCCGGGGAAATGCCGTCAGGCAAGTGACGCAGGAGGTCCGGCTCGCGTCGTGCGACTTCATGACCAGGGCGCAAGAGAAGTCGTCCCGGGATTGGTCCTGCGCTCACGTGCGGATAGCCTCCATGATCTGGTCGCTGAACCTCAACAGTTCCGCGCCGACGAACTCGATGACGGCCTCGGCCGCGTGTGTGCGCTGCCGGCGCCGCTGCACGAGAATTCCAACGTGCAGGTTCTGAAGGCGCGAGCCGGAAAGCGGTATGGCGACGACATCGCCCGAATTGATCTCCGCCAGGAAACCGATCGGCGTGAAGAAGGCCACGCCCTGACCGGAGATGATGAACGGCTTGAGCATCATCTGGCTGTTCGAGAGCACAAAGGGCCGTCCGGTCCGCTCAAAGACGGAGAGCTCGATTTCGATGAGCGAACGGATCGGTTGCGTGTCGAGTTGCAGGAGAAGGTCGTACTGGGCGCACTCGGCGAGCGAAACCTGCCGCTGCTTGGCCAGCGGATGCCCACGCCCGACGAAAGCCATCAGCGGCATCGGCACACGAAAGAGCATCTCGGTGTCGTCGGGCCGGGCCAGATCGAAGGTCAGGCCCATGTCGACGTCGCCTTCGGCGACCAGGCTGCTGATGTTGCCGTGACCGGCTGTGTGGATATGGAAGCTGACCCCGGGATGAACGCTGTGGAACGCGTTGACCATATCCGGCAGGAACTGGATGGCCAGACTGTCGAGACAGGACATCTGGACGCGGCCGGTCTTTTTTCCCTGCAAGGCGCCGAGGTCACTGCGCAGAAGGTCGAAATTCTCCAGCGTAGCGCGGGCGTGGCGCAGCACGTTCTCCCCGGCGACAGTCAGCCTCAGCCCATTCGAGAGCCGCTCGAACAGCGCAATCCCAAGCTCGTCCTCCAGCTTCTTGATTTGCCGACTGACCGCCGAGGAAGCCACATGAAGCTCCTCGGAAGCCTTGCGAATGGATCCGGACCGCGCGACCGAGACGAAGTATTTCAGGATGCTGGCGTGCATTCAATTGGAACCTTCCCTCCCCTGGGGCCCGCCTTATAGCACGCTCACCGTCCCCTCCAAACGGGCGCGCGCTTCTCCTGGAAGGCGGTGACACCTTCCAGGGCGTCCTCACTCTTGAGCGCCTTTACGAGCGCGGGCGTCCGCAAGCCCTGGGCCTCGGCCGGCGAAAGATGACCGGTCCGATTGACGGTCTGTTTGATCGCCCGAAGCGAAAGCGGCGCACAGGCGACGATTTCATCGGTCCAGCGCGCAACAGCCGCATCGAGCTCCTGCGGTTCGGCCACCTCGTTGACGACGCCGAAACCTTGCATCTCGGCGGCAGAGAACCGCCGGCCGGTCAAAAGCACACCCATCGCGAGATTGTGCGGGATCCGGCGCTGCAGCAGGACCATGCCGCCATCGAGCGGCAGGCGTCCGACGCGGGCCTCCGGCAGACCGAACGCCGCGGTCGTCGAGGCGACGACGATATCGCAGCCAAGGACCATTTCGAACCCGCCACCGAGCGCATAGCCGTTGACCTTGGCGATAACGGGAACATCCAGCGAGCGGCGAAAAGCCAGCCCTCCAAAACCGTTCGGTCGGCTTTCGGTCCAGTATTCGAGGCCCGTCGTTTCGGCCCCCTTCAGGTCGGCCCCGGCGCAGAATGCCCGTTCGCCGGCACCCGTCAGCACGACACAGCTTATGTCGTCGCGAGATTCGATCTCTTGCCAGATCGCCTCCAGTTCGCGTTCGGTCGCCGCGTCCACCGCATTCATTCGCTCCGGACGGCAGAGCGTGACGGTGGCAACGCGGCCCTCTACGACAAACTCGACGCTCATGCCGCATCTCCCTGACGCACAGCAATCGCCGAGAGGATCTCGTCGTTATGCTCACCGAGCTTCGGCGGGGCGATGCGCACCGTCACAGTCGCCGCCGACATGTCGATCGGCGAACCGATCAGCCGGACCGGACCGGCTTTGGTTTCGCCGGCATCCAGGATCATGCCATTGATCGTCGTCTGCTCGTCGTTAAGGGCTTCGGGAAGCGAGCGCACCGGCGCGCAGAGGATGTCCACCTGCTCCAGGCGGGCAAGCCAATGCGCGCTGCTGTTCCTCGCAAACGTCTCGCGAAACACCTGCTGCAATTGCGGGCGGCGCTTCATCTGCTCATCGAAGTCCGCAAATTGCGGCTGCAGGGACAGGTCCTCGATCTCCAGAGCGGTGCAGATATCCCGCAACGGATTTGGCTTGAACGCACCAACCATGACGATGGCGCCGTCCGTGGTTTCGAAAACGCCGGTCAGCGGGAAAGCGCCCCAGTTCAGGTCCTTCTCCCGCATCATATGCGTGGTGCCTTCCTGCATCTGCATGGCGAGCATGGAGCTGTAGAGGCTGACCGAGACCTGCTGGCCCTCACCGGTCTTGTCACGGTGCAGCAGCGCCAGCAGGATGCCTTGCACGAGGTGCATGCCGGCGGAATAATCGGCAAGCGGTGTCGCATAGATCGACAGCGGGTGGCTCGCATCCGACTTGCGCCGCATGACGCCCGAAAGCGCCTGCGCGAGAATATCCTGCCCGCCCTTGTGCCGATAGGGTCCCTCCAGGCCGAAGCCGGTGCCGACGGCATAGATGAGCCGCGGATTGGTCTTCTTGAGCTCCTCATAGCCAAAGCCCATGCGTTCCATGACATCCGGCCGAAAATTGTTGACGACCACGTCGGCCGTTTCGATCAGTGCGCGCACGGCGGCACGCGCCTCGTCCTGCTTGAGGTCGAGGGCCAGGCTCTTCTTATTGCGGTTGAGCGACGAGAAGACCGGATTGTTGAGGCCGTCCGGATCCGACCCCAGCGACCAGCGAGAGAGATCGCCGATCTTGGCCTTTTCGACCTTGATGACCTCTGCGCCATAGTCGGCCAGCATTTGCGTGCAGCAAGGACCAAGCATGACCTGGGTGAAATCGACGACGCGGATACCGTCGAGGGGAAGCGATGTCATTCTGCGGCCTCCAGATAGGTTGCATTTTCGGATGGAACGTCGCCTGGATCGGCGCCCTGGGCTCGGAGCTGCTTCTGGATCGCCCTGACATCGGCGTCTCGCACCTTCACGCCCGCGTTGAGAGCGACGGTTGCAGCAACACCTGCCGCCTCGCCCATCGCCATGCACGGCGGGATCTCGCGGCTCGACTTCTGCGCCTGGATCGTCGCGGAATAGTGCCTGCCTGCGACGATCAGCTGGTCGACTTCCTTGGGCAGCATCGCCCGGTAAGGCGTGTAGTAGTCACGACCGCGGCAGACCGTGTCAGAGAAGTGGCGGCGGGTCATCACATCGTCCTTGGTGACGACATACTCACCCTGAAGCAGGCGCGACTGGCGCACGCCCGTCTGCGGCGCAAAATCGATGACATAGGCATTTTCGAAGCCCGGCAGGTTCGCCCGGGCGAAATCGAGCAGGCGGGCGATGCGGCTGCGGCCCTCAAGTTCGGCATAGGTCAAGTCTTCGACGCGCAGACCGGAAAGCTTCGGCATATGTGGGCAGTTCAGCCAGATGACGCCGGGCAGCGGCGTCTTCAGCCACCAGAACGACCAGCAACCGCCGATCAGGCGCTTGGCTTCGTGATCGAGCAGCTTGAACTGTTCCGGTTCCTCGAACTCGAAACGCTCGGCTGCCTCGGTGTCGATACCGCCCCAGCGGGAAACCGTCGTCAGGATGAAGTTGCCGTCGGTATGCTGGGCGCCGGCGTCGGCGGCAACATCGAGGTCGCCCGACGCATCGATGACCACATCGCCCATGATGGCCTCGCGCCCTGCCTTGGTTTGGCAGACTACGCCCTTGATCGTGTTGTTCTCGACGATCGCCGACGAAAACCAGCTGTGTGTCCTGAGCTTCACGCCAGATTCGCGCAGGATGTCGTAGGCGACGCGCTTGAAGGCGTCCGGATCGAATGCGGCCGCGTAGCAGATCGGATGCGGCGCAGACGGCGTGTGGAAATCGAACAACCCCCAGCGCGCCCACCGACGCCACGCTTCCGGCGTATCGCGGAGATCGAGCTGGCGGTCGCCATCCGTCGGCGTGACGCAGAGGCCCAGCGTCTTCATCCGTTCGATCATCTCCATGCAGATGCCGCGCACGGTGATTTCGACGTTGTTGACCATGTCGTCGAGCACCAAGACCATACCGCCCGAGGCAAGGCCGCCCACATAGGGATAGCGCTCGAGCAGAGTGACGTTGGCTCCGGTGCGCGCCGCCGACACGGCCGCGGAGATGCCTGCCGGGCCGCCGCCGACGACGACCACGTCCGAGCGATCGACGATCTTGGCGTTACGCAAAGGCTCCCTGATTGTTTCCATTGTCGTTCCTCCATAGGGAAAGTGTCCGGCGAGATGTGAAAGAGTTCACAGCCAGTGACTTCGTTGGGTGGCCGGACCTGGATAGGTCCGGCTGCAGGTGTCTTGGGGTTAGTGGTCCGTCGTCGGCTTCCAGCGGACGATCTTCGATTCCGCGAACGAAACGGCGAAGAAGAGAACCACGGCGAGCGAGGCGGCGATCACGACGGTCGCATAGAGCAGCGGCGATCGGAAATTATAGGTCGCCTCGATGATCAGGGCGCCAAGGCCGTAGCTGGATCCGATCCATTCCGCGACGATAGCGCCCATGACGCTGCTGGTTGCCGCGATTTTCAGTGCGGCGAAAAGGAAAGGCAGCGAGCTGGGAAGGCGGACCTTCCAGAAAATCTCGGAGTTGCTGGCGGACAGGACGCGCATGAGATCGATCATTGCGGGGCTCGCCGACTTCAGTCCTTGGACCATGTTGACGAGCGTCGGGAAGAAGCAGATCAGGCCGGCGATGATGATCTTCGGCGCGATGCCGTTGCCCACGAGCAGCACCAGGATCGGCGCAAGCGCGATGATCGGGATCGACTTGATGATCACGGCGATCGGATAGAACGCCCGCTCGGCAAGCGGGCTGTAGACGAACCAGACCGCCAAGAGGACGGCAATGACGTTGCCGAACACGAAACCGAGAAACGCTTCCATGAGCGTCGGCCAGAAGTTCGTCCACAGGATGCCGCCATTTTCGCCGAAGGCCTTGATCACGTCGACCGGACCGGGCGCCATGAACGTTGGCACCGAGAAGCCCCAGACGACGAGTTGCCAAAGGAGGATGCAGCCGAGGATCGCGAGTGTTGCCGGCAGGTGTCTCAGGGCAGCGGCGGCGGCGGCATCTAGCATCCTGAACCTGTTGCCGTCCGTCAAAGCGCGGCCTTCCGCTTGCGAAGGAAGGGCATTTGCCATCAACATTCTCCCAAAAGTGTGCGCAGGTGGGCGGTAACCTGGATGAACTCGACCGTGTCACGCATCGCGAGGGATCGCGGATGTGGCAGGTCGACCTTCATGAACTCCTTGACGCGGCCGGGATGGGCCGCGAGCATCAGCACGTATTGACCGAGAAAGACCGCCTCCGGGATCGAATGCGTGACGAACAGAATGGTGGTCCCTGTTTCCTGCCAGAGGCGCAGCAATTCCTCGTTCAGCTTGTCGCGCGTGATCTCGTCGAGCGCGCCGAAGGGCTCATCCATCAACAGGATACGCGGGCGGGTGACGAGTGCGCGGGCAATTGCCACGCGTTGGCGCTGGCCACCGGACAATTCGTGCGGCAGCGCCTTTTCGCGCCCCTTCAATCCGACGAGAGCCAGCAAGGCCTCCGGGTCGGCGTAGGTCACTCCCGCCTCTCGTTTTCCCACCTGCAGCGGGAGGCGCACGTTGTCGATGACATTGCGCCACGGCAGCAACGTCGCCTCCTGGAAGACGAAGGCGAAATCGCGGCCCTCACGCGCCTTGCGCGGCGTCTTGTCGTGTACGGACACCGAGCCATCGCTGATGTGCACCAGGTCTGCGACCGTCCGCAGCAACGTCGACTTGCCGCAGCCCGAAGGGCCGAGCATGGTCACGAGCGAGCGGGCCGGTATCTCGACCGAAACGTCGGACAGGGCCGTGAAGCTGGAATCATCCGCACCGAAGCGAATGTGAAGGTTCTTCACCGATACCGCCGAGGCACCGGTGTTGCCGATCGGTGCCTGCTTGGGTCTGTTGAGCGTTTCCAACATCGCCTTATCCTACGCTCTTGCGGATGTCGGCCGTGGCATCGAGGATTGCCATCGTGTAGACGTCCTCCGCCTTCGGCACGGCCCCTTGGAACTGGCCGAGGTCCGCATAGGTCTTGATCTGCTCCTCCCAGTTCGTGCGGTCCATGCCACCCCAACCCACCGCGGCGGTGGCGTCGTTGAACACGAACTTCATCAACGGCCCGATAGCCTCAAGCTCGCTTGCCTTGTCAAGGTTCGGATAGGATTCGAGCAGGATATCGACGGCCTCTTCCTTGTTGTCGCGCGCATAACCCCACCCGCGCGCCGAGCCTGCGACGAATGCCGAAAGATGGTCGGCGTGATTTTCCAGCTGATCGTCGGTCGTGTAGTAGACATTGGCATAGAGCCGGATGCCGCCGTCCCAGAGGGTCAGGTCGACGCGGTCGTCCCCCAGAACTTTCAGGGCGTTGACGTTGGTAAGCCAGCCGCAGACCGCATCGGCCTGACCGGTCACCAGCTGGTTCATGTCCGACCCCATGTTGACGATCTTGACCTGATCTTCCGAGATCCCGTTCTTGGCGAGAAGCGCGCGCAGAAGGATGACCGACGTGGGGATGGCAGCGATCGTCTTGCCGATCATGTCCTCGGGCTCGGCAATGGGATTTGCCTTTCGAGAGAAATACGCGAAGGGATGCTTCTGGTAGCCGGCCGCGAATGCCTTGATCGGCGCGCCAGCCGAGCGGGCCAGCATGACCGACGGACTGGAGGAGACCTGCCCGATCGTCGACTGACCAACGGCGACGCCGGCGACACCATCGACATTCGGTCCGCCGGGTACGATTTCGAGCTCGATTCCCTTTTCGGAATAGTAGCCCTTCTTGCGAGCGACGAGCTCTCCGAGAAGTCCGTTGGAGGGTAGCCAACCGAGCTGCATGCGGATTGTGGCAGTATCTGCCGCGTGGCCTGCCGAGACATTGATCAGACTGTGCGCGGCGGCAATCGCGCCCACAGCGGCCGCATTCGAAAGGAACCCTCGGCGGTTCATCATGAAATGAGACATATCGTTCCCCTTGCTTGTTATGGGAGCGATGATGATCGAATTTGCCATCTCATAAAGCATAATTTTTAGCGCTAAGCATTGCCAATACGGCAACACCCAACTTTTCCCAGGTTTGCCGTTTCGGCAATGGCGGGGTCGAAAGATTGCTCTTTGTTGGAGCCCGCCGCCATTGGATAAGCAAACGCATCTCCAAGGCTCATCAGAGGATAGGCATGACATACAGAAACCTGATCGATGGTGAATGGATCCACGGCAGCGATGCGGTCCGCAATATCAATCCGTCCGACACCAACGACGTGATCGGGGAATATGCCCGCGCCTCGGCCGACGATGCGAAGGCGGCGATTGCCGCGGCCAAGGCGGCGTTTCCGGCCTGGTCACGCTCCGGCATCCTCGAGCGTCATGCGATCCTTCGAAAGACCGCCGACGAGATCCTGGCGCGCAAGGACGAGCTCGGGCGGCTGTTGTCGCGCGAAGAGGGCAAGACGCTGGCAGAAGGCATCGGCGAGACCGTGCGTGCCGGCCAGATTTTCGACTTCTTTGCCGGCGAGGCGCTCAGGCTGGCCGGCGAAATCATCCCCTCGGTGCGCCCTGATATCGGCGTCGAGATCACCCGCGAGCCGGTCGGCGTCGTCGGCATCATCACGCCATGGAATTTCCCGATCGCCATTCCCGCCTGGAAGATCGCGCCGGCGCTCTGCTATGGCAACACCATCGTCTTCAAGCCGGCCGANCCTTTCCGGCCTGGTCGCGCTTCGGCATCCTCGAGCGCCATGCGATCCTTCGAAAGACCGCAGACGAGATCCTGGCGCGCAAGGACGAGCTCGGGCGACTGTTGTCGCGCGAAGAGGGCAAGACGCTGGCGGAAGGCATCGGCGAGACCGTGCGCGCCGGCCAGATCTTYGACTTCTTTGCCGGTGAGGCGCTGCGATTGGCTGGCGAGGTCATCCCCTCGGTGCGCCCTGATATCGGCGTCGAGATCACCCGCGAGCCGGTCGGCGTCGTCGGCATCATCACGCCATGGAATTTCCCGATCGCCATTCCCGCCTGGAAGATCGCGCCGGCGCTCTGCTATGGCAACACCATCGTCTTCAAGCCGGCCGACCTCGTGCCGGGCTCGGCATGGGCGATTGTCGACATTCTCCATCGTGCCGGCCTGCCGAAGGGCGTGTTGAACCTGGTGATGGGCAAGGGCTCGGTCGTCGGCCAGACGATGCTCGACAGCCCCGACATYCAGGCGATCACCTTTACCGGCTCGACCGGCACCGGCAAACGCGTGGCACTGGCCTCGGTCGAGCACAATCGCAARTACCAGCTGGARATGGGCGGCAAGAACCCGTTCGTGGTGCTCGACGACGCCGATCTTRGCGTTGCCGTCGAAGCCGCCGTCAACTCCGCCTTCTTCTCCACCGGCCAGCGYTGCACCGCSTCGTCGCGGGTGATCGTGACCGAAGGCATTCACGACCGGTTCGTGGCGGCGATGGGCGAGCGCATGAAGGGGCTCACCATCGACGATGCGCTSAAGGCCGGCACCCATATCGGCCCGGTGGTCGACCAGAGCCAGCTCAACCAGGACACCGACTACATCGCCATCGGCAAACAGGAAGGCGCCAAACTCGCCTTCGGCGGCGAGCTTCTGAAGCGCGACACGCCCGGCTTCTACCTGCAGCCGGCGCTGTTTACCGAGGCAACCAACCAGATGCGCATCTCGCGTGAAGAAATCTTCGGACCGGTCGCTTCGGTGATCCGGGTGANCCGCTTCACACGATCGGCAACCAGATCTCCGAAGTCTTGAATGGTCAACCTGCCGACCGCCGGCGTCGATTTCCACGTGCCCTTCGGTGGCCGCAAGGGCTCCTCCCATGGCTCGCGCGAGCAGGGTCGCTACGCCGCCGAATTCTACACAACCGTCAAGACCGCATACACATCGGCGTAGGTGCTGTCAGAGATGCGAGGGGCGCGCGCGTGGGAACGCTGTTACATGCTCGATGCTCTTGAACAACGCCAGCGCGATGAGGGCGTTGCTTTTTAGATCAGTGTGGGAAGGTCCCTATTCGTTAGAATGGCGTAGCGTCAACACCGCCTCCACTTCGATCTGTGCGCCCTTTGGCAGGGCGGACATTTCGAAGCATGCGCGAGCGGGAAACGGTGCCTTGAAGAAGGTAGCGTACTCCGCGTTGAGTGCGCCGAATTTCGACATGTCAGTAATCAGCACAGTCGTTTTCACTGTCCGGGCAAGGTTGGTTCCGGCTTCCGTTGCGATGGCGGAGATGTTCTTTAGGCACTGGCGCAGTTGTAGCACCGGGTCTTTCGAAACGATCTCACCCGTGGCCGGATCGATCGGCAATTGGCCAGAAACAAACAGAAGTTGTCCCGTGCTTATCGCCTGTGAAAAGGGGCCAACTGCGGCGGGGGCGTTGGTGGTGGATATGGCTGAAAGCAAATTGGTCTCCATTACCGGTTTGTATCGTTTCAGAGTGCGCCAAGGATAATCCCACAAGACGTGAAGCGACTTTGTGTTGAGATTTGCAAGGAAGGGGCCAGGCGCCGAATGCGAACATGTCTCTGCTGAGTTCTTTAGTCTTCGGCCTCGGAAAACGTATTGGAACGCATACGACGCACGCTGGGTGTCGATATAAGGATGAGCGCCAGAGCGGACATACCGAGCAGGGTGATGCTGATCGGGCTGGACACAAGCGCCGTCCAGTCGCCTTGCGAAAAGATCAGCGCCCGGCGCAGGTTCTCTTCGAGCATCGGCCCAAGGATGAACCCCAGCAGCAGGGGAGCCGGCTCGCAATCCAGCTTGAACAGGATGTAGCCGAGCATTCCAAATCCGCTCAAAAGGACAAGGTCCACCAAACTCATATTGATCGAGTAAACGCCGATCGCGCTAAAGACGAGGATCGCCGGGAACATCATGTTGTAGGGCGTCGACAACAGCTTCACCCACAGCCCTACCAAGGGCAAGTTCAGGATCAGTAACATAAGGTTGCCAATCCACATGGATGCGATCAGGCCCCAGAAAAGCGCCGGGTTATTGGTCATCACGCTAGGTCCGGGCTGAATGCCCTGGATCATCAACGCGCCGATCATCATCGCCATAACGCCGTTGCCGGGAATGCCGAGCGTCAGCATCGGGATGAACGATGTTTGCGCACCAGCATTGTTGGCTGCTTCGGGTCCAGCTACGCCTTCCATCGCCCCCTCACCGAACCTTACCGGTCCTTTCGACAGCTTTTTCTCCAAAGCGTACGATGCGAAGGATGACAGCGTTGCGCCACCGCCGGGCAGCACGCCGAGAATGGAGCCTAGGCCCGTGCCCCGCAGGGCGGGCATGATCATCCGCTTGAAATCAGAAGGCGACGGCATCAGTCGACTGATCTCGCGAACCGAGCGACTTGGTGTGTCGCTCGGCTCGAGATTGCGAAGAATTTCCGACAGGCCATAGATGCCGGTGGCAAATGCGACGAAACTGATCCCATCGTAGAGATCGGGGACGCCGAAGGTGAATCGTTCGACGCCGGTGTAAACGTCGGCGCCGACGATGCCGAACAGCAAACCAAGCACGATCATCGCTACCGCTTTGATTAGCTGGCCGTTGGCGAGCGTTACCGACAGGATTAGGCCGAATACGATCAGCGCAAAATATTCCGGGGGGCCGAATTTCAGCGCCATTTCGCCGAGCGGTATCGCAAAGGCAGCGACGACAACAGTAGCGATGGTACCGGCAATAAATGAACTGATTGCGGCCGTCGCAAGCGCGATGCCCGCGTGTCCCTTTCGGGCCATTTCGTAGCCGTCGATGGCTGTGACCGCCGAGGCTGCTTCGCCCGGTAGATTGACGAGGATGGCGGTCGTTGAGCCGCCATATTGTGCGCCGTAGTAGATGCCTGCCAACATTATCATTGACGTTGAAGCATCGAGGCCGAACGTGATGGGCAAAAGAAGTGCTATTGTTGCAGTCGGCCCGACACCCGGAAGCACGCCGATCAGAGTGCCGAGGAGACAACCGAGAAAACAGTAAAACAGGTTGTCGATGGTAAGGGCCGTTTGCAGCCCGAACATAAGATTGGTTACCAGATCCACAATCGGTCCCCCTGGTTAAAGCGTTAGCCAGCGGCCCAATGCCGGCAGCGGCAGACCCAGCCCCCATATGAAAACCGCGGTGGCGAGGACTGCCAGAACGCAGGAAACGATTAGGCGCGTCAACATGCGCATCTCGGGCGCCGCCAGAGTGCCAACAAAGGCCGTCACGGTCACTGCGATTAGAAAACCGGCAGGTCTCACGAGCAGGCCAAAGAGAAGGGGGCTGGCCAGAACGCAAAGCAATCTGACCGGGGCGACGAACGTCATCTGCTCACCCGGACCGATTATTCCCTTGATGGCGACGGCCAGGCCGAGACAGCCGAGTATGGCCGATAGGATAAGCGGGAAAAAGCCAGGCCCCATCTGTGAGGCGTTGCCAAATGAATAGTTCCAGGCGATTACGCCAAATCCGATTGCGAAAGCGGTGATGAAGCCGCCTGCCACAACATCTTTCTTGACGGTGATAGTGCCGCTTGCAAGGACGGTCATCGAAGCGTCTCCTGGCTGCATGGGAAATGGGCCGCAACTTGCGGCCCTCTTGGTGCTGGAACCTTACTGGCCGACCTTGATGCCAAGGCGACCAATCAGCTCTCCGAAGACCTTGCCTTCCCTCTCGATGGCAACTCTCGCCTCTTCGGGAGAGCTTGCAACCACCACTGCGCCGAGCTTCGTGAGGCGTTCTGCGACTTCGGGCTTATTCAGAATCTTCACGACTTCCGCATTCAGTATATCGATGATTTCCTGCGGGGTGCCGGCCGGCGCCAGCATCGCGCTCCACGAGCCTGCATTGTAGTCGGCATAGCCCGACTCAGCCACGGTCGGTATGTCGGGAAACTCCGGCGACCGTTCGGTTCCGCCCACGGCGAGTAATTTCAGGCGTCCTTCGCGCACGAGTGCGCTAACTGAGGGGAGCGTATCGAACGCCATCGTCGCGACACCGCTAATAAGGTCGGGATGAGCCTTAGCACTTCCGGCATACGGCGCGTGCACCATGTCGAGTCCGGCCATGTCGAGGAACCACTCGGAGAAGATATGAACGTTGCTGCCAATCCCTGCGGAGGCAAAGCCCAGCTGTCCGGGGCGTTCCTTTACATACGCCACGAACTCCGCAAGCGTGTTGACGGGCAGGGTGGCAGGAACCACGAGACCGACCTGCGTACGCGCCAACAGCGAGATCGGCTCGAAGCTCTGGACCGGATCGTATGAAAGGTTCGGCATGAGCGCCTTGCCCAAAACATGCGACTGGACAACGACTTCGAGCGTGTAGCCGTCTGGGTCGGCTCGAGCGACGAATGTGCTGCCAATCGAGCCGTTCGCGCCGGGCCGGTTTTCGACGACGACCGGCTGGCCAAGTGCGGGGGATAGCTGCTCGGCGATCAGTCGCGCGGTGATGTCGCCTTGGCCACCCGGGGCATAAGGCACGATCACTTGTATCGTACGATCTGGATAGGTCTGTGCGATGGCTGGCCCGGCTAGGCCCGCCACAATCGCCAGTAAAAGAGCTCCGCCTTTGAAAAGCTTATTCATTCTCTTGTTCCCTTCGTCTTTTTCATTTGGCCGTGCGAAAGCCCACGGTCAGGCCCGGCGATATTGAGACGCACCATATCTCGCAGAAGCTGGACGATCGCCATCGAGCTTTCGCCTTCGGTACCATCGACGATGAACCGCGAGGTGCAGTACCGCATCTCCCAGCCTCCTGCATCGAGGCATGCTTGAACGATGCGCTTTTCAAGTTCTGGCGTTTGAACGAGATCACGGTTCTTGAGGAGGAAACCAAGCATGGCGGCTATCCCGTATGCGCCCCAGTTGGACACGGAAGCCGGCAGGAAGATGTCGGTTGCGGTCACGGTCACTGCGCCGCCTGGCTTGTCGGTCTGGGTTTCCCGACCATACGGGTGAAAATCCTGCATGAACGGATGGATGCGTCCGAAGCCGATCTCATTGCCGTTGTCGCCGATGCCAATAGTCAGGATACCGCGCTCGGTGGCTTTATCGATGAGCGGCGCGATGTTGACACAGCCTTCGGGAGCAACACCCGTCGAATAGTGGACAGTGCCGTTCTCGTTCGGACCCAGGCGCTCGATCGTTATGATCGCCTTTGGTTTCAAGTCGTCGAGAAGCTTGCCTGCCCAATCGTCGATTTCGGATTGTACCTCTGGCGCGGTAAGGATCGCCGCGCCCATTCGGCGGTTCTTGGCCAGTTCGTATTCGCGGATCATGATGCCTGCGGCATTGCTTGAAGCAACGACCGGGGGAGCATGGCAAACCTCGGTGACATAGACAGGAACAGCGTTGAGGCCCCAGAAAAGCGCCCTAGCCAGCGCGGCGGCTCCGGGAGGACCGTCGCTTTCACCGTTCGGAACCTCGGGGGCATAACCTGCACCGGTCACGATTATCACGACGTCGCCCGCGCTAACCTTCTCCACCAACGCCTCGGCTGCCCGTGCCGTGATCGGTCGCCCGCCGCCTTCGCGCCGTGCTTCATTATAGATTGGTGCGATGATGTTGTGGTTCATGGCGCGGTTGCGCATTTCTACGGTGATCAAGCGATCGACGTATTCGCCAATGATATCTGCCATTTTTGTCTCGCAAAGTTTGTTTTGATTTCGCGAGCTAACAGCAAGAATTTGCCCGGTGCCAATCGAATTAACGGATTTAGTATCAGCTTTTGTTATACAAGGAGCGATTTCTGCCTATAAAATGACGAAGGTGTCGGGTTTCTGCATAAAATGTGTACGGTGGGAAAATGCGTTCATTAAATCATCGTCAGCTGCTCAGCTTTCGCGCGGTTATGGTCACCGGGAGCATGACCGG
Organism: Ensifer sp. Root142; assembly: GCF_001426785.1. NCBI lineage: Bacteria > Pseudomonadati > Pseudomonadota > Alphaproteobacteria > Hyphomicrobiales > Rhizobiaceae > Ensifer > Ensifer sp. Root142. Next base: position 63,338 of record NZ_LMFK01000002.1, read on the forward strand.
CGCGGGCAAAATCCTTCACCTCAGCCAGCCGGCAGTGACGAGGTTGATCAAAGACCTTGAACGGGAATTGGACCTTCCGTTGTTCACCCGTACCGGCGTCGCCGTAAAACCGACACAGCAGGCGCTGGAGCTATTTCGCGAGGTGGAACGGTACTTTAACGGCGTCGACCGCATCGTCGAAACTGCTCGTTACCTGCGTAATCGCCGGGGTGGACGGCTACGGATCGCCGCAATGTCCACCCTGTCGTCACGTACCTTGCCGGAAGCAATCCACCGCTTCAAGCAGATCGAGCCCGAACTCGATTTTTACATTCACTCCGACACCTCGCATCACATCATCGATGCGGTCCAAAGGAACGAGTTCGATATAGGTTTCGGGCGCGTGCCGACAGAGCGTACTGACATTGAGCATTTGCCGATGCCCACATCGTCGGCAATCTGTCTTGTTCCCAGACACCATCGGCTCGCGGCGAAGGCGTCGATTTCCGTGACTGACCTTCATCAAGAGCAACTGATTTCGCTCGGAACTAGTAGCCTGCTTCGGCTCCAGATCGAGGCGGCGCTGGAGAGCGCCGGCATCAGGGGCGGAACAGTCATACAGACGCTTTTTTCCAACACCGTGCCCAGCTATGTCGCGCGCGGCCTCGGCATTGGGGTCACCGATATCTTCTCAGTGCTCGGCGCTGATCGTACGAACATCGTCATGCGCCGCTTTACGCCGGAACTGACTTTCGACTTTTCAGCCATTTATCCGCGTAGCGAGCACTCTCCCTTGGCCATCGCTTTTGCTCGCATGATGCGCAGCGTCATCGCCAACGATATTGCCGAAGTAGAAGACGCTTTGCAGATGGCACGTTGAATCGAGCAGCCTGGGCAAACGCGTCGCAAGCTCCCATCGAGGCGGGCCTTTCGTCAATCTGATCCAAGGTGCAGCCGCCCTGGTCAGTTGTCCGGCGGTCAGCGCCAACGCGTCGCAATGGGAAGGGCGATCGTGCGTAATCCAAAGGTTTTCCTCTTTGCTGAACCGCTCTCGAACCTTGATGCAAAGCTCAGGGTTCAGATGCGGACCGAGATCAAACGGCTGCACCAGCTGTTGCCGACGACGACGGGTATGTGACGCACGATCAGGTGGAAGCCATGACGATGGCTGATCGTGTGGTAGTGATGAATGGCGGCGTCGAACAGGCTGGACCGCCGCAAGAGCTTTATCATCGGCCGGTCAGCCACTTCGTTGCAGGTTTCATTGGCTCGCCGGCGATGAACTTTATGCCTGCAACCGTCGTTTCAGACGCTAAGGGCCTGCTCGTGCAGCTTGAGGACGGTAGTTCGTTGCCGGTGCCAGCAGCGCGAACGGAGCTCTATGGGCGCCACGTCGCAAGGCCGTCACTTTCGGCATTCGACCAGAGTCGATCAGTGAGCGGCAGCAGCGCCCGGGCTTTGCCGAAATCCAGGCGAAGATCGATTTGGTAGAGCCACTCGGGCCTGAAACTATGGTCTATTTTTCCATCGGCGATCGAGGCATGTGCGCCTGTATCGACCCCGAAAGCAATCCGAAGCCCAAATCCACGATGCCGCTGTCGTTCAACATGAACCAGATGCATCTGTTCGACCCGACGACGGGCCGCGCGTTGTCGATCGGCTGACTGGTGTTTTAACCAGGGCAGGGACATTGCCTGCCGTTCTCGTTTGATGTTGACAAATGTGGCGGAGCGGTCGGTACGCCGCTCCGCCGGGGCGGCGCCCCCGCGACTAAGCCTCAGTGATTTTCACGTATCCCTGTTGAACAAGCTGGATTGTTCGCGCCATCGCATCCGTGTTAATTTTTATGTTCGGAAGAAGGTCTGCATTGCCCCACCCGTTCGCCTCCGCGGTGGCCCCACAGAGCTCTATCTTGACACCCCGCTTCACCAAATCGGCGATCAAGTTCTTGTTGGGATTCCCCGCTGCGATCTTCCGTGAGCCGTTGTACGCCTCGTCATGCAAAGTGAGGTGTCCCGCGTTTGTGTGGAATACCACTATCACTTCGGCCTCAGCGCCCCAGTCCGCAATATCGTTCGTAATCAGTTGAAGGTGGAAGATGGCGGCAGGCAAATCCCCCTCAAATTGAAGCGAGCCGATGCTGTGAACGGATTTTACCGACTTCAGCCTAACCGGCACATCGATAGTGATTGCGTGATTGGCGGTTGACATGTCATGGCTCCCTTGTTGGCGGTTAAGGCGAGGGATTTTGCAATTTCATTGGTGCCCCGCCCGAACAACCTACACACTGGGCAGATCCCGCCAATTATGGGTTCATATTAGGTTCCGAGAGCTGCAACCGACGGACCGTGCCTCCAAGCCATCAGGGCCTTTAATGCCCCACTGAGGATCGGGACATCACATAGCGCGAAACCGCTCTCCCGCGGCCGATATTCCCATCGTTTCATGGCTTTATCCACCTGAGATCAAAAGGACCGGGCGGCCCAGAGTTTCGCCTGCTTCGAGTGCCCTTTGCGCTTCACCGACACCCGTGAAGGGTACCACCCTGTCAATGTGCGCCCGCAAGCCACCCCGATCGACGAGTTCGGCGATCTGGGCGAGCGCGGCGGTTTGGCGAAGGCGATGTGCATGGTGGCGGCCTATCTGCGGCAGACCGATGTTGACGAAGCTGATGTCCAGGTTTTTCCACTCGGCCTGCCCGTTTCCCTCGGCGGGCCAATCCGACACTACTGTGTTGATCAGCCTCCCATACGCAGCCGTATGCCTGAAGCTCTCCGAGAAGTTGCCATGTCCTACAAAGTCGAACACGATGTTAGCTCCCGGTTCGCCCCGCCACGCCTCAAGGGCCTCCTCAACGCTTTCCGTCCGGTAATTGATTACGAGTTCGGCACCGAGCACTCTCACCAATTCCGCCTTTGCCTCGTTCGAGACGGTCGTGGCGATCCTGGCTCCGAGGGAAGCGAGATATTGGATTGCGATATGCCCGAGCCCGCCCGCGCCGCCGTGGACCAGGACATGATCACCTGGGCTTACCGTCGCCTTCTCGAACACGGCCTCCCATGCGGTGAGGGCCACCACTGGCAGGGCAGCGGCTTCCACAAAGGTCAGCTTTTCCGGCTTCGCGGTGACATAGTCTGAACGGACGACCTTGTATTCGGCATAGCTTCCCGGGTTTCCGGCGTAGCCGCCGTCCACGTACCAGACCTCGTCACCTACTCGGGCGTTCACTACCTCTCGTCCGGCTTCCACCACCACGCCGACGCCGTCAATTCCGAGGATCGTAGGTTCTTTCTGGGACCTCCCATCGCTGTCGTAAACAGCTCCGTTCTTCCTGTTCTGCCAGTCAGCGGGATTGATCCCGGCTGCCTTCACTTGGACCAAAACATCAAGCTCGTCCCTTAGCCGAGGGCAGTCGACTTCGCGCACCTCGAGCACTTCGGGTCCGCCGGGTCTAGTGACAACGAGGGCCTGCATTTTCTCAGACATCGCGCCGTTCCCCGTTGCCAGAGGCGATGGCATCCAGAACGCGATGCAGGTTCACAGCGTCTTCGAAGGTGGGAGACAGTTTGGTGTGATTTCTCATATCAGACGCGATGCGGGAATAGGCGACCCCGACGCTTTGGCTGAACCCATCCTCGAAGCCGAGGGTCTCGTAGAGAGGCGGCACAGGCAATTCCTGCATCTGCCCGTCCCCCTGTGCGCCTTTAACAGTGAAGCCGCCCAGCCCGACATAGCCGACGGGGCTGGTCAGAATGAGGTCGCCTTTGGTACCGTTGATCTCGATATGGAAGTTCGTGCCGCGCGAGAGGCCACCGCGGAAATGTGCGCTGAGGGCTGCGCCGTTCGTGAGCAAGCCAGCGGCAATGATTTGATCTGGCGCTGTCAACGGAACTTCTTTCCCCGTCTCCGCTATTCGCGTCATCGCTCGGCTGTTCGACAGCGCGCCGCTGATGGACTTCAGTCTCGACCCGAGCGCGTAGAGGGTCGCGTCGAGCGTGTGCGCGAACGGCACGTGGAACATCGAGGCTCCATTTGCCATATCCAGGGTGTACAGGTAGCTCTCGTTGATCTCCTCACCCCAGATGATGCCAGAACCGATCATGGAAACAGACAGGACCTCGCCGACATAGCCGTCCTTGATCAGATCCTTGATGAAGTTGATGGCCGGAACCGAACGCGTTTGAAGCCCGATCGCCGTAAATGCATTCCTGCTCTTCGCCAGTGCTAGCATTTTTTCGGCGTCGGGCAGGTTCATGCCCAGCGGCCACTCCGAGAAAACCGCTTTCCCTGCTTCCAGGGCCAGGGTGACGAGTTCAAGGTGATGTGGAACCTTGACGGTCACGACAACCAGGTCGACGTTCGGGTCATTCACCAGTTCATCCGTCGTTCCATAGCTGTTATCCGCGCCAAACTTCTCGGCAGACGCGCGAGCTATTTCCGGCCTGTTGTGGCTTACAGCCGCGATGCGAAACTCAGGCAACGCTTTCAGGGCGGGGATATGGGCTGTGTTGGCCCAGCCCTTGTCCGGATGGACGCCGATGATGCCGACGTTGATGGGATTGGTGGTCATGCCGCATTCTCCTTCGGCTTGATTTTTAGGATCGTGCGGCGAAGCTCCAGGTGCGCCAAGCGCCACTGTCCGCCTTCGAGCCGCCATGTTTCGTGATAGTGGCCGTACCCGTGCATCGAGGCGGGACGGCCATCATTGACATCGGGAAAAATCAGGTAGTCTTCCATGGACCAGATGGCGCGGACTTCCGTTTCCGAAACGACGTCGATCTCGTCATTGTGGACCTGATGGATTGTCCGGGCCCCAGCGAGGTAGTTCTTGGTGACGGCCAGGAACTCATCAATGGAGTCAAACGCGGCGACTGTGACACCGTCCTCGCCGATAAAGCGTATCGACGGTTGAGGTGCGAATAACGCAGCGAATTCCGGCCAGTTCTGCGTATCCACGTATCGGCAATAACGTGCTTTCAATGTGCGTATGGTTTCGACCAGAGCGAGATGGTTTTGCAATTGGAATCTCCTTTTCGGGTCACCATATAGCGACGAACAGCAAGAGCCTTCAGTCTCGATCGTCCCAAGTTTTGGCTCGATCGTCCATAATAGGAACATTTAGTTGGACCCTTTGACCGACATCTTCTCTTCGATGCGAATTAGGAAAGCGAAGTTCACGACGCTGGAGGCGACTGCGCCCTGGGGCGTTGCCTCGCACGGTGATCCGGCGATCAAATTCGTTCTCGTGGTCCGCGGATCAGGAGTCCTGACCACACGGGAAAACCCCGATGCGGTATCGTTGCGCGCAGGCGACGTCTTCATCATGTTCGGGAACGAACCTTACCAGGTCTACGATCATGCAGACTCGCGCACGGCGGACTGTCTTGATGTCGAGACCCTTCGGGTGGGCAACCGCATTCAGTTCGGAGGAGGTGGCGCCACGACGACTTTCATCAGCGGCTTTTTCGAGATCGAAAAGCTTGACGCCCAGCCCTTGCTGAATGTGCTACCAAGATTGCTTCACCTGAAATCGGAGCAGAGCCGGAGCCAACAGTTCCAGTCGGTGCTTGAGTTGCTCGCGGCAGAAGCCGATGCTCCTGGGCTGGGTTCGGATGCCGTCGTGCGACGCCTGTTCGAACTGCTTTTCGTTCATGCGATCCGCGCGTTTGCGCAACAATGGTCGACGCCAAAGACTGGATGGCTGGCGGCCGTCTCCGATAAGAATCTGGTCTTGGCGGTCGAAGCCATGCATGCGGAGCCACAAGTGCCGTGGACGGTGGGTCAACTCGCAAGTAGGGCTGGAATGTCGCGCTCAGCTTTCGCCGCCCGCTTCAAGGATCTAGTCGGACAAGCTCCGCTGTCGTATCTGACAGAATGGCGAATTTTCCAGGCTGCCAGACTGATTGAGGGGAATGCAAACAAGCTTTCTGTCATCTCGCGGAGCGTGGGTTACCAGTCCGAGGCGGCCTTCACCAAGGCCTTCAGAAAGGTGATGGGGACCGCGCCCAGCCACTACAGGAAAAGCCTTGCCGAGGCTAAGGTGGGCCGGGCGGCCCCGATCATTGCCGAAATGCAAGAAGCCGCGTAATCGCCTGGAGAAGCACTTTGCTGTTCAGTGGTTTTCGCATAAAGACCCTGCGGTCATCGGCTCCTGCGAAACCACGATCATCGATATCGCTGCGACCCGTCATCAGTATCATCGGCATTTCAGGTTCCCGGCCTCTGACCGCCTGCTCCAACTCGAACCCGTCCATCGAGCCCATGCTGATATCCGTGATTACGCAGTCACACGCGGAGAGGTCTCCACTCGAGAGAAAAGCCGTCGGCGACCTGTAGGTACGGGCCAGATAACCTACGGACTCAAGAAGCTCACGCAGCCCCTCAAGAACCCGCTTATCGTCATCCACAATTGCAAAGGTATGGATCGCCTGCGCTATCATTCGTCAGTTTCCATGTCGGGAGTGCGTAATCGGTATGCTGAGTTTGGAGGCGATCCGCACCAAGTCGGCCAAGGAGTCGGCATGCATCTTGCGCATCATGTTGCCTCGATGGATTTGGAAGGTGATCTCGCTTATTCCAAGCTCGGCGGCACCTTGTTTGTTCATTAACCCACTTACAACGAGTGGGAGGACATCGCGTTCCCTGGCGGAAAGGCATTCCAGCCGAGATTGTAGTTCACTGAGTGCGGCTCGATCGTGTCGCGCCTCGCGGTCGCGCGCGAGTGCCAATTCGATCGCAGCGCGCAGGTCGTGCTCCCTGAACGGTTTCGCAAGGAAATCGACTGCGCCCAACTTCATCGCGCGGACCGTCATCGGTATGTCCCCGTGGCCCGTTATGAAAATGATCGGAGGATGCGGTTCATCCGCCAACCGCGCTTGGAGCTCGAAACCGTCGATATCTGGCAGCCGTATGTCGAGTACGAGACATGAAGGGTTCTGGGGCTTTGGGGCATCCAGATATTCCTGCGCCGTTGCAAACGTCGCAACGTTGACCTGCCACGATTCCAGGAGCTCGGAAAGTCCGTCCCGGACGCGCTTGTCGTCGTCTATCACGAAGACTGCATGATCCTCACTGTACATCGGTTATTCTCCGGACAAGGGGAGTGCAAAGCTGAATACCGTGCCGGTGGGCTCCGCGGGCGAAGCCCATAGCTTTCCGGCGTGTGCGCCGACGATGCTTCGGCAGATCGACAACCCGATCCCCATGCCGTTATGCTTCGTGGTGTAGAATGGTTCGAATATCTTCTCGTTGTCGTGTAGCCCGACCCCGCTGTCCCGCACATCCACGAGGATTGTCCCGTCATCGAACCGCGAGCGGATTTCCAGTAATCGTATTGCCCCGTTCAATGTCGCCATCGCATCCATCGCGTTCTGAATGAGATTGACAAGCACCTGGAGGATGAGGCCCCTGTCGAAGTTCGCCGTCGGCAGGTCCGGCTCCAGGCGAGTTCGCAGATCGCATTTCGAACCCGAAATCCTTTCGCGCAGCAGCGTGCAGGCTTCCTCGATGACCTCGTTGATGTTTCCCGGGCTTTTCACCCCGCCCGATTGCCTGAAGAGAGCCTTTATCCTGCTGATCACTTCGCCTGCGTCGTTCGCGGCATCTGCCGCCTTTCTTGCACTGGATTTCGCCCTGTCGATGTTTGGCGGCATCGCACTGAGCCAGCTTTCGGTGGCACTGCTGTTTGTGACGACGGCCACCAAAGGTTGGTTCAACTCGTGGGCAATCGAAGCGGATAACTCAGATAGACTGGCGGCACGTGTCGCGAGTTCAAGCTGATGTTGGGCCTTCTGAAGCTGCGCCTGCGCCTGGGTTTCTTCCTCTACGTCGACAATGACACCGTACCACTGAAAGAGCCTGCTTTGGCAGTCGCGCAGGACACGTGCCCTGCAGTCGACAAGGTGATATTGGCCGTCGGCCAAACGATGGCGGTATTTCAGAGCAATGGGTTCTCCGGACTTGAAGGATTGCTCAAAGCGATGTCGCAACAAAGGCGCGTCCGCCGGGTGAACGAGACTGCTGATCATCGGCGCGAAGCCTGAACCATTTACCCCACGAAGCTCCTCGAGCGTCACCCCGGAATACTCCATCAAAGGCTCGTTGAAATAGGTTGGTTGACCTTCCGGGCTCGCGCACCACACAAAGGCGGGAAGCGTGTCGAGCATCAATCTCAGCCGGTCTGCGTTCGCCCGGAGTTCCTCCTGCGTCCGATGAAGCTCCTCTATATCGATGTTGGTCCCATACCACTCGATGATTTCACCCTCCTCGCTGAGGAGCGGGGCGGCGTCGATCCTGTTCCAACGGTAGGTGCCGTCCTTATATCGCAATCGGCAGACCAGGGAGAGTGATGCCTTTCGTTCGACGCAGGCCGCCCACGCCGACTGAAAACCTTCAGCATCATCCGGATGAACGACACCGAAATTGTTCGATCTGATCTCCTCGAATGTCGCCCCAAGGTACTCCAGGGTCTTGGGATTCTGGTAGATCGGCACGCCCGACGGGGAGGCGCACCATATCATCACCGGCATCGTATCGATCAGTGTTTGAAGCTGCCTTTCGCTATCCTCCAGCCGCTGCTCAGCGCGCTTCTTCTCATCGATGTCGATTGTTGTTCCGAACCACCCGAGAATGTTGCCCTCTGTATCGAGATGGGGGCGGCCGTAGGCGTGGAACCAGCGATAGTCGCCGTCTGCCCGTCTTATGCGATGAACTGACTCGAAGGAGGTTCCGGTCCTCATGCTCGTAAGCCAAGCCTCGGTTACGCGTTCGGCCTCGTCGGGGTGAACGGCCTCCAGCCCGGTTCGCCCTGTCGCGTTGAATTCGTCGGTACGCTTGCCGACGTACTCGACGACGCTTGGGTTCACGTAGACGAAGTTTCCCTTAGCGTCAGTGGCCCAGCCTAACCCCGGCATGCTTTCCACGATCAACTTCGCGTCTTGCAGGTGTTGGTCGACATCAGCACGCGCTCGCCAAATGCTCGCAAGCCAGAAGGCGCCCAGAGCACACAACAGAAACGCCGTCGGTCGGGCTATGGAGGCGAACCCATCGGACGATAGGAAAACGATCAGAGCGCCGACGCCAATCAAGAGCAACGCAATTGCCACAGCGACCTGCCTACGTTTGACAAGCATGAGTGCCGCAAGGGCTAGGAACAGCACACCGTATGGCTCCTGTTCGAATATCCCCAGAGCAGTTCCGGCGCATCCCGTCGCAAGTGCAGGTGCGTATTGCCGTATTTCAGGCCCCCTCACGACAGTCTCCCTGGTTGGCACCCCTCAAGGTTCGGCGAAACTATACTTTGATCAGTATGATCAGGCTAGCTGCGCTTCCAGGACTAACGGAAACATATGATTGGCCGATGTGAGCCTCCTGTCTAACATCGAAAGCACCGCAAGCGACCCACGCACGCGAATGAAATTCCGTCAAGCTCGCTGTCCCAGCCGCCGTCCGAGCGACAGCCCACTGAAGGATGAAGGTTCATGGTAGAGCGAAAAACAGAGCTTCCCCCGATCTCACGGCGTGCCGTCTTGGGCAGCGCCGCAGGAGCAGTCGGAGCCTCCCTTCTGGGGTTTCCAGCAATTGCTCCGGTATTGACCGCGAGTGGACAGACGACACAGCAACGATCAGCCGAGGAAAAGACAATGGGCACGATCACGACTAAGGACGGAACGCAGATTTTCTACAAGGACTGGGGAAAGGGCCAGCCTATAGTCTTCCATCACGGTTGGCCGCTTAGCGCCGATGACTGGGACAACCAGATGCTCTTCTTCCTCAGCAAGGGCTATCGGGTAATCGCGCACGACAGGCGCGGACATGGCCGTTCGACGCAGACCGCGACGGGCAATGACATGGATACCTACGCGGCCGACGTTGCGGAGCTTGCAAAGGCGCTCGACCTGCGTGATGCAATCCATGTGGGTCATTCAACAGGAGGCGGCGAGGTCACTCGCTACGTTGCCCAACACGGAAATGACAGGGTGGCCAAGGCGGTGATCATCTCTGCTATTCCGCCGGTGATGTTGAAGTCCGACGACAATCCGGGTGGCTTGCCCATCGGCGTGTTTGACGATCTCCGCGCCCAACTCGCAGCTAACCGCGCGCAGTTCTACCTCGACGTTCCCACGGGTCCTTTCTACGGCTTCAACAGGAAGGACGCCAAGGTTTCCCCGGGCCTGATCCAGAATTGGTGGCGGCAGGGAATGATCGGCGGAGCGATCGCGCACTATGAATGCGTCAAGGTCTTCTCGGAGACAAACTTCACTGAAGACCTGAAGAAGATCGATGTTCCGGTTCTGGTAATGCATGGCGACGATGACCAGATCGTTCCGATCGCCGACGCCGCCCTCCTGTCGGTCAAGCTACTGAAGCATGGTACGCTGAAGGTCTACGAGGGGCTGCCGCACGGCATGTGCAGCACACATCCCGATATTATCAATCCCGATCTGCTGGCGTTTTTCCAGGCCTGATCGCCCGGCGGGAAAGGCGGCTTCAGGTGATACCCCAAGCTCTCTGGAGCTGCCCCGCCCATTTCCGAAAGGATCTGTGATGACCCAAGACTTCAAATTTTCTCGCCGCGGGTTTTGTCTATGCTGCATGGCAGCCTCCACGTTCGCGGCTTCCGGAGGCTGGCTAAGTCCCCGGCAGGTTTTCGCGAAAGCCCAAGGTATCGTGGACATGATCCGCGATGAAGCGGCAAAAGCGCCGATCAAGGTTCACAAAACTAAGGCGGGCGTTTCGATCCTTGAAGGTTCAGGCGGGAACATAGCAGTGCTGACCGGGGGGGACGGAAAGGTCCTGATCGATGGAGGCATAACCGCGTCCCGTCCCCGCATACTCGATGCCTTATCCGGCCTCGGAAAACAGCCGATCAAGCACCTGATCAACACACACTGGCATTTCGATCACACGGATGGAAATGAGTGGCTCAACGCCGAAGGGGCCGCGATCCGTGCGCACGAGAACACCAGGAAACATCTGATGACCGTTCAAAGGGTGGACGACTGGGACTTCGAGTTTCCACGCCCGCCGCTCGCCGCGGTGCCGTCGGAGACGGTTGGCGACGAAATGTTGCTCGAGCTCAACAAGGAAAGGTTGATGCTGAAGCACCATCCGAACGCGCATACCGACGGCGACATCTCGGTCACCTTCAGCGACGCAAATGTCGTCCACACCGGAGACTTGTACTGGAACGGCATTTACCCATTCATCGACTATTCGACTGGTGGAGGGATCGACGGCAAGATTAAGGCGGTTGAAGACATTCTCTCTAACATCACCGAAGAGACAGTTGTCATTCCGGGGCACGGTCAGCCTCTCAGCAAAAAGTCCGAATTAAGTGACTACCGTACGATGCTTGTCGACATCCGCGGAAATGTGGCAAAGCTGAAGTCCGAGGGAAAGCCCATCGACGAGATCATTGCCGCGAAACCGACTGCTGACTTCGACGCAAAGTGGGGGCAGTTCGTCATCAGTCCCGAGTTCTTCACGCGCCTTGTCTATCATGGCGTCTGAGTTGCGAAATCACGAGGGTATGTGATGTCTATGATCGATTGGAATGCCTATCATCAGCAGGTGCTTGCGGGGGTAGGCGAAATCGCCGCACTGAGTCCGGACGTGATCAGAGGCTACCAGGCAATCGGCGAAGCGGCCCGTAAAACCAATCTGCTGGGTAGCAAGGTCAACGAACTGATCGCTCTAGCGGCTGCGGTCTCGCTGCGCTGCGATGGCTGCATCGTTGTTCACACCGACGCCGCGCTTAAAGCGGGTGCGACGCGCGAAGAGATCGCCGAGGCGCTCGGGACGGCTATTGGCGTCAACGCTGGAGCAGGACTCGTTTATTCCACGCGAGTGATGGATGCCGTCAAATCAAAGGCTTCATGACAACCTCAACGGTTACATTGAGGCTCAGCCCAGTTTGGCCCTGTCAGGGAAACCCGCAATTGGGTGAACGGAGGTTCCGCTGAGAAAAGAAAGATTCGGTTCATGCTCAGGCACTCCCGAAAGCTGACTGAGGCCATCGTGGGCGACGAAGACCTGCCTCGATGTGAATTGCAGGACTCGGCTAAGCCGGCAGACCAGAGCCAGATCGCCTGAGCCAGGAGGCCCAAGTGTCCGTGCTGTCATCATCTGGAAATCTCGGCGAGAAGCGCTTCGACATCATCGAAAAGGTCCTGATGATCTTCAAGGCCAACACTTATGCGCAAGACGAGATCATCTGCGTCCCACCTCCGCACCGTGCGGTAGGCCTTGACAGGCATGGGCGCAATGAGACTGCGCGTTCCGCCCCAGGATGCCCCTATCGCAAATGTCTTGAGCACATGAGAGAAGGCGAGACGCGATCGGACAGGCCTCTTTTGAAAACGACGCCAAAGACACCTGACGCCCCAAGGAAGTCCCTCTTCCAGATCGAATGGCCAGGATCGGTGGGCAATGCTGGATGGATAACACGTTCCACGATTTCCGCCGCCTGTATCCTTTCGATCAACTGCAGGGCACCTTGACTTGCATGTCTCATGCGAACGCCGAGCGTTTCTAGTCCTCTTAAGACCAAAGAAGCGTCATCCGGTGACACGCAGATCCCTATTCGTCCGAGCGTTGACCGTATCGGAGCGGTTAGTTGTTCATCGCGGATCGTCAACGATCCCAGCAGTACGTCTGAATGCCCCGAAATGTACTTGGTCAGCCCCTCTGTAACGATGTCTGCTCCGAGCGTCAGGGGTTTGTAGTTCAGAGGTGTCGCCCAGGTATTGTCGCAGCCAACCAGTGCCCCGTGCCGATGGGCTATGTCCGCAATAATGGGAAGATCTTGGACTTCCATTGTCGTCGACCCAGGAGATTCGCACCAGACTATCTTGGTTCTAGCGTTGATTTTAGCGACGAGATCGGATGGATCGACGGGATCGTAGTAGGCAACCTCGATACCGAAGCGCGCGAGTTCCGTATTGGCGAAATCGCGCACCGGAGGGTACACAGAATCGGCTATGAGGATGCCGTCACCCGCCTTGAGAAATGGAAGCATCGCAATCGCGTTGGCCGCCTGGCCCGAGGGCACGAGGAATGTTCTGGCACCGTTCTCGAGAGCTGTCAGTTTTGCCTCGAGCGTTCTGGTGGTCGGTGTCCCGTAAAGACCGTAACTGTAGCCGTCAGGTCCGCGTTGTCCGCGGTTTGCGTAATCCTCGGCGGTGTCGAAGACGATCGTTGAAGCACGATGCACTCCAACCCCGAACGTTGCGAAGCCTTCGGCATTTACGTTGGGTGTCACGACACAGCGCGTGAGGTCCTTCATCGCATTCTTCCTTTTGACCGAGGCGGAAATCACCAGTGTCCACCATATCCGCCCCCTGCAACTGCGTGGTTGGGTGCGAACTCTAGGCGACCGAAAATTCCAGACCGCTTACATCGATGGATATCATCAAGCGAGACAAATCGGGCGTGAGGTCTGCTAGGCGAGGGTACCCACGTAGCTTCGTTGGTATGTTGACCCCATGACACTCTTCGTAGTGAGAAAGCAATTCCGTGATGGTTATGCCCGCGTCGCCATCGACATGGTAGTCATGCCTGCGTAAGAGGAAGTTGCCGTCAAAGAAGTAGTCGTGTACGCGGGCAGCGGTTGCAAGGTCCGGCGGCAACTGGGCCCTGAGAACCCGCCATTGGTTTCCACCTTCGTTCCAGGGAACAAGCTCACATACCTCGACACCTTCCAGCATTAAATGGAATGGAGCGGTCAAAAACGATCTAACAGTGGAGCATGCCAGCAAAACTCCGACCAATGCATCGACTGGCAGTTTGAAGTCGTATTGCAATTGCGCGGAACGCACGTCCTCGACTCCGGTAACAAGGGAGCCGTCGTCACCCAGGATGGACAAGCGGTTGCGTTCGAGGTCGCTTCGGCATTTGACGCATCCAAGGGGTTCAATGACCGCTCGTTGCAGATGCGGGAAGACAGTTATCTGTCGAGGCGCCAGGTCGCCAAAATTCACACATAAATCGCCACCCAGTAAAGCCGTTGCCTTCGCAACATTATGTGCGCCCCAGTTTGTCAGCCCCCCATGAGCAACGATCGCTTTGTCGAGCAGCTTGTTCAAACTTTCGCTCCCGATACCAAGTGACACCGACCCGCTCGATCATGTCTGATCAGCTCTTCCTATAAGGTACACCTCTGCTGAAAATCCGAAATCATATCTTCCATTAGGGCGAGAGCTCTAACCTGAAATTGCAACCGCCGGGCTCGGTTGCCACTTCGCCGAAAGCGCGCATCTAAAGGTATATATGATTTCGGCCACCAGGAAGTTGGCGCACAGTCTCCCCCGACGAACGCTACAAGGAGACGCGAGATGCCGACGATGCGAGCAGCGGTGGTCGAAGCCGCGAATGGTCCTTTCCGGATTTCTGAATTGGAGCATCCGGTACCCAAGTCTGGCGAGGTGTTGGTTCGCATCTGGGCTAGCGGTGTGAATCCCCTGGATACTAAAATCCGTGCCGGAGCCGCGGCGCATGCCCGACATGAATTGCCTGCGATACTTGGAATCGATCTTGCCGGGGTCGTGAAGGAGGTTGGTGAGGGTGTGACGAGGCTTTCTCCCGGTGACGAGGTCTACGGGATGGCCGGAGGTGTGGGTGGTAATCAAGGATCACTTGCGCAGTACGCGGCGGTTGACGAGCGCCTTCTGGCAATCAAGCCATCGAACATCTCAATGCGCGAAGCGGCGGCACTGCCACTGATCTTCATCACTGCATGGGAGGGGCTCGTCGACCGAGTGAACGTTCAGGCTGGACAATCAGTTCTCGTAATTGGTGCTGGCGGGGGCGTCGGGCATATCGCTGTCCAGATCGCAGTGGCGTTGGGAGCTAACGTGTGTGCCGTCGATTCGGGGAGCAAGGGAGACTACCTCCGCAGCCTGGGAGCAACGCCGATCGACTATTCCTCCGATGACGTTGAGACCTACGTTGCAAAGCACTCAGGCGGCAAAGGATTCGATGTCGTTTACGACACCGTCGGCGGCGCGGGATTGGACGTCGCATTCAAGGCCGTCGCCCGATTCGGACATGTGGTGAGTTGCCTTGGTTGGGGAACTCATGCCCTGGCTCCCCTCTCATTCAAGTCTGCTACCTACTCTGGTGTCTTCACTCTGATCCCACTGCTGACCGGTGATGGGCGTGAGCACCATGGCGATATCATGCGGGAGGCTACGAAACTGGTGGAGGCAGGGAAGGTGTCGCCACGCCTCGACCCGAGGACATTTACGCTCGAGACCGCTGCCAGCGCCCACGAGCTAATCGAGACCCGAAAGGCCAATGGCAAACTTGTTGTTGACCTCGATTAATGGGGGTCGGCCCTGTCGCCTTTCCCCCAACCAAAGAACCTTGAGGAGAATACGATGCCCTTTGTGAACATCAAACTCGTGGATGGTGTGTTTACAAGCACCCAAAAACACGCGCTGGCGAAGGCGATCACCGATGTGATGGTCAAGTTCGAAGGCTCCGAGGCGTTCCGTTCCGTTACCTGGGTTCTGATAGAGGAGCTTCACACCGATGGCTGGCACATTGGCGGGCAACCCTTCGCCGGGCCATCCTCGCTAATGGAAACCCTTGGCCGCTCTAAGGCCGTCTACGAGATGATTGACGGGAACCCGACGTCTCGTGACGAGTTTGCAGCGGCGTTGCCACCCAAGGCCGAGGCCAGCTAGCCGTCAACAGCACATCCATCTCGATTTCGATGGTGAGGGAACGGATACATGACCATCGACTACAACGAGACTACCAATCCTGAGCTCACCGGATTCAAGGGGCGTTGTCCGCGTTGTCAACGGGGACACCTGTTTAACGGGCTCCTGTCATTGGCGCCGTCTTGTGAGGTCAGTGGTCTGGACTATGCGTTCGCTGACCCTGCGGACGGCCCGCATTTTTCGCCATGAGTATCGTGGCCGTTCCCGCGCTTGCTTTCGCTCTGTGGCTCCAACTGACATTCGAGCCCTCGCTCTGGGTACATCTTTCAACTCTACCTTTAACCACGGCAGCATGTGTCGTGCTGTTGAGGCCTTTGAAAGGCTGGCTGGTATGCTCCCAATACTTTCATAAAGCCGAAGAAGGCCACATCGATCGGGACTGGCGAAGTTGAATGGAAGACCTCGCGTCGGCGCGGAGGCAGTCTTGTTCGCCGTCGGGATCACGGTCCGTTCGAACGAAAGGTCCTTTGCTGCTAAACCAGACACACCAGATCTGTTCCACCAAGCCGTCCCGCATGATCTTTTGCGAGCGAGACAAAGAGAAGGACATCCTCGCGTCTGGGTGTATGCAGAACTCGATGGGATTGCAAGGCAAACGGGTCCCGGCCATGATGACGCGGGACCCTGGCCTTTAAGCGATGTCTATGACGAGCTTTCCGTCAACCTTGCCGGCTTCAATCAGCTCGTGGGCCGCCATCACATTCTCAAGTGTGAAGGACCGATCGTCGAGACGCGGCATCAACTGACCACTTTCTGCAAGGCGCGTTGCTTCCCGCATGATGTCCCCGTGATGCTCACGACCTTCGCCAGTGAGTAGCGGAAGCAGTGTGAACACGCCGGAGTATGTCGCCGCCTTGAATGAAAGCGGGGCGAGGGCGTGCGAGCCCCAGCCGAGGCAGCTAACCACATGCCCAAAGCGGGCGACTGCCTTGAACGCAGTGTCCAGGCCAGCGCCGCCAAGGGTGTCGTAGACGACATCGAATCCTTGTCCTTGCGTATACTTGACTGAGTATTCTTCCACTGTTTCTGTGGCATAGTCGATCGGCGTCGCATCGAGGCTCTTGATGTAGTCAGCCTTGCGCGCTACATCGACTGCATAGACATCCGCGCCAAACGATTTGGCAATCTGAACTGCTACGTGTCCGACCCCGCCACCGCCACCGAGGACGAGCACCTTCTGGCCAGCCCGGACGCCCACACGGTCCACGAGGCCTTCCCACGCCGTGATGAAGATGAGCGGTAGCGCAGCCGCTTCACGCATGGAAAGGTGAGATGGCTTAATGGCCAGCAGCCGCGCATCGACGGCCGCAAATTCTGCCAGCGAACCTTGAACGCCGGCTACACCGCCTGTCATGCCGTAGACTTCATCTCCGCGGCGAAACCCAGTCACGCCTACACCGACTTCTTCAACAATCCCAGCAAGGTCGATACCCAGGATTGCGGGAAGCGGATGACGGGCGTGAGCGGCTGCACCAGCGCGGATTTTCGTGTCCAATGGATTTACGCCACTCGCCTTTACGCGGACGAGCACCTGACCTTCGTCCGAAACCGGTGGTGCAATCTGCGCGACGCGGAATTCGGTACCGTGATTTTCAAGAACTAATGCTTTCATCGTGCCCATAGGATTGATCCCTTTCACTTGATGTCAGCACTTTGCTCTGGAAGCTTCCGAATGGACATCATATAGATTGTATGTTGATCATGCATTTTTGAATGGGTCGTAAGTGATGATGGAATGGAGCGACATTCGTCTTTTCCTTGCGATCGCGAGGGAAGGAACGCTGGGTGCGGCCGCGAGAAAGTTGGGCCTGACGCAGCCGACTATGGGAAGACGGCTAAAAACCCTTGAGGCCGCGGTCGGCCACTCGCTGTTCCAGCGCACACCGGACGGGTTTGTCCTGACAGATGAGGGCACCGTCGTAATGGGGCACGCCGAACGGATGGAGGAGGAGGCGATCGCACTCCAGCGCCAACTTGCGGGTACCGAGAACACGTTGTCCGGCACCTTGCGGATATCCTGCTCTGACTGGTTCGGCGTCCATGTTCTCGCCCCCATCCTTGCCGACTTCAGACGTGTGCATCCCAATGTAATCATCGAGATTCTCACTGACGCCAGGCTTTTGAACCTGGCGCGTCGCGAAGCCGATCTGGTTTTCCGGATACGGTCCTTCACCGAGCCGGAAGTCATTTCACGCAAGCTACTGCATATTCCCTATGGCCTGTATGTCGCCAAAGGATCGGACGACCCTTCGCCCGGCTCCGGAGCAGGATTTAGTGTGATCATTATGGACGAGGCATTTGGAAGCATGCCCGACGTCGGTTGGATTAAGAGTCGATTCCCGAATGCGGACGTTTCCATGCGAAGCAATAATCGCGATGTTCAGGCACGGTTATGCGCAGATGGTGCAGGTATGGCCGTTCTTCCGAGGCCGCTGGGGGACTCGATGGAGGGGTTGAAGCGTGTCGACGTGTCGGAGGCTCCCCCTGGAAGGGATACTTGGTTCGGGTATCATCAGGATCTTCGACGACTTCCACGGCTTCGAGCGCTTATTCAGTTTGTTGGTGAGCAAGCGCAAATAATACAGCGCCTATATCGCTAATGCCGCCTCTGCGCGCAGCGGGCGTATTTGAACGCTTGTCAGACCGCGGCCTACCCGCATCCAAGGCGTCCAAGGCTAGATCTGACTGGCCTCGTCCAGCAGGTCGACTCTCGTAGTCCGGGCGGAAGAAATTGCGCGTCGTAGGTCATGCTGCGCGCCTCTCCGGCGACAGACTTTGAAGCCAGTGTTCATGACGAGCCCGCGAATCGCCCGCTCGTGGCTTATGAGGACTGCTGCGAAAACAGGATGCGCTCGACGTCGGACATCTGCGCGCGGTGGATTCGAGCTCGCTTCTAAAAGACAATTCGGCGGACGGCCCGTGATCCGAGCTTCTGATCTGGGCAGCAGCGAAAACAGGTCCGATGGCCGCCGGAAACGAGGCAATTCAAGCGTCCGTTGTTGGACCGAGCGACACCTTGTAGTCTGGAGCAACACATTGGAGATTGGACACATGGCGCTCAGGCGGATGGACAACGTAGGAATCGTCGTCGAAGATCTGGCAGGGTCGATTGATTTCTTTCGCGAACTCGGCCTCGAGCTCGAAGGGCGGACCACGATCGAAGGGGAATGGGCTGGACGTGTCACTGGGCTGGGCGATCAGCATGTCGAGATTGCCATGATGCGCACGCCAGACGGCCATAGTCGGCTAGAGCTCTCCCGCTTCCTCTCCCCGCCTGTGATTGCAGATCACCGGAACGCTCCGGTTAACGCCCTAGGCTACCTGCGCGTCATGTTCACCGTGGACGACATTGACGAGACGCTTGAAAGGCTCCGCACCCGCGGCGCGCAGCTCGTAGGCGAAGTAGTCCAGTATAGAGACGCTTACCGCCTCTGCTACGTCCGTGGGCCTGAAGGACTTCTCATCGGGCTCGCCCAAGAGCTCAACTGAGCGCAAGAGACGACGAACAGCCAGAAGTCACCAATGTCTGCGAGTGCGTCCGAGGCGGGCCTGTTCGGGCCGGCTCGCCCACCAAGGTCACCGTCAACTGCCTCGCGCCCAGCGCTCCCGCCGGCTCAAGGGTTGGAGATCGGGGCAACAGGCCGTTCAAACCTATCGGCAACGCCGTTGCTCGCGAGACTGTCGCGGATCTGCTGTCGAACCCAGTAATTTGCGGCGTCGCTGTCGGAGTGTTTTGCCCAAACCATGTTCACGGGCGGGAAGGTCAATGATACTGGCAACGGGCTGACCTCCAATCCCAATAGCGGCCCGTATCGTTCGGCAATCCGCGCAGGCACTGTGGCTATGACGGGGCTGAGCTGCGCCGCGGACAGAACGGACATGTAGCCTGGTGCCGCTGCAACAACGTTGAGATCCACCCCCGCAATCTCCAGCGCATCTTTGATGCACCCATGCAAGGTTTCATTCTGGGATATAGTCGAATGTTCAGCGGACAGATATTCGTCAAGTCCGACGGGATTAGACAGTGCGATAAGGTCTGGATTGAAGCAACAAGCCACTCCCGTCTCGTAAAGCTTCTCAAACGATCGGCGGCTTGTCAGGGTATAGGTGCAGCCAACGGCAAGATCTATCGACCCGTCCTCAAGGGAAGGCTCCATCGCCTCGTACGGGAAGACGCGCGCGAGTATCTTGATGCCGGGAGCGAGCCGTCGCAAACGCGCCGTCAAATCCGGAATAAGCAAGAGTTCGATTTCCGGAGACATTGCAATGCGAAAAATTCGTTCCTCTGTAGCCGGATCGAACTCCTCGCCGCCTGTCAGCGCCAATTGGGCTTGCCGCAACGCCTTGCGCACGGGCACGGCGAGGCTCCGGGCTCGCGCGGTAGGTTGCATAACCTGTCCGACGCGTATGAATAACTCGTCCTGTAACAGCACGCGCAACGTCGAAAGCGAATGGCTCATCGCTGGCTGTTGGATTTTCAAGCGTCGCGCGGCTTTCGTAACATTTCCTTCAGCCATCAACGCATCGAAAGCGACGAGGAGATTGAGATCGAAGGAGCGAAGATTGAAATGATCGATAGTTGTCATGACCTGCATCGATTTGCGTGCTGATGCCCCGGAACATATTTGCTCTCCAGGTCAGTTCAAGGCCTGAGTTCTGGAAACCTGACAGCATCTGGAGTTTTTTAATGCACACACGCCGTTCGCTTCTCATCAACACAGCTGGATTTGCGGTCGCCGCCGGGACCGTGGCAGCGTTTCCGGCTGGCGTCTTTGCCAAGGCGCCCATCGTCGGCACGCAAGCCGCTGGCTTTTATCGGATAAAGCTCGGCGACTACGAGATTACCGCCCTCTCCGACGGCACGGTGAAGCTGCCGATGTCCAAAATCTACAGAAACATGGATGAAAAGGAGATCGGCACTTACCTGACTGACCGGTTTCAATCGAGCTCTAGCGAAACTTCTGTCAATGCCTACCTTGTCAACATGGGCGGGCGCCTGGTTCTCATCGATACCGGCACGGGCGACCTGATGGGCCCGGCGTTGGGCAAGCTTGCGACCAATATCCGTGCAGCGGGTTACAACGTTTCCGACATCGACGACGTCATTCTGACCCACATCCACGCCGACCACTCAGGCGGGCTCGTTGCCAACGGCAGCCGCGTGTATGAAAACGCCGTCCTACATGTCAACCAGCGAGAGGCCAAGTTTTGGCTAAACGCAGATCCCAAGGCTAAAACAGACAAGGTGCTCGGCCCGCAGATCGCTCAGGCTGAGAAATGTGTCGGCCCCTATGTCGACGCCGGCAAATTTGAAACCTTCGATGACAATGGTACGCCTGTTGCCGGTTTTGGAACAATCCTGCTGGCCGGTCATACACCTGGTCACAGCGGTATCGTCGTGGAGAGCAATAGCGAAAAGATCGTGTTCTGGGGTGATATCGCCCATGGCGATGTTCTCCAGTATGATCATCCGGAAGTGACTGTCGAATTCGACGTGGATCAGAGCGCAGCAGCATCGACCCGGGCAGCCGCGTTCGCCGAAGCCGCTGATCAGCGGTATTTGGTCGCCGGTGCCCATCATGCGTTTCCTGGGATCGGCCACGTTCGTCGGGATGAGAGCAATTATGACTGGGTACCGCTGGTCTATCGTGCCCAGTACTAACGCTGTCAGACCCTGCCAGGTGGGCACGGCTTTATCGAAAAACAGACCGCCATTCACAACGAAAGTTGTGGATGGTGTTTCGTTAGCTGCAGAGCCCAGTCCCACAGTGGTCTGTTTGGGCTTTTGTCGGCATCATTCGGTTCGAAGTCTAATTGTGACGGGTGGATCGTTGGAGAAATGGGCAATGGTTCGAGAGCAACGTTCTACCGCTTACCCCGGAGTTCCCGCAGTTATCGGCACATGACCTGCCTTGTGATCCCTGAGGGGTGAATTTCTTTCCCGGCTCATGAAACCAAATACTTCATGTCAGCATTGAGAATGTCATGGGCGGACTAGTGAAACGAGGGGCAATCCAAGAATGCTCGCTCGTCAAGGACCTGCCGCTGAATCTTCATCCAGCTGCGACTAGAGCCTCGGCGGTTTTGAACCGCCCCAGGTTTCTGGACCAGCGTGCCAGGCTACCCCATGCTCTGCCGCCTTTGAACTCATCGAGGCGATCACGCCGAAGCCTTGTATGCGATTACTTAATCTGCACATCGAATGGACAAGCTCTCTGCTCACGTGCCGGATTTTCCGGCAATCCGGTCTCCTGGCATAGGGTTCGAGCGCGCCGCAGCCAGGATGTTGCCGCCTGGCCCGGCTTTTGCTTTCCTCCTTCTGAAGCACGAACTCAAGGATTGGGCAGACGATGTGGAATGGATTGTTGCTATCGCTGTTGCTGAGCGTTTCGATAGGGTTCAGTGTCAAGGGAGCGACTTCCGGATTGAACGAACAGGTTGAGGAGGCGCGCGGTAACGCGGTGCGGACAACGGTCCACACATCCGTCGGCCTGACTGCGCTCGGCCTGGTGTTCAGCTATCAAGGCCTCTGGCTTGGCGTCGCGGCGGTGTTGTTTGGGATCGGGCTTTCGCTCGTGGCCGCCCGACTGGTTTCGCAGACGGTCTCGCTCGTCATCTCGACTGTGGCTCTCTGCTCCTACCTTCACCTGGCGGGCCCGTTAGTTTTAACCGTTTGACCGCCGGCCGGAGAACCGGCGCGACTTCGAGCACTGACCTCATGTTCGCAACCGCGTCCTCACCTCGGTCACGACCGCGTTCATGGCAATGTCGTGCCATTGCGGACGGATACTCTCCATCTTCTGCAATTCGAACCCCACCCCGATCACAAGGGGCTTTGGTGTGAGACCGGCGAGTGTACGGTCATAATAACCGCCGCCATAGCCCAGACGGAAACCGCCTTCGTCGAAACCCACCACAGGTGCGATCACGATCGAGGGTTTGATATCCTGCCCGGCGGCCGGTATCGGTATGCCCCACACGCCCCTTTCCAGCGGTTCACCCTGTCGCCACGATCGAAAGCTTAATGGCTGCGCTTTTGCGGCAACCACCGGCAACAGGCAGTTGGCGCCACGGGCAACAAGCGCGTTCATCCAGGGACGTAGATCCGGTTCGCCCCGAAACGGCCAGTAAAGAGCGATCGCCTTGCCTTCAACGTCGGGCAAGAGTGCATCAATCGTTGCTTGGATAGCCTGCGTCCACGTGGCGCGTTCCGCGGCAGATCGTGTTTGTCTTGCATTGATGAGCACTTGACGCTGTTGGTGGCGCCAAACATAGGTCGAAGCTGGGTTTGCCTGCTCGAGTCCCATATATGCAGCATCTACCTCGCTCATGAGACATGGGGGAGACGAATAGGTCGGCGGAATGTCGTCCTCATTGTTCCGGTTCATGATCGTCTGCCTTTCTCCTGATCTCGCGAAGTTTCGAAATTCAGTTCCTGCGGTCGCCTTGATTATCATTCCGATTTCAAGAACAATAGGGCAGTTTCATTCTTCTTGCAGGCTAAAATGGACTTCACGAGCCTTGAAATCTTTCTCGCTGTCGCCGAGCATGCCAGCGTGACGCGCGCTGCCGTCGCGGCCGAACGCGCGCCTTCCAACGTGACGAACCGCATTCGCGCACTTGAGGAAGAGCTGGGCGTTGAACTCTTCAGTCGCGAAGGCAAGAAGATGACCCTCACGCGGGATGGCCGCCTGTTTCGCTCATATGCCTGCCGTCTGATTGCGCTTGGGAAGGAGGCACGCAGTGCGTTGAACCCGACGCGCATGCCAAATACGCTCCGTCTAGGCACTATGGAAAGCACGGCTGCCGCGCGCCTGCCCCTGGTGCTGCAGGCGTTCAACCTGGCTCACCCGGATATCTCCGTGCGGTTGACAATGGGATCGTCAGAGGAATTGACCCGGGCCGTCCTCGCCGAGGAAATCGACTGCGCGTTGATCGCACGGATGCCGATCGACATTGTCGATGCGCCGTCAGACCTGCCCGGTGATCTTGACGCTGAGCCGATATACCGGGAAGAAGTTCTCATCGTGCTGCCGGCGTCCCACCCGCCGATCGCGACGGTTGCGGACGTGCGCGTTGCTTCCCTTGCGGCGCTTGAGCCCGGCTGCACCTACCGGCGCATGGCGGAGAAATGGACCAGGTCAGCCGGATCGATTACAACCACGGAAGTCTCTTCATATCATGCGATTTTGGCGAGCGTCGCGTCCGGCGACGCGATCGGCGTGGTGCCGAGATCCGTATTTGATCTCATGGACTGGGGGGCGGTCAGGATATACCCGTTGCGCGATGTTGAGACGTTGCTTGTGAGCCGCAAGGACAGACGCTCTCCGGCGGTCGAGATCCTGCATCAAGCGATGCTGGCCAATCTCGGCTCATACGCACACTGACCTTCTCGGCTGGCAGCCGGCTGGACCGATTCTTACATGCACTGCCAAAAACGGAAACTTCCATGGACGCTTCACCCAACATCGTGCCTCCTTCAAAGCCGCCCCGCCGTTTCTTTGTGCCAATTCTCGCCGGGGCGACACTGCGCGAGCGCCTTGTTGGCTGCCTCGGGGCGCTCGTTGGTATTCTGCTGACCGGCATGATCAGCGGCAGCGTCTTTGGTGGCGGTGCCAGTCTTCCTCTGATCGTGGCGCCCATGGGTGCATCCGCCGTTCTCCTGTTCGCCGTGCCGGCCAGCCCGCTTGCTCAACCCTGGTCGATTATCGGGGGCAATACGATCTCGGCCTTTATCGGCGTCCTGTCGGCGATGCTGGTGCCCGATCCGCTGATCGCGACGGGTATCGGCGTCGCGCTCGCGATCGCTGTGATGTCGTTTGCCCGCTGCCTCCATCCGCCAGGCGGTGCAGCGGCCCTGACCGCGGTGCTTGGTGGGCCGGTCGTTGCAAGTTGGGGGCTTTTGTTCCCGCTGGTGCCCGTCGCGCTGAACTCCTGCCTGCTGGTCGGGCTTGGCGTGCTGTTCCACAAAGTGGCGAGACGCAACTATCCACATGTTCCGGTGCCCGTTGCAAACGCGCATCAGACGGTTGATCCGCCTTCGGATCGGCGCGGTGGTTTCACGGGCGCAGACGTCGACGCTGCACTCGAAGCGCTGGAGGAAACATTCGATATCACCCGGGACGATCTCGAACGGTTGTTGAGGCAGGTCGAATTGCAGGCTGCGATCCGCGCGACGTCGAATATTCTGTGCAGGGATATCATGTCGCGCGACGTCATCAGCGTCCGGGACAGTGACGACAGCGCGTTGGCGCGCTCGCTCTTGCTCAAGCACAATGTTCGCGTCCTGCCAGTCAAGGACATCGACAACCGGCTCGTCGGCACCGTTGGGCTCAGGGAGCTTTCAGACCCTGACGTCCTGCTGTCGGACCATCTCGCTGTTCCCGTAATCGCCGGCCCCGATGATCGGGCGATGAGCCTGCTGCCCGCCTTGACCAGTGGCACAATTCACGCCGTCATCATCGTTGACAATCATAGTCGTGTTCTGGGGCTGATTTCGCAAACCGACCTGCTTGCAGCCGCAGCGAAGGCAATCCCCGACCGCGAAATTGCGGGCCGAGTGGCAGTGTAACGCCATTGCCGACGGCAAGTCTCTCTCCTCTATTTTTCAGGTCATGCAGTTATACGGCAAACCAGCCGTGGACCCAGCCCGCAGGTTTCATTAAATTCGAAGCACATTGGTGAGCGGAAGTGCGGAGAGCAAATCAAGAAAACATGGCTGCCTGCCGGCCGGCGGAGACGCCTGTCCTTGAATCATTTCTTCCCAAGCGTTCTGCATGCGAGGCACCAGTCACGCCATGGTCAGGATTCGGGAAAAGGATCTTCGGCCTGGAGATCGCTGAGCAGCTCTATCAGGCGCGGCGCCATATCACGGATCTCTATCAGGTGAACGGTACTCAGTCGCTTCAAGACGTCCGCAGCCCGGGTGGTAAGCGCGAGTGTCTGCCGGCGTTTGTCGGCAGGATCGGGCGCACGCGTGACATAGCCGGCTAAGACCAGTCGCTCGACAAGTTCGGATGCGGTGTGCGGTGCGATAAGGAGGCGCTCCGCCAGGAGCCCGACGGTCATGGGTGTGTCCCCACGATCGCCTTTTATGGCCAACAGGGCCTGATGCTGCTGACTGGGAAGCCCTTCCTGGTGAGCAGCTGACGTCGAAAACTCCGAAAACCGGCGCAAGATGTAGCGCAGATTGGCAAGGGCCTCGTAGTCGGCGTCAGTGATTTCATCTCTCTTTTTTTTCACCGTTCGCACCAAAGTGTTCCGCTGGCCTCGTCCATACACGCCCAGGAACAGCCTGCCAACTTCGACTTGATTTATATCGTAGTGCGATATAATAGCGCTGTCGCCCTCCATTCTGCGTCTCAACAGGTCTCTCGATGCCATCAAAACTCTCCCACCCGCACGGACACGATTTTATGGGTGGCATTGCTTGCCGCGAAGCTGGCGATTTCACAACGGACCGGCGCGTGCTTCTGCTGATCGGCCTGGCCCTGATTATCGGTACTGGGGGCGCCCTTGCGGCCTGGCTCCTCGTCAACCTGATAGCCCTAGTGACCAATATCATCTGGTTCGGGCGGGTGAGCACCGAGGAGGTTCGCATTGCCGAGGTCGTCTTCTCGCCCTGGATGGTTTTGATCCCTGTCATCGGCGGGCTTGTCATCGGCCTGATGGCACGCTTCGGCTCGGAGAAGATCCGAGGACACGGCATACCCGAAGCGATAGAGGCGATCCTTATTGGCGGCAGCCGCATGTCGGCGAAGGTTGCCGTCTTGAAGCCACTGTCGTCGGCACTTTCGATTGGCACGGGAGGGCCGTTCGGGGCCGAAGGGCCGATCATCATGACCGGTGGCGCGATCGGTTCGCTGTTTGCGCAGTTTTTCCACTTGAGTGCAGCGGAGCGCAAAACGTTACTGGTTGCTGGCGCGGCAGCGGGTATGACGGCGATTTTCGGCTCACCGGTTGCCGCCGTCATGCTTGCGGTAGAGCTGCTTTTGTTTGAATGGAAACCCCGTAGCTTCATTCCCGTCGTAGTTTCGGTCTGTGTCGCCATAACCTGGCGTCCGCTGTTGTTCGGCAACGGTCCGCTGTTTCCAACTCATTTCCAGACGAGCCTTCCCTGGTGGGGTATTCTCGTTTGTGCGGGGGTGGGTGTTGCCTCCGGTCTTCAATCGGGTCTCCTCACGACCTTGCTTTACAAGGTCGAGGATCTTTTCGAACGGCTACCGATCCACTGGATGTGGTGGCCGGCGCTTGGCGGTCTTGCCGTTGGACTTGGCGGACTGGTGGAACCTCGTGCGCTGGGCGTCGGCTACGATGTCATCGAAGGATTGCTGCATAACAACATCCCGACCTCGACGGTGGTCGCCATTCTCCTAGTCAAGGCTTTTATCTGGCTGATCGCGCTCTCATCCGGTACGTCAGGTGGCGTGCTTGCACCGCTTTTGATCCTGGGAGGCGCGCTGGGATGGCTGCTCGGCCTGGCACTGCCAGGAGATCCGGGGTTCTGGGCGCTCCTAGGTATGGCAGCGATGATGGGTGGGACAATGCGTGCCCCACTCACCGGAACGTTTTTCGCGATCGAGATTACGGGCGACCTTGAATCGCTTATTCCTTTGTTGTCCGCGACGATCGCTGCTTATGCAGTCACCGTGCTCTTGTTGCGGCGTTCCATACTGACGGAAAAAATTGCCCGCAGGGGACAGCACATTACCCGCGAATACGGTGTTGATCCCTTCGAGTCCACGCGCGCCCGCGACATCATGGTCAACACCGTCGACACCTTAGCAGCAACCATGTCCATAGAGGACGTCTGCATGCATTTCGCCTTAACGGACGAAGCGCACCGGACCTATCCGGTCGTGGATGGCGATGGCGCGCTCATCGGCGTCGTGTCCCGGTCCGACGCGCTGCGGTGGCAGCGGGAGCCTGACGTCGGCGTCGAACTGTTGAAAGACAAGATATCGGACACATCGATTCCGATCGGGCACCCCGATGATACCGTTGGCCACATCGCGGATATCATGATTGCGAGCGACGTCGCCCGAATTCCCGTTATCGATCCGACTTCCAGAAGCCTGGTCGGTCTCATCGCGCGAAAAGATCTTCTCCGGCTGAGGCAGACCCAGAAATCTGCTGAACTGGAGCGACGACCATACATCGGAAGGACGTGATTGTGCGGAGACAGCCAGCAATCGCGTTGTGCAGACGCATTCTCGCCAGACACCGTGGCCCGGACCGAGCTGCTTATCATGAGCAGTTCGACCTCGACATCTTCCGCGACCTGGAGAACGCCAATCTTGGCTTCTCCGTCGGGGCGGAAACATCGGCTCGCTCAGGTCTCGATCACGCGAACAGCGGGACTGCTTTTACCTGGGACGAGATCGGCATCGAGGATCTGAAGGGTAAGATGATCGAAGCGCGAGATCTGTTGAGGATTGGCGTCCGAACGAGCGGGATGTGATGGCGGATCATCATTGACACGCCAGTTAATCGGATTCAGCCTCTCACCGGATCTGGGTGACGCTGGTTGAGCGATTAACTAGAAACCGTTCGGAATAACGCCTGATTCGACATTGCAATCAACACGCAATCCCTTGGAGGTCTCATGAATCGCTCGACCCGCTTTGACCTTACCAATGACCTATCTTGGGTACCTGTCGATTATAGGAGCGATGCGCGTAGCGGCGAGGCGTTGGATCCCCAAGTTTATACAGAAGGCTATCTCGCAGACCCTACGGAGTGGCACTGGTCTACCTATGATGGCCCGCCGGAGATCAAACTCAGACGTGTGATGGCCATCCTGGAGCAAGCCCGCCTACCGGAACATGATAAAGCCATTCGCCAACTCGGTGTCGGCCCTTTCGAAGATATGATGAGCCACTGGTTGCTCGATCACCTTGAAGCCTACATGCCCTTTAACGATACACTCCGCCAGGCCCTTGAGGGACTTTACATTTTCAACGAGCCGCAAGCGGTGCAGGACCGGTTAGCGCGAATGATGAAGGCAAGCGAAAAGGCGACAGGCATACGACCAAATAGAGATAATCAAACGCGAAATCCCTGACTTCGAACTTTGTACAAAGACAGGGTGTGTCATCATCCGTGACGCGGACGAGACGCTGGCCGACCTTGTAGCGGCCCACCGCGAAGTTGACGCGGTTCTACCGACCGATGGAAACGGCGGTCGAGAGCGTCGTCCATACCTGGTGCAACACCTTCTCGCTGGTGTCACTCGTCTCGGCCGTTCTTGGTATCGGCTTTGCCCCGGAATGGACGCTTGATCTTCCCAACGGCAATTTCGAACTGAGAAAGGTGAGGGGGGCGAATTCAGGATCGGGCTTGGGTCGCCTGGTCCAATAATGAACCGACTGCCGCCAGAGACGACATTATCGATATAGCACGAGCTCTGGACAGAGCGGGAAGTGATAGGCGAGGTGGCGAAAACCTCGTTGTCTCGGGTCCCTCAATCAAACGGATCGGCTTGACCGGGCTTCCCGGATCCCCGCCGTTGCAATGCTGATCCTCCGAGACGAGGCTTTTATCCGGTCAAATCGCGCGCGAACGGGCTCTGGCTTACGCTGCTGCCGCCGCTCGATCCGCTCATTTCCGGCCTGGGCTGTCAGCGATGGCCCGTCGTTCTACTCCGCTCAAAAGAAGAGATTCGTTAGCCGGCGCCCCGCACGACGCTGCCCTACCGCAGATCGCTTCGAAGTTCGGAAAAGCGATCATCGCAAGGCCTGCTGGACATCAGTTACTCGCCAGAAAGGGCGTTTGATCTCGACGATTTGCCGACCTGGATCGCCAGCCTTCACTCTATCGCGGATGAGCGCAACGAAGTCCGCCTTAACAGCCGGATCAGACAAGAAATAACTATGGCCAATCAACCCGCCGCCCGAAAACTCGATGAAATCGACCAAACCGCCCATCTGCGACCCCGCCCACCTGTTCGCCGCCTCGCTCCTGTCCTTGGGCAGCCTATCAACAGCCAGCTGCCCCAGCCGCAAGGCGCTGCCAAAGAGTAGTGTTGATGCCCCCAACGCTTTGTCACCTGGAGACGAATAGACCGTAAGATGCAGAGGGCCCTGAGGCGGGATCTCGCTTGGCCTTGATATGCTGCCGAAGGCCAGGTCTGGATCCGATACCCACGCGAACATCTTGGAGGAAGCCACGTCGAGATCGATATCGGGAGCGAAAAATACCACATTCGCGATTTTGAAACGCTGCCATATCGAGGATCGGCCAACATAAGCCTCAATGCCGAGTTGCTGGATCACGCTGGCGAGGACATCGGTTCCGCGGCTATGGGCCATGAGGTGAAGTCGCTCGACACCCTGTGTTTCTGCGATGATCCGGATGGCTTTCTTGAGGTCCGCGACTGAAAATTCGCTCGACTCGCGGTCGATATTGTAACCGAAAAATAAGCCGCCGGAGCCTCCCGCGGGCCACGTCAGGACAACGCAAACAAACTGGTTCTGCAGCGACCTGCAAATCTCGCCAGTCGCGAGCGCGGCGTCGTCGAAACTGTTACCGTATCCGTGAATAAAGACCACGACTTCTTTACGATCGGCTGTTGCGAGACGACGAGCGACTTCAGCCTGTAGGGATGCGGCGGCCTGGTCGTGGGCCGCTAGTGCCGCCGGAGGGCGGCGTAGCCCGTTTGCGGTCGCCTCGACGCCGTAGGGTGTCGCCGGAAACCGTCCGGTCTCGGAAAACGCGCTGGCACGTAACCGCTTTTTGCTGCTGAGAGAGCTACGTGTCGGGGTGATCGACACCGAGCCAAAGCTCAAGAAACTGGCCCTTTCGGCACCATAAGCCAGTGCACTTTCCGAAGCGGCTACACGTGCGCGATCGGTAACGTAGAGGAGGTCGAAGGTTTCGGAACTTGCGTGAACGGTCTGAGGGCTTTGCGAGGTGGGAGACACAGTTTTGGGCAGCGTTGCAAGCTCCACGCGCTGCGTTAAACAACCAGCGAGGCAGAAAAGGAAGACGAACACTGCCATGGCCCGCCAAAAAATCAACCCGAGCTGTTCGGAAGAGCTGGTCAACTTGCGGCCAAGCCCACGTTCAGCAACGCGATAGCAGTTTGCCAAATGTTTTCCCCTTCGATTCATTTACGGTGTCTGCGTAAATCCGCTCCGGCGCGCTTAGGTGATCGTAGCTTCGTGAACTGCGGCGACCAGGTCGGCACGGCGACACATGCCTCACACAGCCGCCTCGATTTCTACCGGCTTCCTGGCCAGCGTCATGTTTGCCGCCGCAGCCTCCGCTTCAACAATACCGGCGGCACGAGAGCGAACGGTGACAGCGTTCGAGGCAAGGTCGAGGCCGGCTTCGCGCAATGCAGGAAGAAGGCGTTTCATCGCCTCACGCTGGAGTATGCTTGGGTTGCCGGGCCGCGCGGTGAACTTGAGGCGGACGACGAGAGAGTTTTCGGTCACGTCCTGGATACCCTGCATCTTCAAGGGCACGAGGAACTCGCCGCCGGTTTCCGGGTCTTCGAGCATGGCCAGTCCGACCTTCTTGATGGTCTTGCGGATCTTTTCGGGATCGGCGTCGTGCTCGAATTTGAGTTCGAACTTCACCGTACTCCAGTCGCGGCTGTAGTTGGTCACCGCTTGAAGCTGGCCATAGGGGACGGTGTGCACTTGACCGTTCTGGTGGCGGAGCCTCAGGGAACGGAGCGAGATCCGCTCGACCGTCCCCTTGAGCTTGCCGCTTTCGACATATTCGCCGACGCGGAAGGCGTCGTCGGCGATGAAGAAAATGCCGGAGACGACATCCTTTACCAGCGTTTGTGAACCGAAGGAAAGGGCTAGACCGAGCACGCCGAAGCCTGCGAGCAGCGGCGCGATGTTTATGCCGAGGGCGGAGAGAATGACGAGGCTGGTGACGGCCAAGATGCCACCGAAAATGAGGTTGCGGATGAGCGGCAGGATCGTCGCGAGCCGGCTTCGCTGGTGGGCATCCGTGTCGTCCTCCTGGTCGCCGGGTATCGCGACGCGGACGGAGGGTGAGAAAGCCTCGAAACTCTTCCACAGGAAGCTGCAGATGACCCAGGCAGCCACGATCGCAAGACTGATGCGCTCGAGGACGGCGATCCAGCCGACGGCGCCAGAGGTCTCGTGCCCGTCCATTACCGGCCGCCACAGGCCGATGATGGCATGCAGGCCGATCAGCCAGATAGCGCCGGCAAGCGCCGTCTGCACGCTGCCCGAGATCGCCGCATGAAGCGGCGAGGAGGTCAGCGTGCGGCGGCGCGCGGCGGCGGCTCCGGCTAACGAATGGATCCCGAAGGCCAGGATCGGTAGGGCGAGCAGGATGATCTGTGTGGCGCCGCCGGCAAAGCTCCAGGCGGCGCTGTGCGGACTGCCGGCGACGATGGCGGTCATTAGCCACAGTACCATTGCGCTCAGCGCATAGAATTCCGGCACACCGAAGGCGATGGCGCGGCGCAAATGTCCGGGATTCGAGCCGGCAAACAGCGTGCGGATATCGCGGGCGCCGGCGATGAACCAGTAGAGCTTCACGAATGTCAGCGCCGTGACGCCGGTCAGCAAGCAGCCGTCGATGGCGACCGGGTCTAGTGCGCGCTGGTGGGCAAAGCGCACGCTGGCGCTGACGACGGCGACCATCGCGCCATAAGCTGACAGCATGTTGGCGTGAAAGCGGGGATGGGCGATATCGAGCAGACGGATTGCAGGGCGTGTCGGGGCGAAGAGGAAATGGGCGCCCGCAATATAGGCCGCCGATATCAGCGCGATGGTGACGACAGCGTGAGCCAATTCAGCCGAAGCGGTCCCCCGCCCTAGGAAGACCCTGATGACGCCGTGTGCGACGGTTGCAAGGAGCGCGAGATAGGCGATATCGAAGCAGAGTCTGATCATCGAGGCCCGCACACGGTGCAGCCCGTCGACAACCTCAACCGATGCACCGAAAAGCCGGTTCATGAGGAGGCGGCTGGCCAGTGCTGCGGCGAGGCCAGCCGTGATGGCGCAGAGGGCAGTTGTGGCAACAGAAATCACCGACCATCCCTCGGCATGGATCCCCGCCACGACGTCTGCCATCGCCCCACCGATACCGTAGATGCCGGCAAAACCGATTTGCAGCCCATTGAGAAGGTGGCCGGAAACGCTGTCGAAGGATTCCACTGAATCCGCGGCTTGAAAAGCTGGCAGCGTCCTGGCCGATATCTCATTTTCGTCCGTGTCGGCGGAAGGTGCAATGTGGGGCGTTGTCTCGCTCGTTCCAGTGCCGGGTATTGTCGCATTGCCGGAGCCTGCATTTTCATTTGACTCGTCGCGCCATTCGACAGTCACCGACCCGCCGACTTTTAAGGCGGCGCCCAGCGTTTGTTCGATCTCGATGGCACTCTGATCAGGTGTGAGAATGACGGTGATCGAGGACGGTGGCATCTGGGCCAGCGTCAAATGGGCACTGCCAAGGGCGAAGAGGAGCGCGAGGCTTGCCAGCAACCAACAGCGGCTGAGCGGGCTATCTGACATGAAAATCTAACCCTCGAAAGCCAACTGAACGGACGCAGTTTCGGAAGAGGCGCCGCGCGCTTTTTCCGAATTGTCTCGAGCCGCGCTGCGCCAGTCTGACGTAAGCTGACACAACGTGTTAAAATTCCAATTGTCTGTTGGTATAGGGCGACGCGGCGTGCGTGGCGTCGAGTTTGAGGTCTGGCATTGTCGCGCCGGCAACAAAGGCTCATGCCAGCTGCCGAAACCATTGATGCTGCCCAATCCCGGCTGGTCGAGCAACAACGTGCAATGTTTGATTACGCCCGGCCGCAGGGGCGGGCACGTATGCATAACACCACCAACCTACGTATAGCTCCTCCTTTCGGAGCGCCGGGCATACGATCGCACCCGAGATTAATCGAATATGAAGCAGGAGGAGATATTCATGCGAAAGTTGGCGACTGGCTTGATGTTTGCGGCGCTGATTACACCTGCAGCAGCCTCGGACCAGCCCTATAATGCCAAGGTCTCAGTGGTGTTCGACCAAGCGCTTCCCAACGTGCCAGGAAAGAGCATGCGCGGTGTTCTGGTCGAATATGGCCCTGGTGGTCACAACCCTTCACACACGCATCCCAGGAGCGCCTTTATCTATGCCACGGTAATCGAAGGCAGCATCAAGAGCCAGATCAACGACGGCGAAATCAAGGTATACAAGACTGGCGAAAACTGGGTCGAAGTTCCCGGCGACCATCACCGCGTAAGCGCGAACGCCAGCGATAGCGAGCCAGCAAAGATCCTGGCTGTCTTCGTTCTTGATACTGCCGAAACGGAGCTCGTAACACCGGCAAAGTAGGCCGCTAACGGCCGGGGCCGAGGTGCGGCTCCTCTAGACCGGCGATATAACTCCATGTAAGTCGCGCCTCAAGCGACTGTTATTGGCTCAGTCGGCAATGTGAAGAAAAAGATGGTGCCCTGCGGCTCGTTTTTCTCCGCCCAAAGCCGCCCACCGTGTGATTCGACTATCGAACGGCAGATCGCCAGCCCCATGCCCATGCCGTCGTGCTTCGTTGTAAAGAATGGCTCGAAGATCCTGTCCGGGAACTCCACGCCTGTGCCCAGATCGCTCACCGCGATCTGTACCGCGTTGTCCATCGGATACACGCTTAGACCTAGAACCCTGGGCGCATCCGAGGATGTCATGGCTTCGATGCCATTTCTCATCAGATTGACCAGCACCTGCTGGACCTGAACGCGATCCATAGGAACAAACGGAAGTTCGTTCGCAATGTTCACCTCGATCCGGACACGACGTCGTGCAGCCTCGTCGGCCATCAGGCTCTGGGCCTCCGCGATGACCTCGTGGGGGGTGGCGCTCGCTTCGGTCTCCAGGGATCGCTTGAACAATGCGCGGATACGGCTCACAACATCAGCCGCAGCGTTTGCATCGCGCGTAATGCGTCCGATCGTCTTTTGCGCTCGCTCAAGATTTGGAGGGTCGGCTGTGAGCCAGCGTTGACATGCGTGCGAGTTTGCCACGATCGCTGCCAGCGGCTGGTTCACCTCATGGGCGATCGAAGCGGAAAGTTCGGCAAGGCTTGCCGCCTGAAATGCTCGCGCCAGGCCCTCTCGCGTCAAACGCAATTCCTCTTGCGTCCTGACCTCGCTATCGATGTCCAGGCAGATAACATTCCATTGAATAATCGAAGAGTCGGTGTCTCGCATGGGTGCAGCTCGGGTTTCCACCCAGCGGTACTCACCATCCGAACGCCGCAGACGATGCTTCTGCGCATAAGGGGTGCCGTTTTCCAATGCGCGCTCATGGTTCTCGCGGACGAGGGGCATATCCTCACGATGGACAGCGGCACTGAGCGTTGCGGACGGCCGCGGCTCTCCCGATCCGACCGGCGCTTCAAGTTTGTATCCTAGGAAATCGCAAAGCTGCTCACTTCGATAGACCGGATGGCCGTCTGGCCCCGTGCATTCGACCATTGCGGGCAAGGTTTCAATAAGTTGGCGCAGCGAGCGCTCCCTCTCGCGCAGGACCTGTTCGACGCGAAGTTGATCGTCGATGTCGTGACAAATGCCGAACCATTGCAGGATGCGCCCGCCGGTGTCCCGCAGAGGCGCTCCGCGGCCAGACATCCAGCGATACAGGCCGTCGGCGCGGCGCATGCGATAGTTCACGGAGAAGCTCTCGCCAGTGGCAAGTGCCTTGTTCAGTGATGCTTCAAGCGCTGTCATGTCATCTGGGTGGATCGCAGACACAAGAGCAGCGGCCAATGCTTTGCGCCGCCCATCTCCAACATCATGGCCCAGGAATTCAATCAAGCTTTTGTTGAAGAAGACCGGCTCCCCTTCTGGGGTCAACCGCCAGAGCGGGCTGGGTACCATATCCACCAGTTGCGAAAGCTCTCGCTCCCGATCGTACAACCTTTGCTGCGCGCGCACTTCATCATCGACGTCGATGGCGACCGCATACCACTGCATTATCGTCCCGCGCTCATCACGCAACGGCTCGGCGCGCCCGTCCATCCAGCGATACTCACCGTCGGCGCGAAGCATACGATATCGATTCGAGAAGGGTTCGCCTGTCGAGAAGCCGCGTGTGGCGTTCTCCCTCACCAGGGAAACATCGTCGGGATGGACGACAGCTTGGATCATGGCGGTCACGCGCCTCATCCCCAACTTGTCCGCATGCGCAACGTCTAGCCCGAGGAAGTCTACCAACCGCTTGTTAAAGAACGTCAACGCTCCGTCTGAAGCCTGACGTGCGATGAAAGCCGGCACCATGTCCACAAGCAGCGATAGCTCGCGTTCCCGTTCGCGCAACGCGTCTTGGGCACGCATTTGATCGTCAATGTCATGACAAATGCCGTACCATTGGACGATAAGCCCGGACTGATCCCGACGCGGTTCGGCGCGGCTGGACATCCAGCGGTAAACGCCGTCCGCCCGGCGCAGACGGTATCGCATGGCAAAGACTTCCCCGGTGGCGAGCGCGCGGGAAAGCAAATCGTTGAACGGAACCGCGTCTTCCGGATGAACGGATGCCTCCACCAAGGCGGCTAACCGCGTCATACCCGGTTTGAGCGTATCTGAAACATTCAAGCCAAGGAAGTCGATCATGCGTTTGTTGAAGAATGCTGGTTCGCCCGAAGGGGTCAGACGCCAAACGTGGCTTGGAACCATATTGACAAGCTGGGAGAGCTCCTCCTCTCGTTCACTCAGGGCCTCCTGCGCCCTCACCATGTCTTCAATGTCAACAGACACGCCATACCACTGAATGATCGTGCCGGATTCGTCGCGCAATGGTTCGGCGCGCGCCTCAACCCATCTGTGGGGTCCGTCCGCTCGGCATTGGCGATACCTACCCACAAATGACGCGCCCGTCTCGAACGAGCGCTTAAGTGCCTCATCTGTTGATTGCCGGTCGTCTGGATGAATGTCTGTCAGAGACCTTGACCCGTCGGGCGCGATCACCTGCTTGAGAGTCATGCCTGTGATGTCCGTGGCCTGTTTGTTGAGGTAGCTGGGTATACCTTCTGGAGTTGTGCACCATATGAGCGCTGGGACTGCATCGATCAATTGCTGAAGGCGGCGCTCGCTTTCGCGCACAGTCAGCAACGCCAGTTGATATTGTCGCGAGATGGCGGCGACAATCAGCGCTGAAAACGCTGATATCGCCAGGAAAAGCTGCAGCATTACCTGCCTTTGCCTTTGGGACTCGCCGACAAACTGACTGTCACCAGATATTGTAAGTGCCAACGTCATTAAGCCGAGGAGTGTCAGCGCGACTGCGGCTCCCCGGAACTCGAAACGCGCTGAGGCCCAAAGAAGCAATGGCAGGATGATGTAGGGAGACGGAAGATAGTTATCACTCAGGGAGAGAGCGGCGACTCCCAAAAAAATCAGACCGAGCACTCCGGCTTCTGCCAACTGCGCGGCAGATAGTTTGGACTTGCTGCGCCAGTATTGGACCAAAACCAATACAAGTGGCGCAACGAGCAGGATGCCGGTAGCATCTCCAATCCAAAATAGCGGCCACACGCCTGTGAAAGTCTGCGCTTTTACACCGAACCAAGCAAGCGTCGCACTTCCCACCGTCGCACTTATGAGCGGCGCAATTCCCGCTCCAAAAACGACGAATGCAAGGACCTGCTGCAAGGTCTCCAACTTGACCGGCTTGCCGGTCGCCCGGCTGACGAGAGCAGCGCCGGCAATAGCACACAGGGCATTGCCCACGTAGATCAAAAAGCCGGCAGGCAGCGGACTGTGAAACCACACGATCTGCGCGAACATCTCAGCCAGGCAGCCCCCCAATATCCACCAGGGCCAACTGTATGGAGATGTTAGGATCAGGGTAGCGACGAAGACCCCGCCAGGAGGCCAAATCGAAACAGTTATGCCAGGCACGATCGCCAGCACATTTGCGAATCCGCATCCCAACACATAGGCTGCGAAAAATAGCGCGAGATACGCGAACCGCGGGCGGTGCAGCCCGACCCCACGCCATCGGCGCATTGCTGGAAAATCGCGCCGGGCCGATTCTCTTTCAACTGGCGGCACAACGACTGCTTCCCCACTTGATCCTGGTTCGGATCCATCTCGGTGTTGCGTTTGTGTACGCGCTGCTTCTGAATTGGTTTTGCTAACTGGGCGAAACGTTGATTTCATTGGCTTCTCCAACCGGACAGAGAAAGCCTGGGCTTTATTAGCCACCGCTCTACCCCTCATGCCAAAGTTTCAATCTATCGAAATCTACGCTCAGAGGCAGCAAAAACCACTAGCCTAGCTTGGTCGGCCGTCGATATTTGTGGGCGATAAACGGCGCCTTGGCTCGGGATCGCTTGTGAGTCCAGAACGATGATCAACGTGAGGTAGAGCGCGAAGCCACCCTGGACGCCGACACGTAACGGAGGTCAACTCGTTGTCCGGCGGCTCCCACCCCGTCGCAACGATCCAGACCAAGCTATCCTGAAGTACAGGTTAGATTGCACCACCCGGTTGTCATAGATTTCCATAGGGTGCACACGAGGCGCAGCGGGAATAGGATAAGTGACGAGTTCACCCGGTCCTGATCTCAAGACAAGTGCTATGCAGAGCGCTGACAAAGGCTTTCCTCGTCCGGCAGGAGAAGGCAATGACGAAGGCGTTCAACCAACCTGGCAAAATCGCGCCCGATGTATTGCAAGCTGTGCGGTTCATCGAGAGCGTGGTCGGCAACGCTTGGGCCGCCGATGCGTCCGGCAAGATCATTTACGTG
Source organism: Ensifer sp. Root142 (assembly GCF_001426785.1). Taxonomy (NCBI): domain Bacteria; kingdom Pseudomonadati; phylum Pseudomonadota; class Alphaproteobacteria; order Hyphomicrobiales; family Rhizobiaceae; genus Ensifer; species Ensifer sp. Root142. The sequence goes on from NZ_LMFK01000002.1 coordinate 101,767, forward strand.
AGCGCTGCGGTTCTGTCGCACCTGGCGATTACGCTCGAAGAGTTCAGTTCGCCGGCAGATGGTGGCTTGCTTGGTTGGAGGCGCATGATTCACCCGGACGATTACGGGCTCGTTACTTCTCAATGGAGCAGGTGCCTTGAAACGGGTGAGCATTTCAACGTCGAGCATCGCTTGTTGCGTGAAAGTGGTGCTTACGGATGGAGCAGGAGTTCGGCCCAGCCCTTGCGCGATGGTCAAGGCCGTGTGCTCGGTTGGTACGGCACGTTCATTGATGGAGATACCTCCGTTGCCAGCGAGCGGTTTGGCGATGTCGCAACCGCGGCTTTGGAGAGGAAGGTCACGCAAGAACAGCCGCATTCGTTGAGCCGTATTCATCCAGCCGACCGGACGACGGCCGCTCATGCGGCCGCCCGCGCCTTCTGGACGGGCGTTCCCCAGGTCACCAGGCACCGCCAACTCCAGACAAACGGCAAGTATCGATGGACGGAGACCCGCGCAGAGCCAGGATACAGTGTCAGCATCGACATCGACGATCTGGTAACGGAAAGAGAGCCGCATATAGCGGCGGTTTCCGACCTGTCGGCGGTGGATGATATCGAGCCGATGCGGTCGGCCAGGGCCGTCGAGAGCATATTCGGCAACGGGTGGGCATTCGATGCCGCCGGACGTTGGATCTACCTGCATCCTTTCGCCCAAAGCTCGCTGGGTGTGACGCCGGAGCAGCTGAACACCTCGCTGGATCAGGGCGATACCGCCTGGAAGCAACTGTTACATCCCGATGACTATGATCACGTCGCGGCGAGATGGCGTCGTTGTCTGGAAACTGGCGACGACTTCAATGTCGAGTTTCGCTTTCGTCGTGTCAGTGGAAGCTATGTCTGGGCCAGAACCGCCGCACGGCCCGCGCGCGACAAACAGGGCCGTGTCGTCGGGTGGTTCGGCATAGCGCTCGACATCGATGTCTACAAGAAAACCGTTGAGGCGTTGCGCGGCCGGGAGCGCGAGCTTTCGCAGCTTGTTGACATGGTACCGGTGCAGATCAGGCGTCTTACACCCGAGGGCGAACCGACCTTCTTCAACAAGCGCCTGCTCGATTTCTTTGGCTGGACCGATCTTGCGCAGCTGGAAAGGCAAGGCGAGAGCCGATTGGCCCGCGCGATGGAAAAGCTCGTTCACCCTGACGATGCCGTGCGCCTTCTGAAAGCCGTCCGCCATTCAGTGGTAACAGGTGAGCCTTATTCCATGAAGTATCGCTTGCGCCGAGCCGATGGCGCCTATCGTTGGGTCGACGGCCGCGCAGAGCCCCTGGTCGATCCAAATGGAGCGATCGCGCATTGGTACGCGATCTCGATCGACATCGATGACGAGATGCGAGCGCAGGAGGCCCTTCGCGATCGGGAGCGAGAACTTTCGCAACTGGTCGATATGGTCCCAAGCCTGCTTTGGCGATTGAACCGACAAGGCGAACCGACCTTTTTCAACAAACGCATGATGGCTTTTCTTGGTTTGAATGCCGCGGATACACGGCAGCCAGACATTGACCGGCTGGCAACAACTCTGAAGGCAGCGGTCCACCCCGACGATGCGACCGGCCTCGAGGAAGCGCTTAAATTATCTGTCGCAACCGGCGGGAACTTCACCAAGAGGTTTCGCCTGCGCCGGGCGGACGGCGTCTACCGTTGGGTCGAGAGCAACGCTGAACCGCTGCGCGATGAGAATGGAGATATCCTGCAATGGTACGGCCTGTCGCATGACATCGACGATCAGTTGCGGATCGAGGAGGCGCTACGTGAACGGGAGCGGTCGCTGTGGCAGCTGGTGGAAACCCTTCCGGCGATGATCGACTGCGCCATGCCGAATGGTGAACCAGTCTATCGCAGCCAGCAGCTCCGAGAGTTTCTCGGATACAACCTGGAGGAATTGGACGGCGTTGGAAAGTCCCGATTGAACGGTACGCTTGATGCCGGAGTGCACCCCGATGACGTTGCCGGCGTGAAGGAGAAATATGCGCATTCTCTTGCAACCGGCGAGCCCTACGCGCGCAAGCATCGCCTGCGGCGCTATGATGGTGAATACCGATGGGTTGAAACAAGAGCCGCCGCGATGCGGGACTCGGAGGACAGGATCATTCAGTGGAACGTCATTTGCCTGGACATTCATGGCGAGGTTCAGGTGCAGGAAGAGTTGCGGCTAGCGCAAGAACGGCTCTCTCGCGCTGCCCAGGCGGCAAGCCTTGCCGAACTGTCGGCGTCGATCGCGCATGAGGTCAATCAGCCGCTGGCCGCAATCGTTGCCAATTCCAACGCTTGCCATCGCTGGTTATCGGCCAAGCCTGCGAATCTGGAGCGGGCCAAGATCACCGCCGAGCGCATCATCCGTGACGCAAACTCCGCCGCGGACGTCGTCAGTCGGATCCGCGCACTGTTCAAACATCCCGTCGAAGCGAGGAGCAATACCAACCTGGCAAGCGTAATTGGTGAAGCAATCAATCTCATTGCAGAGGAGGCATTACGACGTCGTGTTCGCGTCGACGTTGATATCGCGCTCGACCTTCCACAGATCGCTCTGGATCGGGTGCATATTCAGCAGGTTCTGGTGAACCTTATCCGCAACGGAATGGACGCGATGGACGAAGTTGCGACCGATCGGGTGGTGAAGGTGCGCACACGTCGCGTCGCAGGGATGATTCAAACCGAAGTCAGCGACCACGGCACGGGCGTCGAGTATCCGGAACGGATCTTTGAAGCCTTCTTTACCACGAAAGTGAACGGAATGGGCATGGGCCTGGCAATTTGTCGTTCGATCATCGAGTCGCACGGAGGGCGGTTGTGGGCGCAGAACAACGAGTCTGAGGGTGCCACGTTTGCGTTTACGCTGCCGATCAAAGTGGATGCTTCGGTATGATGAGAGACGAGCATATTGTGTTCATTGTCGATGACGACAGCCGAATTCGTGAGGCGCTCTGCGAGCTCCTGGCCTCGCACGGCATTCGCGCGATGGCGTTCGGATCCGCCGGGGACTATGTCAACTTTGAAAAGCCGGATGCACCCGCTTGTCTGATCCTCGATATCGAACTGCCCGACATCAACGGTCTCGACCTCCAAAGTGAGATTGCTGAAGGGGAGCACCCACCGATTGTGTTCATAACCGGCCACGGTGATATCCGATCCTCCGTGCGCGCGATAAAGGACGGCGCGGTAGACTTCCTGACCAAGCCGTTTACCGACGCGGATCTGATGAACGCCATAAACGCGGCAATTGCACTGGATAAGGAAAAGAGGGCAGAGCGTGCCGAGTCAGGGAAATTGAAGCGTCGCTATCTTGACCTGACGCCGCGCGAACGCGAGGTTCTGCCTCTGGTGGTGAGCGGTCTTCTCAACAAGCAGGCGGCCGCCGCGCTCGGCATCAGTGAAGTGACGCTGCAGATTCACCGACGCAATGTGATGCAGAAGATGGAGGCGGCCTCGCTTGCCGACCTCGTGCGTATCGCAGAACGCCTGGAAATACCGATCACGCACTCTCGCAGGGCGGGGAAGCCTAGAATGACCAAGCATCGGCGGGTGGTGGCAATTGTCGATGATGATCTGAGACTACTGGAGTCGCTGGAGGATCTTTTGGAGTCCGCTGGCTATCTGGCTCGCAGCTTCTCATCGGCAGGCTCGTTTCTTGCCAGCGGTCTGTCTGGCGTGGATGCAGTTATCACGGATATTGGCATGCCCGGTATGGACGGGTTTGAACTACGAGATTTCGTGAGGAAAGTGCGTCCCGATCTGCCCGTCTTCCTAATAACCGGACGTCACGAGCTTGCCGAACAGCATAGCGGCCAGGACATTGGTGGTTGCTTCCGAAAACCGTTCGACGCGCAGGTTCTGCTTGCTACGCTCGCCAACGCCCTGCGTGATCCAGAAATGGAGGGTAATGATGAAATCTGACCAGTCACTACAGCGAAAGACAGGTTCGTGGCACCGGAGTGACGGCGAACAGCCGCTCGTCATCATTGTCGATGATGACGCCTCTGTCCGTGAGGCACTGTCCGAGTTGATTGCATCAGCGGGATTCCAATCAGCCTGCTTCGCCTCGACCCGAGAATTGCTCGCTTCCGACACGCTGCATAGCCCCGGCTGCCTGATCCTGGATGTTCGCATGCCGGGAGCGAGCGGTCTCGATTTGCAGCGTCACCTGACACAAACTGGAAACCCGAAACCGGTGATTTTCCTCACGGGACACGGGGATATTCCGATGACCGTGCAGGCGATGAAGGCTGGCGCCGTCGATTTCCTGATAAAGCCGGTACGAGACCAGACACTGCTGGATGCAATCACGACCGCGATCGACCTGGATGCGGCGCGGCGGATGGAGACGATGCTCGTCAAACGCAACATGGAGCGGCACGAGACACTGACGCCACGAGAGCGCGAAGTCTTGCAGGAGGTGGCGCATGGACGGCTTAACAAGCAGATCGCTTTTGACCTCGGCATCAGCGAAGTGACGGTGAAGCTTCATCGGGGCAACGTCATGCGCAAGATGGAAGTCGCATCCCTGAGTGAACTTATCCGCGCCTGGGATAGCCTTCCTGGATCGATGCGCGATGCAGGGCTAACCAAGAGAGCGACTGAAGCATTTTGAAACGTTCTCGTCCGACGCCGGCAGCCGGAGCCAAGCCTGCGAACGGCGTTCCGTCAGGTTGAATACGAGAGTGGCGGTCACCGTCCTCATAGCAATGCTGCTCCGGTGAAAGCGCTTTTCCCGCGCATTCAACGGGCCTCCCGTTCGAGGCGATGGTGTCTTGGCAGTGCATGCATGTCTCAAATTGGCTTTGCGTCATGCCACAACAAGGCGTGACCGATCAGTGATCTGGAAATGATCGGGCCGCTTGGCAGTCGGCTGTCCGGTCACTCTGCGTATCCAATCTTTGGAAATAAGGTAACTGTACCTGCGTCTACAGGGACACTTCCCCGGAGCCACGATCAAGGAGAAGTAGTCAGCATCGTCAAGCGTGAAACGTCGGTATAGGTTTCATTCCTGGACGACCGCCAGCATAATCAAGGTGCACTCGACTTCGGCAACATCTCAAGCGTGTTGCCGGACGAGGCCTGCGGCGGCGTTCCCCTCCGCGCCGCAAAGCGGACGTTGTCCGCCAGAAGGCCGTCCCAGCCGCCCTTGCGGACGGCCTTCTCCCCCATTCTGCGTGCCGGCGGCGTCGCTCCGATTACAAAGGGCGACCTGTCAAACTGCGTCGATTGCGAATTCGCTCGTCATCGCGAGATCAACGCGTTCGAAAGCTAGAGGGCAGCGAGTCCTCTCTAACAGCGCGCTCCATGGCTCTATGCCGGGCAGAGGTACGTCGAGGATCGTCAGAGTCGTCACTTCCTCGCGATACTGAGCCGCGTAGGCGTATGCGACCATGCCGTGGCCGGCCAGATTGATGGGCGGGCCGAGTTTGAGCACTTTCACGAGCTTCTCGATATCCGCAGCGATCGCCGCTTTCTCATAGCCCGCCGGAGGCTTTGCGGTGTCGTCGCGCCCGGGCCCAGGCGAAGAAGACCTGTCGTGCCTGCAGCCGGCTTTTTATCATTGGCTTCCGTGTATATAGATATGCCCGATAGGTGTTGAGCGGGCCGGCTCGGGAAAGAAGACCGATGCCGCGGCCAAGCAGGGGATCGCCGGGGTATGCCAAAACGCGCTCGCACACGCAGCGTTGATGCCGTTGAATGCATAATCCGGTTCGACTTCGACAGGAACAGGTCTTGATGAGCGTCCGATCACATCGCCCCCAAGCGCTCCACGCGGGGCTGTTTGTCGCGGCCTACGTTGCGGGTAGCGGGTTTGCCCACCTTCTTGCAATCATTCCTGGGACAGGAATATCAATCTGGCCGCCGAGCGGCTTGTTCCTTGCGACCCTTGTCCTTGCCTCGCAACGCAGTTGGCCCTGGTGGATACTGGTGGGGCTCACAGGCGAACTTCTTGGAAATCTCGCCTGGTTTCACAATTCCATTCCCGTCGCGACCCTTATCTACGTTGGAAACGCTTGCGAAGCTGCGTTCGGCGCATGGCTTTTAAAGCGATTTTGCGGCGAACCGGTTCGGCTAGAGACTTTGCGCGAGGTACTGGCGCTGCTTGTACTGGGTGCCGGTGTCGCACCAATCTTGAGTGCAACGGTAGGTAGCGCGACGCTTGCTTGGTTTGACATCCAAGCCTTTGCCACAGCTTGGCCGCTATGGTGGATCGGCGATGCCACCGGGGTTGCCATCATCGCACCCCTGGCTCTTGTGGTGTTCCAGAATTGGCGTGGAAAGAGTGAATTTCTCGCGGCGCGCTGGACCGAGGTCTTTGCTCTGGCGCTGGTGTTTCTTGGAATCGCCGCTCTTTCCTTGAGCGGCTTTCTGCCCTACGCATACATCATCATGCCGCCGCTTCTCTGGGTCGCGGTCCGTTTCGAATTCAAGGGTACAGTTCTCGCCCTGTCTTTCCTCGCGCTCATCACTGCGGCCTTCACGATTTCCGGCACAAGCCAGTTTGCGGGCGACGCCGAATCTCAACAACACAAACAAATCATGCTGCAGCTGTTTCTGGGCATCTCTGCGTTTTCTGCGTTGGTCGTGGCAGCGATCTCTAGGCAGCACCAACTGGCACTCGTCACATTGCGTCGGAGTGTTGAGACTTTGCGGGAACGCGAACGTGAACTTTCGCAGTTGGTCGACCTTGTGCCCGTGCAGATCAGGCGACTGACCCCAGAGGGTCAGCCGATTTTCTTTAACCGCCGACTACTCGATTTCTTTGGTTTGAGTGACGTAAATCAACTGGACCGGCCGGGCATAAGTCGTCTGAGCGCGGCGATTCACTCTCTCGTGCATCCCGATGACGCAACGCGCCTGTTTGATGCCGTCAGAAACTCGCTGGTGACCGGCGAGCCATATTCCATGAAGTATCGCATGCGGCGGGCGGATGGAGCTTATCGTTGGGTTGATGGGCGTGCGGAGGCGTTGCGCGATGACGACGGAACGATCGTGCAATGGCTCGTCATCTCGCTCGATATCGACGACGAGGTGCGCGCACAGGAGGCAATGCGCGACAGTGAGCGGCAGCTTCGGCGCCTGGTCGATGCCGTTCCTGCGCAGATCTGGTGTTCGAACACCGAGGGAGATCCAACCTACGTCAACAAGAGGCTAAGGGATTTCATTGGCTTTGATCTCGAGGACTTCGATTCCCCGGATGAGCCAAGAGGGGAGGTCGCGCGTCGGCAACAGGTCCATCCCGACGATCTGGTGGCTGTCCGTGATCATTTGGCCAAGTGTCGGCGCACCGGTCAGGCGTTCGTTATGCGGTACCGAATGCGACGCGCTGACGGGACGTACCGATGGGTGGAGGGCCGTTCGGAGCCTTTCCGCGATGAGGACGGCTCCATTCTGCAATGGTACGGTGTGCTTCTGGATATCGACGACCAGGTGCAGGCCGAGGCAGCCTTGAGGGAGAGGGAGCGCTTTCTCTGGCAATTGGTAGAAACCCTGCCGCTCATGATCGACTGCGCCGCCCCCGATGGGGAGCCAATATTCCGCGGGCAAGGCCTGAGAGAGTTCCTCGGCTACGAATTGCAGGCGCTTGATGGTTCCGGAAAATCCCGGCTTGAGGGGACACTGGATGCCGGGGTTCATCCCGATGACGTCGAGGGCGTCAAGCAGCAATATGCGCGTTGCCTCGCATCGGGCGAACCTTACGCGCGCCGACATCGTCTTCGCCGGTTCGACGGTGAATACCGTTGGGTAGAGACCCGAGCAGCTCCAATGCGCGATGCCTCGGGCGCCATCATCCAATGGAATGTCATCTACCTGGATATAGACGGGGAGGTTAAGGCCCAAGAGAATCTGCGCATGGCACAAGAGGGACTGGCACGCGCGGCCCAGGCGGCCAGTCTGGCCGAGTTGTCAGCGTCCATCGCACACGAAGTCAGCCAGCCGCTCTCGGCCATCGTCAACTCGACGGATGCTTGCGTGCGCTGGCTTGACGCGGACCCACCAAACGTGGAGCGAGCAAGGAAATCGGCCGAGCGCATCATTCGCAGCGCGAATTCAGCCGCGGAGGTCGTGCGACGGATCCGCGCCCTGTTCCAGCATTCCATGGATGTTCGCGACGCTACTTCGCTGGAGGGCATCATTGACGAGGTGGCCGATCTTGTGGCGGCTGAAGCCTCCAGGCAGCGTATCCGCGTTCAGGTCGAGATCGAGAGCAGCCAGCAACTGGTGGCATTCGATCGCGTGCAGATCCAGCAGGTCCTGATGAACCTTGTTCAAAACGGCTTGGATGCAATGGTGTCGGCGCCGGATGACAGGCTGCTTGAAATTCGGGTCTATCGGAAGGACGATGAGGTCTTCACCGAGGTTATTGATCGAGGTGGAGGTATTGAGTTTCCGGAGCGGATATTCGACCCGTTTTTCACGACAAAGGAAAGAGGGATGGGCATGGGTCTGGCTATCTGTCGCTCCATCGTGGAAGCCCATGGCGGAAAGCTATGGGCGGAGCAAAATGAACCCCGCGGCGCGAGGTTCATTTTCACGCTGCCAGCCGCGGCAATGGCCGCAGCAGGCTCTGGCGCCGGCTCTAACGAGAGCCACTCCATCGTGGAAAAGCTATCAGAAGGAGTACCATGAGGCACTTTTCTGAGAGATTACCTTCGGCCGCTCAGGCGGCAAGAAGTTCGTCCGATGGCCCGAAGAACTCGTAGTGCACCCGCTCGCTTGAAACGCCTTCCCTGACAAGAGCCGGGACGAGGGCACGAAGGAACGGTTTGGGTCCACAGAGGTAGTATTCGGCCTCGTGAACAGGTGTGTTCTCCCGAAGCCATTCCGCCGTGATGAAGCCATCAAAGTCGTGAGACAAGCCGGCCGCATCTTCGCTGCGGGGATCACTATAGAAACTGCTGATCCTGATGTTGCCGTGAGCGTTGGCGAGCTTGCGGACATGCTGATCCATGGCGTGAGTAGTGCTGTTCAACGCGCCGTGGACGAAGTGAGCTTCGAGGTTCGGATGCTCTTCGACGATTGTCTCCAGGATGCTGACCATGGGTGTAAGCCCGACGCCACCCGACAACAAGACGACCGGTGCCCGAGGGATTTCCGGAAGATAGAAGTCACCCGCCGGAGGCGTGACGCTCAAGACCGTACCGACCGTCGCCGTATCGTGAAGATGGCGCGATCCACCTTGTCCATGCGCTTCACGCTTTACAGAAATCCGGTAGGAACTGTCGCTCGGGCCGCTGGAGATTGAATAGTTCCGCTTGATCTCCAGGCCACTCTGAAGCTTGAAGCGCAATGTGAGGTATTGGCCGGGTTTGTGCCTCAAGATGCGACCGCCGTCCTTGGGCTCCAAGACGAATGATGTGACAACCTCACTTTCGCGAACCTTTGAGGTGATGACGAAATCTCTCCAGCCGTTCCAGCCGCCGGATTTCTTCACAAGCTCATCGCGTATTTCAGCCTCGCGTTCCTGAAGAACATCCGCCAGGAACCAGTAGGCCTCGCCCCAGGCATCCAGGAGTTCAGGTGTTGCCGCGCTTCCGAGCACGTCCTCGATGGCGGCAAGCAGTGCCTTTGCGACATAGGGGTAGTGGTCCGGCAGGATATGATAGCCAATATGCTTGTGAGCAATGCGCTCAACCACAGGGCCGAGCACGCCAAGGTTATCGATGTTCTGCGCATAGGCCAGAATGGCCGCGGCGAGCGCGTTGACTTGCGAGCCACCTTCACCCTGGTTGGCGTGATTGAACAGCTCCCGAATATGATCGTCGCGGAACATGCGGGCATACATGCTCTTTGTAATGTTCGTGCCGTGCGCGGCGAGCGCCGGGACGCTCGCCTTTACAATTTGGACTGTCTGGGATGAGAGGGGTTTCGGCATGGTCTTTCCTTTCGGTACGATGTGTCACAGGGGACTGGGCTGGTGATCGTAGAAGTGCAGCTGGCATTTTACCGGGCCCACGATCTGAAGATGATGAGCAACGTCCGGCGGGATAATGATTGTGGCCTCAGCGCCTGCGTTGATCGCCGGCTGCGTATCACGGTGATAGATCAGACTGCCCTCGATCACGCTGAGCTTGACCCAGGTCCCGGGTCGAAGCTGATGGCATTTCAGCAGTGGTCCGGGGATTGTGGCCTCGTTGAAGACCGGCGTGCTTCTATACGGTCGGCAGGAGATCTGGGGGGCCAAGGTCTTACAATCTGGGCGCTGTGCTCCAAACAAGGCAGCCGACAAACGCGCGGCTATTCTAGCGGCCCTTCGCTGGATCTCTGTCGCTACTTCGGGCTTGAGTGCGTCTGACGTGACCTTCTCCCAAAGTGCCAACCAGCGCTCGAACATTTCCGGCCGAATGTGTTTCAGGTGGATCAGATGCATTGCAACTGGGCTTCCCTTGTAACGCCCTGTCGACAGCATCATCGAACTCCAGAACTCCGTCATGCGTTCGAGATGATCGTCCCATTCGGTTATGGCGGTGAATGCTTCGTTGAGGAGCTGATCAACCCGAACTTCTCCGTAAAAGCGTTCCACGACCATCCGGATGTCTGCTTCGGTTGTCGCGTCGGTACTCATCGCTTTTGCCTTAAAGATGTATCTGAGATGCATCTATTCGCTCGCGAGAAAAGATGCTAACGAAATGCATGTTTTTGGATTGGACTTTTTGACGCAGACCCCCGATGAAGCTCACGAAATACACCGACTACGCCATGCGATTGATGATCTATCTGGGCTCACGGTCATCGGGGCTTAGCTCGATCCGCGAAATATCGGATACATTCTCGGTCTCACAAAACCACATGATGAAGGTGGTTCAGGACCTTGCAAACGCACACTTCCTGGTGTCCGTGCGCGGCCGCAACGGGGGCATAAGGCTTGCCCGCCCTGCAAACGAAATCAATCTGGGAGCTCTGCTTCGCCACACCGAGGGCTTGACGGACCTGATCGATTGCGAAGGATGTCGTATCGCACCGGCCTGCACCTTGCCGATCGTTCTTTCGGAAGCCACTGCGGCCTTTGTGGCGGTTTTCGACAAGTATACGCTGGCGGATCTCGTCGAGAGACGCTCGGCGCTCGGCACGCTTCTGGGCTTCAAGCCCGCAGACCTCCAGAACGCTTCCGTTTCTTAAGAGCGAGCTGGGGCCGCTGGCGCGCCATGTGTTGCCGCGGGATGGAAGCAGGAAATGGCGTTGCAACTATCGTTTCTGCGGCTTGTCGCCTGCGGCTGCAAACCGCCGCCACTCAAGTGCTAACCCGCTGTTTTGACATGTATGTTTGAGAGCGCGGCGGATTTAGCCATGCCTCGCCGACGCCAATTGGGGGCACGGCTACCCTATCCATTGGTTTGGCTCGACCGCCAACACGCTTCAACATAGCGTCGATGTCGTGGCTCGTGATCGACCCGTCTCGGTCACTCAAAACTGGAGTGCACCATGTCGCAGGCAGAAGCCGCACTCCGTACGATTGGTCAAAAGGAGACAAAAATGAGCTTGGACAACACCGTTAAAACCGGCAGGCCGGTTCCCGAGGAGCTGGTTCCGTCGCGCTATGCGCTGCGAATCGGCGAGATTGAAGTGCTGGTGGTCAGCGATGGGGTGCTGCCGCTTCCAACCAAGATGTTGGGACACAACGCTGACCCGGCGGTGCGGGCGGCCTGGCTGGACGACATGTTCCTTCCGCAGGACGCTTTCGACTGGTCACTGAATGTGGTCGTAGTACGCAGCGGCAGTCAAACCATACTCATCGACGCTGGGCTGGGCTTGGACCCCGACTTGAACCTCCCGCGGGCCGGCCAACTGGTCAAACGGCTCGAGGCGGCCGGCATCGATCTTGCATCCGTTACCGACGTGGTACTCACCCACATGCACATGGACCACGTTGGCGGGTTGCTCGTCGACGGGGTGAAGGACCGGCTTCGTCCGGACCTGCGCATCCACGTGGCCGCCGCCGAGGTCAAATTCTGGGAATCGCCCGACTTTACCCACGTTTCCATGCCGCCGGGGTTCCCGGACGCGCTTCGAGCGGCCGCGAAAAAGTTCGCGAAAGAGTACCGTAACCAGCTGCGGCTGTTCGACGAGCAACATGAGGTGGCGCCGGGGGTGGTTGCCGTTCGCACCGGCGGCCACACCCCCGGGCACAGCGTTGTCCGCCTGGCGTCTGGCGGCGACCGGCTCACGTTCGCCGGCGATGCTGTGTTCGCGGTCGGGTTCGACCATCCCGACTGGCACAACGGTTTCGAGCACGACCCCGAGGAGGCGGCCCGCGTCCGGGTCCGGCTGTTGACGGAGTTGGCGGAGACCGGCGAACAGCTGGTGGCCACACACCTGCCGTTCCCGTCCGTTGGCCGCGTGGCGGTTGACGGAGACGCCTTCCGTTGGGTGCCGATTTTCTGGGATTACTGACAGTTGCTGAGCTGGCACTGACAGAAATGACCACCGCGTTTGAACCCAGTCGAACGCTGCCAGGTGCGACGCCAGCCTATGTGCCGGCGTGCGCCTTGCGATTGCGAGCAGACTAATCGGCTCGCAATCGCGCTATATATGACGGTGGGCCCCAACCCAACCCAGTCCGGCCTTGCAACGGAAGCGTCATACGCGATGCTGAGAGGAAGCTTTCCTTTTCGGCGGCAATAGCCCTTCAGTGCGTCCGTGCAACGCTCATGACAGCCATTGGGCTTTCGTATTGGTTCGCGGCAAGCGCTACTCCAGGTCCGCTTTGCGAGCAGAGCGTCCATTCCGCGAACCTGAATGCCCGAACAAACGAATATGCGCTCCAGAACGCCCATGGCACCGTCTCTTCCGGGTCAGCAGCCGCGCGACCTGAATGCGGTGCCGCGGCGGATGAGAGCAATCAACGACGACCGCCGGCTCGCTTGTGGGCGACAACGTCGACACCGAGATGGCGAGGCTCAGTGCTTTGACCGGCGCTGTTGCCACGAGCCGACAGGCGCCGGGGATGCGCGCACCTGCCAGACAATGCGCATTACCCGTTGCCGGGAACACATCTTGTTCCCAGGGGGCCGCTAATCGCGGGCCCAGACAAGATCTATCTCTGGCACGCAAACACGGAGATCAAAAAATGAAAATGCTTCAAGACAAGGTAGCCATCATCACCGGCGGTAACAGTGGTATCGGCAAGGAAACCGCTCGGCTGTTCGCCAGTGAAGGGGCCAAAGTCGTGATTACCGGCAGGCGGCAAAACGTTGTGGACGCGGCTGTCGATGAGATCGGCAACGGTGCCACCGGCTTTTGCGGCGATGCTGCCGACATCGCCGATCACCAGCGCCTCGCCGCAAGAGTTCGCGACCAGTTCGGCGCAATCGACATTTATATGGCAAATGCCGGCGTGATAAACCTCCTGCCTTCTTCCATGGTGACGGAAGAAGAATATGACCGCCATTTCGCCACCAATACGCGTGGCGTCTTCTTTGGAGTCCAGACGTTGGCTCCTCTCATCCGCGAAGGCGGAAACATCATCGTCACGAGCTCGCTCGCAGCGACGAAAATCCTGCCACAGCATACAGTATACGCGGGATCGAAGGCCGCGCTTGCGGCCTTCGCACGCAATTGGGCGCTTGAATTCAAGGATCGCAAGATCCGGGTGAACATCCTGAGCCCTGGCCCGGTCGAGACGGAGATTCTTGGCAAACTGGGCATAGGTGAGGCTGAACGTCCCGCGTTCGAGCAACAGATGTCGGAGCTTATCCCAGCGGGCAGGCTGGGGCGTCCTGAGGAACTGGCGCGTGCAGCCCTATTCCTGGCGGCCACTGGAACGTTTGTGAACGGCATCGAACTGCACGTGGATGGTGGAATGTCGCTCACCTGATGACACCGAGGTCGGTTGCTGAACCCTTCTCGGCAACCGACCGCCTCCGCACAAAGTGGTAAGCCGTCATTGATCGGTGCCGCTCGGCTTCACTTCAAAGGCTTCAGGTTTGAAGCCGTGGTGCCGAATTCCATCGAATGCGGGTCGGCGCCTTTTGCCAATCAGGGGTTGTCGAAGGCGCGTCTTCCTAAGCGGCCCGGTCGAGCAACGCTGGTGACTGGACGGGTCATTTCCGGATGAATGTGCGGTCCCTGGACAGCGTTCGCCCCTCCCGCGCGCGCTGTTGCTCTGTCCACACCTGCCGTCAGCGGGGGGCGCCCATACCTAGGTTTGGGTTGAAGCATCCGGAAAAACCAATCCAAATCACGCGTAGCCTCAGGGAATGCGCCTGATGGCCACCGCCGCATTAGGAATGTGGGCAACGGACAGCAGTCGAGCGGCGAAAACACATCCTCCGGCAAAATTAGAAGGACAAGGGAATGCACAAGATCGCAAAACTGGCTTTGGCTTTGGCGCTCTACACCACGTCGGCAATACCGGGCTTCACGCAATCGAATAAGCCGACGATCGTCCTGGTTCACGGGGCGTTCGCCGATTCGTCGAGCTGGAACGAGGTCATTTCACATTTGGAAAAGCATGGATATCCGGTCCTAGCGGTGGCCAATCCGCTCCGTGGCGTAAAGCGCGACGGGGATTATGTCCGGCGTGCCGTGAAGGACATCAAGGCGCCAATTGTCCTTGTCGGACATTCCTACGGCGGCTCTGTGATCAGTGATGCCGCCGCCGGCATGGAAAACGTTCAAGCACTGGTCTTCGTGGCCGCATTCGCTCCGGAAATCGGGGAGTCGGCGGTGGATCTCTCGGGTAAATTCCCGGGCAGCACACTCGCCTCGGCTCTGGGTGAGGCGGTCGCACTCGCCAACGGGGAGGGCAAGGACCTTTACATCGATCAAAGGAAGTTCCCGGCGCAATTTGCAGCCGACGTGCCGTTGGCGGAGGCGAAGCTCATGGCTGCGACCCAGCGCCCTATCACCGATGCGGCATTGGCGGAGCCCGCTCCGAAGGCGGCATGGAAGGAAATACCATCCTGGTTCATCCACGGAGATGCCGACAGGAATATTCCGCCCCATACGCTGCAGTGGATGGCCGACCGCGCAAACTCCAGGAAAACAGTTGTCGTTAAAGGTGGCTCACATGTCGTCATGATCTCTCATCCCGGCGAAGTTGCAAAGCTCATCGAGCAAGCCGCGTCGGCGAAGTAATTCTTTGCTGCGATGGGCCGGTGTCGGGAGGCGGGTTCCCAAACGATCGTCCATATCGCGTAGCGTGACTTTGGCGCGCGCGCCGCCTCTCCAAAGGTGGCCGGGCGACGCTCCGGCCAGCATGGGTCGCGATCTCCTAAACCTTGGTTTGGGAGGCACAGCCCAACTCTCGGTGTTACCCTGTTGCCTATCGAAAGCAGGAGAGAAGAATGGAACCCCTCAGATACACCGTCCTTGCCATGGTATGGTTTAACATACTGCTCGCCGCCTGGCTCTCGGTATACATGCTCTATGATCCGGAAGGATGGTATTATTTCGTCCCCGGAGTAACCGATACGGGCCTCTACAATCAGCATTTCATTCGAGACATCGGCATCATTCAGGGTTTCATCGCTCTGGCCTTCGCGATCGGCTGGTTCAGGCCGGGCCGCCGAATCGAGCTTTGGGGAGCTGCAACTCTCTGGCTGATCGCACACGCCATCTTTCATCTCTGGGAAGTTGCGGTCGGGATATGTTCGGCTTCCGTTATCCTGCGCGATTTTCCTGCTGTGAGCTTGCCGGCACTTTTCGGCATTGCCGCCACTGGCTGGGCATGCGCTCGCGGTCAAGGATTGGCTACTCTGCCAAATGCAAAAGAGATCGTCTCCTGAAAGGACGAAATCGTTCATGGAAAGGGCGATGCAGTTTGCACCGCTCTTTCCATGATCTAACCGAACGGAAGCTGCGGGTACTCTCTAACCGGCAATGCTCTTGGTAAGCCACTCGTGGAAAGACAGCTTGCCAGAGATGGTTTGCTTCATGGGCAAAAGCCCGTCTGGAGGTAATGCCACACCGAAGTATAGTGCGTCCTTGTCGAGACTGACCGGGCGATTGTCCGCGGTGGCAGTGAGCAATTCGCGGGCCAGATCGGCGAGTTCGATGGATTGCGGTCCGCCAAGTTCGACGATGGTGTTTTGCGGCACGGCCACCGCCAGCTTTGTGATCCAGTTTGCCGCTTCGTCTGCTGAGACCGGACGTACGGCGATCGCCGGCAGGCGTAAATCTCCGTTGACCGCCGCAGCGTTCACGATACCGCTGAAGAACTCGAAGAATTGGGTGGAACGGACGATCGTGTAAGGCAATCCGGAGGACCGGATCAGGTTTTCCTGGACGAGTTTGGCGCGGAAGTAGTCATTCTCAACCATGCGGTCCGTTCCCACGACGGAGAGCGTCAGATAATGCCGGACCCCGGACGTCTTGGCTGCTCCGAGCAGGTTCTTCCCCGATTGCCTGAAGAAGGTCAGCGCATCGCCATCTCCGAACGAGCCGGAATTTGTAACGTCGATAACGACATCGACACCTTCCAGTGCCTTTTCCAGACCCTCACCGGACAAGGCATCGACCCCTGTTTTCTTCGATGCAGCCACGACATCGTGTCCGTCCCCTTGCAGTCTGCCGACGATCCTGGAACCCATGGCGCCGCTCGCGCCGATTACCGCTACTTTCATCCCGAACTCCATCCGATACATGCCGAGCGGATGATAGGCCTTTGGCCCGGGCGTTCGACTAAACGAAGTTATGGGTTGACCGCCGATTGCTGCAATCTAGCCTCCAATCCCTGCACCTTATCCATTAGCTCAAGTTCCGGTTTCCACGACCCACGTGACAGTGAAGAACATGCCGCAGGGTATAGGACCGCATAGACCAAGGTGTACGGTCACGAGCTCCCTCATCCGTGTTAAATATTGCTTCAACGGCAAGACAAGCCGTCATAACCTTCGCTGTGCGTGCGGGTTTGAACCGTCGGTCGGACAACGCCATATCTCGAATGTATGACGGGCCGTTGCGCGATAAAAGTTGAGGGCAATCTGATGCAACACACTCAACCCAAGATAGAAGACGCTGCCGAGCCGATTGTGTACGTCGTTGACGACGACGAGGCGATGCGAGAAGCATTGCTTGATCTGTTCATGGTGACCAACAAGCGGGCGACCGCATTTTCCAACGGTCCCGAGTTTTTGGAAACGGCTGACATCTGTGCGCCAGGTTGCCTCGTACTCGATTTCCGAATGCCGGGAGGAACTGGCCTGGATCTTCAAGAGCGTCTGTCGAAGGCCGGTAGTCGTCTTCCCGTGATCTTTCTGACAGGTCATGCGGACATCCTGACGAGTGTAAAGGCGATGAAGGCGGGGGCGATGGATTTCATCATCAAACCTTTCGCCGATCAGGATCTCCTTGATGCGGTGGATCGAGCCATCAAGCTCGATTCCGAACGACGCAAGGTGGACGCGGAACGGAATCGAATCCAAGCATTGGTCGACACCCTCACGCCCCGCGAATTGGAGGTGATGTTTGCGGTCGTCAGCGGGCTGATGAACAAACAGGTCGCGTATCAGCTCGGTATCAGCGAAATGACCGTGAAGCTCCATCGCATGAGCCTCATGCGCAAGATGCAGGCTCGCTCGCTCGCGGATCTCGTTCGGAAGGTCGAGCAAGTTCGACGGAACTGAGAAGCCGACACCAGCAATCGGGAAAAGTTGGCCAGCGGAGCATCGCCGTGCCTTTGATGCGGAGCCACCTTGTCACTTCCTTAGTACCACCACATCAGAAGCAAATTGATACTTTTGCCGAAGGCCGCAAGGGTGGAAATCCCCGTAGCCAGGATAACGCGATTAAGCAAGCCGCACACGCCCCCCAAACCTATGGTTAGCTATGAGCCCAATCGTAATTCCCTAGATTTGCATCTGCCGACAGTCACACCAGTGGACCGACGGATCAAATATAGGAACTACACAATGACACAGCGCATTAATTTCGCGAAGGAATCGCCGAATCTCATGAAGAAGTTCATGGAATTCGTGACGGCGACCAAGGAAAACTCCGTCGAGGAATCCATTCGCAACCTGGTCAACGTTCGCATCGCGCAGCTCAACAACTGCACCTATTGCCTCGACATGCACATCAAGCAGGCGAAGATCCAGGGCGAGCGTGAACTGCGCCTCTACCACGTGGCATCGTGGCGTGAATCCACGCTTTTTGCACCCCGGGAGCGCGCAGCCCTCGCATGGGCGGAAATCGTGACGAAACTGCCGGATCTCGGCGTTCCCGACGAAATCTATGAACGCGTTCGTTCGCATCTCAGCGAGAAGGAAATCTCCGATCTCACTTTTGCTGTCATGTCGGCGAACGCGTGGACCCGCGTAAATGCCGCGTTCAAGTCAGTACCGGGCTCGTCCGATGCCATGCTCGGCCTCGACAAAGCAGACCTGAAGTAATTAACGCGGCGCACCCGACTGGTGCGCTTTCCAGCTGGAATTCTCATACTCAAGGAGCGAACTATGAAGATCGTCGTTATCGGTGGAACCGGCCTCATCGGCTCGAAATTGGTCAAGCGCCTTCAGGGGAAGGGGCATGAAGTCATTGCCGCATCGCCGGCATCCGGAGTGAATACAATCACCGGCGAGGGGCTGGAGAAGACATTGGCCGGAGCGCAAGTCGTGGTGGACGTTGCAAACTCGCCGTCCTTTGAAGACAACGCGGTCATGGAATTCTTCCAGACATCCGGCCGCAACCTGATGGCCGCTGAAGAAGTCGCCGGCGTGAGGCATCACGTCGCGCTTTCGGTCGTTGGAACCGAACGTCTTCAGGCGAGCGGCTATTTTCGGGCGAAACTGGCCCAGGAAAAGATTATCAAGGAAGCGAAAATTCCTTACACGCTGGTTCACTCGACGCAATTTTTCGAGTTCATGTTCGGCATCGCCCAATCTGGGACCGAGGGTGAAAAAGTTCATCTCTCGCCGGCCATGATGCAGCCGATCTTGTCGGATGACGTGGCTGACGCTCTGGCCGATCTGGTGCTTGGCCAACCTCGCAATGCCATCGTTGAAATTGCAGGCCCGGAGCCCATCAAGATCGCAGATGCCGTCACGAAATACCTCCGGCAGATCGGAGACAACCGGGAGATCGTCGTTGACAACAAGACGCGATACTTCGGCGCTCTTCTAGACGACACGACCCTGATGCCTGCCGCCGGTGTCCGGCTCGGCGCAGTTGGCTTTTCGGAGTGGGTCAAGACGGCCACTCCGCCGCCCGCGCGCTAACGCCTTTGCCGGAGCCGATGAAGGCTCCGGCTCTCCCTCGCATGCGCGAGCGCTCGTACCGTTTTGCTCGCTATTAGCACCTATCACGGTCAGTCTATTCCCTTGCCGAGGATCGCATCAACGTTGCGATGAAGTCGGTAAACAACTGCAGGCGGAAGCTCGGCAATCTGCCTGATGCATGCACAGCCTGGAACGGAACCGTTGGCAATTTCACGTGCGGAAGGAGCTCGACAAGAAGACCCCGATCGAGATCGTCCTGGACCGTCCGCTTTATCAGATGTGCTGCACCGACGCCGCTCAGCGCCGCATCGCGGATGGCCGTGGCTGAATCCAGGTCGATCCGGCCTGACGGCAAGATGCTGCCGCCGTCAACAAAGCCGATGGGATAAGGTTTGCCATCTGCGACATATCGGGCGAATGGTATGTTCTTCAGTTGGCCAAGGCTCTCAATATCTCCATGCTTACGGAGAAAGGAAGGCGATGCGACAAGCGTCATGTCGAGGTGCGAGAGTGTCTTGCACATCAGGCCTGCCTGCTCGACCTGGCCGACCCTGAATGCCACGTCATAGTTTTCCCTCAGGAGATCGACGTGCCGGTCCGTCATGCCAACAGACAACGAAATCTCCGGGTACATCGGGACGAACTCGGTGAATATCGGTTCCAGAATCATCCTGCCGAGTTCGCTGGGCAAACTGGCACGCAGATGACCTGCGGGCGCCCGATAAGACTGAACCGTCTCTGCCGAACTGTCGATCTGCTCGAGCAACGGCATTATCTTGTCGTAGAAGGCTTCACCTTCCTGCGTCATCGCCAGAAGTCGGGTCGAGCGGCGGAACAGATGCACGCCCAGCAGGCGTTCCAATCGCGAAATGCTTTTAGAAATTGACGATGGCGTCGCTCCGAGGCTCCGCGCAGCCGCACTGAAGGAGCCTGTCTGAACCGTGCGAACGAATGCTATCAGTCCGGTTGCTTCCCTCAGCAGCCTAAGCATGTCGTGATCTCCGACTTGTTGTGACGCTCTGATCGTTGGCAGGGCGCCGCCAGTCTTACCGCTCTCTTCCTGATCGAGACATCAAACAGAAGTTTGGGTTGCCTTGCATGCGCCAGAAGCACCTATCAAGCTTTGTCGAAGCGATCGGCGACATGGACGCCGGGCGAAACGACCCACTCCGTCCGATACCTTCTATCCGTGCCTGTCGCCGTTCGCCTAAACTTAGGTGTACGAAACGAACGTATAGCTACAACCAATCGTATCGATTGGTACGGTTAGTCGCCGGATTTGTAGATCGATGAAGTTTAGATCCTCAGATTTACACGGTTTATTTTCCAATATTTCTTTGAATAGGAGATGAACATGAACCTGGGTTCCACCACGCCGACGCGGCGAGACATGATGACAGGCACACTGGGTATTGCCGCCGCCACAACGGCAGTTGCCGCCAGCTCGGCGCGAGCCAAGGAGCCCGCCAAGGGTGCCGGACATCGGTCCGATGGCGAATACGTCACGTCGAAAGATGGTACTGCGATTTTCTACAAGGACTGGGGTCCGAAAAGCGCGCAGCCGCTCGTATTCCATCATGGATGGCCCCTCAGCGGCGATGACTGGGACGCCCAGATGTTGTTCTTCCTCGGCAAGGGCTTCCGAGTCGTCGCGCATGACCGACGCGGCCACGGTCGCTCCGCCCAGGTAAGCGATGGACACGATATGGATCACTATGCAGCGGATGTTGCTGCTGTGGTAGAGCACCTCGATCTTCGCAACGCGGTTCACATCGGTCACTCCACCGGGGGCGGTGAGGCGGCTCACTATGCGGCCCGCCATGGAAAGGGGCGCATTTCCAAGCTTGTCCTTATCGGCGCTGTCCCCCCGATCATGGTCAAGACTTCGGCCAACCCTGGCGGCCTTCCAGTCGAGGTCTTCGACGGCTTGCGCTCCGGTCTGGCGGCTGACAGGTCTCAATTCTACCTCGATTTTGCCGGCGGCCCCTTCTATGGTTTCAACCGGGAGGGAGCGAAACGCTCTGAGGCGATGGTCCAAAACTGGTGGCGCCAGGGCATGGCTGGTGCCGCAAACGCCCACTATCTTGGCATTAAGGCGTTCTCTGAAACCGACTTTACTGACGATCTGAAATCAATCGATGTACCGACCCTCGTACTCCACGGAGATGACGATCAGATCGTCCCGATCGCAGACTCCGCCCTCCTTTCGGCAAAGCTCCTGAAGAACGCGACGCTGAAGGTTTACAAGGGTCTTCCCCATGGGATGGCGACCACCCACGCCGGTCTTATCAACGAGGATCTGCTGGAATTTATCGCGGCTTGATGATGCGAGAGGGTGCCGTCGGCGCCCTCTCTTCCTCGAAAGCGTATCGATACCTATTTAGCGGGCGGGTTATCCCCGCCTGTAAGGCACCTTTGAGGAATTTTGCGGCATCGAACCGGCGGCAAGCCAAACAGACGTATAGCTATTCGCCCGAGGATCGCTTGGGCACGATGCTTGCGTCGCAGCAAAGCTTGTTTGCGCGTGGAAAATTTCATTCCTCACCATGGATGATGGACAATGACCCAACGCCTCAATTACGCTCAACTTTCGCCGGACCTCTTCAAGGCTCTTATGGCGCTTAGCAACGAAGTCAAGAAAGGCACGATCGAGCAGTCTATTCTCGACTTGGTCGACATTCGCGCATCGCAGATCAACGGCTGCGCGTTCTGCCTCGATATGCACTCCAAGGAAGCGACTATGCATGGCGAGCGCCCGCTTCGCCTTCACCACGTTGCCGTGTGGCGCGACTCGACCCTTTTCTCCTCCCGCGAGCGGGCAGCGCTTGCCTGGACCGAAGCCTTGACCAAGGTCTCTGATAGCGGCGTCCCGGACGAGCTCTACGAAAAGGTCCGGGGGCAATTGTCTGAGAAGGAAATTTCCGATCTCACCTTCCAGATCATGGCGATCAATGCATGGAATCGCGCCAGCATCGCGGTCAAAGCTGTGCCCGGCTCCGCCGACAAGGTTTTCGGCCTCGATAAGGCGCAACTGGCCTAACGAGCAATGGGTGGCCGGTGACCTCACGGCCGCCCTCCAATTCACTGCGGTCCTGACCTCGGTCAGCGACCGCGATGGGACCTCCTATCTCAATCGCCAGCTGCTTCAATGGGCCGGCATCGAGGATAAGGAGGGTGGAGCGACGCAAAAGTGCCAACCAGTTGGCAGGGTTGATCGTCGAAATCGTCCACCCGGACGATCGTAAACGCGTTTCGGGCCAATCTCGATCGCTCGTTCAAGTCGAGTGCTGACGCGCGAGCCGCTGATGGCTGAAACAAGGACGGGTAGGAAGGGATGTCGATCGAAGCGTCGACGTTCTCATCTTGCGGCTGAGACGCAAGATTGAAGAGAAGCCTTCGAACCCGCTATTGATCAAGACGCTGCGTGGAGCCAGGTATCTCCTCGACGCGGACGTGTCCGTCATTACCCAGGCTCGACAGCGGTGATACTGACACTGCCAATCTGCCACCAACCGGAGTTCGTTGTGAAGTGTCGCTCGAGGCATGCACGTGCGATGTTCACTGAAGCAGTTCGGATTTTCTCACGAGGTCACTGAGAGAGCGGGCCTGCATCTTTCTCATGGCGCTCCCGCGATGAAGCTTGACCATGATTTCGCTGATCCCCAATTCATAGGCGACCTGCTTGTTCATCAGCCCATCTGTCACAAGCTTCATCACTTGTCTTTCGCGCGGTGTGAGGCTTGCCGCACATTCGCGAACATGTCTCCGTCTGAAAGCGATTTCACGCTGTTTTTTGCCTTCTTCGATCGCCGTGGTGACCGCGCTAATGAGGTCGTCTGGCTGGAATGGCTTCAAGAGAAAGTCGATGGCTCCCGCTTTCATGGCGGAGACGCTCGTCGTCACGTCTCCGTCTCCAGTCATGAAGACGATTGGTACATCGAAGCCGGCTTCCGACAGCCTCCGCTGAAATTCTATACCGCTTACGCCCGGCAAATTGACATCAAGCAACAGGCAACCGACAGTCTGTGGGTCGCCCCGGTGGTCGAAATCGATTGTGTCGACGAAGGCCACGGCCTGCATCCCTACGGCTTCGAAAAGTTCGAGCAGCGACAAGCGAAGTTGCTCGTCGTCGTCGATAATGTTTACCACCGGAATGTCGGTGATTGTCTCAACGGTGTTTGCGTGTTCAGGCACGGCATCGCTCCCTTAGTTGTCACGCTTCGACACTTCGTGGACCGCGATTTTACTCCAAGGGACTAAGCTGGCTATAAAACCAACGTTTGCTTCGTTCGAGCGGCGGCGGCCGAGCTGCCTCCGCCGTCGGCAATCGAACTCACACCTTCGTTCCTACAGCAAGCTGTACCTTCGTTTGGGTTCCTGCGTGTCCGTGCGAAGGCTACAGCCTTGCACAGTGGCTCCCGTCGTTCTGTGCCGCCGCGCTGACGCGAGTCTCCCATATTTTCGCGCGATGCCGGCGAACCGTTAATCGGAGCAAACCATGCCGACGCCCCTTCCTTTAGTGCCGCTCGTAATGCTGAACCTGCTTGGGGTGGCGGGAATCATAGTATGGCATCTGCAGGGACGAGGTCGTCCCAATGCACGACTTATCGTTCAGATCATCTTCTTCGCCGCGATGACGGCAGCTCTTTTCACTGCACAGGTTGCACCTTTTCGGTTTGAGAGGATCCACGAAGCAGTGTTCGCGCGGTTTCTCGTCGACTGCGGTAAGGTCTTGTGGTGGACGCACCTTGCCTGGGCAGTGATCGGTTTTACGCGCATCTACATAGTGCTGGACAAGCGCCCCAGGGAAGCGCGTCTTATCCAAGATCTCCTGGTGGCCGTCGTCTATCTCGGCACTACTCTTTCAATGATGGCCTTCGTCTTCGGCGTGCCGATCGGTACACTTCTTGCAACCTCCGGCGTCGTGGCGATCATTCTGGGCCTTGCCTTGCAGAATACGCTGTCGGACGTCTTCTCCGGCATCGCCCTGACGATTGGGCGTCCCTATGTTCTGGGCGACTGGATTCTGCTGGCAGATGGAACCGAGGGAAGAGTTGTCGCAAGCAATTGGCGGGCGACCTGCATCCTTACATCGGCAAACAATCTCATCGTGCTTCCAAATAGTGTGCTTGCGAAGCTCGGCCTGACGAATTTCAGCCGCCCGACCGAAACGCACCAGATCAAACTGCCAATGAGGATCGCTCCTACACTCCCACCGGGCGTATCGATGGAGGTCCTGAGTCTGGCTCTCGATAGCTGCAAGCTGATTTCCAAAGAGGTGCCGCCAACGGTGGCGCTCAAAAAGATGGATGCTATGGGCATAGACGTGGAGCTGCTCTTCTATGTCTCCGCTCCGGGCGAACGCGTGGCTGCATGCAATGAGGTCATCGATGTTGTCTTCCGCCATTGCGCGGAAAATGGCGTCTCGCTCGCGATGCCGGCCGGCTCCTATGTGTTTGGCACACAATCTCCCATCGGGAGCCACCTGACGCCGACGATGCTCTCTACGAGGGAGTTGCTGCGGGCCGTGCCTGCTTTTGCTGCATTGCCTCTCGACGAGCGCAACGCGCTTGGTAGTCAAGCGACGACCCGCCAGTTTCCTGCAGGCGCGACAATCGTGGCAGAGAATGAAACGTTTTCGAGCTTGATGATCATACAGTCCGGTGTCGTTTGCAGGCGGCAAAACGGAAAGGATATCGAGCGGCTTTATCCTGGCGAAATCTTCGGCGCGCGCCATCTGCTTTCGGACACACCGGAGAGCGGCAGTTTCGAGGCGCTGACCGAAATCTCCGTCTCCGTCATCGCAAAGGAGGCGCTCGATAAAGTTGTCGGATCTCACCCAGAATTGGCGGAAGATCTCGCATCGAGGCTTTCCAGGACCATATCCGACGGGCAATCAGATACTCCTCCCTCCCAGACGGAAAAAACACCCGTTCTATGGGCTATGCCCAACGGGTAGAGATTTAGATCCGTGTTGAGTTTTCGACCGTTCGGTGCCGCGAAAACCCAAAGCCATAGTGGCCGTTAACGGCGGCTCTGTATAGCGTTGGCCCGGAACGTTGTCACGGACACGCCTTCCGGCTCCGCGTCCCAACTTCGGCAGCACCTTGACTAACTTCCGTATAGTTTCGGCTCCTATCACCTCGGTCTAGCATTGCGACACCTCATGTTTCCCATGTCTTTGCCCAAGGGAGCTGGTGGTGAGTGAGATGTAGATGGAATTGGCTCGATGCCGTCGAATGAGGTCAGATGGTTTTCTCGCCGGGAAGCGCAACCTTTACTGGAAGTATCGGAGTACTGCCGGCACGCGGGTGTAGATGAGGCGGAGGAGCGGCGGCTGATTACCTTGCTGGGTCGATATGCGTCCCGCCACGAGCTACAGATGAATATCATTCGCTCGCTTCGCCGGGTTCGCTAGTACCCAATTATCGCCAGTCCCTGTGCGAAAGATATCATACGGGAAGCGTTATCTCGAAAACAGTGCCACCCCCGGCGGCATTCTCAGCCTTGAGAGTGCCGCCATTTGCCTCCACCATGCTGACGCAGATGGCGAGGCCGATCCCCAAGCCGTATGGTTTTGTGCTCTGGAATGCTGCAAACAACTTACCCATGATAGCAGGCGATATCCCCGGGCCGTTATCCATGACGGACATCCTAACCGAAGTGGTGCCTGCCTGCGCCAAACCGATCCGGATCATTTTCCTGGCGCCGTCCATGCTCTCCATCGCCTGGATTGCATTGGCGATCAGGTTAACTAACACCTGCTGAAGTTCGATCCTGACTGCGTTCACAGCAGGCAAATCCCTTTCGGACTCGACGCGGATGTCGACCTTGCCGCGAAGCAGATCCGGCGTCATCAATGCACAGGTTTCGTCGACCAGCGACATCAGATCCAAGACCTCTGGCATGCGTCGTTCTTGCCTTAGCAGGCGCCGGGTATTCTCGATAATGTCGCTTGCGCGCTTGCAGTCCCGCACCATTCGTTCCGCTGATCGCCGCACCGCGACGAGGTTTGGCGGGGCCCTGGACAACCACTTCAACAGGGTTTGAGTGTTGACAGTCAGAGCGGCGAGCGGTTGGTTGAGTTCGTGGGCAAGCGAGGCAGATAGGGCGCCCACGGTTGCGGCTCTTGCTGCTTTGGCCAACTCGGCCTGCGCCTCCAACAGCGCCTTCTGTGTCATCTCTCGTTGTGTGATGTCGACCATTCCGACAACGACGCGGTCAAAGGCAGCCGTGTCTTCCGGAAAGCGCAGACTGATGATCACCTGCCGGGCCTCGGCGTCGTGCCTGACGATAGTTCCGGTCTGCTCGAGGCTTTTTCGTTCACTGAAAATCGCATCAAGGAGGTTGATGGTCGTTTCACGGTCGGCCAGGACGTGTCCTGTCATCGCGACGGTGATTCCCTTTGTCGCTACATGGCCAAGCAGTTCGATGGCAGCATCGTTTGCAGCAATCGTCCTGATCAAACGGGCGCATTTTTCCACGACGTCAGGATTACCAAGGGCATGGGATCGAAAGTCGGCGACGCCTTCACGCTTGAGTGACAAAAGATAGGTTCTTACTGAGGAATAGTCGCGCTCCCATAGGGCGACCCGGCTTTGTTCGAAGATCGAGCGATAACGGCGCTCGCTGTCGCGAAGCGCCTTGTTCGATGCGATGAGCTCGGTGCGAGCTGCAGCGTTCCTGAGGATGAGTGCACAGGTAACGGAAATGGCTGAAAGCGATACCGTCAGGCGAAGCAGACTGGAGATGTCGAAAATGAAGCCGTGACCCATCGTATGGGAGACGAGGGTCAGAATATTACATGTCACGCCTACGAAAATCACTCCATGTCGGCTCAGCAAGCCCGCCGAGAGTAGCATCACGATTACATAGAGCACCGCTATCGCGCTCTCGATTTGAGTAAACGCATCGATGTAGAAGACCGCAGCACCAAGAGCTGCGGCCGCAACTGTATTGACGATATCGTGAGGCGTAGCGTTCTGGACGCCACCCATGGTCACCGGGTTTTTACGGGTCTGTTGATTGCCGTTTTTCGCCGAGCGACGCCGATAGGCGGAATTGTCCAAGGCGATACGGGCATGATCGGGGAGTGGCGTCAAAAGCGGTATGTCATCAATGCTTGTGTCGATGGATAGACGCTATCAGCAGCCGGCTGCGGTGAGGACTATACTCGTGGATAGGTGCAGCCGTGATCTTGCCGGCCCACCTGCAGCCGGGTCGGCGTCCCCCTATATTTCATCAAGCAAAGGCTCCAGTCATCGAAACCGATGCGTCCCAGAGACGCCGTGCCGCAACAGGATCGATTGCCCAACTTGCAACCCCCTTGCTGCCTAATTCGCCGTTGTAGGGTTGGGCGACGCCGAAGTCTTCGAGATATTCACCTCCAAACCCGTCAAGCTCGAGGCTGGCACCTGCCCAGACCATTGAAGCGGCGCCTTGTTGCGGGGTCTTGCGGCCGTTCGCCGGATCGATGCGCAGGTTTCCGTCTGCATCGTATGCGTCGAACCGTGCCAAGTATTCCGGCGTCAGGTGCCTGACAATATCGGTCAGGATTTGGCCCGGATGCAATGAAAAGGCGCGCACGCCGACTTCGCGTCCGCGCCTGTCGAGCTCAACTGCGAACAATGCGTTTGCTGTTTTGGCCTGACCATAGGCGAGCACGCTGTCATAGGCGCGGCGGACGAAATGGATATCGTCGAAATCGATACCTCCCGCCTGATGTGCGCGTGAGGAAACACTGACAACACGCGCGCCATTCGCGCGCGTGAGCGCCGGCCATAGAGCCGCGGTCAGTTGGAAATGGCCGAGGTGATTGATCGCAAACTGCCCCTCGTGGCCGTCCGAGTTGCGCCACAGTGGGGTTGCCATGACGCCGGCACTATTGATCAGCATCGATATGGGTCGCCCACTGGAAACGACTTCTGCCCCGAATGCCGCAATCTCGCTGGGAACCGAGAGGTCCAGGTCAGCGATCGTTACGTTGCGCAGATGTGCAAGATTTCGTTCGGCCTTTGAGCAGTCCCGCGCCGGAACGATGACGGTAGCGCCGACGCTGGCAAGCGCGCGTGTTGCCTCCAGACCTAGACCTGAATAGCCGCCAGTGACAACGGCGGTCGTGCCATTTAGGTCAAGCCCTTCGACCACCTGCTGTGCTGTGCTGGCAACACCAAAACGCGAGTTAATGAGATTCGGATTGTGCATGTATGGCTCCGTGATGCTTGTGCCAGGGATATATCGGCACTACCTCTGGAGGATCCATCATCAAGGCGCCAAAGTACTGTCGTGATCGTCCAAAAGCCCAACGAAGATGCACTCTCATCCATTCTGGAATGTCTTGGCGCCCGAGCCCTCTGCTCGATGCGATTGGAGGCTGGCGGGAGTTGGGCCGTCCATTTTCCCTTGCCGCGGGTACTCAAGTTCGATTTTGTTCGGCGCGGCGAATGCTGGCTACGCCTCAGTGGCGCCGAGCCATTGCGGATCAACGCTGGTGATTGTATCATCGTAGCCGGCGTCCACTATGAGCTTGCCAACGATCCGGATACGCCGGCCCTTCCTGCACAGGAGGTGTTTTCGCCAGCGGGACCCGCACAAATCGGCGCTGTGACGGACTTCACTGTCCTCGGTGGGACGCTTCAACTCGACGCTGGCGACGTTCTGTTCGTAACGGGCGTGTTACCTTCCGTTGTCGTAATACGGGCGGATGAAATGGCACCAGTAGGGTGGCTATTGGAGCAGCTGGATCACGAATGGGACAGCGGCAGGCCTGGAGCTCGACTGGCGAGTAACGACCTCATGCGCCTTGCTTTCATTCACGTATTGCGTGCGCATTTGGCGAAGCTCGACGAGGGCGTCGGATGGCTTCACGCTCTGATTGATCGAAACTTGGGCCCAGCGATGCGAGCCATTCACGCAGATCCGGCTCGTGCCTGGACGGTCAGCGAACTGGCGCGCATCGCCGGGCAATCGCGGTCTGGGTTTGCGGCAAGATTTCGCGCTCATGTGGGATTGTCGCCAATGGACTATATCGCCCGTTGGCGGGTGAGATTGGCATCCGCCAAGCTCCGCGGAAGCAATTTGCCGATATCACATATCGGCCAGGAACTTGGATTTGCGACTGACAGTGGATTTAGTGCCATGTTTCGCCGGGTGATGGGCATGTCTCCCCGACAATACCGCCGGAAGCAGGCCGATCTGCACACATGATCGAGGTGACATAGTTCTCCGGAGTGATAGGGCTCCTGGAAGAAGGAACCAATCGCCAAATGCCTCGTTCACCTTAAGATTGTTTTAACGAGAAGTGCCGTGACAATGCGTTGTGCTTTCGCTAGCCATTGGTGCAGGTGGAGAAGATTGCATGCCGCAGTCTGTTCAAGTGACAGTGCATGGCCAGGAGGACCGTTCATCCATGGCAATCGATGGGGAACAGGAACAGCAGACAAGTAAACAGAGACCCGTCGTTGCAGTCGTCGATGACGATCCGGTTGTGCTCGAAGCGCTGGAAGACTTGCTGGAATCGGCCGGTTATTCTGCGCGCGGGTTTCCGTCTGCCGCGTCTTTGCTTTCCAACGGTCTCTCCGGGTTGGATGTCATAATCACCGATATTGGAATGCCAGGAATGGATGGCTTTGAACTCTGCGATGCCGTGAACTCTGTTCGGCCGGAAATGCCGGTTTTCTTGATGACCGGCCGCCACGACATTGAAGGCAAACGGAGCGAAACATCGAACTTGGGGATATTCCGCAAGCCGTTCGACACCCGAGTTCTTCTTGCGGCGGTCAAAGACGCATTAGCTTGACGAGATGAAAGCGAAGGGATGCCGGCGACAATGTGCGAGCCGCTTTCCACTCGGCAAGATCTCTCTTGCCTGCGCGTGGCGCAGACCCGAAGCGTTCAAGATCTTTCTGCCGATGGATCGCAAGCCAGTCCTTGAGGTTGGAGATGCGCAAGTTCGCGCCGGGCGTGCGCGGGCGCTGCATCGCCCGGTGCGCTTCCTCCAGTCCTCCGGCAACGGCTTGGCTGGATGCCAAGAGGGCAGCCGCGACCAGCAGATTCGGCAAGTGAGCCGAACGGCATGGGCAACATTGTCGGACGCGCCTTCCGTTTTCGGGTGATCGGACCGGTGCTACTCCCTGCAGTCTATCGCCATTCGAAATCGCAAAAAGGTTTCCAAGAAAGGAAACTGTTGTTGCGTCGATGGAAGGGCAGGTCTATAAGTTTCCAATGTTGGAAACTTAGGAGTGACCCATGCTGACGCTCTACATCCACCCACTTGCCTCCTTCTGCCACAAGGTTCTCATAAGCCTTTATGAAAGCGAGCTGGTCTTTGAGGCAAGGACGGTGGATTTCTCCGATCCGGGATCGGCCGCAGCGCATTTTGAACGTTGGCCTGTCGGGAAGATTCCCGTGTTGCATGATAGCGCAACAGGTCGCGTCGTGCCCGAGACGAGCATCATCATTGAGTATCTGCAGACGCGATACCCCGAGCAATTCCGCTTCCTCCCTGACGACGCACGGCTGCGGCTGGACACGCGGCTCTGGGATCGCTTCTATGATCTCCATGTCAGTGTGCCCATGCAGAAGATCGTCACGGACCGGATCAGGCCGGCCGGAGCCGGAGATCCGTACGGAGTTGCCGAGGCGCATGAGGCGCTCGAGACGGCCTATGCAATGATCGAGACGCAGCTATCGGGAAAGGCCTGGGCGGTGGGTGACGACTTCACGCTGGCGGATTGCGCCGCCTTCCCAGCCTTGTTTTTCGCATCCGTCGTTCATCCGATTGGAGGCGTGAGGCCCGCGTTGTCCTCCTATCTGGATCGGCTCCTGTCACGCCCGTCGGTGGCGCGTGTAATGGACGAGGCACGTCCCTTCTTCCGGTTTTTCCCTTATAAGGAGGCCCTGCCAGAGCGCTTCCGGGAGAAGACTGAATGAAGAACACACCGCAGACGAATTTCGATCGGATGTTTCATGCTCTCTCGGATCCTTACCGAAGAGCCTTCATCGAGCAGCTTTCGAAGGGACCGGCCGCGGTGAAGGAACTCGCTGCACCAGCGGCCGTGCAACTTCCGGCGGTCCTGAAGCACCTTCGTGTCCTCGAGGAAGGCGGCATCGTCATCTCCGAAAAGGTCGGCCGCGTGCGGACCTACCGGATGCGCCCAGATGCCTTTCGTGCAGTGGGCAACTGGATCGATGAGCGCCAGAGCGAGATGAACGATGCCTTCGATCGACTGGCTATTCTGATGGCGCAAACACCGGAAAAGAAGGATCACTGATGGGAGTCAATGTCGACCACCGCACGTTCGTCATCAAGCGCGCACTGCCGGGTAGCCCCGCTCACGCATTTCGCTTTTGGTCTGATCGTGCCTTGAAGCGACAATGGAATGCCTGTCATCCCGACTGGCATGTGCTGGAAGATCGGTTCGACTTCCGAGTCGATGGTTGCGAACGCTTGGTCTGGCGCATGCCTCAGGGGATCGTTCAGGAGATGACCGCTCATTTCCTCGAAATCGCCGAGCGGCAACGCATAGTTTATGCCTATACGATGCGGACAGATGGCCGAAGCTTTTCTTCATCTCTTGTAACCGTGGAGTTCGAAAGCACGCCTACAGGAACCGAGATGACCTTCACCGAGCAAGCCATGTTTGCAGATGTCAAGCACGCAGAGAGAAGAGAAAGTGGCACAGGCGTTGGATTTGATCGGCTGTACCAGGCTATGGAAGCTGCATCGATTGGGTGATGGGCCTGAACTCCCGCTTTTGGTGCAATACGGGCTTTTGTCGTGCAATTTCTGTTTTTACTTACGCATCATAGCAGTGGCATGATTCCGTTCCTCGAAGCGCGCATCTGACCGGGCTCGGATCAGCTTGGCGGGGGCGCCTCAAACAGAACCTACGTGACGCACCTTGATGGTCCAACGCCGCCTAGCCTTCGCTACCGGTGGCGCTGTTGCACCTCGCGCCAGCCATATTGCCCGTCCGTGACTTTTCCTTCGAGCGCGGCATCAGTTCGATCTGGACATCCTTCATGTGCGACGGGCTGACCGTGTCCGCGCTGATGCCAAAGGTGTCGATGCCGAAACGGTCACCAACGGTTTTTCGATTTTGCCTTCGGTGACTTTCTTGTCACATAGATCGCGGCTGATGCAGCCTTGCTGCACTCGTAGAGGTTTGGCCGCTGTCGTCCAAATCGCCCCCCTCGCTGAGAGGTGTTGCTGCGATTGTCTTGATTTGTCGAGCGAGAGCCGCAAGCTTTTTTGCAAGATCCTGTAATTCGATCGGTGAAGCCGCGCGCTCGCGGGTGTCCTTGACGCTAGGTCCGTGCACGGTGTCCTCCTCTCCCATTGGACATAAGCACAATGTATATTTCAAAAACGGAATATAAGACTACCTCCCAAAACGCGCTATGATCGCGGTACACAGCCAATGGTTTATTTAGCAAAGGTGGCTGTCGCGTTGCCTCGCTATGGCTTGAAGTAGCCGGCTTTCGACCTAAGCGACCGGCATGGGCCGAGCCAAACTTTCTAGACGCGTCAGCGATGATGCTGGAAATCGATGGCGCTTGTAGCTAACAGGGGCCCGGATAATCGTCGCCAGTTATAAGCAAACAAAATCATGGCAGGTTAACGTGAGATCATCGCGACGAGGAATGTAGCCACGACTGCCGTTGATCAGGGTGCGGGTGTAGGGGTGGATAACGGCCCGCTTGATCAGCTGCCGCTTTTCCGCAACTTCGACGAAGCCACCATCCTGCATCATGGCAACGCGGTCGCACAGGTGAGCGACCACGGCGAGATCGTGGCTGACGAGGATATATGTCAGCCCTTCTCGCTCACGCAGATCTTTCAGCAGGTTCAGGATCTCGGCCTGGATGGACACGTCGAGCGCCGACGTCGGTTCATCGAGCAGTAGAATGTGGGGTGACAGAGCCCCCGGGCAATGGCCACGCGCTGGCGCTGGCCGCCGGACAGCTGATGCGGGAACCGATATCGAAAATTCTGTGGCAATCCAACATCTTCGAGTGCTTTGTTCACCCGTTCCTGGCGCCGATCCAGCCCATGGATCTCCAGTGGCTCCAGAAGCGTGCGACCGATCGCGTGCCGCGGGTGGATGGAACCGAATGGGTCCTGAAACAGCTGCGAGCCTAATCACCGGCGCGAACCTGCTGGGTGGAAGGTGGATGATCCGTCGCCTGAGGCGGGGCTGCGTTCGACGAAGTTGGGTTAATCTCGGGAAGGTGATCGTCGAGGGCGAGGACCGGTATGGCGAGGGCGTCAAATGTCGCGGCCCGGCTTCGAGACCGGGCGAGATATGGTCTCGCCAAAGGTCACCAGAGGTTGAGAATAAGCTGGTTTCCGGCCTCGAGCCGATGAGCGCAGAAGGTGAAGAATATCGCGGAACCGGTGCAGGCTTTCCGCGTCATCCTTGAAGGACAAGTTCCACGCCAATCAAAGCGCATGGGCTGTTCGTCGAATGCATAAAACAGCGCCTGGCCGACGACGCGCTTGGCGCCACGCCCGCCGAGCGCTGCCTGAGGGAACCTTTCCTTTGGTTTCGATTTGAATCTTAGAAAGACGACAAAATTGGAGACCAGCTGTGGACTTCGAGACGATCGGCCGTCGGCGTCTGATGATGCGCTTGCCGGCGTATCGACGGCAGCTAGAAACGCTGAAAATCCCAGCCCTAAAGGACCTCCTAAAGGCCTACGGGTTCGCGGCCATTCAGAGGGACCAGGTGCGTGCGGTTGAAGGCCACAAAACGCGCCATGCCCGACTGGATTGCGACTGCGCGAGGATCGAGATGGATGTTGTTCGGCTGCTCACGAATGTCGCCGCCCGGGCCGTAAAGGCATAGACCCCACCAGGAACTTTTCTTAGCAGTCAGAGTTGGACCGCTGCGGTTACTGCTTGTGGCCAAAACGGAGCAAGAAAATGAACCTGGAAAAGATCGGCAGAGCACGCATGATGCTACGGCTGCCTGCCTACGGGCGCTTACTTTCCGAGTTAAGAAGCCGATCGATGATCGAGATTTTCATTGCCTATGCCGAGGCGTCAATCCAACTCGATGTGCTGCGCAGCACCGACACTCCCGATGGGGTCTTGATTGAAGAATACGACCAGATTTGCTTGAAGATCGAAAACAGTATCGAGCCATATCTGAGGATGCTGACCGAGCAAAGCCTTACAAGTCACGCGACCAAAGAAACGCAGGCGCGATAGCACGCATCAACTACCCGGGAACCGCAGTAGGAAGCAGCTAAACTTAGCCGCGTTGGATCTGAACGAGAATGGGGTTCGGCAGGATCGAAACGCGATCGTCGGAATGCCAGAAGTTGCCGCGGGTCAAAACGGCCGCAGATGAACCGGCATTGGTTCGACGACAATCATCGCGGCGATCCCGATTGCCCGTTCTGTGTAGTAGGCTGCATGACGTTCCGTCGGGCGGCCCTCCACCGCCGTGTTTGCCGTCAGTGCGCCCCCGGCGGCGAGGGGATAGGGATTGAGTTGGTAGTGCCTCGGCCACCTCGCGCTTTCGGGGCAAAGGCCGGCCACCCGGAGCATGCAGCGTTTGGGCGACCGACCAGTCATGTCACGCGGCGGTAGCTGCGACCGTCATTGTGCGATCGTAGGCTTCATGCGCATTGACCATCGCACCGGCCAGCTGGCGAAACGTGACGGTGCCGAGAGGCTTGCCGGAAGAATCGACGACGGTGATGTCGCCTTCGGGTGCAGCTGTGAGCGCACGTACCGCCTCTTCGATCGTGAAATCGGCGGGAATCCGTTGCCCGCTATCGACAGCGCCCGCCCCAAGTGGCGTCATGATGGCCTCAACATGCACGACGCGGCCCCGGTTCACCTCCTTCACGAAGTTCGCGACATAGTCGTCGGCGGGTCTCAACACGATATCCTGGCTGGTCCCCTGCTGTATGACCTCGCCGTCGCGCAGAATGGCGATCTGGTCGCCGAGCCTCAAAGCCTCGTCGAGGTCGTGGGTGATGAAGACGATCGTCTTCTTGATCTCCTTTTGCAGGTCCAGAAGCACCGTCTGCATATCCGTGCGGATGAGCGGGTCGAGTGCCGAATAAGCCTCATCCATCAAGAGCACCGGTGCGTCGTTGGCAAGCGCCCGGGCAAGGCCGACGCGCTGCTGCATGCCGCCCGACAGCTGGTTCGGGTACTTCTGCTCGAAACCTCTGAGCCCGACGCGCTCCAGCCATCGCATGGCGGTATCGATGCTCTGCGCGTGAGACACACTCTGGATTTCAAGGCCGAAGATAGTGTTGTCGAGCACGCTGCGGTGCGGAAGAAGGGCAAACTTCTGGAATACCATGGCCGTCTGGTGACGACGGAATTCGCGCAAATCCTTATCCGGCATCTTCACCACATCGATGCCGTCGACGAGGACTTCGCCGGCTGTCGGGTCGATCAGCCGGTTGATGTGGCGGATGAGCGTCGATTTGCCCGATCCGGAAAGCCCCATGATCACCTGAATGGAGCCCGACGGCATTTCGATGTTGATGTCGCGAAGTCCGAGCACGTGTCCGTGCCGCTCATTCAGTTCGGTCTTGGTCAGACCGCTCCTGACGGCCTCGACATGAGCCTGCGCATTCGGCCCGAAGATCTTGTAGAGATGGCGGATCGCGATGCCGCCGAAAGCATGGTCAGCCATGGACAACCTCCCGATGCTTCTGGAGCCGTTCACCATAGGCCTGACTGACACGGTCGAACATGATAGCAATGCCGACGATGGCAAGGCCATTGAAGATGCCGAGCGTGAAGTATTGGTTCGCGATCGCTTTGAGCACCGGCTGGCCAAGACCTTGAACGCCGATCATCGAAGCGATGACGACCATGGCGAGCGCCATCATGATGGTCTGGTTGATGCCGGCCATGATGGTTGGAAGCGCTAGGGGCAGCTGCACCTTGAAAAGCTTCTGTCTGTTGTCAGCGCCAAAGGCGTCGGCCGCCTCCAGCACATCCTTGTCGACGAGACGAATGCCGAGATTGGTGAGCCGGATCATCGGCGGGATGGCATAGATGACAACGGCGATCAGACCGGGAACCTTGCCGATGCCGAGCAGCATGACGACGGGTATCAGGTAAACAAAGCTCGGCATGGTCTGCATCACGTCGAGCACGGGATTGACGATCCGCTGGACCTTGTCCGAGCGCGACATCAGAATGCCGGTCGGCAGTCCGATCGCGATCGACAGAACGGTGCACACGAAGATCATCGAGATCGTCCGCATCGTGTCGTCCCACATGCCGAAGTAGCCGATCAACAACAGCGTCGCGAGACAGCCGCCGACGATCCGCAGGCTCCTCGTGGCTGCCCAGGCGATGACCAGGATCAGGAGCGTGATGATCGGCCAAGGCGTCTTGGTCATGAACCGATCGGCGGCGATCAGAAAATGCTGCAGGGGCGTGAAGAAGCCCTCGATCAGGTCGCCGTAGCTGCGCGTAAAGCCGCGAAAAGTCTCGTCGATGACCTTCTTCAGATCTCGAAGTGCGTTGTCGTTCATGTGAGGAAATTGATAAAACCAGTCCATTCGGTTCCCCTTCTCGAAAGAGCCGATCCGTTCTTGTTGTTATATCGGCACGCACGGTGCGGTGTGCCGAAAGCGCACCGCACCGGCGTTCGGCAGTGGTGATTAAAGCGCAGCCTCGATCTTGGTGGCGGCCTCCGGGGAAACCCACTTCTTCCAGATATCCGGGTTTTCTTCGAGGAAGTGCTTGGCACCTTCTTCGCCGCTCGCCTGGTTGTCGGTCATCCAGGCCATGAGCTTGGCGATCGTCTCATTGCTCCAGGAGCGTTTGTTGAGATAATCCATGACCTCGGGGCCTGCCTTTTCGGAAAAGGGCTTGGCGACGAGCGTAACGATCGTGTCGACCGGCCATGCGCTGGGTTTGGGGTCGGTGCATTCGGCAACCGTAATGCAGCGCTTCCACTCGGCCGTATTGTATGGCACGCCGGCTTGCAGCTGCACCATCTCGTATTTGCCGAGAAGGGCGGTCGGCGCCCAGTAGTAGCCGACCCAGCCTTCCTTGCGTTCGTAGGCCTTGGCGATTGAACCGTCGAGACCTGCGGCGGATCCGGTGTCAACGAGAGTCCAGCCGGCTTTTTCAGCTTCGAAGGCCTTGTACAGCTGTGCGGTTACGACGGTGCCTCCCCAACCCTGCGGCCCGTTGAAGATTGCCCCCTTGCTCGGGTCTTCAGGATCCTTGATAAGATCGGGATGTTTCAGGAGGTCGGGAATTGTCTTGATGTCGGGGTGGGCATCGGCAAAGTACTTCGGGATCCACCAGCCTTGGATGCCGCCGTCGGGAAGGGGAGAGCCAACCTTGACGATGCGACCTTCCTCCGTACCTTTCTTGACCACGTCGGGCAGCAGATCGATCCAGGCTTCCGGCGCGATATCAGGCTCGCCTTTTTCCGCCATCGACGTGATGGTTGGGACGGTGTCTCCGATGGTGATCTCGGCGCTGCAGCCGTAACCTTCATTGAGGATGATCTTGTCGAGGTTGGAAATTACCTCGGCACTTTGCCAATTCATGCTGGCGATTGTGACGCCGCCGCAGTCCGCAGCATTGGCGAGCGACGAACCAGTGACGGTTCCAAGAAACAGGCATGTCGATGCAAGCAAGCGTTTCATTATCGTTCCCTCTTTTGGCGGCTTATCTTTTGAAAGCGGAGTGCCGCGGAACCCGCCCTTACGGCGCTAGGAGGCTTCCCCCATGCCAACCGATTTCCTCAATGCAGCCGTCAACCCGCGCGAAACGGCATCATCGAACCCGGCCGCGCGCATCTCCTCGATCGCGGCAGCTGTGGTGCCGCGATAGTCAAGGAAGGTCTGGACTGTTTCACTGGGACAGTCGTCCCGCTGTTCCAGCAGCCGGCCCGCACCCACCATGAGGGTGTTGACGGCCCGCTTGGCGATCTCGGGCGACAGTCCATGCGAGATGGCGTCTGTCATCATCGCTTCGGCGAGCAGCGCCGGAAAGGCGGGCCCCGATCCGGTGAGGCCGGTCAGATAGTCGATTTCCGCCTCTTCGCACACTTCATCTTGAGAGCCGCAGGCATCGAATATAGCCCGCACGATCGCCCGATCATCTTTTCGCAAGCCGGCCGTGGCGATCCAAGGCGTGTAGGACTTTCGAACTTCGGCCGCCGCATTCGGCAGGGCACGAACCACACGGTCCGTCCGGTGGTGCGCACAAAGAGCGCTCAGGCGAATACCCGCCATGACGGAGATGAGAAGCTTGCCTTCGGCATCGACGTTCAGGGTGGGCCAGTCCGCCGGGCGGACGGAGAGAACGATAACGTCAGAGCGGTCGGCGAGTGCCTGGTTGTCTGATGTCCAGGAGGAGCGGTTGAAACGGTAGGGACGCTCGCGGCGATAGGAGAGGGACAGGTTTTCAGGTTCAACGACGCCTGCGCCGACAATGGCTTTGGCTATTGCGCCGCCCAGCCATCCGGCACCACCAAGTACGCCAACCCTCAAAGGTCCGCCCGTTTCCATTGTTCTCTCACTCTGCTTTGTAGCCATGCCGGGCGTAGAAGCGGTCGAGCTCCCTCTGCTGCGGCGTTTGTCCGGTATAAATCGCGATGTAATCCGGAATGCGCCTCATACGGAGCGCCAGGTCCTCCTTGGACTGCATCGAGATGTATCCAATCTGGACCAGGTAGGTTGTTCGCGCGCGAACATCCGCTGGTCCCGCCTCGTAGCCGAAACGCATAAACATGCGGCCCAGCGCCTCCATTCTGACCTGATCGGCCTGCTGGACTTCGGCCAGTATCTCCGGCGATTGCAGCGCCCAGCTACGAACGGCGAATTCGAACTGGGAGTCAAACAGGTCCTTGCTCACCCAGCAGTCGAAAACGTTCAGCATCGCCTCGGCCAGGGACTCCGCATAGGCTTCGGATTGCTTGACGAGGTTACCCGTATTCTTCTCCCTCCAGCGCGCAATGAGAGCGTTCAACAGTTCCTCGCGGTCCTTGAAGAACCAATAGAAGCTAGTCCGGGAAAGATTGAGCCGTTTGGCCAACGGCAGGATCTTCACCGACTCCACGCCAGACTCGAGCAGGGAGTCGTAGGCCGCTTCGAGCCACCCCTCCTGAGAACCGCGCCAGCCGGTGTCACTCATCGCCTGTTCCATGATTACCTCCTAACAAATCCAAAGGACTGCTTCAAGCAAAATGTACACGAGTGTCGAAGTTCCAAACTACGGTGTTTTTGTTTGTTGACACCTGTGTACATTTTCGCTTACCGTTGCGAATTAAAGTCCCTTAAACCGGAGCCCCTCGCATGTCGAACGATCCCCTGCTTCAGCCGTTTCAGTTGAAGCATTTGACCCTGCGCAACCGCATCATCGTCACGTCCCACGAGCCTGCCTACCCAGAAGACGGTATGCCGAAGGGCCGCTACCGCGCCTATACGGTTGAACGGGCGAAGGGCGGTGTGGCGCTGACGATGACTGCCGGCTCAGCTGCAGTCTCGAAAGACAGCCCCCCGGTCTTCAACAATCTGCTGGCTTACAAGGACGAGATCGTGCCGTGGATTAGGCAGATGACGGACGCTGTGCACGATGAGGGCGCCGCGATCATGATCCAGCTCACTCATCTCGGCAGGCGCACCCGCTGGGACAAGGGCGACTGGCTCCCGGTCATTGCACCCTCGCACCATCGCGAAGCCTCACACCGCGCGTTTCCGAAGAAGATCGAAGACTGGGATATCGAGCGCATCATCAAGGACTTCGCTGACGCGGCCGAGCGTATGAAGGCCGGTGGTATGGATGGCGTCGAACTTGAAGCCTACGGCCATCTCATCGACCAGTTCACCTCGCCGCTCACCAACGAGCTCGATGGTCCCTATGGTGGTTCGCTCGACAATCGCTTGCGTTTCTGTTTCGACGTCTTCAAGGCAATGCGTGAAAGGGTCGGTGACGACTTCATCCTGGGCGTTCGCTATACAGCCGACGAATGTCTTCCCGGCGGGACCGGAATGAGCGAAGGCATTGAGATCTCAAAACGCCTTCGCGACAGCGGCCTTATAGACTATCTGAATGTTATTCGCGGCCATATCGATACGGATGCGGGTCTGACCGACGTCATCCCGATTCAGGGTATGGCAAATTCGCCGCATCTTGATCTCGCGGGCGAGATCCGCGCCGCGACCAATTTTCCGACGTTCCATGCAGCCAAGATTCCGGATGTGGCAACCGCGCGCCACGCAATCGCGTCGGGCAAGGTGGACATGGTCGGAATGACCCGCGCGCACATGACCGACCCGCATATCGTGCGAAAGATCATGGAAAAGCGAGAGGATGATATCCGCCCCTGTGTCGGCGCCAACTACTGTCTTGACCGCATATATCAAGGTGGCATGGCCTTCTGCATCCATAATGCTGCGACCGGCCGGGAAGAAACGATGCCGCACCGGATCCCGAAGGCGGTGGTCCGCAAGAAGGTCGTAATTGTGGGGGCGGGCCCAGCTGGCCTTGAAGCCGCTCGCGTCTCTGCGGAGCGGGGGCATGAGGTCGTCGTTTTCGAGGCCGCGAACAATCCGGGCGGCCAGATCCGGCTTACGGCCCAAAGCGAGCGCCGACGGGAAATGATCAGCATCATCGACTGGCGCATGAACCAGTGCGAAAAGCTCGGCGTCACCTTCCGGTTCAACAACTGGGCCGAGGCTGACACCGTGCATGCCGAAGCGCCCGATGTTGTCATCATCGCGACAGGCGGACTGCCGCATACGGAGGTTCTTTCGAAGGGAAACGAGCTTGTCGTTTCCTCCTGGGACATCATCTCGGGTGATGTAAAGCCGGGAACCAACGTGCTCATCTTCGACGATGCGGGCGATCATGCTGGTCTTCAGGCTGCGGAGTTCCTCGCCAGGGCCGGTGCGAAAGTCGAGATCATGACGCCGGACCGTTCCTTCGCGCCGGAAGTCATGGCGATGAACCTCGTTCCCTACATGCGCTCGCTGCAGAAACTCGATGTCACCTTTACCGTCACCTACAGGCTGGAGGCGGCAGAGAAGAGCGGCAATCAGATCATCGCGCATGTCGGCAGCGACTATGGCGGCGTGGCCAAGCAGCAGACCTTCGATCAGATCGTCGTCAATCACGGCACCATTCCGCTCGATGACCTCTATTTCGAACTGAAGCCTGGTTCGAGGAACCTCGGCGAAGTGTCCTACGACGACCTGATTTCTGGAACGCCGCAATCGGTTGAACGCAACCCGGAAGGTGCCTACCAACTCTTCCGGATCGGCGATGCGGTCGCGGCGCGTAACACGCATGCGGCCATCTACGACGCGCTGCGTCTTGCCAAGGATCTCTAACGATGGCGCGGGTCGACGCTCTGCAAGCTTTTCTGGATGCGGCTTTCGTCGCGTTCGACCAATTCGCTCAGGATTTAAGGGCGCGCCGGTCCGTCATGGAGATATTTGCCCAACTCGAAGCGCCACAACCCCAACGCTTGAACATCGGAAAGCGCCTTCCGGTGTGCAACCGACATATCGAGAGCGTTCTGGCAACGAAAACCTGGCGACCGTCACTGGATGCGCTGATTGAGCGCTTCGCGGACCTTGAGCCGATGCTCGAATGGAAGTGGCGCTCCGTCTACGATCATACGGCAAGCGAGAATTTCCTGATGAGCCACGCCAATACGATGATCGTCGGACCGGGTGGCTTGGAGGACCGAAGTGACCTATGGCTTGGAGCGACGCTGATGGCGCCGAACGTGCGTTATCCCGATCACGACCATGCCCCGGAAGAAATTTACCTGGTTCTGTCGGAGGGAGAGTTTCAGCATGGCACCTCCGAGTGGTTCTCACCCGGGGTCGGAGGCTCGTTTTACAATCCACCTGGTGTCCGGCACGCCATGCGCTCCGACGAAACGCCCTTGTTCGCCTTCTGGGCGTTGTTGCCTGATCGCCCGAGACATAGAAGTGAACGGCTCGGGTGCAACCGAGCGCAGGAGGAACATTGCTGATAACCATGCCTGCGGCTGCACCAAGTGCTGAAGCCCGATGGTGCTGTCTTCTCGGACGTCGCCGCCGCCCCGACAGACAAGGTCGAGATACGAGAAAACGGCGACGAGAGCTTGGTATTGAGGCCTATGACTGCCACAACACTGGCCTCATGGGACCCATCGCCACCTGGACGGCAAAGAAGAGTGGCGCGCTCGCGGCCTGACAAGCTAAGGCCCGACAATGAACCGGTGTCCCGATGCTCGGATGATGCTAGCGATCGATGACGAGATCGCTCAGCGGCTTCGAACAGCACGGCAGAAAGAGTCCGGCATCTATCTCTCGTTGCCGGATGCCGCCATTGTGGTTCATCTCGACCGAGCCGGATACCAGTTTCGACTTGCATGTGCCGCAAACGCCATTCGAACAGGATGAGGGAAGCTTTACTCCTGCCTTTTTTGCGCAGGCGAGCACGGTCTGCTCACCTGCAACCTCGATCTTGCGAGCCTGTTTGGAAAATTCGACCTGGAATGTTCGGGTGGCGGGCTGTTCGACGTTAGGAATATCCACGTCGTCGATCACCGCTGCATCGAAGCTCTCCTCGATATAGTTGGACGCCTGAACGCCCAGTTCGGCCGTGATCGCGCGCGCCGCCGCCATGAACGGCGCAGGGCCGCAGCACATGATGATGCGTTCAGCGACGTCGGGAACCGCGAGTTGCATATATGCAGCCGATATGCGTCCCGTCAGACCGTGCCAATTGGCCTCACCGGAAACGACTTCCGGCAGAAACTGCAGTCGCAGGCCCTTCACTCGGTTGGCCAGATTGGCGAGTTCGTCGCGAAAGATGAGGTCCTTCGGGGTCCGCGCCGCGTGCATGAAGACAACATCGGCGGGTTCGCACGTGTCTGCCAACTCGCGGACCATCGCCATGACCGGGGTAATCCCTGATCCTCCGGACAGAAACAGATACTTCCGGCCGTTCGGCCGAACGAAGTGGCCGAGAGGACCGTTTGCCTTGACCTTGGCGTTGACGACGAGCTTGTCATGAAGCCAGTTCGATATCTTGCCGCCGGCGACGCGTTTGACCGTGACCGAGAACGCATTGCTGCGCTTCGGGGACGACGATATGCTGTAGCACCGGCTTTCCGGCTCGCCATCAACATCGAGGTCGAACAGGAAATATTGACCGGCTTCGAAGGCAAAACGTTTGCCCTCGGGAGACGCAAAGGTGAAGGTCTTCACGTCGTGCGTTTCCTGATGGACATCTACGCAGACCAGATCTTCATCCCTGTCGCGGCTCCACAAGTTGTCAGGCTCAAGACGCCCGACCGGAGAAAAGGAGCTCTTAGTATCCATGGGCACGCATCCGGTCGATGTACCACGACGTGAACTTGTCGAGGTTGGTTTCGGAGAAGGGTGAGTAGGGGCCTGGCACATAGGCTGGATCTTCGATCCCGGCGTGCGAGCGGGCGACGAGGTCGGCGTCCTGCTCGGTCGTGGCGATCCAGACGTTGGTCAGCTTTTCGAGGTCGTAATCGATGCCTTCGACCGCATCCTTGTGCACGAGCCATTTCGTCCGCACGAGCGTTTTATCC
Source organism: Ensifer sp. Root142 (assembly GCF_001426785.1). Taxonomy (NCBI): domain Bacteria; kingdom Pseudomonadati; phylum Pseudomonadota; class Alphaproteobacteria; order Hyphomicrobiales; family Rhizobiaceae; genus Ensifer; species Ensifer sp. Root142. Next base: position 145,504 of record NZ_LMFK01000002.1, read on the forward strand.
GCTGAGAGCGGTATGACGATCGAAACGACGGCGTGGTCGCCCATGAAGTGGTTCCAGCTGTTGTGGCCCCAGAGGTGCATATCGCCGAGATCCTTGCGCAATATCGTGCCGAGCAGCTTTGCCGAGGCTGCGGTCGCGTCGGGGGTCTGGGATTCGCCAGCACCCGAAATGACGAGCCGTTGCGTTCGGAAATTAGTGGTGCAGTTCACCAATTGCTCGACCGCTGCAGATGGATACCCGTCTGCCTCCCACCGCTTGGTGCGTTCCGCATAGAGCGAGAAATGCTCCTCGGCCTGGGCGCGATCTTCCAGGCTCAAGGCGTCCGGGTCGAAGCCGAAATCGAGGTCGACAAAGGAGACGCAGAGTTCGGGATGGTTAGCGGAGCAGTGGTAGCATTCACGGTTGTTTTCGATCGTGAGCTTCCAGTTGCCCTGTTCGATGACATCGGATTCGTACGCGACCTTGGCGTTGCTGATATCGTAGGGTGCAAGGCGTTCGGCCATGACGTCGATGAGGCGCTCGATATCTTCGGGCGGATTGTCCGATAGGCAGACATAGATGAGGCCGCCAACCGACTTGAATGCCGCCGCCTTGAGGCTGCGGCATTCCTTGTCGAAGTTCTTGCCCATATGAGGCGCGTAGCTCAGCTCGCCCGTCAACTCATAGGTCCAGGTATGATAGGGACAGACGAGCTTCGAAACGATCGTCTTGCCCGGATCCAGCAGACGTGAGCCGCGGTGACGGCAGACGTTGTGCATGACGCGGATATCGCCGTCGTCGTCGCGAAGGACGATGAGGCTCGTCTTGCCGATATCAATAACGGATGCATCGCCAGGCTCCGGCACATCGCATTCAAGGCCGATACAGATCCAGTGCCGGCGGAAGAACACCTCGAGATCTGCCTCGAACACGTCCTCGCGTGTGTAAAGGCCGGCTGGAAGTGAATGTCCTTCAGCCCTTGCGTCCAGGAGGGCCGATATGGGAGAAGCAAATGTCTGCAGCATAAATCCACCTTATGTTCCGATCGAAAGGCCGAGGGGCTGAAAGACAAAATCGCTCAACTATTCTGGTCGCTCAACGGCATAAATATGCGCAGGTGACATTACCAAATGTAATGGAAGACAGATGTCGAACCTGAGGAAGAAACTACCGCCGCTCACCGCCTTGACGGCATTTGAAGCGGCGGCCCGCTTGTCCAGCTTCACGCGCGCGGCGACGGAGCTCGGTGTTACTCAGGCTGCCGTAAGCCGGCAAATCCATTTGCTGGAAGAAGATTTCGGTTTCCCCTTGTTTCGGCGGCTCCACCGCAAGATCGAATTGACGGAGAAGGGCAAGCTGCTTTCAGCAGCGGCCGGCGACGCGTTCAATCTGATTGCCGACACGGTAGCCGACCTCCGATCTGAAGGCCCGGATGATGAGTTGGCCATCTCGGCGACCATTTCCTTTTCGCACTTCTGGCTTCTGCCAAGGATCGCCGCGTTTTCTCGCGCCCATCCCGAAATCAAACTTCGCATCATTACGCAGGATGCCCGAACAAGCATCGAGACAAGCGATGTAGACCTGGCGATCCGCTACGGAACCGGTACTTGGTCGGACGGTCAGGCGGAGCTATTGTTCGACGACGAAGTTTTCCCGATTTGCAGCGCAGATTATTTGCTCACGGCTGGCGAGGTCCGCACACCGCAAGATCTTGTCGGCCATCCTTTGATATCAAGCGATACGGAAGATCCTACATGGACGGGCTGGGAGGAGTGGCTAGCGGCCTTTTCCGTGAAGGCGCCGAAAAAGGCCCGAGGCCTTCGATGCAGTTTCTACATCGAGGCCATTTATGCCGCAATGAACGGGCAAGGCATTGCGCTCGGTTGGAATCGTCTAGTGGCCGACCTTATCCAGCAAACTCGCTTGGTCCGTCTTACTGATGCATCCATCCGCACCAGGGCGGCCTACTTCGTCGTCGTTCCAACAAGGAAGCCAAAAAAAGAAAGTGGGAGACTGTTCATTGAGTGGCTGCGCGAGGTTTCCGCTTCCGCGGTTTGACGATTCTTACGAGTGTGTTGGGCCTGCCGTTCCTCTCCATCTCGCGGGTTCGGGGTTGGGTTCCCGATAAGACAAGCGCTTGTTGCGGACTGCCAGCCTAGCCTTAGGCACGCCATTTGGCAGGCGCACCAGAACCCGCGACAATGTGAAAAGTTCCGACATGGGACTTCAGTCTGATCGCCCCTTGGCAAAAGTCTGAGGTCGATTGTTGGGAAGCCGCGTTGCACTAAATTTCTCAATTAGCCCATGTCGCTGAAGACCCTCACAAAAAAGGCCATGGGTTTGTAACGGTGCCAGAGCGGCTCTTCCGTCCCTTCGGCTGCTCTGGTGCTGTTACCTCGCTTCGAGGAGACCATGGGAGATATCAGGATGCATGAAAGACATAGCTATGGGCAGCCGGAAAAAACCGCATCAACCGGGTTGCCCATCGGTGTGATGCTTCTCTCGGTAGCAGCGATAGCCGTTTACCTGATCGTTGGAGGCGAAATTCTCAATGACAATAGCCGGGCCGTCGCCGTGTACCTTCCTAAGGTAGAGGCGAAATAGCCTTACTCAGGGCCAAGGGAGGCGCGGAATGAGCTTGTTAAAGCTAGGGCGGGCTCGCCTGGGGATGGCGCTACCGCGCCATCGTGGGTGGTTGCTCGCAACCAAGGACCGGCGCTTGGACGATCTCTTTGAATCCTACGCGCTGGCATCAACGACGCTCGACAATCTCCGGCGTGAGATGCCCCATCGAGAGGCGCTTATAGACGAATACGAGGAAGTCTGCCGGGACCTGCAGGTAGATGTAGTTACGCTGCTCGCCCTGTTGGAGGAGCGAACCTTGCAGCGAAGCTAGCAGCTTGCCGGGGAGAAGGCGTTTTAAGCGCTCAGCTCGATATGGTTGTTGCAGCACCCGCAAGCTCCAACGTCGCTGCCGGCATTGTAAATGCGGTAGTTGCATCTAGATCCATAGAAAAATTGTCGACGAAAACAAACTCGGCGCAGTACAGCGCAGGGGCCGTTCGCGCGTCCCGTAATTCAAATAGAAGGCCACGCTTGGCGCGTGAAACGCGGTGGGCACCGGACCTCTCAATGTGGGTTTGACCGTCCATGACCGGCCAGGCCTGGCTCCTGTTAACCTTTCGTTAACCATATATCCGGAACCTCCAACCCTGGGGCTTTCCGCAATCTCTTACGGAAGGAAAACAGCATGAGGCTCGTGACACTGTCGGGAAGAATTATGGAGAACAGCCACCATACCTTGATCGTGATGAGAGATGGCAGCACCTGTCAGGCGGTCTGCGTGGTCAATGACAGCGTGATTGGCGATATTCGTTCCAAGCTTACGATGCTTGAGAGGATTGCCAGCCGCAAGCTCGATGGCGGAGAATTGGCATTCGACGGCCACATTTGGATCACCGCCTCCGATCTGCCCGAGAGGACAGATGCCGTGCCGCATTGATCATCGTTGATCGTACTTGCCCCAAAAGGCCCAACATCCAGACTAGTTGCGGCACCTGCGGAAGGGGCGGGACAAGGTTCTACTTGCGATGAAGCGTAACGGCAAGATCGTCGAAGCTGTCGAGGGGTACACGGCCGTGAGCAAGCACTGTGGAACCCACACCCTGGTCAATGACAGTGATCTCGAGGTGCGGTCGGGCGAAATCCATCATCTGGCCGAGCGGTTTGCACGAAACGACCCTGCCAGTGCATCGGCGATGCTCGTGGCTGCTGAAGACGTTGCGGCTCGGATCAAGTTGCCTGTTTCAATGGCCAAACTTCAACGACGCCATGCGCAACCGCACAGGGCACGCACGAAACCTTTTTGATAGCTTCGCTCAGGTCGGCAGCTTCGATGATGGCGAAACCGGCGATCGGCAAGGCGGACGACATGAACGGTCCATCGCGGGTTTCCACGCCGTGAGCGTCTGGATTGCGAACCTGCACCGGTTCGCCAGCGATCCCCATCACAGCGCCGTCGGACCGAAGTTTGGCGTCCTGGGCGTGCGCGCCGTCTCTGGCGGACTTGGGCGTGCGGTCGTAGTCGGCCGGATCGCCATATCCGATTGTGATGAACTTGGGCATTGTCTCGTCTCCTTTCAGTCACGAAACCACCGACGGTCCGTCCTCGAACATGATGCCCCGCAGGAACACCACTTCACGGAACGCCTCTGCGGCCATTTCAATCGGGCAAATGGATCACACCTCCGTCCCCGCAGGATCGCAAATCTGCTTGCATAATGCAACCGGAGTCTGACGCGCCGGAGCTTGTGCAGATGGCCGACGATCAGTCTTTGATCGTCACAGAATCGCAAATGGCCGCTTCTCATACGGATACAGTTGAAGCTCCGTCTGAGCGTTCAAATTAACAGATCGGCGGACTAGGCTGAAAACGTTGAGAATTCGAAGCCGGGTAAGGTTGACTTTTTTCGCGTCGCCTTTTGCGTTCAAAGCGCTTGCCGCGTCTTGCTCGCTGCATCGCGGCAAGTCTGCAGAATGTCCTCTTTCTGCAAGCTGCGGGTGGTCCCGCAGACAAAGCACTGGAACACCTCTCTCGTCTCCATGCCCGAGATTGTGAGTCTCTCGCGCATGCCGCACCTCGGGCACTGAATTTGAAAGCTGTCGGAGCGATCCACGGCTGCCTCCCGCTTGCTTCAGAGTTGAACAATCAACTGGCTCACCGAAAGGTAATTTCAAGATGACCTACTGCCCGCCGCTGGATTGGCTCCAGCCGGTGAAGATGTATCGTATCATCGCGGATGGGAGCGTCGAAGCCTATCGACCTCTGATCACGACAACGAGCACGCTCATTTCGCCAGGGAACTAGCAACACGGCCCACGTTGACTATGCCGCCCACACGCTGGGCTGCAATACCGGCGCGATCGGCGTTTCACTGGCCTACATGGCTGGAGCGATCGAAAGCCCGTTACCCGCAAGATCCCGATGTAATCGCGCACCCGCAGCTTTCTACGAAATCCCGGTCCGGAGGCGATCCTGTCGCATGCGGAAGGCAACCAAGCAGGCCGGTGAGTGCGATCTCACCCGGCTTCCGTTCCGCCCCCAAGGTGATCGCTTAGGCCTATGCACCATCACACGCGCCGTGAAGCCAAAGTCACTGCCATTTGCCAGCGGCTCGGACTAGATCGGGCCGTCGACGATCACCAATGCACGGCCCTGCGAGCAATTCTCGATGCGGGCATTGACCTGGTAGATTTCCTGCAACATCGGAGTGGTGATGACGCTTGCGGTCTTGCCGCTTGCAACCATTGTTCCATTGGCTATGACGATGGTGTTTTCGCAATAACGCAGGGCATGGTTGAGGTCGTGAAGCGCGATGAGAACGATCATGCCTTTGCGGCGAGCAAGGTTGGAAACAAAACTCAGCACGTCAACCTGGCGGTGAAGGTCAAGAGCCGAGGTCGGTTCGTCCATCAGCAGCACTTCGGGCTTGCGGATTAGCGCCTGGGCGAGGGAGACCAACTGGCGCTGTCCGCCGGAAAGTTCGCCGAGGCCGCGAAACGCAAGCGCGTCGATCCGTAGTGCCTTCAAAATGCTGTCGATTTCATCGAGCTCGTCATTGTGAACGCGCCAGCCGCTGCCTTGCTTTGCAGATAGGAGAATAGATTCATATACCGTCAAGACAGCGTTTGCGCCGGTGTCCTGCGGCATGTAGCAGATGCTCGTTTGCGCGCGCTCGGTGTCAGACAGATGGACGAGACCTGGCCCGGAAATAAGCGACGCTATGCGTTTGAAAAGTGTCGACTTGCCCGCAGCGTTCGGGCCAATCACGGCGGTCATACTGCCTTTTTCCAGAATGTCGGTACTGACGCCGGAAAGGACAGAACTGCGGCCATACATGGCGCCGACTTTATCAAGTGCGAGCGCTACCATGCGCGCCTCCGATTGCTGAAGATCAGGACGAAGAAGAACGGTACGCCGATGAGGGCGGTGATCACACCGATCGGCAAAATCGCACCAGGGATGATCATCTTACTGACGACCGATGTCGCCGAGAGCAGCAGCGCGCCGCAAATAACCGAGCCCGGCAGGAAGAAGCGCTGGTCCTCGCCGACGAGTATGCGGGCGATATGGGGTCCGACCAGGCCGACAAAGCCAATAGTGCCCACGAACGACACCGGGATGGCAGCAAGCAGGCTGACGATCATCATCGTCTGCAGGCGCAGTCGACGCACATTCACGCCCATGCTGGCTGCCTTATCATCGCCGAGACGAAGCGCCGTCAATGCCCAGGCGTCCTTCATCAGGAACGGGACCATCGCAACCAGAATGGCCCCAGTAAAGTAAACCTTCGGCCAGGTCGCCTTGGTGAGGCTGCCCATTGTCCAGAACACCACCGCTGCAAGCGCCTGTTCAGAGGCCAGATATTCCAGCAAGGAAAGTGCGGCGTTGAACGTGAAGACAAGCGCAATGCCGAGAAGCACGATCGTTTCGACGCTGACGCCGCGCATTGTCGAGGCGAAATGGATGAAGAGGGCTGCCACCATCGCCATCAGGAAGGCATTGAGTGGAACCATGTACTGGATCGCTGCCGGAAACAGCGCGACGCCACCGACCAATGCCAACGCAGCTCCGAAACTGGCTGCAGCGGAAATCCCGAGCGTGAAAGGGCTGGCAAGCGGATTGGAAAGGATCGTCTGCATTTGGGCGCCCGCAACCGATAGGGAGGCGCCTACCGTCACTGCCATCAATGCAATCGGCATGCGGATATCCCAAACGATGACGCGCAGCTGTTGCGCGACGGCCGCCGGGTCGAGCATTGCCGACAGGACGTCCGAAAGTGGGTAATTTGCCGGCCCGAGCGCCATGTCGAGCGATATGCTGAAGCACAATGCAATGACAAGCAAGCTCAAGATGGCAATTCGGCGAAAAGCGAGGGCGCGATATAGATCGCGTCCCGTTGACTCGGTGGTCGCAGCCTCGATCGCCATGGATCATTCATCCTTGAGCGAGACGAAGTATCCCGGCTTGTAATCGAGCGGCAGGAAGCGCGCGTGCAGTTCCTTGAATGTCGCTTCGGGGTCAAGGTCGGCAAACAGTTCCGGATGCAGCCACTTGGCGATCTCCTGGATTGCAACGAACTGATACGGATTGTTATAGAACTGATGCCAGATGGCGTGGACATTGCCGGCCGCGACAGCCTTGACGCCGGTAAAGGCTGGACGCTTGGTCAGCGCTTCAAGCTTGCGATGGGCTTCCTTCAGATCGGCGCCGTAGCCGACACCGACCCAGGCACCCCCTGGAACATACTTGTCCCAGTTGCCGCCGGTAATGATGATCTGGTCCGGATTGGAGGCAATCACCTGCTCCGGATTGACCGTACCGAAGGTGCCGGGGATGATGTCCTTTGCGATGTTGATGCCACCGGCGATCTCGACCATCTTGCCGAAATTCTCGTTGCCAAACGACATGCAGCAATCATCGGAATATCCACCGGCACGCTCGACGAACACCAGCGGTTTCTTCGCGTCGGCCTTCGCCAGCACGCCCGTGACCCGCTCGATGCTGTCGGCGCGGAACTTGATGAAGTCTTCGGCGATTGTTTCCTTGCCCATCAGCTTGCCCATGATGCGCATGCTCGGCTCGGTGTTTTCCATCGGCTTTTCACGGAAGTCGACATAGACCAGTGGGATGCCGACCTTGCCGAGCTTTTTGATGTAACCAGCTTCTTCCGTGGCAGTCTTGGCGTCGACGTTCATGAGGATCACGTCGGGCTTAAGCGCGACGGCTTGTTCGATGTCGAAGGTCCCGTCCTTCATGCCGCCAAACGTCGGCAGCTTGGCGATTTCCGGGTATTTTGCCAGATAGGCTTCGTAGGATTCAGGGTCGGCTTTCGGCAGGTCGTCGCGCCAGCCTACAACGTGTTCGAACGGAGCTTGCCTGTCGAGCGCAGCAAGGAAATAGATCTGCCGGCCTTCGCCGAGAATCATGTTCTTGACCGGAGCTTCAACTTCGACGTCGCGTCCGGTCACGTCCTTGATGGTAATCTTGTCGGCGAAAGCCGGCCAGGTAGCGGTGGCAAGTAGACCCATTGCAAGTGCGGCTGCTTTGGCTTTAATGCGCATCGAATTTCACTCCGTGGAAACTGCGATGCCTGTATTATTTTATGACTTTAACAGTCAAGTTATATCTATTAGAACCATTTTAATCTCATGCAATCAGGATCGAGCAGGATGAACACAGGAGCGGCTGCGGGCCACAATTTTGGGCTGCGGGACGAGATTAAAACCTATTGGTCGGCGCGTGCGGCGACTTTCGATCAATCGCCCGGACATGAGATCTTTTCAGAAGAGGAACGCCAGGCCTGGCACAATTTGATCATCAGGCACCTCGCTCGAGGAGAAGGACGTCACGCATTGGATCTGGCGTGCGGCACTGGGGTCATATCGCATCTCATGGACGATTTAGGTTACAAGGTCACAGGCCTTGATTGGGCAGAGCCGATGCTGGAACGGGCCCGGGCAAAGGCGAAGACGCGTGGACGAGCGATTGAGTTTCGCATCGCCGATGCTGAAAATACCATGGAGCCGGATGAAAGCTATGATGTCGTGGTAACACGTCATCTCGTTTGGACACTCGTCGATCCGAGGCAGGCATTTGCGGAATGGTTGAGGGTCTTGAAGCCCGGCGGAACCTTGCTTGTCGTTGATGGTGACTTCGTCAACCTCAGTATGGCGGAGCGTGTCGTGAAGACAGCAGCAGAATTGCTCCAGCAGTTGGGATTGACGAAAGCGGACCAGGTCCCCGCGCCGGTGGGCATGGCCGAAATTCACAACCGCATCCTGTCGCAGGTGCATTTCTCAGAAGGCGCGCGCGCTGCGGATGTTGCTGCCCTGATCCAGAATTCCGGGTTTGCGAACGTAACCGTCGATACTGATCTGAAGGCAATCCATCGTGCCCAATCGAAGCACTTAAGTTACCTGAAAGGGCTTTCTCGCGGATTGCAACACCGATACGCGATCGTCGCCCGTAAACCATTAAGGGACCTCTAGATGTCATCTGCTCAGCACGCATCGATCGCCGCCGAGCTTGAGTAGATGTGGAGGGCACGGCTTCCGCATCGAGAGTGGGTGCACAGAATTCAAAAAAGATGGTCCACCTACCGTTCGAAGGCCGGAAATCCCGAGCCCGCGCACGCGGCGAAGTATGCGCGGCAACCGCCAAGCGGCGTTGCCGCGCGCGTATATTCGCTCAGCTCTTGATTGCGATGCGCTTGACCTGCGACTGCGCCTTATCGGTCTTTGGCAAGGTTACGCTCAGCACGCCGTTCTTAAAGCTAGCGTCGACCTGATCTTCCTTGACGTCGACGCCGAGCGGGATTCGGCGCTCGAAGCGGCCATAAGCGGCATCCGACAGCGGGCACCCACATCGGCAAATCGAATATAGCTACAGCTTTACGCTCCTAACGACAGGTGACAGCAAGTGGCACCAACGGTCGGCCAAGTGTAATCCGGCGCTTTGGGAGAAACCCTGCGAGGTTGTCGAAGTCGACAAGGCTAGGAGTGCTCAAAAACACAATCACCGACTAGGCATCTCAGAAGGCCGAGCGTTCCTGGTGTTTGGACGCTCGGCTATCTTGCGTTATTCCTAGTCGAGCAACCTACCAGTTGTCAGCTGGTCTGGGGTTTGCTGGATCACCGTAAAACACAGACGGGAGTGCCTTCGCGAGGAATGAAAACTCCGAATGGCAATGGCGCATCAGGCCCAGTCCGATTTCGTCCGGGACGGCGTGGCCGCCCTTGTCGCTATCGAGACCAAGAACGAATCTGCTTCGCAGAACGAGGCCGTCGGGCGTGTCCCGTGCGACGTGCATCATCCGGCCGCTTAATGGAATTCCATGCTCGTCAATCTCAACATTATCGCCAAAGCCAATTCCGGCGTAGATTAGTGCGGAGACGCCGCCCACCCGCTTTGCGGGATCGATGTCCGTGGCACTGAAGTATGCGGCTGGGCTTAGGAATTTGATGGTTGCTTTGACAGGAGGAACCTCTCCTAACGACTCCGTCGCCCTGATCGTCGCGCCAATATAGTTCTCCCCTTTTTTCCAAAGCTCGTCCCAGCCGAAATGGCGCTTGTGATCAATCGGGTGCCACCAGCGAAGGTGTTCGTCGGTTTCAAAATACTTGAACCACCATTCCAGCATCGCTCCATTGCACCCTGGCATTACCGTTCTGCAGGCGACCGTGAGGGTGCCGGAGGCGAAGCGCTCGATCCCCATTTCCAGTCTAATTGGGTCGGCGTGCAGCAGTGCGACAGGGATTGCGGCTTCCAAATCATGTTGCATTCCAATCTCCTATATTTAGGAAACGTGTGTCGTTTCCTAAATATAATCGGTATACCGTTCGTACGACGTTGGTCAAGGAGATCAAGATTTGGCAAAGCGAGCGAGAGGGCGTCCGGCCCGTAATCGGCTTGAGGTGGAACGCAGTATTCTCCAAGCCTCAACCCAGCTTCTGTTTGACCAGGGATTTGCCAAGTTCAGCATCGATGCGGTATCGCGTAGCGCAGGAGTTGCCAAAAAGACTGTTTACGCTATGGCGACCAATCGTGAGGAACTAGTCGGGAAAATCGTAGCGTCCTGGACTGAGCAACTCCAAACCAGTGGAGATCCCCGGCCGGGCGAGGCGCGTCCTGATCCGGGGAGCCTGCGGGCGCTATTGAGCAGGATTTACCGGATCGCCCTATCCAAGGAAGCTGTAGCCCTTTTCCGTCTCATCTGTGCTGACAAGGAGGGTCGAGAACGGCTCGCAGAAATTTATAATCGAAACGGGGTCGAGCGAGGAGTGCAGGCCGTGGCAAACTGGCTGCGCGAGTACCAAGCCGATGTCCCATCATTTGATGTCAACCGATCTGCCCGGATGATCCTTGCTGCTCTTGTTGCTGAGCCCTTGCGCAGGGCCGCTATCGGCCTAGAAACACCATGGAACGATACCGACGAGGAGGTAACGGCACGGGTTGGAGAATACGTGGATTTTTACGCACCTATATTATTCAAAGAGTTGGGCACTGCACCATAGCGACCTCGTGGCGCGTCGCGGACGCCGAGGCGGTGTCAAGGCAAGCATTGCGCTGACCCAGATGGTTTAAGGCTCCACGGCCGCAACCGCTCGATATAGACCGATAGCTGTCGTTTTAGGAACTGGTCAGCGCTATGCGGCCAGTTTGGTAGTGTGCCAAGCGAATCCGCAGTTCTAACCCGCGTAGCCTAGTCGACACTCGGCGGCCCGACGCCTCGTGCACCTAACGGTGCTCATCAAACCCCAATCGCCGCGCCGTAGGCTGATCCTGTCCTTTACTGGCTGTTAGACTTGGAAAGGCGCGGCTTCATCTCGTTGGCGAGATCATCAAGATACTCAAGCGCTTCGCCCGTTGCGATCGCCGAGTTTGTGCTGCCATCGTCGGCCGAACGGCGTATGTCGCTCCTGGCTGCTTCCAATGCACTTTCGATGAAGGCATGAGGATCCTGGCTGTGCGCCGCAGCCCACTGAAGGAGGCGACAGATCAGCTGCTCATTGACGCGTATAGCGGTGATGGCGTGGCTGAGCATCAGATTCATCTTATGGGCTTTGTCGGCTGTGATCCTTCGTGCCATCGGTAATCTTTCAACTTTGCGGGTGAAGGTCTGCGCAGCGACTTTCGAAAATCGAACTGCCTACGCCGGAATTTGTTCCGTCCGTCATTGGCTAGAATCCTCGTGTGAACCGAGGGCGTACCGGGGGCTTCTTCGAAGATATAAAACTGGTGCCGGCAAAGGGCTCCACCGGTGGCTGCATTAAGGTGTCGATCCTATCCCTGTCCGTCACGCCAGGCATTTATTGTTATCCTTTCCGCAACGCCGTCGTTGATGGCGAGCACGCTATCGAAGAAGTCCGCTCCTTCTTCTGACTGGATGGACGAGGTATCGTGCATCACGGCGACTACGATCGCCTCTGGACAATGGTCCTTGATCGATTGGTGAAACGACTGCGCCGCCTGGCCATCAAGTGCGCTCGTCGCCTCGTCAAGGAATAGCAGATCCGGCCTTAGCAGAAGAATTTTCGCAAGGACGAGTTTTTGTTTTTCGCCCCCCGACAGGAGTTTGTCCCAGTTCTGCCCATCGCGTCCATCGCTCAAAAGCTCCTCCCCGAACTCTCCGAGGCCGGCGCCTTCCAAGGCCGCCACTACAGAGGCGTCGGTGTGCGCGTCAGCCCGGTCCGGCAAACAAATGAGATCCTTCAGGCAAATACTCTGAAGCTTCACGTCCTGTGCGGCATAGAGGCTCTTTCCGGTCTCTGGCGTCGTGATCGTGCCGCGGCCGTGCGCCCAGAGACCATTTATCGCCTTGATAAGCGAGGTTTTGCCACTTCCGGATTCTCCCACGACTAAAATCCATTCTCCGGGAACGAAGCGCAGCTGGTCAGCGGCCAAGAATGGCTCGTCATCACCCGTGTGCAGGAGCTCAATCCGCTCGATGGTCAAACCGAGCGCAGCATCCTGGGTCTTGTATTCGAAAACTGAGGGACCGCTGCGAGCATAATAATCCTGCGGCTGCTGAACCGCTTCGACCGCTTGCGCAAGTTCGGTGATTCTGCGTGCGTCGGCCCTTAACGTCGCAATATCGGGCATCGCATGGATGAACCAGGAACATTCGTTGATGAGCGCTGTCGCCAGCTCGGCGCCGGTGACGTAATCCTGCAAGCTGATCGTTTTGTCGACATAGGGGATCAGTCCGGGCGCATAGGCGACGATACGCGATCCTAGGAAGTTATGCACCAGCTCGAAGCCCATGTAACCGGCGGTCACGCGATTAAGGCTCGCCCAAGTTTGGTCAATCTCGCGATATCGGCGCCCGTTGATGGCTCTCTGGGCCGGTTCGCCCTTGATAACTGCAACATGAAAACTACGGTGCAACAATTGGTTCAGTTCGCCACGATAACTCCCCTCTGCGGACTGAATGCCCACGGATAGGCCTTGCATCACACTGCCGAGCTTGGCTGCGACAAATGTATTGAGTGGCACGTAGATCGCGATGGCCAGCAATGTCAGACAGGCGGTACCGTAGCTACCCAGAAACTCAATTCCCCTGACGGGGCTCGAGGTTTCGATCAGTTTTGTCCCGACAAATCCCAGCGATAGCACAACGCCGGCGATTCCCACGCCAAGGCCGATGGCGCCACCCGTCATGCCCTTTATGGCTTCCTGTACCCTCTGATCGATGTTGTCGGGCGTTGAAGTGTCCTGGCCCGTCGTCGCCCCGAACCCGTTTTGCTGAAGATGAAAATGGGTATGGTTGGAATCGAGCAGGGCCTGGTTAAAGCGTGCGTCAAGCCATTGGCGCCATTTCCGATGGAGCGTGGTCGAAAAGAAGTGACGGACCGCAGTAAATCCCGCATCCCTAGTGATCGCGATCGCGGCGAGGGTCGCCGCGGTAGTCAGCAGCGACGAAGGTGTGGTGGGCACGGTTGGATGGTGGAAGTTGGCAATCCGATTGACGAGCTCGCCGGACGTCAAAGCGAACCAGACGCTCGCTTGAGCCGACAAACCGGTGAGTAGAAGGATGAGGAACGTTAAGCCCCAGGCCTCGCGCCACCGTTCAGATAGCCAATAAGCCAGCAATAGGCCCCAGAAGCTGCGCATTGAGGAAACAGGGCTGCTCCGGCGTCGGCGTTTTCCGCGGAGGGACCATTTGACCAGTGCTGTTGCTCGTTGTGCGTTGCTCCGCACGACCTCGCTCAAACTCATCTTGATGAATTGGGGCGCCGATCAGACTTTGTCAATTCGGTAGTCGAGAGGCCGGCCGGTTCCGCTGCTGCTGGCCGGGTTTGACGACCGACGTCGGGAACTATCGTGCTCGCGAGCTGTTGGTGCCTAAAAGGAGAATACCGATGACACGAGATATTAGAAGCTCGACATTTTACGTCCTGGAACAGCACGACACCTCCAGCCCCACCGATGCGATTCCTGTCAGTTTTGAAGAGGCTTTCGAGCAGGCCAAAAAGCTCACTGCAAGCGGCCGTGCCGTTCACGTCCTTTATACCGACGACGCTACTCAGATGCAGTTGACCCGCTTTGCCGAGGCCGGCATCAGAACGAGCCTCGCTCCGCAAGGATAGGACAAACAGCGACGCGCGGAAATGGAAGGCCGTTGAAATGAATGCGCGCGCTTACGGCTTCTGCATCATAGTAATGATTTAAATGTCCTGTCGAACCCGATAAGGGATTATGTAAAGAATATCGGATAATACAATTTCGCGCGTGCCTGCGATGCGACCGATGCGTCCAGCTGCCGGCAGCTCTGCTAGCATATCGACAGACGCTACGAGACGGGCAACGACCCGTGCAGCAGCATTTGGATCGTCATGTTCGATGTACGCACCGATTTCGTCAAGCCGCTGCAACGCCCACACGGTCCAGCGGATGCGCCTCTGCTTCATTACCGAGAAGCCGCCTTGACGTATTTGCCGATCACGCGTGCCACGTCGTCGTCACTCGCGAATTCACCTCGGTCCGCCTCGGCAATACCAGCTTCCATTTCCGCAACCTGCCACTCTTCGAATGATACGAAATCTTCAATAGCCTGTGCGGCCATGTAGGAGCGGGAACGGTCGTGTTTTTGGGCAAGTTGGTTTAGACGGTCGGCAACTTCGTCCGGGACGCGGATTGTGAATGCTGCCGTGAGCGGACCTTTCAAGTTCACTTTGAATATATTTGAACCACTCTGTTCGTAAAGGTTCAAGCGATCCTTCTTGCAGAGTTTTCGTGTGCGATGATCTTAACGCTAATGGCAGCCGGCGACGCCGGGTTTCCCGTCAGGAAATTGGTCCGGTTGACGAATGCGGTCACACGCGCGCCTTGTCGGCCTGATGGGGAACGGCCCGAAACGAGGGATCGACAGCTTCCAGGACACCCAAGATCGGAGGCAGACTGTCATCGACTTCCTGTGAGATCGCAAAATCCATAGCCAGGTCGGCATCGCCAGTCTGCATTGCCGTCGCGGGCCCCCGGACGCCGACGCACGGCCCCACATCGAGGCCGGCACGCCTTCTCGGAAAGCGCCTACTTGCGCATCAGGCTAAAGGAGAAATGGCTGCCGCGATGATAGTCAATCGCGTAGTTCACCGGGATGCCGGCTGCGTTGAAGCAGGTTTCGGTGATGAGCAGGGCTGGCCCGAAATCCCTGAGGTCATGGCGCGCGACGACGTCATCGGGAAGCATGACGGAGGATACGCTTGCGGCGGACATACGCGGGCGGCTGCCGCATTCCTCGAGCAGGTCCATCAGCGATCCGCTCCAGTCGAGGTCGTAGAGCTTCGCCGGGATAATGCTGCGCGGAACGTAGTCGATACAGTAGAGGATCGGCTCGTCCTCATGCAAACGGATGCGCTCAATGCGGATCACGCGACCGGTGGGTGGGAGATGCAAGCTATCAGCGACGCGCGCGTCGGGTGTTTCCTCGGAAATCGACAGCACCTTGTTGACGGTCGTATAACCGTAATGGTGCGCCATGTCGGTGACGCTCTCGAAGACCGTGATCGGGCGATCGACCTGCACGGCCGCGAGCGCCGAAACGAAACGGCCGCGACCGTGCTCGACATAGATGACGTCGTCCTGTTCGAGCAGCTTCAGTGCTTCGCGAAGCGCCGGGCGGGAAATTTTGAAACGCTGCGTGAGCTGCGCTTCTGTGGGCAGCTTGTCCCCGGGTTTCAGCCCCTCCAACCGGATGAGATCGGCAATCCGGTCGCGAAGCTGAATGGCCAGGGTGCGCGAGTCGCGAAGGGGCTCCTGCACTTAAACGCCTCATGTCGTTGTTAATCGTTCAATCGTTCTTGTCTGACAAATCCTTGCCGGTCAAGTGTACGAAGGCCCCGCTTTGGGCAGCGCGTCCGCCTCGGTTCACGTGGCGTTTCCGTAGATCGCGGAAAAGCCGTCTTGACAGATATTCCTGATGATGTCAGTTGTCTTACAACTATCTCAAGTAGACACCGAGAACAGAACCATGCTGAATTTTGACGAACAGAGATTTCTGCGTATCCAATCCGGGGCAATCGCACTGCAGAGCCGCCTGGAAACCGTGATCGTATCCAGTCTTTCGGCGGGCGCAGAGAACATTTTCTTCCTCGGCACCGGCGGCGCGGCGATACTGATGCAGCCCGCAGCTCAGTTGCTGCAACGGCGCTCGCGCTTTCCCACCTTCATAGACATGCCGGCGGAACTGGTGCTCGCAGGCTCGGCGCAGCTGACGGACAAGTCGATTGTCGTCATGCCGTCGCTTTCCGGGACGACGAAGGAAAGTGTAGCCCTTCTCTCCAGGCTGAAGGAAATCGGCGCGACCGTTATTACCCTGGTCGGCCATCAGGAGACACCGCTCGGCAAGGGCGGGGACCACGTCTTCGTCAACTTTGCCGAGGACGACACGTCCTGCGAATCTTTCTATCTGCAGTCGCTGTTCATTGCGCTCGCGATCCTGAACCATCGTGACGAGATCGAAAACCACGCCGAGATCGTCAGCCAGCTCTCCCGCATGCCGGCGCTGCTACTGGAGGTGAAGCGAGCCTATGAGCCCAAGGCAGAGGCCTTTGCCAAAGTCCTCGCCGCCTCGGACTACCACATCATTACCGGCGCCGGGAACGTCTGGCCGGAAGCGTTCTATTACGGTATGTGTATCCTCGAGGAGATGCAGTGGATCCGCACCCGTCCCGTGCACGCGTCCGATTTTTTCCATGGCACGCTCGAACTCGTCGAAAAGGGCGTCAGTGTCATTCTCTTCAAGGGCGAGGATGCGGCACGCCCGCTTGCCGAACGCGTCCAGAACTTTGCGCCGGGCTACACCGACAAGCTTACCGTTCTCGACACTGCCGAGTTCGAACTGCCCGGCGTTTCGGCCGATGTGCGGGCGCTGGTGTCGCCGGTGCTGATGGCGACTGTGCTGGAGCGCATCAGCGCCCATCTTGAAGTCCTGCGCAATCATCCTCTCACGACAAGGCGCTACTACAAGCGCGTCGCCTACTGATATAGCTGCTTGACGCTATAATCCGGAGCTGCGAACACGCATCATCGCGTTCGCGGCTTCCGCGTCCTATCCCGAGATACGCATGAAAACCCTCCGCTTCGCCGCCGTCGGCGACAATTGCATAGACCGGTTCCAGCCTCCGCTTTCGCAATCGCTGGTTGGCGGCAACGCTGTTAACGTTGCGGTACAGCTCGCCCGGCTCGGCCACGGCTCGCACTATTTCGGCGCAGTCGGTTCGGATCCGGCCGGACAGCGAACGCGGCATCTCCTGGCTGAAAACGGTGTCGACGTAACCCACATGCAGGAACGTTTCGGCATCACCGCCTACACGGAGATAGACGTGCTTCCCTCCGGGGAGCGTGTCTTCACTTTCGAGGATTTCGGCGTCTGCGCCGGCTACAAGCCGGACGCGGACGAAATTGCCGTCCTCAAGACCATGGATCACGTGCATCTCGGCTGGATGGACGATGAAGGCGTTCTGCGTCGCACGCTCGCCGATGCCGGTGTCAGTGTGTCCCAGGATGTGTCCGTCAATGCCGATCCGGTCAATCTGGGAATCGAAGGTCTGACGATCGCCTTTGGTTCCGCCGGCGACGACGACGCAACGGCCAAAGACTTGCTGCGCCGCCTGCTGGAATGCGGCGTGCCGCTCGCTGTCGTTACCCGAGGCAGCAAGGGAGCCCTGGTCAGCGATGGAAGACAAACTGTTTCGATCGGCATCCGGCCGGTCGAGGTGGTCGACACGACCGGTGCCGGCGACAGCTTCATTGCCGGCTTTCTCGCAGCCCGTATTGCAAGTCTGCCGCTGCCTGATTGCCTTGCGGCCGGGCGCGATCGGGCCGCAATGACCTGCATGCATGTTGGCGGTTTTCCGCAGGTGCCGCAGCCGCTCTGACGGGGCGGGCGATGCATGTCAGACGGCGAGCCCAGGCTGTCGCGGTAACAGCCGCAGCCTTCGGCCGGTTGCGAAAGACTGGATCTACAGTGCCACGAGGGCGGCCGCGGTTACAAGAAAGGTCGCCTTAGGCGCCGGCAACCCCCCATGCCATGACCTTCAAGATGGCACCAGTGGGCGGAGAAGATCGCGAGGGCAACAACAAGAAGGTCCACGGCTGTTCGGCGGCACGATGGATGCGCCGCCGCGGGTCGTGGGCGGGCGCATCAACGGGCATTGAAGCGGCCGAAACGTTCCTCGATGCGAGACTGGGCGTATTCCAGGCCGATCGAAAGGATCCAATAGATCATCGAAGCGGTGATCAGCATCTCGATGTGACGGAACTCCGTCTGGCCCTGGGTGCGGGCGAGATACATGATTTCCCAGACGCCGACGACGGAGACGAGTGAGGAGTCCTTCAGCATGGCGATGAACTGGTTTCCGGTCGGAGGAATGATGACACGCATCGCCTGCGGCAGGATTACGAGCGCCAGGGTCTGGTTGGGGCTGAGCCCGAGCGCGGTGGCGCCTTCCGTTTGGCCGCGTGAAATGCTCTGGATGCCGGCGCGGAAAATTTCCGTCATGTAGGCGCCGTAGCACAGCGAAAGCGCCAGGATGCCGGCAGGCACCGCGCCGATCACATAGCCGACCTGTGGCAGGCCGAGATAGATGATGTAGATCTGCATCAGCAGCGGCAGGCCGCGAAACAGCGAGGTGTAGAAGGTGGCGAGGCCGTAGATGACACCGTTGCTGGACAACTTGGCGATTGCGCCCGCCAACGCGATGACCGTCGCGATCACGATGGAGATCGCGGAAATGTAGAGCGTCGTCACCACGCCCTGTGAAATGAGAAAGCCGATCTTCTTGGCGATGAACGCGAAGGACAGATCGAACGAGTAGAAGAAGAGCATCAGAAGAACGAAAAGCTCAAGCCAGACGCCGACCACCTGCTGGCGCCGTGACAGCTGACGCAATGCCTTCCAGTTGGCGGCAACGATGAGCGCGATCAGGAGAGACGAAGCCAGCCGTCCCATCGTGGGGTTTTCGCCAAGCCAACCGGCCGTGGCGGGCAAGACATGGCCGATCCAGGCGGAGCTGACACCGAGCATATAGAGCGCAAGGACCACCAGGGTGAGGATCAGCAGCGCTCCGGCACGGCGCGAGGCCTCGGGATAGATTAGTATCAATCGACCGATCATGGTTTAGACCTTTCCCGTCTTCTCAGGCGGCGCGCTCGCGCCACCAATCCTGTGCCTGGAGCTTCCAATAAGTGAGCTGGGCGACGGCAAGCCCGGCAAGCCCGCCCGCCCAGACGAGGCCGAACGGTTCATAGAGCTTGTAGCGTTCGGTCTCACCGAGAATGCCTTCGGCGATGACCTTGCCGCCGATCGCCGTCGTGTTGAGGCCGTGCCCGCCGAAGGCAGTGCAATACCACACGCCGGGGCTCATGCGCCCGATCTGGGGCATCAAATGGCGGGCGTAGGACATCAGGCCGGACCAGGCAATTTCGGTCTTCAACCCGGCGAGTTGCGGATAGGTGCCGACCATTTCGGCGCGCAGTTCGCGCACGAGCGCGTCGCTCGAGGCTGCACGGGTGGTGATGCGACCGCCCCACAAGAGGCGCCGGCCGCCATCGATCACGCGGTAGTAGTCGCCCGCGCGCCGATTGTCGCCGATGGCATCCTTCGTTGCGATCGCCGAGGCGATAAGATCCGGTGCATCCTCGCTGACCATGACGTAGGTTGCGATCGGCAGGAAGGAGCGCTTCAATTTTCCATTGAGCGATCCGGTGTAACCACCTGTCGTGAAGACGACATCGCGGGCGGTCACGTGTCCACCTGCCGTTTTCACCCGCTTCTGGGCGCCTGCAAGGTCCACGGATTGTACCGCGGACATTTCGCAGATGCGGCCGCCAAGGCGTTCGATCTCGCGGGCGATGGCGCGCAGATAGTTCAGCGGGTGCATGTGGAACGCATTGTCGTTGCGCAATGCCTGGAAATACCGGTCTGACTTGAGGGCCGCGCGGACCGCTTCGCGATCCATGAATTCGAGTTCGTAGCCGTAGCGCCGGCTGGTGTTTTCCGCATAGGTCTTTAGGCTTGCAGCATTGTCGTAGCGCAGCACGCTCATCAGGCCGGGTTGCGGTTGAGCGTCATCGATCGATAGGTCGCGGATGTTTTCGCGGATGAACTCCATGCCTTCGATCGACAGCAGATGGAGGCTACGGGCTGCTTCTTCACCGGCGATACGCGTGATTTCGTCGCCGTCGGTTGCATAGCCCGGGCTGACGAAGCCGCCGTTTCGGCCGGATGCGCCGTAACCAACGCTTTCGGCTTCCAGAACCGTAACACTTTTGCCGGCTCGCGCCAGTTGCAGGGCCGTCGACAGCCCCGCGAGGCCGCCGCCGACGATCACGACGTCGCAATCGTGCGAGCTCGACAGCGAAGGACGCGCTGTCAGATCTACCATGGTGCGTTTATAGTAGGTATCAGGATAGGTCATGCTGTCCGGCTCCCAGATGCTTGGTGCGGCGTGAGACAGATCGACCCACGCCGCCATGTCGTCAGTCCGTGCTGTAGTCCTTGCCGTACCACTTGGTGGTCAACGTGCTGAGAGTGCCGTCCTTCTTCATCTCCTCAATGATGCTGCCGACCTTTGCCGTCCACTCCGGATCGACTTTTTCGGCGATTACGACGAGCGGCTCGCGGAAGGCATATTCACCTTCCAGGCTGCGGAGCGGATAGCCATTCTTGATGGCATTGAGGGCCGTCTGCTCAGGCGCGATGACTGCGTCGAGGCGCACGCCGCTGCCAAGGCGAAGATCGTCGAACGGCAGCATGGAATCGGCAAAGGTTCGCACTTCGCCCGGCTCCAGTTTGTATTCGATCGGCGGCAGGCCAGGCGCGTCGATTTCCAGTCGGCGGTTGATGAAGTCTTCCGACGTCGTCGCGGTCTCGACGCCGATGACTTTGCCGTTGAGGTCGGCAACGGACTTCGCCTCACTGTCCTTGTGCACGACATAGACATAGGGGCTGTAGTAGTAGATGCCGACGAAATCGATGACCTGTGCGCGCGCTTTGGTCGGCGTTACAGAACCGACGCCGAGATCGTAGCGTCCTTGCCAGCGGCCGCCGGTCAGCGTCGCCCAGTCCGGTGTCTCGAAGCTAACTTCGACGCCGAGGCGCTTGGCGATTTCCCGGGAGACGTCGATATCGAAGCCGACCATCTCGTTGCTGTCGTCCAGATAACTCTGGGGCGGCCAGCCGCTGTTGGTGGCGACGACCATCGCCTTTTTTTCCATAACGCGGTCGAGCGTCTGCCCGGCATGGGCAGACGCGGCCGCGGCGATAAATGCGGCGCCTACGGCCAATCGTACAAAGAGCTTCCTCACATGATCCTCCTATTCGATCCGTCAGCCATGATCCCCTGTTATGTAAGATGTCTGACAACCGAATGTGTCAGTGCTTATATTCCCGAGTCAAGGCCGTCGAGCAGACGAAATCATGAAAGGTTCAGATGGAATCATATCTTTTCGTGATGAGTGGCAACCTAAAGAAGCAGCATTCGAAATCGTCCCACAGCTTTGACCGTGACGGTCGCTTTTGCCATTTGGGGCCGATGAACGCGAAAGCGCGGTCTCCGAGGAGATCCAAGATCAAGGAAATCAATCTCCAATTTCGTCGCATCCTGGATGCGCTCGTCAAACACCTGGTGAGGCCGAACGGGAGGTGCGACATCACGACGAGGCCAGGATGGCGCTCACTTGAACCGGCAATTCATCTCTGATCTCTCGCTGCGGTAAGCCTTCGATCATTATCCGTTCTGATCGGTGTCTTGGCATTGGCCTTGCGCCGGCTTTTCCGCCAAGAAGTGATCCGCGTCGTGATCCAAGGCCCATGCAGAGCGAAACCTGCGCGCCGCGACTCAAACCCTGCTTTGCCAGAGCGTGCACAAGTGTGACTATCAAGCGAGCTCGATTGGGCCTGTGGAATGCCAAGTGAGCAAGCGCCACCGTTAGAGGCGATCTCGTGGGATACCAAGGACGGGCGCGACCGAAATGGCTGCCGAAGCTCGGCCGTGCCGTTTCCGCGCATCTAGGCGCGCGCCGTTGCTGTAAAGCTGATGCAGAGTGGCCTGATCGACGTCAAACCGCTAATCACCCATACTCTGCCACTGTCGGATGCGCTCAAGGCTTTCAATATTGGCTCGGAAAAGGGCGAGGAAGGCGCAGATCGATTTTAGCGGATATGCGAAGCGACCAAACGATTTGGGAGGAACCATGAGCATCCAACTCTTCGACCTGTCAGGCAAACGCGCCCTCATTACGGGCTCCTCGCAGGGCATCGGCCATGCGCTGGCAAACGGGCTGGCAGCGGCAGGCGCCGAGATCATTCTCAATGGACGCGACGAGGAAAAGCTGAAGGCTGCCGCCGAAAGCCTCGGGGCAAGGCATACACTAGCCTTCGACGCCACGGATCATGATGCAGTGCGGATGGCCATTGACACCTTCGAGGCGCAGGTCGGCGCAATCGACATCCTCGTCAACAATGCCGGAATGCAGCACCGCATGCCGCTGGAGGATTTTCCGGCCGATGCATTCGAGCGGCTCCTGAAGACGAATGTTTCGACGGTCTTCAACGTCGGTCAGGCGGTTGCCCGCCACATGATAAAGCGCGGTTCCGGCAAGATCATCAACATCGCCAGCGTGCAGACAGCGCTCGCTCGCCCTGGCATTGCACCCTATACGGCCACCAAGGGCGCGGTCGGTAACCTGACCAAGGGCATGACGGCCGACTGGGCGAAGTACGGTCTGCAATGCAACGCGATCGCACCGGGCTATTTCGACACGCCGCTGAACGCCGCACTCGTCGCGGATCCGACCTTTTCCGCCTGGCTGGAAAAGCGCACGCCGGCCGGTCGCTGGGGCAAGGTCGAGGAACTCGTCGGCGCCTGCATCTTTTTGTCTTCGGACGCTTCCTCCTTTGTCAACGGCCACGTGCTCTACGTCGACGGCGGTATTACAGCCTCGTTGTGAGGCCGACGCCCGGGCGCGACAATCTCGGCTTTTTCGCTAGCTTGATCCAGCTAGCGCGTTTGTAGCAGCTCACGCATGAATTTGGCAGAGCGGGGCGGAGCTCCCCGCCACTGGTCATCGCGGTACAGGTGGTTTCAGTGGCAAAGGCTGGCTTGCAGCACAACGCGTTCTTTCCTGAATGGATGTGTACAGCCGTCCATCGCGCCTCAGATTGCGCACCCGGCCTGGCTGGACAAGCACTATAAGGCTATATCCAACCAATTTGATCTCGAACGCCCGGTTTTCGGCGGCCGGCGCCCCCTTGGCATGTAGCGCCAGGCATCGTGGGGATTTATGGAGGGTTCCTGCCGCTGTTGATGGAGCGCATCGTAAAGGGTGAGATCGATCCCTCCTTCATCATCACCCACCGAGCGTCCTTGGAAAAGGGACCTGACCTCCACAAGACTTTCCGCGACAAGCAGGACGGCTGCATCAAGGTGGTCCTTAAGCCCTAAAGCCAAAGACCATGGCGGTCGCACTTGGCAGAACGCGCAAGAAAGCCTGCGCTAAAGCCACCTCGACCGTGATCGTCGATCGTCCTGTCCCGAGGAACAGTAAGGTTACGGGGAGAAAACACAATCGAGCGGTTCAAACGCGCCGACGTGCTCTAAGCCGAATAACGCCAGTCCCGATAACGCGAGAAGCGTTCATTGATGCCTGCCGAGATGCTGGCATGTTATCGGACGCGGACGAAACGCTCGGACCCAACGCCGGCGGTGATCGTCAACACTCGGCGGTCTAAATCGCCTCGGCTGGAGTCCCAGATCCAGACTCGGGTGTCCTGTTGTCATCCATGAGGTGCGCTCGCACACGAACGCACCTCTGCTTTGATGGTAAGAACCGCCTGGGGCGTGGCACACTCTGGACAGGGCCCGCCGGTCGGGGCGGGCCTTAAGAATTAGAATTCCATCCCAGGACCAGCAGGCACGGCCGGGGCGGGTTCCTTCTTCGGTTTTTCAGCGATCATGGCTTCCGTCGTCACCAGCAGACCCGCGACAGATGCTGCGTCTTGAAGCGCGGTCCGGACGACCTTCGCCGGATCAATGACCCCTTGGGAGTAAAGGTCGCCATATTCACCGGTCTGAGCATTCCAGCCATAGGAGAACTCGCTCTTTTCGCGCAGCTTGCCAACGATCACAGAGCCTTCCGCACCGGCGTTCTCTGCAATTTGGCGGACGGGGGCCTCAATTGCGCGGCGAACGATGTCGACGCCGACCCTCTGGTCCCGGTTGGCTGTCTGCAGGCTATCGAGCGCCTTCACCGCGCGCAGCAGCGCGACGCCGCCACCGGGCAGGATACCTTCCTCGACCGCAGCCCGCGTCGCGTGCAGAGCGTCGTCGACCCGATCCTTCTTTTCCTTCACCTCAACTTCGGTGGAGCCGCCAACGCGGATGACAGCGACGCCGCCGGCAAGCTTGGCAAGGCGTTCCTGCAGTTTTTCCCGATCGTAATCGGAGGTGGTCTCCTCAATTTGCGCCCGGATCTGGGCCACGCGACCGTCAATTTCCGTCTTCGAACCGACACCATCGATAATGGTGGTATTCTCTTTTTCGATCGCCACCTTCTTGGCGCGTCCGAGCATTTCGAGAGTGACGTTCTCGAGCTTGATGCCGACGTCTTCGGAGATGACCGTGCCGCCGGTGAGGATGGCGATGTCTTCCAGCATGGCCTTGCGGCGATCGCCGAAACCGGGTGCCTTGACGGCAGCGATCTTGAGCCCGCCACGCAGTTTGTTCACGACAAGCGTGGCAAGAGCTTCGCCTTCGACGTCCTCAGCAATGATCAGGAGCGGTTTCCCGCCCTGAACGACAGCTTCGAGAACCGGAAGCATCGACTGCAGGTTCGAGAGCTTCTTCTCATGGATGAGGATATAGGGGTCCTCGAACTCAACGCGCATCTTGTCGGCATTGGTAACGAAATATGGGCTGAGATAGCCACGGTCGAACTGCATGCCTTCGACGACTTCAAGCTCGGTTTCCGCTGTCTTGGCTTCCTCGACGGTGATGACGCCCTCGTTCCCAACCTTTTCCATTGCCTCAGCGAGGTACCGGCCGATTTCCTCGTCGCCGTTGGCTGAAATGGTGCCCACCTGAGCGATCTCGGAGTTGTTAGAAATCTTGCGGGCGTTGGTCTTCAGTTCCTTGACGACCGCGTCGACGGCCACGTCGACACCGCGCTTTAGGTCCATCGGGTTCATCCCCGAGGCCACGGCCTTCGCGCCTTCCTTCACGATCGCCTGGGCAAGGACGGTCGCGGTCGTCGTACCGTCCCCAGCGAGATCATTCGTCTTGGATGCCACTTCGCGCAGCATCTGGGCGCCCATGTTCTCGAACTTGTCCTCAAGCTCGATCTCCTTGGCGACCGTAACACCATCCTTGGTAATGCGGGGGGCGCCGAAGGATTTGTCGATCACGACATTGCGACCCTTCGGTCCCAGTGTCACCTTCACGGCATTAGCAAGCAAATCGACCCCGCGCAGCATACGGTCACGGGCATCGGTGTTGAATTTGACTTCTTTCGCGGCCATTTTTCACTCCTTCAATAGGCAGCTTTGTTGACTGACGTGGATCAGGCGGCCTTAATCTGCTCGGCCTGTGGCTCGATGACGCCCAAGACATCGCTTTCCTTCATAATCAGCAGATCCTCGCCGTTGATCTTGATCTCGGTGCCGGACCATTTGCCGAACAAGATGCGATCACCCGCCTGGACATCCAGCGCCTGGATCTGGCCCGCCTCGTTGCGCGCGCCTGAGCCGACGGCGATGACCTCGCCTTCTTGCGGCTTTTCCTTGGCGGTGTCGGGAATGATGATGCCGCCCTTGGTTTTCTCCTCGGAATCGACCCGGCGGACGAGAATGCGATCATGAAGCGGTCGGAACGACATGTTTTCCTCCAATGGACAAACAATGATGTTGGTGTTCCCCCAGTCGGCCTGGATGACCAGTCCGGTCAGGTACAAAACCTCAATCGAGCGTCTTGCGCGAAATGATCTGGTTTGCCGAATTTTCGATTTCAAGAGGAAGACGCAAAAAAATAGCACTCGAGCTCGGTGGCTGCTAAGGCACTGGAAAGGAACAACAAACCTTCGCGCCGCGTTTCGCTTTTTTGCTATAGGCGCAAAGGCACCGCCTTACAAAGTCAAATGGACGGAGGTGAAGCATGCAATTCTCATCAGATCTCGATTGCCAGCTTAACGGTTATGGTCTCACCACTGCGCATATCCTCTATCGCATTCCCGATTTCGAATCCGTCCTGCAGGCCTATGTCTGGCAGGACTACGATTTGGCTCCCGATTTCCCGCAATTGCATAGGTTCCTCGACTTCTGGCAGCCCAATCTTGAAGGTCCGCTGCACTCTGTCCGCTATTCGTATCAGCGTCTGATCGGGCCTAATGAATGGCGGCGCGTCGACGGCGAGTTCAGATTGTATTGAGGCTTCAACGGAATTAGTTACTCCCTGGCCCATGTGCTCGCGAGGATCGATGAGCTTGATCGGGAAACGAGAGATTTACCGCTGGTCTGAAGGCCGAAAATTTTCCCAGCCATCGCTCTTGAATCCGAAATTCGCGAAAACCAGATCAATTGTCGCCAGCCGCTGCGATCAGGGCTGGCTTTGCTGGAAGCCCCGTCTTTCGGCGCTTCCGTACCCATGTTGCTCAAGGAGGATATGGCTATGGCAACATCTTACGACTACGCACCGCTGTTCCGCTCGAGCATCGGCTTCGATCGGATCTTCAATCTTTTGGAAGACGCGCAGCGCGGCCGCTCGATCAGCGACTGGCCGCCCTATGACATCGTCAAGACCGGCGAGGACAGCTACCGGATTTCGATCGCAGTGGCCGGCTTCGCGCAGGACGATCTTGACTTGACCTTTCAGTCCAACCTGCTGACCGTGACCGGCAAGAGGCAGGAACCTTCCACGGACGGCTATCTGCATCGTGGCATTGCCGGCCGCCCGTTTGAACACCGGTTTGAGCTTGCCGACCATGTCAAGGTGACTGGCGCGGATCTGAAGAACGGTCTTCTGTCCATCGATCTCGTTCGAGAAATCCCAGAAGCACTGAAGCCGAGGAAAATCTCCATCCAGAGCGAACCATCTCTGGCGCCATCAACCGCTCCGGCACAAATCAAAGCGGACAAGGCTGCTTGAGAAGCTGTGAGGGGGCGCCGATGCGTCGGCGCCCTATGACACTTCGGGTCAGGAAGGAGAGAGACGATGAAACCCGATATGTTCAAAGAGCCCGTATCCATTCTTGTTGGCCTCGGTTTTCCCGCAGAGGTTCGCAGCGTCCTCGAGGCCTACCGCTATCTCTCCGAGTGTCCGACGTCACTCAGAGACACGGCACATTCTATTGCGTTAAGGGCATGTGGAGCCGCGCTTCGCGGCGAGATAGAAGCAGAGACCGCGCGTGGCTTGTTCGCGGCCTTTGCAGAGAAACACGATGTGCTGACGCCGGACACCAAATCCATCGTTGCGTTTCGCCTGCCGCGCGATAGAGATCCGCACGTGCGTTGAGTGGCCCAATGATCCACAAGACTTTGGAAAACGCGGTCAACGATGCGATGACGAAAGGACCAACAGTTCTGGCCTTGCAAGGTCTGGTGTTTCAACGGCCAATCGACGTTGTGATGGCACCCGCACTTTCTGTCGATGACAAGCGCGCGATCCTCGCTGCCTGGGCTTCGGACTATTACGCGATAGACTCACAACCGGCCCTGCGTCAAATTCCAGGAACACCTGAACCGGTCCTTATTGACGAGGTTCAGCGCGCTTTGGCAGAACTCGATTGTCGTTACCAAACCTGACGGCATTTCCAGGAGGGGAGCCAGTAGCGACGAGGAAGGGCTCTCAGCTCCGTCGAAGAAACAGGGCTCTCAGCTCCGTCGAAGAAACATGGATGAACAGCCGAGAATAGCCGAAACGCAGTCGCTCCTCGCCACCATGGTGCCGTCGGGTGCTGGCCAACCCGAAACCTGAGCACGCGGTGGCGGTCGAAGAAACGTCCCCGACTTTGATGCCCCATCACATGAGAGGTGACGCCCGCCAGCGTGGGGTGGGTCCTCGAGTAGATCGGGACCACCATTGGCTGCGAGCGTAAATGATCGGCGCATTGCTATTGCACCTCGGCACCATCTTGCCGATGGACTCGCATGAGGGCCTTCTCACCGAACGTTTCAGCTAGGCAGGAAGCCGTGCGTACGGAACCAAGCCACTTCATCACGCAGGGTCTCGATCACCGGCCGGAACTCCAGACCCAATTCTCGTGTGCTCTTCGCACAATCATAGCGAGAGCGATCATTCTCCGCTGCCACCGTTTTCGCCATGGCCCAACTCAAGAGGACCGGCTTGCCAGTTATCCGAGCGTAGAGTTCATTGCCAGCGCCGATCAGGTAAAGCAAAATGAGCGGAATGCGGCGCGTCGGTGCCTTTGCCGTGGTGGCTTGTGCGATCAAGGGCAACAAATCGGTCATGGTCATATGCTGTCCGGCGGCAAGGTAACGTTCGCCCCGTTGCCCCCGGCGGTTAGCCAGGATCATCGCCCGCGCCACATCGCGCGCATCGACCACCGAGAAGGAGCCGGGTGGAACACCGGGCAAGCGCTCGAGCGCCACGTCCAGCACCGTCTGGCCAGCCGAGGTCGGCCCGATATCCCCCGGCCCGTGCATCCAACCCGGTAGCACCATGGCCGCCCAGAAATCGGGATGTTTGTCGAGAAAATCGAGCACCACGCGGTCCGCCAGGATCTTGCTGCGATAATAATCATCGGCATCCCGCTCATCCCGCAACATGGACTCGTCTATGGTCTGTCCCTTCGCACCACGCAGTACAGCGACCGAGCTGGTATGGACGAAGCGCCGGACGCCGGCTCGATAAGCGTGATCGAGCAAGCCACGGGTTCCCGCGACATTGGCCGCGTAGAGCGCGTCCCAATGACTCCCGCCCTTGTAAGAGTCGCGGAAATAGGCCGCTGTGTGGAAAACCACGTCCACGCCCTTAAGCGCGTCAGCGAAACCCCGCACGTCGAGCATGTCGCCGGTGATGATCTCCAAATCCAGCCCGGCAAACTGCAATGTTGCTTTTTCGGGCGAGCGAACCAGCGCTCGCACGCTCCAGCCGTCGGCGATTAGTTCGCGGACCAGATTGTTGCCAAGGAGGCCGGTTGCGCCCGTCACGAAGGCAGTGGGCGCATGGGAATCATTATTGGGATAGTTCAGCATGAAAGTGTTCCATATTTGAGGGAACACCTCGTATAAGGCTGGACTAAGGTCCATGGTCAAGAGCTTGAGGGGTGAAATATGCTGATCGGAGAATTCGCCCAGCGGACAGGGTTGAGCCAGGACACTGTCCGATTTTATGTCCGCAAAGGTCTGCTCACGCCGCAACTCGGTGCCAAAGGTGGTCGCAATCCCTATCAGATCTTCACCGACCGGGACGCCTCGACGGTTCGGATGATCCGTTTCGCACAATCACTGGGTCTGCCACTCAAGGAGATCGCGGAGATTGCTACGGAACTCCAACGCGAGGGTTTATCGCCGGCGCGGGAAATCGAGATCATGAACATCCAGCTCGTCAAGCTTGAGCAGAAGGCAACCCAATTGGCCGAGCTGACCAATTACCTGCGGGCGAAGCGCGACTGGGTCGTATGCGGCAAGCCGGGCGATGAACCCCGATTTACCGATGACACGCTTTGCCTAATCCAGCGCCCGGTTTCCGGCTTCAGCTGCACTTCTTCAGACGCGGATTGATTCCGGACAGGTTGGCTACCCCAACTCAGGGCAGCGCATTTCCACGGGCCTTTTTTCGGTGAGCGATTGCGGATATACCGCCCTTCTTTCCTGCTGTTGCAGCCTCCGAAATCTAATTTGGAAACACGATGAACGCATTGACCATGACCTGGGGCATAGCTGGCTTGACCGCACTCGGGGTGATTACACGGCCCTTTGCCTGGTCGGAATCAATATGGGCGATGCTCGGCGCGGTTCTGCTTGTTGGGTTTGGGCTTATCGGTCCGACCGATGCCTGGGCTGGTATTGCAAAAGGTACCGATGTCTATCTGTTTCTAATTGGCATGATGTTGCTCTCCGAGCTCGCTCGTCAGGAGGGGCTGTTCGACTGGCTGGCTTCGATCGCCACCACCCACGCCAAGGGATCGCCCAAACGCATGTTTGTCCTGATCTACGCGGTCGGAGTTGTTGTGACCGTATTTCTGTCGAACGACGCTACAGCGGTCGTGCTCACTCCTGCAGTCTATGCGGCCTGCCGGGCAGCGAAGGTGAGGGACCCTATGCCCTATCTCCTTATCTGCGCTTTCATCGCCAACGCTGCAAGCTTTGTCCTTCCCATCTCCAATCCGGCCAACCTGGTGATTTTCGGCGGCGGGGACATGCCGCCACTATCGCGTTGGTTCGCCAACTTCGCACAGCCTTCGCTCGCCTCCATCATCGTTACATTTCTCGCACTGTACTGGACGCAACGCTCGGTCATTGCGGCTGATGGCGTCGCGTCCAATGTACAGGCCGTGCCATTATCCTTCAGTGCGAAGCTTGCTGGTTTTGCTTTGTGCGGGACGGCCGTCATACTGCTTGGCGCATCGGCGCTGCATTTCGATCTCGGTCTCCCTACGTTTCTCGCCGGTTGTGTGGCAACCGCCGCAGTTCTGCTGATCACGCGAAAAAGCCCTATCGAGACGCTGAAAGATGTTTCGTGGAGTGTGCTGCCTCTGGTCGCCGGCTTGTTCGTCGTTGTTGAGGCATTGAACCGAACAGGACTGATTGATCATCTCGCGCAGTATCTTTCCGACCAGGCATCGGCCTCTCCGGCACAGACCGCAGCTGCTGCGGGCGCAGTCGTGGCTCTGACGTCCAATCTCGTCAACAATCTGCCCGCGGGGATTGTCGCTGGAAGCGCCGTTCAGTTGGCACACGCGTCCGATAAGATTGCCGGCGCGGTGCTGATCGGCGTCGATCTTGGCCCCAACCTCTCCGTCACCGGATCGCTTGCGACGATACTTTGGCTAACCGCGCTTCGCCGCGAGGGACTTCAGATCGGAGCCTGGGCATTCATGAAGACTGGCTTTGTCGTGATGGTGCCCGCGCTCGCTGCTTCGTTGGCCGTCCTCGCGATCCAGTGATCAAAGTGGCCAGGCTTTGCTGGAGATCGCTTGGCAACAATCCTGCCCTCTCGTAGGTAGCGAGGGGTAGACTAGAGGCGAGCCGCATGAGGCTGATTTGATGCTGATGTTGGGCGAACTGTCGGCTCTCTACAGCCCTGTGCGGGCCAATGCTGTGCTCGATCCTTACGGTTTAGCGCTGACAGGGTTCATGCTGCCCGTAGCCTGGAAAGCGCCGCCCTGGATTGTTGTCAGCTGGTGGGGCAGGTGGAGCCTCACTCTCATAAGAGCGCCGACTGTCGCTGAGGCAGTAGTAACCAGCTTGTCTGTCAGGATGTGTCGCCGGGCTTGGCGGTGTTTTGCTTGCCGCCGATCTCGGCTTTTCGATCGAGCCGGGCGAGGATCACGCCCCATCACTTCGCCGCTACGCATCAAGAGCCGCCGCTCCGTCAAGCTGACCTAGGCTTATGGATGGCCATTCGGCTCAAGGTTGCTCAATGGCCTTTGGTGCGCGGCGGCCCCGGACGACGCCCAGAACCGCTCCCAAAGTTCCACCTGTAACCGCGCCTGCGGAACCGCCCGCAAGAACTGCGATGAAGGCGTTCAGCAGTGCAGGCAGCAGGCCGGACGCGGCCTGCACGTAAATCCCTGCCGCCAGCCCCAAAACGGCACCCACAATGCCAAGCATAATTGCGAAGCCCGTCACCGTTTCCGACGGATCGATCATTGTTGAACGTGCGGTGTCATCAATCGGCGGATGTTCGTTTTCTGCCATGTGCTCCATTTTCCACTCCCTATCGCCGCTTCAATTGCCGACTTGCGAAACGCCCTTGTATCGCCGGCGACCCTCACCGTCGTTCAAGAGGATTCGCGCCGCTGCACCGTCCAAATCGCTGAACTGCTGAACTGTCAGCACACAGGCCGACTGGGCCCATAAGGAGTGCCGCGGGGATGAGAGCCACCAGATAACTCATGATATCACGGCGGTGTGGCCGCTCCATTGTTCCCAGCGAAATATCGGGCTAGCTAACCGCATGGAATTGCAAACGACAAGAACCGACGACAACGACATTGCAATGGCTGCTGCTAGCGGCGTGACGCTTCCCGCAATCGCAAACGGAATACTGACGACGTTATAGGCCACCGCGAAACCGAAATTTTGGCGGACAAGATCGTTTGCTCGTTTGGCGGTCTCGATAATGTCTCGCACAGCCAACAGATTATCGCCCAGGAATATGAAGTCAGCATGGTTTCGGCCAATGTCCGAGGCCGTTGATGGCGCGATCGAAACATCGGCTGCGGCGAGGGCAGGGGCGTCATTTAACCCATCGCCAACCATCACGACTTTATCTGATGAGGATTGGAGAGCCCTTATCGCGGCAACCTTGTCAGCCGGGAGCAGCTCCGCGCTGTATCTTTCAATACCGAGACGGTTTGCAACGCGAGATACGGCACGGTTATTATCTCCCGAGACAATACCGAGCGAGGTCCCACCCGCCCTCAGTGTCTGAACCAGCTCTGACGCTCCTGGTCGGACGACGTCCTCAAATTCGAAGACGGCAAGTATCTGATCGTCTCTGGTGAGCACCGAAGCGGTCCCATCGAAGTCTCGTGAAAAGTCCGGAAGGTTCGTTGCCCAGGATGCTCGGCCCAAACGGTAGGTCTGCCCGTGCCTGCGCCCTTCGATACCAAGACCGTGAATTTCGTCTACACTGTCGAATACTTCCGGCTTCGAACCCGCGCGCGTACCCGCATCGGCAACTGCTCGTGCGACGGGATGGTTTGAAAGCTGCGCAAGGCTGGTTGCAATACCAAGAGCGCCGGCAAGTATTTGCTCGGCCTTGACCAACTGAGGTAGGCCAAACGTCAGCGTTCCTGTCTTGTCGAACAACACGGTGCGCGCGTGGCATACCCGTTCCAGGGCAGAACCGTCCCTCACCATGATGCCCCGTTCGAAAAGCCGCCGTGTTGCGACGACCTGGACCATGGGAACCGCCAATCCAAGTGCGCATGGGCAGGTGATGATCAGAACCGCGATCGCAGTTGTGACGGCTTGGTGAAGGTCTCCCGAGACGTACAACCAGCCAGCAAGCGTGATTGCGGCAATGGAGTGGACCACCGGCGAATACAAGGCTGCGGCGCGATCCGCCACGCGCCTGTAGTTTGTTCGAGCGCTCTCGGCCGCGTCCACCATGCGTGCCATTTCTGCTAAAAAAGAGTCGCCGGCATTTTTGGTCGCAACAACCAGGATTGGGCTACCAGCGTTCAGTACGCCCGCTGACAACGTTGCGCCCACGTCGACGGACCTCCATCGACTTTCCCCTGACACTAAGGACGAGTCGATTTCGGTTCCTCCCTCGTGCACAACGGCGTCGACCGGTACGCGATCGCCTGACCGGACAAGCAGGCGCATTCCCGGCTGAACTTCCTCGAGTGGGGTGTAAGAAAACGTCCCATCCTCATGCGCGACGTTGGCGCCCATCGGTATGAGTTTTTGAAGATCCTCGATCGCGGAACGTACCTTGCCCCGCATCATTTGATCCAGGGTCCTGCCAGCCAGGAGGACGAAGATGAGCGACACGCTGGCATCGAAATAAACATGTCGCGCGCCTGTAAAGGTATCGTACAAACTGAGGATGAAAGCGAGGATGATGCCGACACTGATAGGTACATCCATGTTGGTCTGTCCGCTCCGCAGCGCCCTCCATGCGGATGCATAGAAAATCCTGCCGGAGTAGAAGACAGCCGGAAGGGCCAAACCAGCGGAAATCATGTGAAATGCGTTTCGTGTTGCTGGATCTGCCCCTGACCAGACCGAAACAGAGAGGATCATGATATTCATTGAGCAAAAGCCGGCAACCGCAAGCGCTACCAAGAACGACGACAAGGATTCATCGGCGGACACATCAGTGACGATGTGAGCAGAATAGCCCGCCCTGGCTAACGCCCCGATGAAATCGGGGCATTGGGCCTTTTCGCTGTCCCAACTGACTGTGACGCGTCTTCGTGACAGGTTCACGCGCGCGGATTCAACAGCTTGGAGGTCGCCCAACGCCCGTTCGATCTTTGCGATACAACCTGCGCAATGCACCTCAGGTGTAGAAAGGGTTACCTGTCGAAGTCCATTTCCAACACCTCGGCTTGCCAGCAATATTTCCTCGCCACGAGAACGAACCGCATCCTTGTCTGGACAAATATCAGCGAACGAGCAGCAAGCCATGGCTATTTCACCGCTTTATACGCGTGCCAGGTTGCGTGGCCGAGAAGCGGGAAAATGACGATCAACCCGATGCCCGCGGTGGCCACTGCGATCACAAACAGAGCCAAAATCAGCGCACCCCAGAGCAGCATTGGACGCAAGTTGTTCCAGACCAACGCGGCACTGAGACCCATCGCCGTGAAGGCATCGATCTGCTGGTCGAGTAGCATTGGAATCGAAAAGGCGCTGATTGCAAACGAGAAACCTGCGAACAAGGCCCCCACAAATAGACCCACGGCTAGCATCGCCCAGCCGGTCGGCGTGGTGAGGAGCAGTTCGGCGACGTGCTGGAGGCCGGGGAAGGGGCGAACGCCAAAAAAGAGTGCATAGATCAGGACTGCGGCTCGCATCCACAAAAGCGTGAGCATGCAAAGGAGCAATCCTGTGAAAAATACCTGAGCGCCAGCTCTCGGGCGGACGCCAAGCATCCCACCGAACGTGGTCTGCTGCGCGCTCTCAAGGCGAGCACTCTTCAAATAGAGACCCGACGCCAGAAGTGGTCCGATGATCATCAGACCGGCAACAACTGGAAAGAGAAAGTAATCGCGCCCGGTTGCAAACAATACCCATACCGAGAGGCTGCAAAGAGCGCAGACGACGACGCCATAGGCCAGGCTTTGGGCAGGGGAGATCAAGAAGTCGCGCCAGCCTTTAGCCAGCCAGGTGAACGGGGCGTTTATGGGCAGGTGTCGTTGCCATTTTGGGTTCCAAGTTTCTTCTATACCCGAGACCTCACTAATGAGACGCCTGGTTTTGTTGTGCGAAACCATATGACTCTCCTTAAGCTCGCGATCAGCACGATGACTTGGCTGCCTTGAACTGCCCCGGTCCAGTTCCGGCATCCTTCAGATGCGCTACACATCCAGGATCGCTGTCGTACGCCACAAACAACAAATGAGCATTCGCGCCCACAAAGAGCGCGCATGCCGCAGCAATGAGAGAGAAAACCAGGATGGCCGATTTTGATCGGTGTCTTGTCGTCATCACGGCTTCTCTACTCCAAGGGAGTTCACATAAAGAGCCAGGACCTTGATCTCGAGGGGCGTCAACCGCTCGTCCCAAGTTGGCATGTGGCCCTGCCGTCCGCCGTGAACTGTATCGATGATATTTTGAAGGCTACCGCCATACACCCAATACTGGTCTGTAAGGTTGGGTGCCCCAACCTCCTGATTTCCTTGGGCATCCTCACCATGGCACGCAGCGCACGTTGTGAGGAAGACTTCGCGGCCGCGCTCCATTTGCCCGACGTTATCGGCAGTGGAGGCGGCGGGAATAGTGAGGGAGCGAACATACAATGCGACATCCCTGACCTGATTGCGATCCAGCATTTCGTCACGGCCAAAGGCGGGCATCTGCGCCACCCGGCTCTCCTCATGCTGGGTGTTGATCCCGACTTTGAGCGTCTGAGCGATGTTTTCCGGACTGCCGCCCCACAGCCAATCGTCATCCGTGAGGTCTGGGTAGTTATTCCTACCCCGCCCATCGACGCCATGACAGGCAGCACAGTTATCTCCGAACAATTGGTGCCCCATCGATCTGACGGTGGCGATCAAACGTTCGTTGGCTCTGATTTCGTCGAAAGATAGGGTTTCAAGTTGTGTCGTCAGGGCGGCCCGGGCTGATGTGGCACTTGCCAATTTCTCTTCGACGGTTTTGCGCTGGTCGATACCCAGCAGCCCCTTGGTGTAGGTCGAACCAAGCGGCCATGTAGGAAGCAGCACCCACCATACAAGCGCGAAAATATGCGTGATGATGAGGAAAAGAAGGACCCCTCGCGGTACCGGAGTGTCCAGTTCTTTTATGCCGTTCCATTCGTGCCCGGTTGTTTTGCGGCCGCTAACGGGATCGATTTCGTCTACTTCCATGGCACATCGTCCTCATCGAGAATGTTGTGTTTTGCCCGGTCGAACCGAGCCTTGTTAGACGGCCAGAAAGTGTAAACAAGCACGCAAATCGAGAAGCCGATGAGGTAGAATAAGCCCCAACTCTTGGCTGCTTCAACCAGAGTATCGTGCGTAAACATTTCGGCTCTCCCCGGGTTCAATCGTTGGGATCGGGTGCTTGTTCCGTCGCTGCCGTGTTGGCATAGGCGGCTTCGGTCAGACGGCCAAGCACTTGGAGGTAGGCCACGAGCGCATCCATCTCGGTCACGTTCGTGGCAACGCCATCGAAGGCAGTGACTGTCGTATTCTCCCCGTATCGCTCGGAGACGCCTGAGGATTGCGTGCTGTCGGGCATTGCCTGGCCGTAGGCGTCAGACGAGGCATTGGCAATCATAGCGTCTGTGTAGGGCACGCCAACCACTCGCTGAGCTTGGAGGTGCTCGGCAAGGTCGTTCATCCGCAATGGCGTCCTCGCAAGCCAAGCATATGCCGGCATGTTCGATTCCGGCACAACGTCACGAGGATTGCTTAGATGAGCGACGTGCCAGAAGTCTGAATACTTCCCACCGATGCGGGCAAGATCGGGTCCCGTGCGTTTAGATCCCCATAACATTGGATGATCGTATTTCGACTCGACTGCAAGCGAGTAGGGGCCGTACCGTTCAACCTCATCGCGTAGCGTGCGGATCATCTGGCTGTGACAGGCGTAGCAACCTTCCCGGACATAGATATTGCGGCCTGCTAACTCGAGCGGCGTATAAAGCCGCATATCGTCCACAGTTTCGACCGTCTCGTCGATCGTGAACAAGGGGGCAATCTCCACAATGCCTCCTACACTTGCCGCAGCGATGATTGCCAGTACAAATCCGATTGCAGTCCGTTCGAGCTTGCGATGAAACAGTTCTGGCATCGCTTTACTCCGCTGGGCCTGTTGCCGTGTTTTGTGGGATTGACGTGATGGGCGGCGCATCTCCTGCGTAACCCCCCACAGGGGCTTCCCGAACGGTCATCCAGATATTGTAGGTCGCAACGATCGCGCCCAACAGGAAGAGGAACCCCCCGAAGGCGCGGGCGATATAATAGGGATACATTGCAACAAGTGAATCGACGAACGAGTAGGTAAGATTGTTGTCCTCACTATAGGTGCGCCACATCAGACCCTGGATGATGCCCGAGTTCCACATGGCAAACACATAGATCAGCGTGCCTGCAAGAGCGAGCCAGAAGTGGACTTCGACCAGCGTGGCTGAATACATGCGTTCCCGTTTCCAGATGGCGGGCACCAGCGTGTACAGTGATCCGTAGGTGATCAGCGCCACCCACCCGAGTGCACCCGCATGCACGTGCCCGACGGTCCAATCGGTATAATGGGAAAGGGAGTTCACCGGGCGTATGGCGAGAAACGAGCCTTCGAAGGTGGACAACCCATAGAAAAAGGCGGCGGTCATCATGAAACGAAGTGTGGCGTCATCCCGCACCTTATGCCACGCGCCGTTGAGCGTGAGCAGCGCGTTCCCCGCTGAGGCCCATGATGGAACGAGCAACATGACCGAAAATGTCATGCCAAGATTTTGTACCCAATGGGGCAATGCCGTGTAGTGTAAGTGATGGGATCCGGCCCACATATAAAAGAACGTAATACCCCAGAAGCTTAGTATCGATAGGCGATACGAAAAAATAGGTCGTTCGGCTCGTTTCGGCAAATAGTAATAAAGCATTGCCAGAAAGCCTGCAGTCAAAAAGAAAGCAACAGCGTTGTGCCCATACCACCATTGCACCATAGAATCCTGGACGCCTGCCCAGATTGTATAGCTTTTTGCGTGGCCGAGTGAGACGGGGATCGTCAGGTTGTTGACGATGTGCAAGATAGCGACCACCAGGATGAAAGCCATATAGTACCAGTTGGCGACATAGATGTGAGGTTCACGGCGACGCGCCAAAGTCCTGATGTACAGGATGAAGTAGGTCACCCAGACAATTACAAGCCAGAGATCAGCATACCATTCCGCCTCGGCATATTCTTTCGATTGGGTGATCCCCATGAAATACCCGGTGACTGCCAATATGCAGAATAGATTATAGCCCATCAGCACGAACCACGGACTGAGCTGGTCGGCCAACCTTGCGCGGGACGTTCTCTGGACGACGTGGAATGAAGTTGCGATCAAGGCATTGCCACCAAATCCAAAAATGACGCCCGTCGTATGCGCTGGACGGATGCGGCCGAAACTTGTCCATGCCGTATCGAAATTAAGACTGGGCCAAGCGAGCTGTGCGGCCGCCCAAACACCGATGAACATCCCAAAGATCGCCCAGGCGAGGGTGAATGCGACACCGGCCTTGATCGGATCATCATAGTATCGCTCGATACGGGTCGGATCGGGCACACCCTCAAATGCACGCGAAATGATGATGAATATGAGCGCGACACTGTAGAAGAAGATTATTGCGCCATGAACGCCCAGGGGGTCGGTTCGACCAGCCACTCCCATCGCGATCCCGATAATCGCGAGCAAAATTAATATGGCGGACGCCAGCCCCCGTTCGATGGTCGTCAACTGTCCCATGGTTCGACCCCTCCTGCGGTGCCTCGTGTTCGACCATCTATCTTCCGCTAAGTGCTTTTCAAGTGCGAAAACAACGAATTGATATTCGTCAGTGGGACACGAGAGGTGACAACAAACTACCCTACTGTTCACTGAAGCCGTGGTCAGTCGGTTGCGCCCTAGCAAGGTAGCAGAACTTTCCTCGCAAGGGCCATGAAGAGTTGTCGAAAGCCGCTTCGCGGCTTGAATGGAGTGGACCTTTCCAAGACCCGGACAGGATCAAAGACGAGCTATCGATCCTGCCCTCATTGCTCGGCCGGTTCGAAATCTTGAGCGGTTGCGGCCTACGCAGTGCCCGCTTGTTTTGGAGCGGCGACGACCGCTAACAGCTCATAAGGTGCCTGAGGGCCTCCGCGTCTTGGATGCCGCTTTGGTACAGCCCTATAAGGCGGGCGGCGAGCGCATCAGCCTCTTCACTTTCCAGTGCAACCCGCTTTCGACGCACCAATTCGCGAAACACACCTTCGATTTTCCTAAAGTCTTCAGGCGCTATTATCTCTTGGCGAGATCCAACGGTTTTGTTCATCACACATAACTCCCCACCGGTAAGGAGGACATGTCATGCTGTCCCAGCGCAGATAATTATGCACCGCATTTGGCGCGGTGCAATCGAGAATTTCCGGGAGTAAGCCTGCTCATGCGCTGGGGTGTGTGTTGCGGCAGAATTGGCGAATTTGCTGTCGCGCTGTCCGCAGGGATCGGTCAGCGGGCCGGTGTTGCTCGCCCACTTTGGCGGCAAGCATCTCAATATCGAACTGCACGTCCCTGGCTTGACCAACCACATCATCCAAAGCCTGGAGAACGCAATTTTCAGCTGGGGAAACGCGCGAGGCGTCGAGTTCCGGAATGGCTCTGTGGCAATTGATTATATCAAGGTATCTGATACAGATCGGGTGCGACGTTTCGGAGGACATATGAGTACGCGATTTCTGATGATCAGCCCGGAAGACGGCAAGGACGTGTTGAGATGCCTTGCCGCTCCCGCGCGTCTTTCGATGTTGGAGCTTTTGCACAATCGCGGACCGCTGAACGTCAATGAAATAGCGGAGGCATTGGAGCTGCCGCAGTCGACCACGTCAACGCATCTCAATCTACTGGAGGAAGCGGGTCTTATCCGAACCGAGGTTTCCAAGGCGCGAAAGGGCAGCCAAAAGATCTGCCACGCCGTGCACGAGGAGATCATTCTCTCTTTTGCCAGCCCGGCCCGAACAGCGCAGGAGTTGATCGAGGTTGCGATGCCAGTCGGTCTCTATAGCGGATACGAGGTCTACGCGCCCTGCGGCATGTGCTCCCGTGACGGCATCATCGGTTACCTCGACAGCCCCGACACATTCCTCGCGCCAGACCGTATGAAGGCTGGTTTACTATGGTTTTCAAAGGGATATGTCGATTATCAGTTTCCCAACAATGCTCGCATCAAGGGTGCGGAGGTCAAGGAACTCGAGGTCATCCTAGAGCTCTCCTCCGAAGTGCCGGGAACTTCGGACAACTGGCCATCGGACATCACGCTTTCCATCAATGGCAAGAGTATCTTCGTGTGGACCTCGCCTGGCGACTTTGGCGATCGCCGGGGAAAATATACTCCCGACTGGTGGAAGCTTCGGGGCAGCCAGTATGGCGTACTGAAGTCCTTCCGCGTCACCGAACATGGTACCTTCATTGATGGTGTGCGCTTTTCCGACACCAATCTCGCTAACCTCAACCTGCTCGAACATCGTTCAATTCGTCTACGGATTGAAGTTCCGGAAACGGCCGAACACCCAGGTGGAATCAATATCTTCGGTCGAGGTTTTGGCAATTACGACCAAGACATCGTGCTGCGTTTGAAGATCTGATTTGGCGATTGGGCGCTTGTTGCCGAAATTGGCGGATTGACGCCTGCGCCTTCCCGTGTAAATTATCATACTAATTGATATATATCCGTATTTTGGATATACATGGAGGAAAGCATGCGCGCAGTCGGTACCGCACACAGCGGTTACGTCATCAGTACCGTTGATCCACGCCTTTACGGCTCGTTCGTCGAACATCTCGGCCGCGCCGTTTATTCGGGGATCTACGAGCCGGATCACCCGACGGCTGACAAGAACGGAATGCGCCAGGACGTGATCGACCTCGTTCGTGAAGCCGATGTTCCGATCGTACGCTATCCCGGTGGTAACTTTGTATCGGCCTATAACTGGGAAGACGGCATCGGCCCGCGCGAAGAACGTCCCGTGCGCCTCGATCTCGCCTGGCACAGCTCCGAGAGCAACCACGTTGGTATCCATGAATTCGCCGATTGGGCGGAAGCGGCCAGCACCGACATGATGCTCGCCGTCAATCTCGGGTCGCGCGGCCTGGATTCGGCTCGCGCCTTCCTCGAATATGTCAATCATCCGGGCGGCAGCTACTGGTCGGATCTTCGCCGCAAGAACGGCCGCGACGAGCCCTGGAACGTCAAGATGTGGTGCTTGGGCAACGAGATGGATGGCCCCTGGCAAATCGGCCAGAAGACGGCGGAAGAATACGGCCGCATCGCGTTCGAGACCGCAAAGGCCATGCGCGCCTTCGACAAGTCGATCGAACTTGTGGTCTGCGGTTCGTCCTCGCCGAAGATGCCGACCTACCCGGCGTGGGAAGCCACGGTTCTCGATTACACCTACGATTCCATCGACTACATCAGCCTCCACATGTACTTCGATAATCATGCAGGAAACACGGCTGACTATCTGGCGCAGAACGCCCGTCTTGACGACTACATCGCCACCGTTGCCGGTGTGATCACCTACACCAAGGCCAAGAAGCGCTCGAAGAAGGATGTCTATATCAGCTTCGACGAGTGGAACGTCTGGTATCACTCGCGTGAGGCCGACCGGAAGGTGCTGGAAGGCAACGACGGTTGGCCGCATGCCCCGGCGCTTTTGGAAGACATCTACAATTTCGAGGATGTGCTGCAGGTCGGCTGCATCCTCAACACCTTCATCCGCCGTTCGGACGTGGTAAAGGTCGGTTGCCTGGCACAGCTCGTCAACGTCATCGCACCGATCATGACTGTCCCGGGTGGACCCGCCTGGCGGCAGACCACGTTCTTCCCCTACGCCTACGCCTCGCGATATGGTCGAGGCAAGGCGCTGCAATTGGCGCTGGACTGCCCCGGCTATTCCACCGACTTTGCAGAAAATGTCGCCTATCTCGACGTTTCCGCTGTCGAGACTGAGGCCGATGGTGCCCTTACCTTCTTCATCGTCAACCGACACCAGAAGGAAGCGATCGAGCTTGAACTCGCTCTTGAAGGCTTCGGCGACCGCAAGGTGATCATGGACAAGGTCATGGAGGGTCACGATCTTCGCGCCGTCAATGGTCCCGGAGGCGAAGCGATCGAGCCGCGGGATGGCTCGGGTGCATCGGTTGCTGGCAGGCGTTTGGTCGCCGCAATCGCGCCGCTGAGCTACCGGATGATCCGGCTCGGCGCGTAAGACGGCAACGACAGGGAGGAGGGACCATGTCAGCATCGATCGAGATCAGCAACGTCACAAAGCGCTACGGTGCGCTTACCGTGCTGGACGACATTTCGCTGTCGATCAAGGCAGGCGAGTTCGTCGTCTTCCTCGGGCCTTCGGGCTGCGGTAAGTCCACCCTTCTGCGTATGATTGCAGGTCTGGAGGATGTGACGAGCGGCACGATCGCGGTGGGCGATCAGCGCGTCGACACGCTGCCACCAGGCAAGCGCGGCGTCGCCATGGTCTTCCAGTCCTATGCGCTTTATCCGCATATGTCCGTCGCCCAGAACATGTCCTTCGGCCTAGAAAACATCGGCATGCCGAAGAAG
The DNA here is from genome assembly GCF_001426785.1 of Ensifer sp. Root142. NCBI lineage: Bacteria > Pseudomonadati > Pseudomonadota > Alphaproteobacteria > Hyphomicrobiales > Rhizobiaceae > Ensifer > Ensifer sp. Root142. The sequence goes on from NZ_LMFK01000002.1 coordinate 188,207, forward strand.
GAGATCGGGCGTCGCGTCCAGCAGGCCGCCGCAACGCTGGAAATCGCCCATCTTCTCGATCGAAAGCCACAGAAACTTTCCGGTGGACAACGCCAACGCGTGGCGATAGGGCGCGCCATCGTCAAGGAGCCGAAGGCCTTCCTGTTCGACGAGCCGCTGTCTAATCTTGATGCTGCCCTTCGCGGGCGCACCCGGCTGGAACTTGCGCAGCTTCACGGCCGCCTCGGCAGCACGATGATCTTCGTAACGCATGATCAGGTGGAAGCGATGACGCTCGCCGACCGCATCGTCATCATGCAGAACCGCAGGATTGAGCAGATCGGCACACCGATGGAAATCTATCGACGTCCCGCAAGCCGGTTTGTTGCAGGCTTCGTCGGCTCGCCAGCCATGAACTTCGTGCCGATCAAGAGTGTGGCCGACAAAAGCAACACACTGACGCTCGGGACGAGGGGCCTTGGCGACATCCATGCTGCCTTCCGCTTGCCACCGAGTTTTTCGCCAGAAGGTGCAAGCCTCGGCATCCGCGCCGAGAATGTGGCCGTCCTGCCGGCCGGTCAGGAAGGCATTGCTCTTACGGCCGAAGTCGTCGAGCGGCTTGGCGATCGCACGCTGATCTACGGACAAATGTCTGACGGCACTAAGTTGACGGCCGAAACCGACGGACGCAGCGAGGCGCGCGGCGGCGAGATATTGCAGATCGCTATCGATACGACTGCCATCCATCTTTTTGACGCCGCCGGTATCGCCCACCATTCGGAGCGCGACTGACATGGCCGAGAGTTATCGCCGCAGCCAGTGGAGCAATGGCCTTTTCATCGTACCTTACCTATCCGTCTTTATGGCGCTGCTCGTCTTTCCGCTCTTCTGGGGCGCGTGGCTGAGCTTGCACAAGGCCAATCTGTTCGGGCCGGGTCGTTTCGTCGGTCTTGGAAACTATGCGCGCGTGCTTGCCGACCCAGTTTTCCTGCAGGCTCTGCGCAACACGATGGTCTTCGTGCTTGTGAGTGTGCCGTCGCTGGTGGCGCTCGGACTTTTCCTAGCACTTGCCCTCAATAAAACGACACGGACAACCTCGTTCCTGCGCGGCCTGTTCTTTTCTTCGTCAGTACTTTCGGTGACGATCGTGACGCTGATTTGGCGTTTCGTCTTCATCCCCGGTGACGGACTGTTGGCGGTTGTTTCTGAACAGCTTGGGGTACAGCCGATAAACTTCCTCTCGACGAGCGGCTGGTCTTTGTTTTCGGTTGGCGTCGCGACCGTGTGGTGGTGCCTCGGCCTGCCGATGATGCTGTTTCTTGCCGCTCTGCAACAAATCCCGAACGATCTCTATGAAGCAGCAGCACTCGACAATGCCAACCCTTGGCGCGTGCTCACCCGCGTTACGCTCCCCTCGATCGCTCGCACCATCATGCTGGTCACGATTATCCAGATCGTCATGCAGTTTCAGCTTTTCGGACAGGCGCAGATCATGACCAATGGCGGCCCCAACGGCACGTCTCGACCGCTGGTCATGTATATTTACGAAGTAGGCTTCGTGCGCTGGGATGTCGGCAAGGCTGCTGCAGCTTCCGAGTTCCTGTTCCTCATCATTCTCGTGGCGGCGATGGCGCAGTATGTGGTCTCGACGCGCAAGACGGAGGCCTCCGAATGAGCACGGATCAAACGACCTATCGCCCTGAGGCCCTGACCGGTAATCGGACGCTGCTTACGATCGCCATTGTGCTCTCGGTCGTCATGATGGCGCCCGTCGCCTGGCTCGTCGGCCTGTCGGTCAAGGACAATAAGGAGCTGATGCTCGGCACGGAATCGGTGTTCCAGTTGCCCTACACGCTTGTCAATTACGTCAATATCATCCACTCGTCGCAGGCCTTCGGCTGGTTCTTCAACAGCGTCGTAGTTGCGATCGGGCAGACGGCCGGCGTGCTGATCCTGTCCTCGCTTGCAGGTTATGCTTTCGCGCGCCTCGAATTTCCGTTTCGCAAGACGATCTTCGTCATCGTGCTCTTCGGCCTTGCCGTGCCCGAGCAGGCGGTCATCATCGCCCGTCACCAGATGGTCAACTGGTTTGGCCTGCATAACTCCTATATCGGGCTGATGCTGCCTGGCATGTCCTCTGCCTTTGGGGTCTTCCTGATGACCCAGTTCTTCAAGGCGATCCCTAAGGAGATCGACGAGGCGGCACTGCTCGACAATGCCTCGTCGCTGCGCATTTTTTGGAAGGTCCTTTTGCCGCTGACGCTGCCGGCCCAGGCGACGCTTGGTATCTTTACTTTCCTGCATGCCTGGAATGACTACTGGTGGCCGCTGATCTCGGCCACGAGGAAGGAGATGTTCACGCTCACCATCGGCATCGCCTCCTCTCAGACCAATTTCGCCCAAAGCGAAGGTCTCGGCTTCCTCAGCGCACAGGCCGTCTTTGCCAGCCTGCCCGTGCTGATCGTCTACGTGATTTTCCAGCGCCATATCGTCACCGCGGTTTCGAGCGGTGCTGTGAAGTGACTGCTGCTGTGGCCGGGAGGAAAGGGCCGCAGCAGGCTTGAACCAGGGCGAGAGCCCCTCAAAGGGAGAGATATACCATGAGACGTTTTCTACTCAGTACGGCAGCACTGATTGCGCTGACCTGCGGCACCTCGGCCCACGCGCAGACGAAGATCGAGCTGCAGCGCTTCTTCGGCGCCTGCGACGCAGAGTATGGTTCCGTCACCGACGTTTCCAAGGCCGTCGGCGAGTGCGGCATCATTACTTCGCTGGTCAACAAGTTCGAGGCCGACAATCCGGATATCGACGTCAATGTGACCACCGTGGAATGGCCGGGTTACGACCAGCTCAACGCCCAGCTCTCATCGGGCGCCGCTCCAGATGTCGTCTCCATGCACTACTCCGCGATCTCTGACTACCAGTCGCGGGGCCTGATTGACCCGATCGATCAGGTTCTTTCCACCCAAGGCATCTCGCCTGACAGTTTCACGGATGCCGCCCGTGACGGAGTGACCAAGGAAGGCAAGATGTTCGGTTTGCCCTTCGACAACTGGACCATGCTCTTCCACGTCAACATGAACCTGATGAAGGAAGCCGGCCTCGTGAACGCAGACGGCACGCCTATTCTTCCGAAGTCGGCCGACGAACTCATAGCTCAGGGAAAGCAGTTCAAGGAAAAGACTGGCAAGCCCTATCTCGTGCAGATCCTCGCCAATGAGACGGCCGCCTATGCGCGTGTACTCTACACGCTGCTGCAGCAGCAGAACGCTGACTTCTTCGCCGATCCGACCAAGATCACGCTGAACACGCCGGAAGCCAAGAACGTCGTCGAGTTGATGAAGAAGATCAAGGACGTAGGCCTGACGACAACCGGTCTCGACTATGCGGCTGCTGTTACGGCCTTCACCAATGGCGATGGTGGCATTGCGGTCAACGGCACCTGGCTGATTGGCGATTTCGTCGCCCAGTCGGAAAAGGAGGGTACGGCTCTTGCGAAGGGCTACACCGTTTATCCGGTCCCGCAGCTCTATCCTGGTCGTGACAGTACCTATGCCGACGGCCACAGCTGGGTTATGCCGCACAAGGATCGCTCGCCGGAACAGATCGAAGCGATCGGCAAGCTCTTCAAGTTCCTCGCCGAGAACGACTTCCAGTGGGCTCGCACCGGTCACCTTCCGGCGGTCAAGGTCGTCTTCGACATGCCAGAATTCAACTCGCTGCCGCACCGTGAAAACATCGCCGAGATTGCCGAGACTGGTCGCTCGCTGCCCGGTGCTGTCCAGCGTCAGTTCGCCATCCAGGACATCATCGGCGAAGAGGTGGGCGCGGCCGTGAACGGCGACAAAACAGTCGACGAAGCTCTTGGCAGCGCGGAGAGCCGCATCAACGACCTGCTTGCCAATCTCTGATGGCAAACAGACCAATTCGGGCGTGGGACCTGGGTCCCACGCCCGAATGCAAAAAAGGATGACCTCCGTGGCGAAGGTCATCCTTGCACACGATCCCGACGGATCATCATCTGGATCGTTTTTTTGCGCGTGCACTAATATAACCGCTAAAGCACAGTTTTGTTCCCCCGGAATGGCGGGTGGTAACGGGATCGTCTCCGACCAGGCCGCTTTTGCTCACTGGGAGACTGCGCCGCCCGCAGGTCAGACGCGTTGGTCTGCGGCAGTGCCGGGACGGTTCATCGGCTTGAGAAATTGACCGGAGAGGAGTGTCTCGGTATCGAGGTGAGGGATGAAGCCGACGGCGGGATCTCAACGTTACTTCCATGCCTTGAACCTGGCCCAAACGGGATTTTTGGTGGGAACCGGTAGCAAATGGCGCGTTCGATCGGCGGGTGGGTAGCCTTTCTCGCCTTCACCGAACTCGGTGCCGAAAACCAATTCGAGCTGAGCCCGCTTCAATTCACGTTTGCTTTGGAACCTTAAGCCCCACACGCCGCTTCCTCTTGTTGAAACGGGAGTAACTGGCTATGCCCAAGAAAATTACTGTAGCTAAGAAGCAAGCGGACCGCCGCCCCAAGCACCAGGAAACGATACCGGAACCCGATGATCTCAATCATCCGTGCCGAGACACGAGAGAGACGCCAGCGCCGAACCCAAACGGCGAGCCTGTCAGACCTCGTAACCGCGTCCCGGCCACTGCAAAAGAAATCTTGCGGCGGCGGTGATTGATCTCGGCTGCGCGCCTTTACTGCCGCCAATCGCACGGCTGGCGAAGCGACTCTCGTCGATTTTCGGATTGCTGGGACGTGCTGCTTACTGAGAATTGGGAAAGCTGGTACCAAGCACGAAATAGGCGAACAAACCTGCGGCGATTGCAGCAAGCGTCGCCAAAGCGAGCGTGAGCGCGTATGATCCTTTGCCGCCGGCTGAAAAGGCCAGCACCACTTTCGTCAGCAAATTGATCATCACCGCGATCAGGATCGCCGCGACGGCAGTTGTGAGATCGACCGACGTCGGCGTAAGCCGTGCAGTCGAAAGCGTGATCGCATCGAGATCCATCAGGCCGGAGACAGCGGCAACCACAAAAAGCATGACCTGGCCGATTCTCTCGACCAGAAACTTTGACGCCACGGTAACGCCGCCGAGCAGGGCGCCGAAACTACCTCGCCGAGTTCGAATGGGTTTTTCAGGTGAAGATCCGGCGCATCACGCTTACCGCCGCTTCGCCACAGAATCAAACCACTTGCAGCCAGTAGCACGAACACGGCCGGCGTTAACACGATCGCGAGAGGTACCAGGAGAACAGGCGCTATGACGGCACCGATAATGACGACACGGACCAGCGACAGGGCGCCGGCAATCACCGCGCCGCAAGCCAGTCGCCGAGCACTCTCCGGTGCGTCAGCTGCGAAGCGAGCAAAGGAGAGTGTCAGCGCCGTGGAGGAGACCAGTCCACCGGCGGCACCAGCAAACAGAATTCCGCGATTGGGGCCGGCAACGCGGATTGCGACATAGCCGGCAAAGGAGATGGCGGCGATCGTGATCGTCAGCAGCCACAGCGCGAATGGGTTTAGCGCCTGCCACGGATCGATGGGCTCGTTCGGCAACAGCGGGAGAGCAACTAAGCTCATGGCAAGAAGAACGAGGGCTGCTCGAACCTCCCGCCAGGTCAATTGCCGGAGAAAGCCATGCAGGCTGCGTTTGGCCGCAAGAAGTGCCATGGTTGCAACCCCACCGGCGGCGGCTAGCCGTATGTCGCCCACGACCGCAACCGCGCCAAGCGCGACGACCACGAAACTCGCGATGACTGTCGTTGCGCCGTAATCCTCTTCTTCCTCCGCCTCGCGCCGCTTGAAAATGACGAAAGCAGTGCCGAAGAGCAATAGCAGCACCGCAGGCATGACAGGACCCGATCGTAGGTGGAGATAGCCGGCAAGTCCGCCGAGGAAACCTGAAAGTCCGAACGTCCGGATGCCCGCGGTTCTGCCGCCGGATGGCAAATCGCGGTCCTGCCAGCCTCGCTCGCAACCCACAATGAGCCCGATTGCAAGCGCCACACCGAGTCGTTGGAAGGCTTCAACAAATTCCATTCGAAATCATAATCTTCCGGCGGGCGGAAGGACAGCGTGCACAGCGGTTACAAAGTGACATTCATGCAGTTCCGTAACGGTCAACCAGCCGACCAGCCAAAGGACATTCTCTTCATCGGCGCACGCGATACGCCCATGGGGAGCCGGTCGCGGTGACTTTCGACCAGACGGGGCGCCCACTGTCGCCGACGCGGTGGGCAACGTCATCTCGCGGGTACACCCGTCTAACGTGGGAACGAGCCAACCTGCTGGCGGGGATTTCTGTCGTGAGCATCTTCCTCTGTCCGAACGGCAGGAACACGATGGAACATTTCTATTCGAAAGAAGTTTTGGCAGTTGTGAGTGAGCCGGACGGTATCTCACCCTTCATCGTGCCTGCCCCCCCGGGGGTGAGCCGTCCGGTTTTACTCCTATGCCGCTTTATGGAACCCGTCTCGACGAGGGTTCATTCCCCCAGCGACAAGATTTGGTGGGTTGGTGCGCAGGCGACGATCGTCTTACCTTAACCAATGATGCCATCCCATCCCCCGCTAGCCCCGACTTGACCGTCTCAGCGATGGTCGTGCCCAACGCGACGAGCTTTCCATCGACGCATGTAACAAACCGCCCACTACACCTTGGCTTTTGTATTCTCCCAATCGAAAGAATTCGTCCGCACGGCTTCTTCTGCGTCGGCGAGGCTGCATCTGCGAGATGGCCCCTTGTGACCGGGTGAATAATTGTAGAATCGGACCTGATGCTAAAAGTTCCATTAGGGCGCGCGAATATACGCAACCCTTCTATTTGGGCTGGCCGCTGACAAATCCACCGCGGACGCCGACCCGCTGCACTAGCAAGACTGCCCGCCGCCTCATGCGCTGACGACTCGCGCAGCATGCCCGACATTGATCGAGATGTCGCTGCCACGGCAGATGATGCTGTCAGCGAGGATGGTCATGCGTCCGCCCACGGTGTCGGCGATCCCGGGAAGCGCGTCGACCGCCGTCGGCGCGCAATCCATGTTCCCGCACGCGCTCGTTGACCACCAAGCCCTCGGGTCTCTCTTCGGCATAAGTCGGCAGGTTCGGGATAGGCCTACAAGCGCAACCGATCGGTAGCTGCGGCGTTGGGCGTCGGGCTCGAAGGGCTTGCCCTTGATGATGCCAAGTGCGGCCAGCGACCCCATAATCTCTGGATCGAGCGCCTCTGCCGGTTCCTTTTGCACCAGGTCATTGATCATCTCGAAATAGCTGAAATCATTGGGCGGTATGGTATTCATCGCCTTGCCGGTTTCCCGGTGAATTTGACCGGCTCTTGGGGGTTATGGTCGGAACGACAGGCCGCATTTGCGAGATTTGCTGCTGCAGCAAGGTCGTGCCCACGCTTTTGCCCCCTAGCGATTGTTCGATCTTGGCTGGAGTTGTTAGTTTATGCTAATTCAAGGCGGGCGCAGGTCTATCTAAATTCGCTTGAAGACGACAGCATCGGATGCCGCGACAAACAAATCTTCATGATTTTTGGGAAAAAATTGGTGGCTGCGAATGCCGGAGATGTAAAATCGCCAATCGACTGTGACGCTGGGATTGACGATGCCCCTAGAGGGCATTGTCTACAACCGTGTAGCCCAAAACAGGGAGGATCGATGGTAGAGGTTGGAGAGCGCACGTTCGTTGTGGATCTGCCCGATGCGGATACAACGGACTCTGGAATTTTTACCTGGGATATTGCCCAAGACCTTGTTTATGGCGATGCCGCCTTGGCGGAGCTTTTCGGTCTTGTCGCCGAGGAGACCAATTGCGGATTGCCCCTCAAACTCTACCTTGATCGAGTCCATCCCGAAGATCGGCCACGCTTGGCAAAGAAGATCACCGAAACAATAGTTGGAGGGCGGGCGCAGCAATCCGCCTATCGCGTCAAAACGCATGGTGGCCGCTATGTTTCAGTCATTGCCTTCGGTAGATGCTTCCGCGATCGCAAAGGCAGTCCGGTTCTCTATTCGGGTATCGTGGTTCTGGAAAGCGCGACCTCAACAAACGACAACCGAAAACACTGATTTGCTTGCGGCGGGACAGCACGCGGCCGGGAGGATTGTAGTCCTTTGACCTGGTAACAGCCTGTCGCGAAATCGCTACCAAGCTGTTCGCCGATTGAACGGCACAGGTGCTACATCTCGTTGGTCCACCGACCGCCGGCCAACCGGTGTTGGACCTTTTGAGGTTTGATCACGATAACCCATAAGAATTAATTGATTTTCTTCTCCGTACCCATAGACTTGCACTGCGGGGCACCAACCTGGTCTTGACGAATTTGCTAACAAACTAGGCATATTGCGGCGCCGATTGCTGGATATTTGCAGGTTAAGATTCAAAGTCATCGGACGAGCCCTGGTTCCTGGACCAGGGCTCTTTCGTTAGGGCTGCCCAGAGATGATAAGCCGCTGACAACTCGCGTCGCCGAGTGCTCCAGGGCGCATGACGGCCGGCTAAAGCTCGAATGAACCAACGGAGCGGTTGAGAGTTTAAGAGACATGATCGATTCGCGACGAAGGAATACATCATGACCACTTCCGTCTTCAGTTCAGCGCATCACACCAACAAGATAAAATCCGAAATGAACGCCCTCATCCAGCATCTGCGCGAAGACGTCAATGCCGTCGACGACACGCAATTGAGAGCCCTATGCGAAACTTCGGCAGAAGTCCTTGGTGGATTGGTAAAAGCATTCACCGACTATGAGTTGAAGAACGAAGCCGCCTGGAAATAGTGTGTCGCTCGAATTCATATGTAGCTCGTTCTGCGCCTCAGTGGCTCAGCAACGTTGGTACTAAGGATTGGGTGGGTAGCGGCCTGTCCGTTTCTTGAGATCAGAAGAGGCGCCGCCGTCCCAGGGCGCCGGATCTGTGGTTATGTACCCGAGATATCTTACCTCACACCCCGCTCGCCATCCGCGCATGGTCACATAAATCTTCAATTTCGAGGCGTTCAGACCGACGCTGCGTCTAGCTTCATCCTCGCTGAGTTTGGGTACGGCTTCCGCCACTACAAAGCCCCTCGATCGCGAGGGTGAGCCGCCTTCGCCGCGAGATCATACCGTCTGAGCAAATCGACTTGTCCGGTTACGTCGAAGATGCCATGCGGTTGCTGGCGGTGATATCGCCGGCCTGTTCACCTGCTTTTCAGGGCGGCAGACTTTTCGTGCCCAGACAAGCACCGGACCGTAAGCACCCAAGCCACGAGCGGTGTTCCACGGCTACAGAAAACTATTATGGCTTCTTTGGCAGACTGACCGTTACGCTGAAGCCCGGATTGCCGTGAGAAAAGACAATATCGCCGCCGTGACGCCGGACTATCGTCCTTGCGATCGCAAGGCCTAACCCCACACCGCCCGTCTCGCGGTTTCGGGAGGCTTCGAGGCGAAAGAACGGGGCGAACACTTTTTCATGCATCTCCTCGGGAATGCCCGTTCCATTGTCCTCGACAACGACATCGATGGACTGATCCCCATCATGAAGGTGTACGCGTGCCTCACCGCCGTACCGCACAGCATTCTCGATGATGTTGCGAATGGCGCGCCGCAGGCTGTCTGGGCGGCAACGGTAGGTCGACTTTTCCCCGTCGCAATAGACGACGGGCTGATGCATTTCCGCAAGGTCATCGCAAAGGCTGCCGACCAGCGCGTTCAGGTCGACGGTGCGCGTCTCTTCCGCCGCTGCTTCGCCGCGCGCAAAAGCAATCGTCGCTTCCGTCATGGTTTGGATCTCGTTGATCGTCTCGAGCATCCGCTGCTGAATGTCCGGATCGGTGACGAATTCTGCCCTGAGCCGAAGCGAGGTCAGAGGCGTGCGAAGATCGTGGCCGATTGCCGCGAGCATCCGGGTACGATCTTCAATGAAGCGAAAAAGCCGGGCCTGCATCCGGTTGAAGGCCGCTGTCGTCTGACGGATGTCGTCTGTTCCTTCCTCCGGGAGGGAAGGTACGTTTTCTCCTCTCCCAATCGCCTCTGCTGACGCCGCTAACCGCTTGAGGGGACGGGCGATGCGGTTGGCGGCAAAAATCCCAATCACAGATAGAAAGGTGGCCGCTGCTGCGAGTGAATAGAGCGTTTGCGAGTTCCACCAGGGTGCCGAAGAGTCGGTGTAGTAGGCCGTATTAAGCCACGTGCTGTCGCCCAGCTGGACAGCGAGGCCAAACCCGACCCCATCGTTGCCGCCAAGAGGCATGAACCTGGCAGCCTGCGGCAAATTCCACGTTGCCTCGGAGGGCGTGGCCCATGGCTGGCCGGCATTGGCCGAGGCAATCACGTCTCGTGTGGCATCATCGATGGCTGAGGAGACATTGAAACCCGCATGCTGAGGGAAATCGACGAAATTCGCCAGCGGCCGCGCCAGTTCGTCCGCAGCCTGTTTGCGCCAGGCATCGGGATCGACAGGCTCGCTGTCAGAAATCCAGAAACGCGAATGAGCCGTCTCGCTGGCTTCCAAGGCTTCCTGCTGCAAACTGGCCGGAACGGATCCCATCAGCCGGGTAAGGGATGTGGCGCGCGTATAGAACTCGCTCTTGGAAGCAGCGTACAAGGCACGTTCGCGTTCATTCCGCGATATGAAGAAGGATAGCGCCTGCGACACGATCAGCGTGACCAGCACGAACCCAATGAATTGCGCCGCGAGGCTCCTGCGCCACCAGTAGATCATTCCGAAACCACATCGGCGGAAAGACTGTAACCTCCGCCCCAATGCGTCCGGATGATCGAAGGATTTTTAGGATCCTCTTCCATCTTCTTTCTGAGACGGCTGACATGGTTGTCGATGCTGCGGTCGAACACATCTGCGGCCCTGCCCACCGTCAGATCGAGCAACTGATCGCGCGTGAGCACGATGCCGGGATGTTCGAGGAAGGCTTTCAGCAACCGGAATTCGGCCGTGCTCAGCGGGATCCCGACACCATCGGCGTCGGTCAATTCCTGCCGACCGACATCCAGGCGCCAATGTGCGAAATGAATGATCCTCGCCTTGCTGGACTGTCTCGACTGTGGGGGCAGGCTGTTAACCCGGCGCAGCACCGCGCGGATCCTCGCCAGCAGCTCTCGCGGGTTGAACGGTTTCACCAGATAATCGTCGGCACCGATCTCCAGGCCAACGATGCGATCCATCTCCTCCGTCACGGCGGTCAGGAATATGATCGGTACCTGGCTTGTTCCTCTAATCTCGCGACAGACGGAGATGCCGTCTTCGCCTGGCATCATCACGTCAAGCACGATGAGGTCGATCGCGCCGTGCGCCATGATGCGTTTCAGTGCAGCGCCGCTTTCTGCGAGACTGATCCTATAGCCTTGCTTGGCCAGGTATTTACCGACGAGGTCGCGTATGTCCCTGTGGTCGTCAACGACGGCGATGTGAAGTGTTTCTTCCATTCAGCAGATCCGATCTGTTGGAAGAAACACTACAGCAGCGGGGTGATCGGCGCATTTTGAAATTTGTAAAAGAGTGTGTCAGCCGCGCGTGCGACAGCTCTTAAGACCTTGTTGCGTTCGTACATTTTGCGACAAAGTCTGCGGTTGCTGACAAAGCTCTGCGACAAAATTTTTCTATACCCAAACGCACATTGCTTGCCGACGAAGAGCTTCTTCGACGCGGCCGGACCAAAGGCATCCGACGTTTCAACAAGCATGTTGCAAACATCCGCAATTCTGAGGACGGGTTAGAGATCCATGTACGCCACACGCCTGAGAAACGCCGTTCCGGCACTACTGCTGACCGCCATCTTTGCATCGTCCCATGTGGCGGCGGCCGATCGAATGGAACCCCTGACGATCAGGGAGCAGTCAAGCTTCGCCATCGGCGGAACGGTGGCGAAAACGCCCGGCACCTATGATAACAACAAGCCGAGCGCCGAAGGACAGAGTTTCCACGGCGACCATCTCTACGCATTCTATCAGGTTCCGCAGAACGCCAAGGCGCTGCCCATCGTCATGCTGCATGGCGCGTTTCAGTCGGCGCGCAGTTGGGAGACGACGCCGGACGGGCGCGAGGGGTTCCAGACGATCTTCCTGCGCCGCGGCTTCCCCGTATATCTTGTCGACCAGCCGCGCCGCGGTCGCGCAGGCAACAGCACCGTTGCAACGGTGGTCGAGCCGACGCCCAACGACCAGCTGTTCTTTGACCAGTTCCGCATTGGCAAGTGGCCGAACTACTTCGACAACGTGCAGTTCAATCGTAAGCCTGAGACGCTGGATCAGTTCTTTCGTTCGGTCACGCCGAACACCGGCCCCTACGACGCCGGTGTGATTTCGGATGCGATGGCTGCGCTGTTTGATAAGACCGGCCCCGGCATCCTCTTTAGCCATTCGCAGGCCGGTGGACCGGGCTGGCTGACGGCGATCAAGAATGAGAACGTCAAGGCGATCGTCGCCTTCGAACCGGGCAGCGGTTTCATCTTCCCGGAAGGTGAACTTCCAGCTGAGATGCCGAGCGCGGCCGGCACCCTGAAGCCCGAAGCCGTGCCGCTGGCCAACTTCGAGAAGCTGACCCGTATCCCGATCGTCATCTATTACGGCGACAATTTTCCAGTCGAGCCGACCAACGAGCGTGGACAGGACAATTGGCGTGTGCGCCTCGCCATGGCGAAGCTCTGGGTCGAGGCGATCAACAAGCGTGGCGGTGACGCTAAGCTGGTGCACCTGCCCGAGATCGGCATCAAGGGCAACACGCACTTCCCATTCTCCGACCTGAACAACCTCGAGATCGCGGATCAGGTCTCGACGTTCCTGATCGAAAAGAAACTGGACTGACGGGCATCACGGCGATGCACGCCGTGATCTCCAAACACTGAACAGTTGAAAGGATTATCGATATGAGGCGTACGGTAAAGGCGGCGGTTTTGGCGGCAATGACGGGGTTTTCGGCTGGCGCGGCCGGGGCGGCGGACTACAAACAGAACCCGTTCACCCTGGTCTATGAAGGCGCGATCACGAAGAACGAGCCGGGCAAGGTCAATATCCACCCGGTCACGTACAAGCTGAACGGCCTAGATATCGTCGCCAACGTCTACACTCCGGCAAACTACGATCCGAGCCGGGAATATCCTGCAATCGTCGTGGCCCACCCCAATGGCGGGATCAAGGAACAGGTCGCGGGCCTCTATGCCCAGCGCCTGAACAGGGCTACATCACGATCACTGCGGACGCCGCGTATCAGGGCGGTAGCGGCGGCCAGCCGCGCAGCGTGGACAAACCCTCAAACCGCATCGAAGACATCCACGGCATGGCCGACTTCATCACCCGCTATCCGGGCGTCGATGTCGCGCGCCTCGGCCTTCTCGGCATCTGCGGCGGCGGCGGGTATTCGCTGGCGGCGGCGAAAACCGACAAGCGCTTCGTGTCTATCGCGACGCTCAGCATGTTCAACTCCGGGCGGGTTCGCCGCAATGGCTTCGCGGATTCGCAACTGAGCACCATCCAGGAGCGCCTTAAGCAGGTTTCGCAGGCCCGCGCCCAAGAAGTCGCCGGCGGAGAAATTCTCTATGCCGGCGACGCCAACCTGACGGACGAGCAGATCGCTGCACTGCCTTTTGAAATGTACCGGCAGGGTTACGAGTACTATTGGAAGACGCACGCGCATCCCAATTCGACGTTCAAGTACACGATGAGCAGCCTGCTGGACCTGATGCGCTGGGATGCCACCGATCGGATCGAACTGATCGACCAGCCGCTCCTGATGATCGCCGGCGCTAAGGCCGACAGCCTCTACATGACCGAGGATGCCTTCGCCAAGGCCACCGGCACGACGGACAAGGAACTGTTCAAGATCGAGGGTGCAACGCATATCGAGACCTACTGGGTTCCCGAATATGTGGATGCCGCGATGGGCAAGCTGACGCCGTTCTTCGCCCGAACCCTTGTTTCCGACCGATCGTAACCCGCTGATCCCGTCGCTTAGCGATGACGCCCCGGTTCAGTTGCGGGGCGTCGCGTTCTTCCGCAATTCGAGGAGTCCCACATTGACGAAGCTCGCAAGAAATCTGTTCATCGCAGCCAGCCTGTTCGGAGGAATCTCAACCATGGCTATCGCCCAGGATCAGAAACCCGCCGCGCCCGATGCGACGGCCGGCAAGCGGCAATCGCGCGCGCAGCAACTCTATGGCGACATCGCCCCGAAGATGGCCGAACTGACCGATGAAGTGCTTTATGCCGACATCTGGGAGCGGCCTGAGCTTTCCAAGCGTGACCGCAGCCTGGTCACAGTGACGGCCCTCATCGCCCTCAATCGGCCTGATCAGCTTCGCTCCCATCTCAATATCGCGCGCCAGAACGGCGTCAAGGAAGAGGAACTGATCGAGACCATCACCCACATTGCCTTCTATTCGGGCTGGCCGAGCGCGGTGTCGGCTCTTGCGATCGCCAAGGACGTCTTCAAGAAATGACGCCGAGGCAGAGGAACGCAATGAAACTCGCTGCCATGACATTCGCCTCGCTCATCGTTGCGGCTCCGGCCGCTTGGGCCCAATCCGATCAGGCGGTCACCGTGTCGCACGCCGGATCGCAGCCATCTACGGCAGGCGGGGCCGAGAACTTCACCGGCGCCGTTCGCGTCGACGATCGGTTCAAGGGCAGCGGTGATGCGCGGATCAGCGGCGCAACGGTCACCTTCGAACCGGGAGCGCGCACCGCCTGGCACACGCATCCACTCGGCCAGACTCTGATCGTGATGCACGGGGTTGGCCTGGTGCAACACGAAGATGGCCCCGTTCAGAAAATCCGCCCGGGAGACACCGTCTGGATCCCGCCAGGCGTCAAGCATTGGCACGGCGCGAGCAGCACGGTCGGGAGCCACATCGCCTTTTCCGAAGCGCTCGACGGCAAGTCTGTCGAATGGATGGAAAAGGTTTCCGACGAAGCGAAGCTCTTGCAGGCCGCCCGTATGGCGGTCTGTCGCCCAGCCAATCCCGTCCTTAGAGATTAAAGCGAGCCTCTCCATGAAGAGAATTGCATACCCCGTCACATTGAGCGCGCTTGCCGCCTGCGCCGCCTCTCTCGTCGGTTGGCAGGTCCATGCGGAACCCAACCGCGTCCAGTTTCCTGACCTCGACGCGCTGGTGCACTATACGACCGTTCGGCGCGGCAACGTGATGGAACACATCATGACGACGCCCGCGGCCATGGAGGCCGTCAAGAACGGCCATCCGATCCCGACTGGCACCCATTTCGTGCTGGTCGACCATCGCGATGGCGAACTCTATCGCTACTTCGTTATGGAAAAGGGCGAGGGGTTCGGCGCCGAATATGACACAAGCCGCCGTACCGCCGACTGGCAGTTCCAGTGGTTCTGGCCGGACAAATCGATCAACATGGATGAGAACACGGCGCGCTGTCAGTCCTGCCATAGCGGCCAGCAGGACAGCGACTACCTTTATACGGCCTATCGCATCCCCCGGTTCACCGGCACGCCGGTCGAATAAGCGGGAGGTCGAGCGTTTGAACCCTATATTCCTTACGCGGCTGGTGTTCGATCTCATCGCCGCCGGATTGCTGCTGTTTGCATTTTCCTACTGGTGGCTCGGCAACGTCGCGCATGAACTGGCCGGGACCGCCATGTTCCTGTTGATCATTGTGCACAACGTGTTCAATCGCCGCTGGTACGGCACGATCTCGAAGGCTCGGGATGAGGCGCGCGGCCTGTTCAACATCGCGGTAACCCTTCTGCTGCTCGTCGCGATGCTGGCTTTGCTTGGTACCAGCGTGCTCATTTCCAACGCGCTCTCCGGAGTGATGTCAGCCTATGGTGGCTTCACCGTGCGGCAGATCCACACGCTCGCCGCCTATTGGGTCCTGGTGATCGTCGCCGTCCATCTGGGCTTGCGCTGGCCGATGCTCATGGGCGTGGCGCGCAAGCTCACCGGCATCAAACAGCCAAATGTCGCTCGTACCCTGGCGCTTCGTGCGATCGCCATCCTCATCGCGCTCCACGGCGTCTGGAGTTCGTTCGCACTTGCCATCGGCACGAAGCTCTCCATGCAGGTAACGCTCGACTGGTGGAACTTCGAGGAATCGGTCGCGGGCTTCTTCATCCACTGCCTCGCGGTTGCCGGGCTCTACATCTGCCTGACGTTTTACTTTCTGAAGTGGGCCCAGGCCAGAAACTGTCGGACGTCCCATACTGCTGACGGCCAAGCTCGCGTACTATCGAAACGTTAATCGCTGCGGAGGAACTCAAATAACTGATTCAGTGCAATCGGACCGTGGTCAATCCTCCGCTGCCGAGGCGCTGGCTGAGGCGGAACGCAAAGGATTCCGGCTTGCTGTCATTGGCCGAACCGGTGCCCTGGTTGCGTTCGCTTTTTTCTACCTTTCGCTCTATGCCTACCCCAACAACGCCTATGCAGCGGCCGCGGTCCTTTCCACGGCGGCAATTGGCACGTTCTCGCTTCGGCCGGTCAACAGCCGATATGAACGTATGGCACGCTTTGCCTTGTTCACATTCGACGCGGCGGCAGCGAGCGCCATACTTGCATTCGCACCACTCAGTAGCGGGGGTGATATTCCGCAGAATCTCGTCTTTCTTTCCAGCCGAACCGAATATTACTACGTCATTGTTGCGGCTTCCATTTTAGCGCTATCGCCTGCGCTGGTCATATGGACGGGCCTTTGTGCCGTGACTGGTCTAGCTGTCGCTACCGTCTGGATCATATCGGGCATGGAACAGATCGTTAGTCTGGGGGATCTGCCGTCTTCGCCCTCGCGCACGGAAGTCTTTGCGGTACTCCTCAGTCCCGACTTCCTCGGCATTCCAGTTCGCGTGATCGAGGGAGTGGTGATCCTGCTCGTGACATGTATCGCGGCGTTGGCGGTCCACCGTGCGCGCAACGTGGTCCGCGCGAATGCTGCCATCGAGGCGGAGCGCGCCCGGATACAGCGAATTTTTGGGCGTTACGTCCCGCCGCAAGTCGCCGAGCAGCTCATTCATTCCGGGCAGCTCGCACCTCAGCTGCGCATGGCTAGCATCATCTTTGCCGATATCGAAGGCTTCACGCGACTGTCGGAAAGTTTGCCGGCCTCGCGCGTGATCACCATCCTCAATAGCTTTTTTAGCGCGGCGACGGCGATCATCGATGAGCGCGGTGGCGTCGTCGTAAACTACATCGGTGATGCCTTGATCGCGGCTTTCAATGCGCCACTTCCCGCCGAAGACCACCCGGCACGGGCGGTTGCCGCCGCTCGCGATCTGCTGGCTCTGGTTTCATTACGCGAATTCGAAGGCCACGCGCTCCGTCTGAGAATCGGTGTTGCTACAGGCCAGGTGGCCGCCGGGACCGTCGGGGGTGAGGAACGTCACACCTACACACTGTATGGCGACACGGTGAATTTGGCGCAGCGACTCGAGGAATTGAATAAGGAGTTTTCAACCGATTGCCTCATTAGCGGCTCCACATTTAACGCCGCGCGTGAGAGTTGCGTTGATGCAGTTGCGATGGGATCGGTGCAGGTGCGTGGACGTCAAACCGCGGTCGAGGTTTTTGCCCTCAGGCGCTGAGCGGGTCAGCCCCGCCGCTGCATTCGAGCTCGGCGCTTGATCCGCTGTTTCAGCGACCCCAAGTGCATTCTTCACGGACTTCCTGCCGTAATCGGTACTTAACGGCCCGACGCGATTTGAAATGGAGGCTGAGATAGCGGCGATTTCCTCGGACGTGAACAACATCGAAACCCGCCAGGCGATTGTGAGTTCACAGTGGTGTCGGACTGGCCTCTTCCAAACGGGCTGTTAATTCCGATTGAAAGCCAAGTGTTCGGTCGTTCGCTTGGTCATTATTTGATCACCTTGACTATCCCAGCCAACTTGTCCCCGTGGGAGGCGAGTTGTTCTCCGAGTGCTTTGGCTTGGAGGGCGGTGAGTCCAAACTGCAAAGCCGAAACTTGTTCCAGATCGTGATCGACACCGAATTCGAGGCGAAGGAAAACATCGGAGTTCTGGTTTATAAGCGTCGCGGTCTTCCAGCCAATGATAGGCGACACCCTTATGTTGCCTTGGCCGTCCTTGTTCCAGCGGTTCATTTTATCTCGCCTCCGATGTGATGGGACGTATGAACATTACGATGCCAGGACCGTGACAGGGCTACGCCGAAGCTCGGCGCGGCAGGCAGCCCGACGCGTCCTACTGCCGGCGATACGCAGGTAGTTGGACCATCAAAGCCTCCAGACAATCGTTCCGAAGTCCACCGCCGATCAGCAGCTTTTAAACCTCAGGACTCCAACCGAAACCGGAAAGAATGGTTCCATTATGACACGCCGCATCAACGAGGCGGGTCTTGCTGGCACCTTCGAATGAAGGTGGACGACATTGGTTCTCCGTTCTCGAACCGTCATAGAACCAGAATTATCTGGCCATCTCGTTAGGCGCCTCAGACTGATCAGGCGCGCCGCGCGGCTCCTTCACTGCCTAGGGGGAGGTGCCTTTCCCGAACTGCTTCCCTGGAGACGCCGACTAAATTCTTGAAGTGGTCAGGCATTATCACCTCAGTGCGAAGTCCAATCACTTTTACTCATAGCCTTAATCCCAGCCGGCCCCTCGGGGATAGGCGGACGTTGCCGTAATCAAGCCCTCGTTCTGGGATTTTCGCGTGGAGATCGGACCTTCTCGAAGAAGGTCCCAGCTGCTTTTGTTGTCACTCCTTGGAGATTGTGGCGTATTCCAGCAGTATTTATCACAAAGGCTTAGTATCTGGATTAGCTCCAGCCACTGCACGGAGCATTCCATGTGAAAATGACAGAGCTTAGTGGTGCATCCAGGTCGGCTGTTCGCTCTGAATACGAGGTGTGGGGGCTACCGCCTGCAGAACCAGCGGCCACATTCGGTCAATGCCACTTCATCAGTATTGCCGAACCTGAGTTCATCCATCAAGAATTTTGCGAGGCGGCGTGCGCGAATGTCTTGGCGCGGGATTCTCGCTTCGAAGCAAATTCGATCGAATATCCTTTGCAGGGTGCCGATCTGCTGAGGTGCGAGTTCAAAGCCTGACTGGTCAAACTGAATAGCCATATAGACCTCCCTCTATGAGCTATCGCTTTCACCGGGGGAGAAAAGATAGCGAAATCTCCAATTGGCTCCAAGTGAGCAAAAGTTGAGATTTTTATGGCGGCGGACTGCTTCTGGTAGAGGACGCAGTGGCGCATAAAGAAAAGGCCCTTGCTGAAGGGGCCGGGAGGCTATCGCCGACGTCGGGCAGCGGGTTTATTTGGCGAGATATGGGGGCCACGTTCCGCTCGCGCTTTGCGGGCGGTCTGTGGGTGCGTCTCGCGCGCATTGCACGAGCATCTCATCGATGGGACGATGCCACCATGAATTTCTCTGCCTGGTGCTGGTCATCCGGTGCGTAGTCGATCGGCTAGATATCGCCCAGGGCCTACACGAAACGCGTGAGGGGTGAGCCGATAGATGAACGACAAAGCGACAATCACCGGCAACCTTCGAGCGCTGGGCGTTCAATCTGGCGATCTACTCATGGTGCACGCATCGCTGAAGGCTATCGGCGCCGTGGAGGGTGGCCCGCGTGCCATTGTGGCATCGATCCTTGAGGCCGTCGGGCCGAACGGCACTTTGATGGGCTATGCCTCATGGGATCGATCACCCTATGACGAGACTCTGAACGGCGCCCAATTGAGCGAGGAGCGACGCCGGAATTGGCCACCGTTCCACCCCGAGACGGCGGGAACATACCGCGGCTTTGGCGTCCTTAACCAGTACCTCGTCGATACGCCGGATGCTTTGCGCAGTGCGCACCCGGATGCATCCATGGTCGCGGTGGGATCGCTTGCAAGAGAGATGATCGAGCCGCATGTTCTCGGACGGGCATTCGGTCAAGGGTCTCCCTTGGAGCGTTTTGTCAAGCGGGGCGGAAAGGTGCTGTTGCTCGGTGCTCCCCTGGATGCCGTCACTGTTCTACACTATGCCGAGGCAATAGCCGAAATTCCTGGAAAGCGCCGCGTGACCTATGAGATGCCGCTTCTCGACCCGCAAGGCCAAACCATCTGGGCGCATACGGAAGACTTCGATTCGAACGGCATCCTGAGTTGCTTTGCGATCGATGGAGAGCCCGATGCCGTCGAAACGATTGCAAATGCGTACGTGCTCTTGGGTCGGCATCGCGAAGGCCCGGTGGCGCGTGCGCACAGCTACCTGTTCGATGCCAAGGACATCGTCGAATTTGGCGTCGAGTATCTTGAGCGGAATTTTGGCGCGGCGGGACTTACCTGATGCTGGGCTGGCTCCGCTGGCGGTGAACGGATTCCTCGTTATCGGCATTGCTTATGAGCGCAGAATGGATCACGGCATCGCTTTGAATTTTTGACCATGATGACGAAAGTCAGTGTTATTTCGCCCCGGCCGTCTAGGCCAACAGGCGCCCTCAACTCATTCCTACTCCGGGGAAGCTAATCCAGACCAGATATACACGGTATGTCCTGTGGATGTTCGCTGCTTGTTCGCGACGCCTTGACGGTCTTTCGCCCGATTAATCATCCTCGATCGCCATTCAGGCGGGGAGTTGGTAACGATCCTGGCGATTACCAAAGCCAATGCAATGTGAAGCTGTTGAATACAATCCCCGGCATCAGCGAGATCTTCGCCCGGTTGATCGAATGGTGATGGCTACCAATTCCTCCACATTCCAGTTTGTAAGGCGCACGCAGCCATGATCGACCGGATACCCAAGTAGTCGATCGCCGCAATCATCCTACCGGGCTGTGAAAACCCGAAGCGTGCGGCAGGCTCAAGTGCGGCAACTTGCCCCGAAGTCATGCGGACAGCCGAGAAAGAAATTCGCGCACAAGCACTCGTGCTTCATCGAAGTGGGTTTCCAGCAGCCAGTGACCGGCACCAGCGATCAGATGCAGCTGCGCATTCGGCAGATCACGCAAATAGGCTCGGGCAGACTGGGCCGGCATGTAGCCGTCTTCTGGTCCCCATACGATCAAAGTCGAAGGCTGGTTCTGGCGCAAATAGGCTTGATAGCGGGGAAACCAGGTAAAATTCTCTTCCCAGATTTCGATCAGCCGGACTGAAATCCTTCGTCTTTCCGGCGTATTCATCAAGGGCCAATGCAGTTTCCACAAATCCGGGGGAACTCGTGCGGCAACCTCGGCCGACACTTCACCCACAAATTCCGCGCGAAAGCCTGCTTCCGATACCGCGTCTTCCAACACCCGGTGCGTCTCGGTCGTGCGATCCGCCCACCAGGATTTCAGCGCCGCATACTTGGGGCCCATGAAATCCTCGTAGATGTCGCCGTTCTGAATGATGAGGCCTGTTATCCTATCGAGGAACTGTCCTGAAACTGTTGCAGAAAGCGCTTTTTGAACTCTCCTCCATCGAGGCGCGGACTTGGGCTTCCCTTTCTGGGGATAAGATCAACTTCCAAAATAGTGTCATCGTGCGGCGATCTGCACTTTCGTTGCAAATGACGAAACTCCCGCTCCGCGCATCCTCCGGTGGATGAACGACTGCCCGCGTCACCGTTTGTGATCATGATTTGGCGTCAGGATGATCAGTTCTTCCCGTGGGAATCGTGCTAACGGTGGCGGCGGGCGGATCACTTGCTGGAAAAGACGCCTTCAGACCTTCGTCAAGCTGTTCCTCCAATGTGCCCGTGTCCTTGGCGGTGCGCGCGCTGCGCAGTGATTCTACAGCGGGCGATACCTGGGGATCTGTCTCTGGCTCCACCTCGGTGGCGACCTTATCGAACGTGGCCACCTGGACCATGAGCGCCTTAGCCTTTGCGACGGCACTATCAACGTCCAGATCGTGTTCGCTGTCCTGCAGCCGAACCGAGATCACGTTGCCACCCTCTGCGACCCATTCAACAGTCATCACGCCCCCTGGGTCGGAAAGCACCTGTTGTCCGATGATGTTCATAGCTATCTCCGTTGGTGATAAGGAGAACCACTTCGGACGGCAGATGTTCCCCCTCGAGGCCCGACAGACTGCCAATCGAGCAAAAATCATAATTCGTCTGAAAATATGATCGTATCGCGAACAGCTACCGCTCACACAGCCGGCGCTCTCCCCGATAAGGCTGGTAGGTGCAGTCGGACGCTCGAAACGATCGATAGCTCCGCGCGCAAGCCCTAATATTGCAGGACGCTGCTGGCCCTTCTTGGCTTGTCATCAGCCCTGTATCTGGATCAATCTGAGGTTCAGGTTGGGCCATTGCCGCTTGCATGAAATCCCGCCAAATGCGCGCCGGGAGCGCACCACCGGTGACGCCCTTCATAGGCGTGTCGTCATCGTTACCGACCCAGACGCCGGCAACAAGATCTTCCGTAAAACCTACAAACCAGGCGTCACGGTTGTTCTGGCTGGTGCCGGTCTTTCCGGCTGCAAATGAACCCGGGAAAGCATCACGTCCGGTGCCGCGCTCGACCACAAGCTGCAATAGGCTCACCAGATCCTGTTGGTAGGTGGAGAGATCGGTCGAAGCGGCTGTGAGCGGGCCGACGCGGAACGCCTTGGTTTGGGTCGACGCCTGAAAATCGATTACGCCCCAAGGTTCGACCGGCGATTTTCCCAGGCGGATCGAGGCATAGGCGCCCGTCAGGTCAAGCAGACTGACTTCGGATGATCCGAGCGCTAATGCCGGCACGGGATTTAGTGGAGCATCGATTCCGAGCTCTCTTGCGGCCGCTACAACATTCTCGATGCCCACTTCCTGCGCCAGCGCAACCGTTGCACCATTGAGAGATCGGGCGAAGGCTTCCGCAATTGTTACCCATCCATGATAGCGGCCTGTCGAGTTTTGCGGCGACCACCCGTCGACTTCAATCGGGCCATCGAAGACCTGATCACGCAAGGTAAGTCCGTTCTTCAATGCGGCATAGAAGACGAAAAGCTTGAACGTTGAGCCAGGCTGTCTCTTCGCGGCAACGGCGCGGTTAAACTGGCTGGCCTTGTAGTCGCGTCCGCCGACCATCGCGACCACCGCTCCATCTGGCGTCATTGCGACCAGTGCGGCCTGTGACGCACCCAGAGTTTTCCCTTCCTTATCAAGATTGCGAGCGACGACATCTTCGGCAAGCTGCTGAAGGCGTGGCACCAGCGTCGTGCGCACTGTTGTCGAACCTGGAGAGGCACCTGCAATTTCGCCGGCCTGGGGCGAAATCCAGTCAGCAAACCAACTGCCCGAGCGCCGCGTCGGCGTGGTCGGATGCAATTCGGCAAACTTCGCCTTGGCGGCGGACGCATCTTGCGCTGCGAGCTTGCCGTTTGCCACCATCGCGTCGAGGACCGTTGTCGTCCTTTCGCGTGCGGCTTCGAAATTGTCGATCGGATTCAATTGGCTCGGCGCCTTCAACAGTCCGGCCAGCATCGCAGCTTCCTGGACGTTGAGTGCGGCAATCTCCTTGTTGAAATAGATCCGGGCTGCCGCGGGCATTCCTGTCGCGCCGGACCCGAGGTAAACGGAGTTCAAGTATCGCGTGAGGATCTCCCGCTTGCCAAGCTTCCACTCGAGCCAGAACGCGATAACCAGTTCCTGCAGCTTGCGCTTCAGCGTGCGATCGCTTTCAAGGTACTGCACTTTGATCAGTTGCTGGGTAATCGTGCTGCCGCCTTGAACGACCGAGCCGGCCTGGAAGTTTCTCAATACGGCCCGCATGATGCCTTTCAAATCGACTCCGTAATGATCCATGAACCGCCGATCCTCGATTGAAAGTACGGCATCGACCAAATGCGCTGGAAATTCCTCGTATCGGGCGTAGGGGCCCTGGAAAGGACCTTGTCTTACGATTGGCTGGCCGTCCGCGGCTTCAAGGACCACGATAGGTTTTAGGGAGCCGTCGGCGATTTCTCGCCACGGCACATCCTTCAGTGCCCAGATCAGCATTCCGATCACGAAGATCGCAAAGGTCAACGTCACCATCAAGATCCCGGCTTTCCATGAGCGAGGCTGAAGTCGCAAGGCGGGAAACCATGCCGGCGTGGAGACGACGCCTACTGCACCGGATATTCCTTTGCGGAGGGGGGCCATGGCTGATGCCGCCCTCTGTCGAAATTTGGGGGGGAATGAGGCGCGCGAAGCTCTCGCGACCAGTTTGAGCTTCTTGATCAGCGCGGGCGAACCTGCGAGGCAACGCTGTCCGACTGTGCCGAGATCGCGGCGAAAAGCGGATGCAAGATGGCGAAGTGCGCGCTTGCTTTCCGTAAAGGCGGGTGGGTGCGGCTCGCTCTCGTCTGACGATGCAACCGCAGCGGCGCTGTCGCTAGAGCTGACAGCCGGCTCCACCGCTGCCCGAATGGCTTCTGGTTCGACCCCAATCGTCGAAGAATTGGTATCTTCATCATCGGTCTGATTTGGGCTGTCAGCGGAGTGGGTCATTTCCTGCCGGCGATATTGTTCCTTCTAAGAAATTAGTGCGAGAAAGGGCAGAAGAAAGGCGTTGATGCCAACCGGCCGCGATCGCTATAGAGACCGAGTACGAGCGGCCTGGCTGTAACGAACGCCAAGCGCTTCGTCGTTCATCGTGACTTGGAGTACGTGATCCGCAAATTCAGGCGCTCGATGATCTGCCAGTCGAATTTCCATCGCAGTACGGACATCGTTAGTTTTGTTCCTGCCGCGGGTTTGCGGTAACCCGCACGTCCAACCTCGGCATCCGAATTGAGCGCCTCGGCGGTCGAATTGGGGAACTTTCAGCTCGCGTCGAAGTTTGACTGAAGCGCCTCGTCATCGAGCGAATTTTTAAGAAGTTCGGCCTCACCTAGGAAGGTGGTTGGCATACGAACGGTTTTTGTAAGCCATTGTAACTTATAGATAACCAAAAT
Source organism: Ensifer sp. Root142 (assembly GCF_001426785.1). Classification (NCBI taxonomy): domain Bacteria; kingdom Pseudomonadati; phylum Pseudomonadota; class Alphaproteobacteria; order Hyphomicrobiales; family Rhizobiaceae; genus Ensifer; species Ensifer sp. Root142. The sequence continues at coordinate 213,010 of NZ_LMFK01000002.1, forward strand.
CTTCTTTGCGACGGAAAAGGAACCATCGCCAAGCACCCGCGTTGTCTCAGCGTCGTTCAATTTTCGCATCGAGGAGACAACAATGAGACAAATGATCGTCGCGACAGCCTTTCTGGCGGCAAGCGCATTCAGTGCCTATGCACAGACCGCAACAACGTCGCCGGACCCTGAAACGCCGGCAATCGCCACGCCCGACACCACCAATCCGACCGCGCCTGTCGAGGGCGCCAACAGCTTCACCGAAGAGCAGGCGCGCGCCCGACTTCAGGAGAACGGCTACACCGCGGTGACGGGGCTGAAGCTGGACGAGAAGGGCATATGGCACGCCTCTGCCACCAAGGACGGAAAGCCCGTAACCGTCACCCTCGACTACCAGGGCAACATCGTCGCCAACTGAAGTTGTTATCTCAGCAAACCCATCGAAGGAAAACCAACATGAAAACCGTGACTGGACTTTTCGACACCTATGACCAAGCATCTGAAGCTGTACGAGCGCTGAAAGCCGCCGGCATTCCCGATGACGACATCAGCATGGTCGCGAGCAACGGCGAGGGCCGATACAAGGTTGACGACACAGAAGGTGCGGCCGAAGGGGCGGGTACCGGTGCTGGCATCGGTGCTGCGGTCGGCGGCGCAGGCGGTCTTCTGACCGGCCTCGGGCTGATGGCGATCCCGGGTGTCGGCCCGGTCGTTGCTGCCGGCTGGCTTGCGGCGACTGCTGCGGGTGCTGCTGCCGGTGCGGTTGCCGGTGGTGCGGTCGGCGGGATTATCGGGGCGCTGACGGATTCCGGCGTGCCGGAAGAAGATGCGCATGTCTATGCCGAGGGTGTGCGCCGAGGCGGCACATTGGTAACAGCGCGCGTTGCCGACAGCGAGGCTGCCGAGGCGGAGGCGATCCTCAGGCGATCGAACTGGGTGGATCTCGAGGAGCGGCGCTCCTCTTATCGCGAGCAAGGTTGGAACCGATTCGATGAGACACTCGATCCCTATAGCCCGGCGCAAATTGAAGAGGAACGCACACGATACGCTAGCCGTGGAACGTTGATCTAACCAAATAGAACTTCGAAAAGGCCGTCCATGTGGGCGGCCTTTCTTATTTGTTTACTTTGCTTCAGAGCGACAAACGTGATCATCCATGCCTCTGGCCAATAACGATAGTGGGCGATCCATTGGGAACACGTACTTTGGCCTTGAGTCGCCAGTAATCGGCGAGGATCTCTCTGCTCATGTTTCTAGAACAATGCAGATAAGAAAATGTAGGGTTGCGCGGTCGCTTCATGGGAAGGTTGGGCCCGAACTTCGGCGATGCCTCCTTGTCGCTTGGATTGAGCGGCCTCTACACCGGGTCTCATGGCGTGGATACCTCCCTTGTCCATCGAATAGTCAAACAGCTTTTTTCGCCGTCAAGACCCGTGACCGAGCCGGTTGTGATGATTGCCGAGCCCGGCCTGTAACGGTGCAAGAAGAGTGGCGCTTCACGCCGGTCGTTGCGGAAAAGCTGTGTCCGACATAGCTACCGCATCGGCATATCCATTGGCCGGCCGCACCAAGACATTTTTTCGGGCACTCCGGACCGCGATCGGCCCGGCCAACTATCAGCTATCCGCACCGTATCGGCGCACGCGCGGGCCAAGCGCTGCTCTTATGAGCCGGTCTCGCGGTGAGGCGCGCCTACAGGCTTGGATTCAGGAGAGCCCCGGTACCTCAAGAAGATCGACAAAACAACAATCAGCGCCGTTGACAGGAATTCCGATTGCCAGTTTTGAAGGGATTCAAACCAGAATTGTGCGCTGCCGAGATGCTGCATGACCGTCGTTGTCGCTTGGCCATGCAATTGCGCCGTCTCGCTCTCCGATCTGGCGCTGGAGACAAGATGGAGTACGAAACTCGCAAGGAAGAGACCGGTGAGAACAATTCCCAGCGAGTACGCATAAAGCAGCCGTACCATACCGCCCCTCTTGACTGGCCACGGCGCCTCGGGATCTTCTTCTCGGTGCGCAAGTCCTTCATCTTGAGGCGACCTCTCGTCAGGATCCTTGGATTCCGCAGAGCCCCTTTGATAGAGATAGGCGGTCAGCACGACATAAACCGACATTTGCAGAAATTCACTTTCCCAGTTCTCGAAGACGGCGGATAGAAAGTCGCCGCTTAAGCCATACTGCATCAATGTCAGCGCCGGCGATCCGTGGGCCGCCAACTCTTCATTGTTCGCCAGCCAGCCGGCTATGTACATGCCGGCGATGGTCATGAGTGTCGCGGTCACGAGGACGATCGTCAGGCTGTTGTCTCGTAGAAAACGCACGTCACGCTCCTCCATTTGGATGTGCCACTAACCGCGACCGGATCAAGATAGTTCCGAAATCGCAATCTCCGAGGCGCAAGGCGGTAAATCCTAAGAGCTGGTCGAGCGACGCCGTAAAACTTCCCCGGCTCGCGACAATCAATCGAGCCATTGATTGCGAAACGTGAGCGTTGCGACCGAACCGGTTTTGCCGATGTCGGTACGAACCAAAACGGATATGTCTGTGCGGTTGCGATCTGGGAGTTCATCCCGAGCAACGTCCAAGAGGATTTCCTGCGTCACGGCATCCCGCGAACCAAGCTCGACGCCTTGCTCATCTCGTGTTTCGCCGTCACCGTTATGAAGATCGAAAAAATAGCGCGTCATCAAACCTCCAATCGAAAGGAAAAAGCAGGAAAAGCCCTCATTCTTCCCGAGGATGACGAGCATCAGTGCACGCTGCCTCCGCAGAACGACGTTCACGCTCTCGTACACTTCCAACTGCTTGACATGCTCAATGGGTGCCTTCGTGTGCAGCACCACGGGCCCTCTCACTGGGGGGCGCAGTTCTCCTTTGTTTTTTTCGCTCCAGGCGGCGCGCCTCCGATCGCGCTTCACGCAGCTCGTCCAGAACTGGCCGCCACCAGCCCCGCGCCATCTCGAACGCGTTCGGCTTCTCACGCGCCGGCCAGGTTGCCACCAGTTCGGCTAGCGACGCCGGGCGCCAACGAACCCAGACAAAATCGCGCGGATCGCCTGCAGCATGGGGATAGAAGCGCTTGATATCATCCGGCTCGGCGTATTCTCCGGCCACCTCGGCTATAATCACCACGCCGTAGGAACATGTCGTCACCGCCTGACCGATCGGTGGTAGCGCCCCGGCTGGAACCGGATAACGCCGGCGGCGACGTTCGGCATAGCGCAATTTCGCGCGCTCGGACTTCGCCGTATGTTTTTCCGCTTCCTTCCGGCGCTTGCGCTCCTCAGGTTCGCTAGCGCGCGCAGCTGCGTCTATATCAGGCCATGAACGTCGCAGTGCTTCGTAGGATCGGAACGGCACCCGCCAAGCGTGCATCTCATCATCCCACCGAGCCCAAGGGATTAACCGCAATTGCTCAACAACGTCCCTGGAATAAGGGGTGCGTATCTGGATATCGTCTTCGATTTGAAGATATTGACTGGAAATAGGATCGAAAGCGTACGCATCGCGGCCTTTGGCATCCGCATATAAATCGAGGTTTTCGCTCTCGCGCGCCAGCCACTGTGCAATGCGTTTGCCGGCGGTCTTGCCCGGCACGAACCAACTGCGTTGCTCCTCGTTCCAGCGAGCGCGTGGGAATGCATTGCGGAAGCGTTCCACCGTCATTCTGTCGTAGGCGAATTTCGCTGTGGCGCCACGACGGGGTTCGCTATCAGACCTTTCCTTGGGCTTAGGCATCGTCGTCACCGTAAAATACTATCTGGTGAGCCTAACGCTCACGAACGCCACAGGTTCATTCGTCACGAACGCTCCATTGGGGCTGGCATTTGTAAATGCTCGCCGCGGTCGTTTCCGATGGAACAACACGACGTTTTCACCGTTGAGTGGCATTGCCTTCATGTGAGAGGAAACAGCGATGGTGGATCAGACCGGCTACGAAAGCGATGGCGATTTCGCAAAAGTCGGGGTCGTCAACGAGCCACTCGAGACGGCACCAGAAAATGACGCCACACTGGCACGACAGGCCCAACTTGAGGCGCTGCGGACAGAAATTGTGAACCTGCGCGCGGAACTCGCCGCAATCGTTGGTGGGACGTCCCGGTTGGCCGTGACTGAGGCTGTCGTCGCACTTGAAACAACGCAGAACCGGATCAGAGACCACCTCGCCCCCGTTCTGATTGCGGCCGCCGCCATAGGATACCTCTGGGGGGCGTCTATCCGACGGCGTTAATGATCGTCTCTGCCTTCCAGATCAGGCCGTTGATCCGGCGCGCTCGATGTTGATCGCTCACGTGGATCGAAAAGGTAAACACGTACCAGCCGGCAAGCTTGATCGCGATGGTCGATCTTCGGTTCTTTATGATGCCGTCGCGCTTCTGGCATCCAAGAAAGGTTCGGATGTGTTCCAACGCTAAGCGAACGCGAGGATTTGTACCGATGTTTCGTCCATTGCAAGTTATTGCCTTTTGAGACGAGCGTACCGCTTTTAAACATAGGACGGGTTGCGTAAGACGTCGGCGAAAGGTCGACTGAGCTTGCCTATCGATCTGGGCCGCCAGACGCTGGCGGCTTCTGTTGGGAACGGCCCAATTTCGTCGCCCACAAGGCCACCGGAGAAAGGAGGAACAGCAGTGATTTCGCACGCGTTTTTCAATCGTTACGCTGTTGATGTTGCCGAAGCGCTGATCGGGACCGTCCTGGAGGTCGACGGCGTCGGCGGCATAATCGTCGAAACAGAAGCTTACACAATCGAAGACCCCGCTTCCCATAGTCACAAAGGCCCGACGAAACGCAACGCTTCCATGTTCGCTGCAGCTGGCAATGCCTACGTTTACAGGTCCTATGGGCTGCATTGGTGCCTGAACTTCGTGTGCGAAGCAGGCAGCGCTGTGCTGATCCGGGCGATCGAACCGACCACTGGCATCGAATCGATGCGACAGCGACGCAGCGGCGCCAACACATTTCTTTTATGTGCAGGCCCCGGGCGCCTTTGCCAGGCACTGGCTGTGTCACAGGAGTTCGACGGATTGTCACTTTTTTCGGCCCCCTTCAGGCTTTCCGCCGGCAGCAGTGCAGTCGAGGTTTGCCGAGGTCCGCGTGTTGGCATCAGCAAGGCTGTCGATCTGCCGTGGCGATTCGGCGCAAGGGGTTCTGGTTTTCTAAGCCGGAGTTTTCCAGACCCGACCGTTTTGTCGGAAATTGACGCGCCGGCGTCACAATCAATCCATCGAAGGGAATGACGGTGGAACATCCCAGCACCGGGTGCATTCCCTTTAAAGGTCACAGGCTGTGCCAAGCGGACGCGATGGGGATGGAGAACATCAGGGTTTTTCCGCTTTCACCTTTTGGCCAACGAAACGGCAGTCGAGCTTCTTACCCGTCCAGCCTGCGACCGTCCGCCTCAAGCGCAAACTTCCCAATCCGGCACCGCAAATGCTAAAACGCGCCATCCGTCGTTGCGGATCAACAGGATAAGCTCATGGTAAAACGTTCCGGTAGTGCTGATCTTCCCCTCCACGGCGGGCGCGTGCCGAAGTGGCTCGGAGATCGCATGACGAAGCTCGGTGCCATCATTACCGAAGCTGTCATCCTGCACTACGGACGAGACGAATTCCTGCGTCGAATGGCCCACCCTTTCTGGTTTCAGTCCTTTGGCGCCGTGATGGGCATGGACTGGCACTCTTCCGGTATCACCACCAGCGTCATTGGCGCTCTGAAGCGCGGACTGACGCCGCTGTCCGCGGAGCTTGGAATTCATGTTTGCGGCGGGCGTGGTGCGCAGTCACGTAAAACTCCCGCGGAACTGCTTGCGATCGGTGATCGGGTCGGCTTCGACGCTCACCGTCTCGTAACCACCAGCCGCCTCGTCGCGAAGATCGACAGTGCCGCGGTTCAAGATGGATTTGATCTCTACCTGCACGGTTTCATCGTCACCGACGATGGACAATGGGTCGTCGTCCAGCAGGGTATGAACGGCGATCAACGACAGGCCAGGCGCTATCACTGGCTGTCGGAAAACCTGGAAAGCTTTCTCGATTCCCCGCATGCTGCCATTGAAGGAAACGCCCAAGGCATCATCGTCAACCTCGCCGACCGACGCGCTGAGCGATCGCGAGAAGGACAGCTTGACCTGCTTGCAAATATGGGACCCGACAGCATCGTGCGCGAGGCCCTCGCCGTGCGGCGGGGAGGGCCCGTTGTCGAAAGTCTTCCAGATCAACTGTCGCTCCCGCATCTGATCATGCCGGCTCACCACGACGTGCGCGAAAAGGACGTCAACATGGGACGTCTGCATGCAGCGCTCGCCTCTGCAGCCGAGCGGGGACCGAAGGATTTTCAGGAGCTGCTTTTGACGCCTGGCGTCGGCGCGCGAACCGTCGAAGCACTGGCCATGGTTGCTGAAGTCGTCCACGGCGCACCATGCCGCTTTTCCGACCCTGCACGCTTTTCGTTGGCTCACGGCGGCAAGGATCGTCATCCGTTCCCCGTTCCGTTGAAAGTCTATGACGAAACACTCAAGGTGATGAAGTCCGCCGTTTCAAGAGGCAAGCTCGGTAACACCGAAGAGCTCGACGCACTTCGGCGCCTTGACGAGCAGGCGCGTCGCCTTGAGCATTACGTGACCGGCCCTGACCTGAAGGAAATCGTTGCCGGCGAATTCCGAAACTCCGCCTCACTTGGCGGACGCAGTGTCTTCGGCTGGGAGCCGCCGTCAGAGACCGAGCTATCAAGAGAATAGAGGCTGAAGCATTCAGACTGCCGCCATCGTGAAAGACCGAGCTTCTCCCAGCGTGACACTCAGATCTGTACCGGCTTTATAGTCGCTATCGATATGTCGCCTTCCATCAGGCCGCGCACAAGCCCTGGCTTTGCATGCTCGACCTCAATGACCGTGTAGAGCTTTTCGTCACGGAACGCGCTTGCATCCAGCGTGCTGACGCCTTCGGCGGGTGCGGCATCGACCTCCATGTAGTCTAGTTCGCATCCCGAAGCGACGACACGCGCATCGCCCGACGAACGAGCGGCCACCAGCACCTCACCTTGATTGAGGGCATTCTGCCACCGCGGGTCCGTGGGTGCGGCCACCGGCACCAGCCGATAGACGTTCAACGTCTCGCCATCCCCGACAAAATCGGTCGATTGGCGCCGCGCATCGGCAAACTGTGCCTTGCTTTCCATTGATCTGCCAAACTCCGTATCGCTCTCGCCGGTGGACTTCACGTCGCCACCACGCTGCACATTGTTGGACATTTTTATCTCCTTCGGGGTTCGGCCGCGGTTGATCAGTAGGTAGGGGTCGGAATTCCCCTGTCAGGAAGAAACGGCGCGCTCGGCAACCGGTTCCGTATTATCGAAAGGTCTCTCATTTGGCGGGCGTCACCCGCCAGATCGCATTGCCGACGTCGTCGGCGACGAGAAGCGCACCCTGCCGGTCAACGGCAACGCCGACGGGACGACCGCGGGCCTTGTCGTCGCCTCCGATGAACCCGGTCAAAATATCCTTTGGTGGCCCGGACGGCTGACCGTTGGCAAAGGGAACGAAAACTACCTTGTAACCGCTACGCGGTCGGCGGTTCCAAGAGCCATGTTGGCCCACAAAAGCCCCATTCCGATATTGCGCTCCAAAGAGCTCGCCGGTGTAAAACGTCAATCCGAGGGAAGCTGTATGAGGTCCGAGTGCATAGTCCGGCACGATTGCCTTTTCGACGAGATCGGGTCTTTGCGGTTTTACTCTGACGTCGACATGGGTGCCGAAATAGCTGTACGGCCAGCCGTAGAACCCGCCGTCCTTGACTGAGGTCATGTAATCAGGGACGAGATCACTTCCGATTTCGTCACGCTCATTCACGGCAACCCATAGCGCGCCGGATTCGGGCTGCCATGAAAGCCCGTTGGGATTGCGCAGTCCGGATGCGAAAAGGCGGAGTTGTCGGCTCACCAGATCGACCTCCAGCACGGCTGCCCTGTTGGTTTCCGCCTCGATGCCGTTTTCACCGACATTGCTGTTGGAGCCGACGGTTGCGTAAAGCTTGGTTCCTTCCCGATTGGCAATGACGTCCTTGGTCCAATGGTGATTGATCGGACCGGCAGGCAGATCGACGATTTTTTGGCCCTGTGCCGTTACCGTCGTGTCGCCATCCTTGTAGTCGAACGCCAAGATGGCATCGGTGTTGGCGACATAGAGGACCCCGTTCGACAGGGTCATGCCGAATGGCGAGTTGAGGTGTTCGAGGAAGACTGACCGGGTTTCTGCAACGCCATCGCCATCCGCATCGCGCAATAGCGTGATCCTGTTAGCGCTCGGAACCTCTGCCCCGGCTCGCCCCATGAACAGTCCCATGGCAAAGCCGCGCAAGCTGAAACCTGTGTCTTCCTTTTCTGGCTTGTTCGTTTCCGCGACAAGAACGTCGCCATTTGGCAGGACGTGAAGCCAACGCGGATGATCGAGTTCCTCGGCGAAAGCGCCGACAACGAGCCCATCGGCAGCCGTCGGCTTTTCGCCTGGGGCCCAGTGGGACGCCTCCGCCACATTGACCGTGGGGATAAGGGTGGGATTGGGTTCAGGCAGTAGCGGGGCTGTTCCGTAACCCTGTTCAGCCGTTAGTTTCGCCTGCTCTTGAGATAAGAAAACAAGCGCTGCACCGACAATCAGAAGGACGGCGAACAATGCCGCCATCGATATCAGAACGCGTTGCATGCTGACACTCCTCGGAAGACTGTGACAGCCGTCTAACTCGCCAATCCGTCGTTCGTTTCATCGCTTGTCGCCAAATGCGCCGAAACGTGATTTCGGAAGGAACTTCCCGCCAAGGTCGCAGTTTCCATCTCATCAGGGAAGGGGAGGGCCATTTGACCTGTCGATGCAGCCGCTGGGCGATGCGTAGTCTTGTTCGCAAAAAGAAGAGTAGTTTCATCCACCGTCACATTGTCATTGGCGTTCGCGGTTCCGTCGCCCTCCTGCTTTCCATGCCGCTCGCAAGCTGCGGCGATCGGCAATCCACCTTCGCAGCGGCTGGCCGCGAGGCTTCGGCAATCGAGAACCTGATCACGGTAACGGTGGTCGGTGCAGCCTTCGTCTGGCTTGTCGTCATATCCCTCCTGATCTACGCCGGCCGTGCGCGCCGAGGCCAGTTGAGCCAAGAGCAGGCCCAAAGGTTTATCACCTGGGGCGGCGTGACAGCGCCCACGGCGGCTCTCTTTGCGCTTCTGTCCTATGCGGTGTGGAGCATGCCGGCGACGAGACCATGGTTCGATCGGCAGCAGGCGGACCTGGCGATCGAGGTCACGGGCGAACAGTTCTGGTGGCGCATTCGATACCTCGACAAGTCAGGGGGGATTGCTTTCGAAACCGCAAACGAACTCACACTGCCCGTCGATCGACGGATCCGGATTTCGCTCAAGGCGCACGATGTCATCCATTCGTTCTGGATCCCCGCGCTTGCGGGCAAGATGGACATGTTGCCCGGGCGAACCAACACCCTCTGGCTGGAGCCGACCCGCATCGGTTCGTATCGCGGGCCATGCGCGGAGTTTTGCGGCACGTCGCATGCCCTCATGAACCTTACCGCAGACGTTCTGTCCGCAGAAGATTTTCAGACATGGCAACAAAGCCGCGCGAAAAGGCGATCAACAAGTAACCACGCCGCAAACGCTTTTCTCGTTCATGGCTGCTCGGCCTGTCACGCGCTTGATGGGACACAGGCACAAGGCTTGACAGGCCCGAACCTGACAGGGTTCGGGCAGCGCAAGCATGTGGGAGCAGGGGCGCTGGCCAACACGCCGGAAAACCTCGCCCGTTTCATTCGTGATCCTTCCTCCGTCAAGCCCGGCGCCCAAATGCCGGCATTCCCTATGATCCCGCAGGACGAATTGAACGAAATCATCGACTACCTCGCAGGTGAAACATGACCACCACCGAGGACCGGCTCGGCGAACAGGCGTCGAAGAGCGAGGAAGAGCGGCAGCTTCGAGCTGTCTGGGCCAATCCGTCGGGATGGCGCTATTGGACTTCGGTCAACAATACCCAAATCGGCCTTTGGTATGCGGCCACTGCCTTCATCTTCATGTTGTTTGCCGGCGTCCTCGCGTTGCTCGTGCGCGCGCAGCTCGCCATACCCGAAAACGATTTCCTGTCGGCGGATTTCTTCAATCAGGCGTTCACCCTGCACGGAACCGTCATGATGTTTCTGTTTGCCGTGCCGATCTTCGAGGCTGTGGCGATCTTCCTTTTGCCGCCGATGCTCGGCGCCCGCGAACTACCCTTTCCGCGGCTTTCGGCGTTTGGTTTTTGGAGTTTCCTGCTCGGCGGGTTGTTTGTATGCGGATCGATCTTCTTTGACGCAGCACCCAATACGGGCTGGTTCATGTATCCACCGCTGGCCACGGACAAACAGTATTCGGGTATTGGCGCTGACATCTGGCTGCTCGGGCTATCCTTTATCGAAGTGGCGTCGATTGCCGCAGCAGTAGAGTTGATCGTCGGCATCATGAAATGCCGCGCTCCGGGCATGCGCATCAACATGATGCCGCTCTTTGCCTGGTATCTGCTGATTGTCGCCGGTATGATCCTTTTTGCCTTCCCGCCTCTTATCGCCGGCGACATCCTGTTCGAAATGGAGCGGATGTTCGACTGGCCATTTTTCGATGCCGAGCGTGGCGGTGATCCGCTGCTGTGGCAGCATCTTTTCTGGATCTTCGGTCACCCTGAGGTCTACATCATCTTCCTGCCGGCGATCGCCCTGATGGCGATGATCGTTCCAACCTTCGCCCAACGACCGATCGTCGGCTACTCCTGGATCGTGCTGGCGGCGGTCGGAACCGGTTTCTTAAGCTTCGGCCTTTGGGTCCACCACATGTTCACCACGGGCCTGCCGCAAATCTCCCTTGCCTTTTTCTCCGCGGCCTCCGAGGCCGTCGCGATTCCGACCGGCGTCCAGATATTCGTATTCATAGCAACGATGCTGGCAGGGCGCGTGATCCCTTCCGTACCGATGCTCTTTGGCGGCGGCGGTCTCGTGATCTTTGTCATCGGTGGCCTGACAGGCGTCATGGTTGCGCTCGTACCGATCGACTGGCAGGCGCACGACACCTACTTCGTCGTCGCGCATCTGCACTACGTGCTGATCGGCGGCATGCTCTTTCCCGTCGTTGCCGGCATCTATTACTACTATCCGCTCATCAATGCCCGGAAGCTCTCTGACCGGTTGGGCAAGATTGCTTTCTGGCTGATGTTTTCAGGCTTCAACCTCGCATTCTTTCCGATGCACCTCGCCGGATTGCGCGGCATGCCCCGGCGTGTCTTTACCTATCCAAGCGATGTCGGTTGGCATTGGTTCAATCTGATCTCGACGGTGGGCGCCTTCATCTTCGCCTCGGGCATCCTCATTGTTGTCGTCGATGTCTTGAGGCCAAAGCATCGCCAGCCCAGGGGCGAGGCTAATCCCTGGAATGCCGGAACCCTCGAGTGGATATCCGAACCAGAGGAAAACTGGGGTGTGCGCTCGATCCCGATCATAAGCAGTCGCTACCCGCTTTGGGACCAGCCGGGAATTCGCGAAGATATAGACAACGCGCGCTTTTATCTGCCCGATGCAGCAGAGGGCTTTCGCGAGACGCTCGTCACCTCTGTGCTCGATGCCGAACCGATCCAATGTCTGCGCGTCGGCGGTACATCCTATCTGACCATCCTCAGTGCGGCCGCGCTAGGCGGGGTGTTTGTGGCCGTTACCTTTCACTGGTGGCTCCTGGCCACGTTGTTTGCCGCCGCCTTCCTTGTTTTCGTGGTCAGCTGGTTGTGGACCGGCACGGCGACCGTGCCCGAGAAAGCGGGAAAAGATGTCGGCCTTGGCCTTTCCTTGCCACTCTACGTCTCTGGACCCGCATCGGTTGGCTGGTGGGCGATGTTCATCACCATGGTTGGTGACGGAACGGCGTTCGGTAGCCTGGTTTTCGGCTACTTCTTCTATTGGACCATCCATCGCGACTTCACGGCCGGCCTTTCCGGGCCTGGTATCGGATGGCCAATGGCGTCCCTCTGCCTGTTTCTCGTAGCTTGGTTTGCAATGGTTACGGCGCGGTCGGTGAACCGCAGGGGTCAGAGACTTGCGATGCGTCTGCTTGTCTTGTGTGCACTTGCTCTGACGCTTCTCGGCAGTGTCGCTACATTGGCCGGGCCGTGGCTCTCGCAGATGGATCCGACGCAGCATGTCTATCCGGCCATCGTCTGGGTTTTGGTGCTTTGGCTCGTTTGTCATGCCGGCGTAGGCGTGGTGATGCAGGTCTATTGCCTGGCGCGAAGCTTTTTCGGTCACCTGACCGCTGCTCATGACATCGATCTCGTCAATGTGGTTCTATATTGGCACTTTCTGACGATCACCGCGTTTACCACCCTGGGTGTCATCGGTTTGTTCCCGGCAATGATGTGAGAGGAACTATGCGGCTATTACCGCGAGAGATCGAGACTTTCTGGACGCTGTTTACGGCGCCGATTGTCTGGGCGCTGCATTTCCTCGTCTGTTATCTGACGGCGGCGATCTTCTGCGCCAAGGGAGGAAGCGCGCAACAATATGTCGGCCTTCAGTTGATGCTTGGCGCCCTAACTTTGCTGGCACTCGTAGCGATCGCGATTTCTGCCTATCTCGCTTGGAGACAGTGGGGATTTGGCACGGCGGACCCACCGCATGATGAATCGACGCATCGGGCGCGCAGACTCTTCCAGGGCTTTGCAACCCTGCTTCTATCGGCCCTGAGTTTCGTCGCCGTCCTGTTCGTGGCGACCCCGATCATGCTGATCAACGGGTGCTTTTCATGAGATGGGCCAGTCTCATCGCTGCTATGATTTTGCTGGTGGCGGCGGTATGCACATCTCTGTTTGTTTTCGACCCACGGGCATTTTCCGAACATATGGGGACGCACATGGCGCTCGTTGCTGTGGTCGCCCCGCTCGCTGCTTTCGCTGTCTCGGGAACACGATGGGACCCGAGCAGCCACTGGCATCCTGGCGCCGGCTTTCTGTTGTCCTTCGTCGAGCTCGTCGTCGTTTGGGTTTGGCATGTCCCGGCGATGAGGGATCTGGCGGAAGCCTCGATTGGCATGCGTTTGGCTGAGCTTGCAATTTTTCTGGTCGCGGGCGGCCTTCTCTGGATTGCGTGTCTTGGAGCCGGCAGGAAAGCAGATGCAGGGCTTAGCGGCGCTGTCGCACTCCTTCTCACCTCGATGCATATGACGCTTCTCGCAGTGCTGCTGACGATGGCTCCGCGCCCTCTTTATGGCGTGGCTGATGTGACCTGCTTTGGCGTGACCATGACTGCGAGCCAAGATCAGCAGCTTGGCGGCATCGTCATGCTGTTTGTTGGGGCAGTTGCCTACCTTGCAGGTGGCGTTGGCCTGGCCGCGAGACTCTTGCGTGCGTCATTTGCGAAACCGACCGAAGGGCAGGCACCATGAAGCGCTGTCTGAAATGTTTGGCTGCCGCCGCCGCCCTGGCGCCCGTTGCCGGCTTGCTGATCGCCTGGCTCGGCATCATTCATGTTGGTGCAACCGGCGGTCATTGGGCAGTCACTGAGTGGTTCCTACACTGGACAATGCGTTCGTCAGTGAGAACTGCGGCGCTCGGCATCAAAAAGCCTTCCGGTTTCGAAAGTGCCAAACACCTCAAGGTCACGGCAGTTCATTTCCAGATGAGCTGTGCCGAATGCCATGGTTCTCCGGATCGCCGCCGCTCCCCGGAAATGCTCGCGATGCTGCCGCCACCGCCCGACCTCAGGGACACTGTTGGCAACTGGAAGGATGAGGAACTGTTCGTCATCGTGCGCGACGGTCTGCGCTATACCGGGATGCCCGCCTGGCCCGGCGCTGGGCGCGACGATGAGGTCTGGGCAATGGTTGCGTTTCTAAAGGAGCTGCAGACGATGAGCCCGGCCCGCTACAAAGAGCTTTCCGGTGCGAAGGATACCGAAAGCGGCGATACGCTATCCGGCTGCCTGGGGTGCCATGAGCAAGGTATCGAAGGCAATGACCCGATAGCTCCAGTCATTGCAGGGCAATCAAACGCCTATCTTGCTGAAGCCCTTCGGGCCTACCGCAAAGGGAGCCGTGAAAGTGGGTTCATGGAGGTCGTCGTCTCGCGGTTGAAGGATGCGGACATCGATGCCACGGCCGGCCACTTTGCCCGCAAGGATGGGTTGCTGTCAGCGACGCCGAGAGCTCGCTCCGGCGACGAGCGCACATTGTCTCTGGTGCAAACCGGCGATCCCGTGAAAAAGATCGCTGCCTGCCAAGCCTGCCATGACGGCCGAAATCCTCTTTATCCTTTGCTTAGCGGCCAGTCCCGCACCTTCCTGATAGAGCAAATTCTCCTGTTCAAACAGGATCTACGCGGTGACAGTCCAACGGCACGATTGATGAGCCGTGCGGTGCGCCATCTAACCGTTGAGGATGTGGCCCGGCTTGCCGATTACTATGCGTCGCAGCCATTGGCGCGTTGACGATCGCATAAACGGCGAAACCGCCCCAAGGTGGCGGTTTTGAAGAAACTTCACAAACGCCCAGAGGGAACAATACTGAATAATTAGGGTTTGCTCATATGAAGAGATGAGAGGAGTTTCGCAATGGTCCTGATCGCGCCCGATGGTGGCAGACCTCAGGAACGCAGCGCAGACGCAGCCGCGCTCCTGGCTTCTATACGCTGTGCCGTGAGTTCCGAGACAACATTCGATACAGGAGGCCTTTGTTTTCGTTTGCTCGGCGATGTGGTGATTATTGAAGGCGTGCTGCGGGAACGAGACGCTTCAGACACCATTCGACGGATAGCCGAGGAGATTGCCGGGGCCGAGCGCGTGATCGTCCGCATTGGTTGCCCGCTGGATCTACCCGAAGCCAAGTGATGCCATCGTGCCACAGAAATGCCAGCGATTTTCACTCTGGACATGGATCGGCGGCCCGCTTTTTCTCATTTGGCGCCAAGGGCTTGGGGATTGTTCAACACAATCTACTTCAAGAAGCTTGGTGTAAGCCTCTCGCGGGAGAGTTGGTTCCACGGCGACAACGCGCCAGCACGGAACAGATAGGAATGGCCACGGTTCGATCATCTCGATGGGCGCAAAGCCGCTTCAATCGTCGATCGCACTTGGGATCTATCAATCCTCGGCAATCATCATCAAAGCCGTCGCCAGGGCACCGAGGCCAAAGGATGCGCCGAAAGCGTAGATCTGCAGCCCGAATGCAAGCGGATCAAGACCCTCGCCGTGCCCGAGGGCGCCCGGAGCGACTATTGCGATCGAAGCGGCGGTTGCTGCACCAAGCAGAAACCCCACGCCCACATTCAAAATAACGAACCTGATCAGCGTCGGCATGATGAACCTCATGAACCTCGCGATCCATCCCAAACCTCAAAATCGACTATCGGTTCCGATCGCCCAGAAGAAATCGATCACGAACGTGGCAACGAATGAGCGGAACAAAGGAGAGGGCCGACCGTTAGCAAACAACATCACAGCGGAAGGAACCCCAATGGAAACCGAAGCGGAAAACGATTCCGCCGCTCGAGCTTCCCTGAGCATGATTGATCAGCTTCGGCGCGTTTGCCGCCCGGCGGCTCGCTGCCATGGGAGGGAACTGCGGTTTCGAGCAAGATAGGAGCTAAGCATGCAAATTGCCCAGATCATGACCAAGAACGTGCATATCGTCAGCCCGGATGATACCGTGGCTGCAGTCGCCCGCCATATGGCTGACAACGACATTGGATTTCTTCCTGTCGAACAAGATGACCGCCTCGTAGGCACGATCACCGACAGGGACATCGTCGTGCGGTGCGTGGCCGACGGCCGCGACGGGGATACGACAGTGGCTGAGGTGATGTCGGCGGACGTCAAATACTGCTTTGAAGATGAAGAAATCGGCGACGTTGCCCGTAACATGGGCGATATTCAGGTTCGACGACTTCCAGTGCTCAATCGCGACAAAAGGCTGGTGGGTGTCGTGTCTCTTGCAGACGCCGCCCGCAGAGATCCTTCGCTCGCGGGTGCGGGATTGCAGGGCGTGACGGCACCTGGTGGCGCCCATAACCAGGAATAGGCCCATGCCTGAGATGCCGGGCAACGAAAACGAACCGATGGACAGCGGTGTCTTGAGCTCGCACGATGCATTGCTTCTCGCCAGCGAAGTTGCTGCTGAGGCCCATCAGGGGCAATTGGACAAAACGGGGCAACCGTATTTCAGGCACTGTCAGCGTGTTGCGAACGCCGTGGACGGGATGGATGCCAAGGTCGTGGCCTATTTACACGACGTCCTGGAGAAGGGACCGGGCTGGTCGGCTCAGCGATTGCTGGAAAAAGGATTTGATCCCGTGATCGTTGGCGCTGTCGTGGCGCTGACAAAAGAACCGGCCGAGCCGGAACCAGCCTTTGTAAGGCGGGCGGCGTCAAACCCACTTGCCCTCCCGGTCAAGCATGCAGATCTCTTGGACAATTTGGAACAGGCGCTGGCGAGCAGGATGGAAACGCAAAAATACCTCGATGGACTGCGGATCCTTGAAGCCGAATTCGGTTGCCACTCGGCTTGATCCGCGCGCAGCAATGAGCGCGTCGACGCTTAATGCAAGGGATTCCCATCGCAGGTACAAGCCCATGCGGGACTTAGCCGCCCTGATGGCGTCCAGTGCGGGAGGCGGTTGCCTGTTGATCACGATTTCAGATTGGTGCTCGCACTTTGCAAAACTATGTAGCAAATCCACAAGTAGGAACGAGGCGTCGCCGCTCCATTTGCGCAGAGCTCAACAGGCTCCCCGTTCATTCCGGCAATCCGGCCATCCGATAACCTTCAGCCAAGCGCTGGACCGTCTCCATGTCGCGGGCGGGTTGTGCAGCGGACCAGTGAGCAATCGTGAAGTTCGGTGTCGTCGCGATGAAAAGAGCTGCCTCACGCATTGCCTCGTCTCTGCGGCCGAGCACATACTTGGACGGCTGCGTGTTCAGTCCGATGATCGAGCCTGCCGTTAGCTGGGCGATAGGGAATAATTCGAAACGCCCTTGTGTCTTACTATACCCAGTCGGCGACGTTTTGCTGAGGACCACGATCATGAATTCTCGCAGAGTTCCGCTCGTTCTTGGTGTTCCGGGGGTCATTTTGCTCGGAGCGATCACGGCAGGTTGCCTCGCCGCGACCGCCCAAAGTACCGCAACGGCGCCGACGAACGGCGGCTACGGCCCTCATCCGACGCTTCCGAAACCGAAACCCACACTGATCCCGACGATCAACATCGCCCAAGCAAAAGGGTGGAACGGCGGCGCGAGGCCAAAGCCGGCGAAGGGCCTGAAGGTCAACGCCTTTGCGAAGGGCCTCGATCATCCGCGCTGGATTCATGTCTTGCCGAACGGCGACGTGCTTGTGGCCGAGACAAACGCGCCCGCCAAGAAGGACAGCGGCTTCAGCCTGCGCAAGGTCTTCATGGCGCAGGCCATGAAGCGGGCGGGCGCGGCGACGGAGAGCGCCAACCGCATTGCGCTTTTGCGGGACACGGATGGCGATGGTGTTGCCGATCTGCGCAGACCCTTCATCGAGGGGCTCAATTCGCCGTTCGGTATGGCGCTCGTCAACGGAAAGCTTTACGTTGCCAATACCGACGCCGTCGTCGCCTATTCTTATTCCTCCGGTCAAACCCGGATAACGGCGGCGCCGCAAAAGATCGTCGACCTGCCGGCCGGAGACATCAATCACCACTGGACCAAGGATCTGATCGCCGGGCGCGACGGTGGGAAGCTCTACGTTACCGTCGGATCTAACAGCAATGTCGGCGAGAATGGCATTGCGGCGGAGAAAAACCGTGCCGCGGTGCTGGAAGTAGATCCCGCCCGCCACAAAACACGGATTTTCGCTTCGGGCTTACGAAACCCCAACGGACTTGCCTGGAATCCGCACAGCGGCAGGCTCTGGGTGGTCGTCAATGAGCGCGACGAGATCGGTGACGACCTCGTGCCGGATTACATGACTTCGTTGCGTCAGGGCGGCTTCTATGGCTGGCCCTTCAGTTACTTCGGCCAGAATATTGACATCCGCGCAAAGCCGCCGCGCCCGGATCTCGTCGCCAAAGCAATCAAGCCCGACTATGCGCTCGGCTCCCACACTGCCTCCCTGGGATTAACCTTCGACAAGGAATCATCCCTTCCTTCCCCGTACCGCGGCGGCGCCTTCGTTGGCCAGCACGGTTCATGGAACCGAAGCGTGCACAGCGGCTACAAAGTGATCTTCGTGCAGTTTCGCAACGGCCAACCAGCCGGCCGGCCGAAGGACATTCTCACGGGCTTCATCGGCGCTGGCGATACGGCCATGGGCCGCCCGGTCGGGGTGACTTTCGACAAGACGGGCGCCTTGCTCGTCGCCGACGACGTGGGCAACGTCATCTGGCGGGTAACATCCGCCCAACGCGGGGAATGAGACAACCTTCTGCGCGGATTTCTGTCGTGAGCGTCTCCTTCCGAAAGGCAGGGAACAACTTTCAAAAACAGCAGATCTCCAGTCCAAGGAGGAATGAAAATGGGTACCCTTGATATGCGTCTATCTCATGACCTCATTGCCAGCGACAAGGTGGTGGGGACGTACGTCTACGACAGGACCGGCAATCACATAGGATCTATCGAGAAGATCATTCTCGAAAAGCGTGGTGGACGCGTTGCCTATGCTGTGCTGAGCTTCGGCGGTCTTTTGGGAATTGGAGATGACCACTTTCCCCTTCCGTGGGACGTACTCGACTATAATCCCGGCCTCGGCGGCTTCCAGGTAAGCATCACAAAGGATCAACTCGAGGGAGCACCAAGATATCCGCGAGACCAGGATTTTGATTGGAGTGCCGAGAGAGGCCGACAGGTTTACGACTACTATGGGATTGCGCCCTATTGGGTGTAATTCAAAAAAGTCTAAACAGTGTCTGTCGGATTTGCGATAGATCGAACCAACTCAACTGCTACGACTCATAACATTCGGAGAGAAAAAAACCGACATGGCTTGGGTCGTCTTGCAGGGCACGTCGGCGAAACTGCACAGACCAAGGCTCGCCAAATCACGCATGGATCGAGACATTCTTGGCTCCCGGCGGACCTTCTTCGCTCGGGTTCATTCTCAGTAACTCGTACGACGCGATTATCGAGACCATCTGTGTCGTTGAGTCGATTTGTTGTCATTGGGATGGAACAGGAGCGCGCGAGCGTTGTTCTGCGGCAACAAGGAGGAATCATCACCATGGCAGAAGATCGATATGAACGTGAGGAACGGTATGGCCGTGACTACGAGGCTGAACGAGACGGTTACCGCAGACCGGAAAAGCGCAGCCATCAACGCCCGTTGTCGGGTCAAGGACGAGCCCGCCCGGAGACCGATTTCGAGCGCGGCAGTCCCGAGGCTTGGAGCACCGACGATCTAGGCTACACCGAGCGCGCAGATCGGGCTGGCTACGGCCAGCGTCGACGCTACTCCGCCAATGAGGATAGCTACGCGCGAAGCGGTCGCGGTTACGACGAAGAACGTGGATTTCTCGAAAAGGCGGGAGACGAGGTTGCGTCCTGGCTCGGCGACGAGGATGCGGAATATCGCCGTCGGATGGACCAGTTTCGCGGCAAGGGCCCACGCGGATACAAGCGTTCCGACGAACGCATCAGAGACGATGTCAACGATCGGTTGACGGATGACGGGTGGCTGGATGCTTCCGATATCGAGGTTGTGGTTTCGAGCGGCGAGGTGACGCTCACCGGGCTGGTATCGTCACGCCAGGATAAGCGGCGTGCGGAAGACTGCGCCGACGCCGTCACTGGCGTCTCGCATGTCCAAAACAATTTGCGGGTCCGCACCACGGATACGACTACTGGTATTGGCGAGCTTTAGCGACAACGGCAGGCAAACGGACCTGAACAGATGTCGTCTCATCAGATGGCGATGAGACGATCTTCTAGGATTGTCGGATGCGGATTTTGTTCCCGCTTTCGCGGTGCGCCCTGTGACGAAACATCTGTCGATTGCTACTCCAAGCGTAACGCCATTATGAGTTCGTCGATTTCCGTGTCGTGGCCCAATAGGCCGTTTGGAATACGCCCAACCCTTACGAACCCGTGGCGTTCGTAGAAGCGGATCGCCATTCCGGGAACGCCGACGGCGAACAACGATCGAGCGCGGTCAGATTTTTATCAATTCGAGGTAACTTGCCTTGGCGACGGCGTGTTGATGGCTGGTAGAGGCTCCGAGCTTGAGCTTTGCCGAACGCAGGTACAACTTCACCGCATTTTCCGAAATGCCCAGGTTCGCTGCTATCTGCTTGGAAATCCGACCTGTTCCCAGCAGCTGCAGGCACTGGAATTCGCGTTTAGAGAGGTCCGATAACGACCGACTTCTCGAAGTGCAGCGGTAGAAAGCATCGTCTCATGAAGGAAGTGAGAAAGGATCTGCAGCTCGTGGATGCTCGAAGCGCGTTGCCTTAACCAATTGCGCTTGGATAGGTTTGAGGTCACGGAAAAGAGACTGCGTTCGCCTCTCGGGCCACGGATGGGGATCGTTAGGCCGTGGGGGCGATGTCGTAGGAACGCGCTTTTTCGAACATACGGGAGGTTAGTGTTGGCCGCTGATCAAGAGACGACCAATCCACCGGGAAGAATCCCGAGCGAACGACGTCAACAACCGGATCTATGTCGAAATAGCACTTGTCGACGTAGATCTCCGTCCACTTATCCGAACAGGTCGTGCAGTAATACGGATATAAGGCTGAGGTTCCTCCGCTGCAAACCAAGAGGAAGGTCATCTGCGACAAGCCGTATCGCTTGCGAAGTTCGCCCAGCAGAGGGTTGAAGATCTTCCGCACAACTGGCTGCCCGTAGCTTCCTCAAGGACAATGACAGTCTGCGGTTATCGACCATCGGGGAATACTCCAGTGTCCCGCCCATTTGGACCTGTGTTCCCGAACCGAACTTTCAGATCTCAGAACAGATCCTAATGGAGGCGCTTGGGCAGCGGAACTGCAGGAAATACAGGTAGCAGATGCGGGGCGCACCTGAAACTGCAGACTGCAGTTCCGTCAAAGGCACGTAGCGCGGGTAACAATCGACTGCGATCGGCGGCGGTACGAGCAGACTTGGCCGCCGTTCGGAAAGAACACAAGTCGTTTAAGCGGCTCCTCAATGAAGGGCGTGACAGTCCGATTGGGCTCTGCTTTAATTAGAGACGCCTTAAAGGTAATGGCTGACGGCAAAGCACCTGACGTTACCGTAAGGCATGAGCGCGAGCGGAGTGAATCAGCTGGCTTTGAAACCCTCTCCTTGCGGCTGGTGATGGACTGGAGATGGACCGGGAGTTGTTGCGATTTCGACATCACTCTGGCACATCAAAAAGGGTTTTGAGGAAACAGTCTTGAGCCGTTCTTGCCGGAACGCACCCGCGACTTAGTTTCCGAAAGTCGGAAGAGAGGAGCTTCTAATGAATGACCACAAGGATCAGCGCGGCTCGATTGATGAGATGCCTAGTGCAATGGCACTTCAAGACATTTCGTTGAAGCTGCGAAAACTGGCGGATGAGCTGGCGGATCTGAAGGATCGTGCGACTGAAGAAGTTGGCGCTGACGGCTCGTCGGACGAATTGCTCCCCGAAGCCTGAGCCATGGCCCGCAAACTCTTCATAACGGACTTTGGTTAACTTTCAGAACCGAACGAAATGTCGGAGTTGACTGATGGGCTATGACTGGAATGGCGCTCGCTGGCGGCGGATGAGGGTGGCGCGATATGGCACGGCGGTAGCTTTGGCAGGATTGCTCGTAGCCGTTGCCAGCAGGGTCGTCATCAATGCACTTTGATCGTATTGGCTTGCGGCGGCGATTGCGCGGGGATGCGCCATCGAGACGCGATGTCGGGTTCGTCTTTCCATTTTCAAAAAAAGGGGCCAGGTGGCAACGATGTTGCCAAGGATGACATTCGCGTTTCCGGATCTAGTGGAACCTTGGACCTTGAGCTCGGTTTATGAGAGACAAACGCGACAGGAGAGTTCCATGGCCAGCTATCTCGACAACAAAAAAACCAAACAACACGACGCCGCGCCAATTCCCGCGGTCCGCGCCCGCCAAGGTTTTCTTGGCGTTCCGGTTCTCGCTGTGCTTGTCGGTGGACTTGTTCTTGCCATGGTCGCATGGGGCATAGCGGGTCTTTACGGTGAAGGTATCGACGATGACGCCGCGACCGCCCCAGAACAGGTCACAACGGAAAAACCAGCAGTAACTCCGAGCAACCAAGGCGTCATCGACAACAATTCTTCAGAAAATGGGAGCGCGCAAACTGCCCCTGTCGATCGCGATCCGACCGCCGAGTCTGGAACTGGTGGTCCGTCAGAGATCAGGACGCCAACCGGAACGGAGAAGACCAAGTAGGTCCCGCGACTAAAGCAATGCAACCATTATAGCGATGGTCAACATAGCGAACGCGACCAGGCCGGTATTGAGAAAATGAGCTCGGCTTCGATTGGTTTTGAAGGCACGAGACATGACCTCACACCTCACCATTCAAGGAGAAACGCGGGCCGTCCTTGTGCGATGCGTCGCCGGGTGCTTATCGCGTGAAATTTAGCAGCGTTCGATGTATTTTTTCAACTCGCACGAGAGGGGACGGACTTGCGTCGCCGCTTTTCTTGTTCAAGGATGGCGCGGTCCCAGCATGGTTCGTGAGAGTGAATATGTCTTCTAATTCTTGTGTTGAAGCGTCGCGTGGTGAAGCCGTGCCCCCGGTAGGCGATTGTCCCGAGGGACCGGATGCTGGCGCTCTTCTCGCTGCAATCGTAGAATCCTCTGATGATGCAATAGTCAGCAAGAGCCTGCAGGGGATTATCACGAGCTGGAATCAAGGAGCTCAACGGCTATTCGGCTATAGCGCCGATGAGGTCATTGGCAAACCGGTCACCATTCTTATTCCCACCGATCGGCTGGATGAGGAGCCTGCTATTCTGGCTCGACTTCAGGCGGGAGAACGTGTCGATCACTTTGAAACAATTAGACGTCGCAAGGACGGTACTTTGCTCGACATTTCGCTGACGGTTTCACCTATCCGTAATACGCAAGGCAAGATCGTCGGGGCCTCCAAGATCGCGCGGGATATCACCGAGCGTAAACGTCATGCCGAACAACAATCCCTGCTGCTCCGCGAAATGCATCATCGGGTGAAGAACCTGTTTGCCTTGGCGGGTGGATTGGTGACCCTTGCAGCAAAGAATGCTGAGACGCCCTCCGAACTTGCACACGGGTTGAGGGAGCGATTGAATGCCTTGGCCAAGGCACATGAGATCACCTTGCCTAATCTCCAAATGGACAGCGTCCCTGCGCAACATACCACGACGCTTTTCCGGCTCTTGCAAACCTTGACGGCGCCCTACCAGGAGGGCGCGCGCCCGAGATGCGTCATGTCAGGCCTCGACGTCGAAATTAGTGCTGGGAGCTTGACAAGTCTGTCGCTCCTCTTGCATGAATTTATGACCAATGCCGTCAAATATGGGGCATTTTCCGCCGATACGGGCGATATTTCGGTCGAAAGCGAACTTCACTCCGGGACATTGCACCTAACTTGGCGAGAATCCGGCGGCCCTCCAGTGTCTCCGCCGGATGCAGAACTTGGCACCCAAGGCTTTGGGAGTCGCCTGGAAACGGTGCTGAGAACCAACCTTAAATGCCAGATCATGCGTGAGTGGCGCCGCGAAGGCATCGTTATCCGAGCACTGTTTCCCATCGCGGTAATCAATGACATAAATACGATATGATGCCCGGCAACAAGGCGGCGCGGCGATAGGTCGGTACGAGATTGCTTCGGCTCGACGGTTACCGTCGTCCGCCCGGAGAACCTTAGCGAGCCTCTAGTTGCAGGAACGTTACTAGGGCCGTTCTTCTACTTGCACGAACTGGAGGGGTCGCGATAGCCGGCCGTCCGAACGGCGCCGGGTAACAAAACGTTTCAGTTGGGAGGGGGAGCCGGGTCACCCACCGTATCCGCGACATAGGCGCCTCGTTCGCCCATCGGAAGAGGTCTACCTGTTGTGGAATCGCACATCGTTTGATGCTCAAGTTCAGCGTTGATTTCCGCCCCAAGGATGAGGATGATGACCGAGATCCAGGTCCAAACCATGAAACCGACAAACGCGCCGAGTGTGCCATAGGTTGCATTATAGTTTGCAAAATGGTCGAGGTAGAATGAAAACAGCAGTGATGTGCCCAACCACATGAGGGTGGTAAAGGCAGCACCCCAGGTAAGCCATGGAGACTTCGCCGGTTCACGACTTGGTCCAAACCGATAGAGCATCGCGGCACCTCCGGTGAACATAAGTAGCAGTATCGGCCATCGAGCGAAATCGACGAGTAGTTCAGCCCATCGCTCGAGCCCGATGAAGCCCAGCCAGACAGGTAACACCGCGACCGCCAGGACCGCCAAAATAGCTGCAATCATGCCGCCGACGGTGAAAGCCATCGCTAAACTGGTGCGGTGCAAGAAGCTGCGCTTCTCGCTTTCGCCGTACGCAATGTTCATTGCTTCAAAAACCGCCGCGATCCCGTTATGCGCGCTCCATAACGCCATGCTTGAGCTGATCAGCAGTCCAAGGCCTGCCGTGGTGGGCTTCTGCGATGCAAGTGTGCCTAATTGGTCCAGGATCAGTCTCAGGGCCTCCGATGGCACGATATATACGAGGAATTCCATCTGCCTTGAGATATCTGCTGGGTCCGCGGCAAAGGCATACAGAGAGACAAAGATGCCCAATGCGGGGAAAATTGCGAGCAACAGGTAGTAGGTCACACCGGCCGCAATCATCGCAACCCTGTCCTCGGTAAAGCTGACATAAACCCGCCAGGTCACATCCCACAGTCCGTTCGCGGGTATCTGCCCTGGCGATTTGGCGTCTCGACCCTTTGGGTCGTTCCCGGCGTTGTTCTCTGGCACTCTGGGGTTCCCTTTCGCCGTCGATAGCTTCCGTCTTCGATTAAACGGATTGGTGGGAAACTGGTTCGACCCTCTGCAGTCCAAATTGCGTGTGTGGTCGGCCAGTGGCCGGTTACGAGCGCATCTACCGATGCTACGTCGAAACTCCTGCGTTCTCGGTCTTGCAATATCGGAGCGCGCATATCGAGACCAACCACGAGCGAAATTGAATGTTCCAAAGAACCGGATCAGCGATAGCCGCGGCTTGCTGGAAGAGCGGACCAACCCAATGCCCTCATCGTTAGGCCGTTAAGCGTCGGCGCATCAAAGTGTTTCATGGAAAGGGGATCGTCTGGCCTTTGACTTAAGGCAGATCCTTCACGTCGCATGCGCCTCGATATCTTAAGGGGAATGGCCGTCTCGAATGTTGTGGCGATCGCAAGCATGTCATTTGCCGCGGCCACACTTCTTGCTGCTAAGGGTTCTATAGTGTTGTCGCGGCAATATTGCTGGCGCTGCCAATCGACTTCCTTAAAATTCATCGACAGCGGTTTTGCCTTGGAGCGCTGTTATGACGGCGCTGTAGCCCAATTCTAAGCTGACGAATACAGAGGGAAGCGCTCGGAAGGCTTTCGGGTGGTCGGCGAGTGCTGCGATGGGGTTCGCATCCTTGGTGATGATCAATCCGCGGACCGAAAGGCAAAAACCGTTTGCCCGAGAGATTGCCTCGTGGGTGGAAAGGAGCTGTACAATTAATCAGGTGCGCCGGCGAGATTGGCGCGAAGAAGTGGCCCCTCCGCTTACAAAAAATCGGAGGAGCCGGGCTCACAAGGTGCAATGTCAGACTTTGCTGACGACAGTTCCAATAGCGATCGCTGAAGAAGGTTCCAGCATTTGGCAAGAAATTTTGCCCGTGCGTCTCAAGCTGACACCTTCAGTTTCCCCCGTCTATGCCGGGTTCTAGACTGCCGCGCCTCACACCATATAGTGTGTGCAAGCAGCGTCACCTCGTCGTTGGTTCCGTGGAATTCATCCATGATGAAGCGAGCTAAACGGTCCGCTCGCTCGCTAGGGCGCGCAACGTCACACCACATGCATACCCGATCGAAAACGCCCTGCAGGAACTTCAATTCGCCCGGGCTCCCCTGCTTGGCTTTTCCCGCAACATCCCGGATCGCAGCCTCCTTATCAGTGGACTGACGGCTGCAAAAGTATATCATAATAACAGCGGATTGGCTGTGCTTCCTCGGCCCGTACCAGTTCTCCGGCCGGTACTGATATTGCTGGATCTGGACACTGAATATCGACAGGGTGCTCCGCTTGACGTGTACCATCGGCTTGGATATTCCAAACCTCTCACTCCGTAGCTGACGATAATGCGTGGATGCACGTCTGGACATTGACGCCCTGAGGCTCTACGCGGGAAAAGCGAATAGTCCAATATGGGAGAATAACATGGTGGATGAGAGTAATATCGAGCAACCCGCAGTTCACGGCGAAACAATCAGCGATAAAATGACACGGAAGCCCGCGGCATCTAAAAGCCAGGACAAGGCATCCCCAGCCAAGGCTCCCGCAGGCAGGTCTGTCAGGCACTCGCAGGAGGAGAAAACAGCAAAGCTCAATCGGATTGAGACCTTGATGCGCGAACGCAAAACCACGCTCAAGGATGCTGTAAAGGATGTTGGTATTGGCGAACAGACCTATTACAACTGGAAAAAGGCCGCCGGTGCCCAGGTCGTAATGCAGCCGAGTATTGAGGCTCTGCCCGACGATCTGGAAGATTTGGTGAAGCTTGAAGAAGAGAACTTGCGACTTCGCAAGAACCTGGCTGAAAAGCTGCGCTCGGAAAATGCCGTGTTGCGCAAACGGCTTGGTTTGGACTAGACACTAGGCTCATGGGCGGCGGCGTCACAACGCCGCTCCGGTCGGGAAGCGTCGGTGTTCTCATGGGGCGCTGTTCCACTTGTTCGATCATAAGGATCAGTTCGTAGCGAACCGCACTCGGCGATGGGTGCTCCTTTCGGGTCGCTAATTCTCGTTGCTAGTTCGTTGCGGAGTGAAGGCTCATATGAAGCCAAGTAAGAGAAGTTTCGTCGTGGAGTTCAAATCGTCTCGGCGGCGCCCAAAGCCCCAGCCTACGTCGATTTGGGGTGGTACCGATTTTAAGTCGCTTGCTCGCGAGGTGGAAGTTCTCTTGCCTCATGCATCACATCTGGACGAGCCTTTCGTCGAGGCCAGCTCGCCAGCTGACAATACCGTAAGTTCATTGCCCGTGTTCACTGGGGATCTAACCGCAAGCGCAAAAGAGCTTGAAGGAGAGGCCATCACACCGGACGACCGCAAAATTAAACTGCCCCGGAAAATAAGAACGTCACCGCCCCAAAAACAGGCGGCTCTTGGAGAGCAGGCGGCAGAGGTATTGGATAATCTGCCGCGCCTCAATCACAACGCGTCCACTGAAGTTGGTCTCGATTCTGCCTCCCGTGTTGAGCTAGATAAACTTGAACACGAGAATGTGCGGCTGAAGAGATTGCTAGCTGAAAAGCTCCATTCCGAGAATCTCATGATGCAGAAAATGCTCCAAAGATTCAAGTGATCACCACATAAGCCCACCTACCGCCGCAAGGCGGGCGGGTGGGATGCAAGTGTGCGATGCTATGATAGAACTAGCTGCTCTGTGCTGTCGCCCAATGTGCCCCCAGCTTCTCCGCCTGCTGTCGAGATGAATGCCGCGGTTCTCGACCGCTTTTGTGTCGCCCAGTGGTAGGCAGCCGCTGACCCGGTTCTTTAGCAGTCCGTAAGAGGGCTCCGTGAGCAGGAGCCGTTAAGGATCGTCTTTTGATCTCAGCACGATATGCAGAGCGCTCGCGGTAAGCTCCTTGCAGCCACTCTGGCAGAGCGAGGACGACTGATTGAAGCGCATCGGCAAACCTTGCCGCGCCAGAACCGCTGTTCATTGGGAACCTTTCGACGGACAAACGGTTTTTCCGTTTGTCGTCTCCGGCGCCGGGCCGGTCCGCTGTGTCCCATGAAACGAAGTCTGAGGCAAAGCCAGTCAGGGTGCGCGATGGCGACAATTTTAATGGTCGCTCGCCGCTAGTTTGCGGCTGAGGACATAGGTGTCGTGATAGCCAAGACCGTGCGTGGCCTACGGAACGGCAGACCTCTAGAGGAGAGTTTCTATGACACGTGACAAAGATGAGCAGGCAAAAGTCTGGAACCTTGCTGAGAAGATCGGATTCTGCATGCTTGCTACCCAGGTCGGCTGCAGCATTCGCTCCCGACCAATGTCTGCACATCCACAGGCGAGCGAAAATGCTTTTTATTTCCTCACGGACGTCGCAAGTCACAAGGATGACGAGATCGAGACAAATCGCTCCGTCTGCCTCGCTCTCGCAGAATCCAAGGGGCAGAAATACGTTTCGATTTCCGGCGCCGTTGAAGTGCTAAATGATCGATCAAAAATTCGCGACCTGTGGGCCACGCCTGCCAAGGCTTGGTGGGATAGCGCAGACGATCCGTCGATCCGTGTCCTCAAGGTCACCCCTGATTTCGCCGAATACTGGGACAGTCCGGGCACGATCGTTAGCTACATTAAAATGGCTGCGGCCGCAGTCAGCCATGTCCGGACGGACATGGGCGACAACGCCAAGGTCACTATGGGAACGATCCAGGGAGGAAGTGATTATGAGCAGTTCAGAAAGTACTACTGATCACGACACGATCCGATCATGGGTTGAAAAACGCCGTGGAACCCCTTCCGTCATCCGCACGGAAGGAAAGGGCGGCGTGCTTCGTATCGATTTCGGAGAAAAAGAGGAGGCTTTTGAAGAAGTCGAGTGGGAGGAATTCTTCAGGATTTTCGACGAGGCAAAGCTCGCCTTCCTCTACCAAGATAAGACAAGCGATGGCAACCTCAGCCGTTTCAACAAATTCGTGGAACGAGGCTGAAGTCAACACTTCGATGAAGCGGATCGCAGCGCTGAGTGACGCAGCGAATCGAGTCTTGCGTTGCCGACGGGCTTCCCCGAGGGCAGCATTTTTAGCTTAAGAGGAAGATAAACATGTACGTC
This sequence comes from Ensifer sp. Root142, assembly GCF_001426785.1. Lineage (NCBI taxonomy): Bacteria > Pseudomonadati > Pseudomonadota > Alphaproteobacteria > Hyphomicrobiales > Rhizobiaceae > Ensifer > Ensifer sp. Root142. Next base: position 241,981 of record NZ_LMFK01000002.1, read on the forward strand.
GTCCTGGGAGCCACCGGACATGTCGGTTCGAGCGTTGTCGCGGCTCTCGGTTCGTCAGGCGAGCACGTTACCGCCATTGCTCATGATCCGGAAAAGGCGAAAACTATCCAAGGAAACAACGTCGAAGTAGTTATCGCTGACGTGGCAAATGAGGATCGGCTTCACGCGGTTTTCAGGCAGGCAAAACGCGCTTTCCTTCTCAATCCGCCGGCAAGCCCAGCCTCCGATACCAACAGCGAGGAACTCAAAACCGCTCGAAGCATCGCGAGAGCTGTCGGAGGATCAGACCTGGAGAAGGTCGTCGTTGCATCCTCTTATGGCGCTCAGGCTGGCGACGGCATTGGTGACTTGTCCGTCCTTTACGAATTTGAGCAGCTTGTGCAAGGAACTGGGGTACCGACTGCGATAAACCGGGCGGCCTATTACTTCACCAATCTGGATAATCTGCTGGAGACAGCTAAAGAGGGACATCTGTCGTCGCCTTTCCCTGGAGATCTTGTGTTGCCGATGGTCTCTCCTGCGGACCTCGCCGAGGTAGCGGCGATACGACTTTCAAGCACCAACAATGACGTCGGTATTAAGTATGTCGAGGGCCCCCGCAGATACACTTTTACGGAAGTGGCGCAAGCCTTCTCAAACGCGCTTGGTCTTCCTGTCGCACTACAAGGGATAGCCCGTCAACGGATCGAAAAGAGCTTCCGAGAGCAGGGGTTTTCCGAGGCCGCCGCCCGCTCCTATGCCCGCATGACCATGGCGACGATTGACGGTGCCGAACTGCCTAACGAGCCGATCCGTGGGAAAGTCACACTCGAAGAGCATGTCAATTCACTCGTCTCGCAGACTTAATCTAAGCGTCGAATGCGTCACTACCCACGATTTCGAGTTTTGCGTGCGCCGCTTTCCGTGATGATGAATGGTTTCAGCGACAGCGACATCTCCAGCCGACCGAGAGTTTCCCGGCGCCTCACAGGTGCGCGTAGCGGCGCTTTTGGAATTTCATGTTTCGGCATCGACTTCAGGGTCTTTGTTTGTCTCCAGCGCTCTTACCGTCAGAGCTTCTGGAACGCTCCTCAAATCGGTCCTCTCCCTTTGCCAGCGGGCTTCCTTTCTGGCGTTCCACCCGTCTCTCCTCCTTTTCAGCGCTCTCTTTCAAGCCTTTGGCCGACTCTTCGCCTGCGGGCGTTGGTTTTTTGGCCTCTTTCATTTTCAATCTCCAGAGTTTTGTTCCCACAACGGTGGACGCCAGGTCTCGACCAGGAACACAAGTTTCCGATTTCAGTTGAACGTCCATACTCGGGCGATGTTCCTCACACCTCTTCTCCGCGCCGCTGGAGCCGCGCGCTCGATCTGGGAACTGCCTAATCGCTGAGAAAGACGATCCGTAAACGGATCACTTCTCTGCAAAGGTTCCCATACATATCATTCCTCTTGACTGTGGAGTTAGATATTTATACGTATCATTTCAAAGGTAATGATAGGTTTAGGTATCAATTATGAGATCAGAGGCTCTACTTCAAATCGGGCGATTGTTAAAGACGAAGCGTAAAAGCTTGGGGCTCACACAAGAGCAAGTTGCCGGCATGGCAGGCATATCGCGTCCTCGGTATCGCGAAATCGAGACGGGGAGCGCCGCGGCCCGTACGACGACGCTGATCAACATTGCTCGCGCCCTCGGTCTCGAAATTATGCTTATCCCTCAGGCGATGGTCCCAGCCGTTGATGCGTTGCTACGACCGAATGACGACGACGATTTGCCCGCCTTCATGTCCCGTCCCGACGGTGACACTGATGTCTAATACGTCTCTAAATCCCAAATCGGTCTCATCGCTTGAGGTGTTGTTGAACAATCTGAAGGTCGGCACGATCGTCAGGACACCCGGCGATTTCAACGCGTTCAGCTTCGAGAACAGCTATCGCGCTACGGGTGGTTTCCCTGTGCTCAGTCTGTCTTTTCGCTCGGCAACCGGAGGATTGCGCAAGGATCCAAAACCTGTAGCTAGAGCTTTGCCCGCATTTTTTGCCAATCTTCTTCCCGAGGACAAACTGCGCGAGGCGATGGAGAAGCACCACGCAGGCAGTGTTCGCGCTGGGAACGATTTCGATCTGCTTGTGGCCCTCGGGTCGGATTTACCAGGTGCTGTCCGCGTCGTACCAAGCGAAGGAGTGGTTGCTAATGCCGACGCTCTGTCACGTCCCGAACCGAAGGCCCGGTTTTCGCTCGCGGGTGTGCAGATGAAACTTTCCGTCATCAAGAACACGGGCAAGTGTGGGGGCCTGACCATCCCGCTCGGGGATGAGCAGGGGGCTTATATCGCCAAGTTTCCTTCGACTTCGTTTCCGGGCGTCTCGGAGAACGAATATGCCAATCTAGCTCTGGCCGATGCGATCGGCATGGTTGTGCCGGAACGTGAGCTTGTCGAACAATCGGAATTCGCGGGTATTCCGGAGGAATTCAATACGCTGTCCGACGGGAAAGTCTTGCTCGTCAAACGCTTCGATCGCGGCGTGGATGGTGAGCGGATCCATATCGAGGATTTTGCTCAGGTGTTCGGCATCTATCCTTCGCGCAAATACGAAGGCGCGGCCTATCACGATATCGCCGCTGCACTCGGCGTTGCGGTTTCCTCTTCGGCCGCGCTGGAATTCGTCCGACGGTTGGCTTTGGCCGCCATCACTGGCAATGGTGACATGCACCTCAAAAATTGGTCGCTGATTTATCGCGGCGCAGGCGACAAGCCGGCACTTGCACCGGTCTACGACGTGCTCTCGACGGTTCCCTATATTCCGGCTGATGCTATGGCGCTGTCGCTTGCCGGCGACCGCTCCTTCAAGGCAATGAATGCACAACGGTGGAAGGCCTTCGCTAACCGTTCACGTCTGCCGGAAGCTGCTGTGCTCAAAGCGGTGACCGAGACGGTTGAATGTGTAAACCGGCTTTGGTGGTCCCTGCCTGAACGTGCCGTTATTCCTGAAAAAGTGCTGGAACGAGTCGATGCCCACATAAAGCTTATGACGCCAATACTCGGCACTTGCGCAGATTAGCATTGGGTATCTTCCTGAGGCGTTGGAAACCCGTTCGAATGCCGCATCCGGCGGGGCCTCAAATCGAAACGAGGTGGCCGTCTGGTTTCAGAACATTTAAAGCTTTCGCAAGCATCTTCGGATCGTCGCTATTCAGCACGACGTCGTAATTCAAGAGTCGAGCGGCCTTAGCGTCGGATGCGAAATTGTGGTTCATCTCCTCGATTAAACGTATCACGTTTATTCTTGCATTAATGCCAAGCACGGCTATGAATTTGACGATCTGGACGGCGAGTTCTTCATGTCGTCTCTCGTGATCCCGGCAAAGGAAGGCCGCTTCATGGCAATCGGCGTCCTGCGCAACGGCGTTATCNTTTGACGATCTGGACGGCGAGTTCTTCATGTCGTCTCTCGTGATCCCGGCAAAGGAAGGCCGCTTCATGGCAATCGGCGTCCTGCGCAACGGCGTTATCGCAGTCGTGTTCGCCCACCTTGGAACCGAAGGCATTTCCATCATTTCCATGCGTGACGCCAGCCAGAAGGAAAGGAACCTACTATGACCAACCAACCCCRCAAGGTTCGCTACCTCTCCGATAAAGAAGAGGCTGAAATCCAACGTAAGATAGCCAGTGACCCCGACGCGCCAGAGGCAACAGATGATCAGTTAGCTCAAGCAAGGCCGTTTGCGGAAGCTTTCCCTGACCTGGCTGAAAGCATCAAGAGGTCTAGAGGGCGCCCGGCTATCGAAAAACCTCGGCAACAGATATCCATTCGGTTGGACCCCGACATCATCGAGCACTACAAGCGCAACTGCGGCAAGGGCTGGCAAAGTCGATTGAACGACGACCTTAGAAAGGTCGCGGGATTGAAAAAAGCCAGCTAACCTCGCCCTCGGACTATCCGGGGACGGGTGTCAATTTGGCGATATCTGTTCGGCCTGTGAGCGCGCCGCCGCAAGTCGCAGTTTATCGATTGGGGCGAGATGAATGACCGNGCAAAGTCGATTGAACGACGACCTTAGAAAGGTCGCGGGATTGAAAAAAGCCAGCTAACCTCGCCCTCGGACTATCCGGGGACGGGTGTCAATTTGGCAATATCTGTTCGGCCTGTGAGTGCGCCGCCGCTAGTCGCAGTTTATCGATTGTTGTCCCAGATGTCGGACACTCGATGTTGTACTCTGAGCTTCCTGCCTGAAAAAGTGCTGGAACGAGTCGATGCCCACATAAAGCTTATGACGCCAATACTCGGCACTTGCGCAGATTGGCATTGGGTATCTTCCTGAGGCGTTGGAAACCCGTTCGAATGCCGCATCCGGCGGGGCTTCAAATCGAAACGAGGTGGCCGTCTGGTTTCAGAACGTTTAGGATTTCGCAAGTATCTTCGGATCTCGCTATTCAGCACGACGTCGTAGTTCAAGAGAACTTTCTCAAAGTCTGGCTGGTGTAGTCATCACCACATCCGCACCGAAGCTTTTGACGAGAGCGGCGTTCTTCGCGCTCGTGGTCGTCGCGCCCTGATGCTTTACAAACTGTATTGCGATCGACCTCATTGTATGTTTAGCTGACGTACATTTGGCGGATTATATTGACGTGTACGCCCATTAAGAGTACATGCACGCTTCATAGCAGGAGGCGATGATGGGCGCGATCAAGGATATCACGACCGAAATCAATGAGCCGAACAGCGCTCGAATGAATTTCCGTACGAAGGAACGCGTTAAGAGGACGATCCAGCGGGCCGCTGCACTGTCCGGTCTCGACGATTCCGCCTTTACGATCAATGCCGCATATCAATCCGCCATTGCAACGATCGCTGCGCATGAGACAACGATCTTGCAGCCGGCCGATCATCAGGTGTTTTTCGACGCGCTCGACAATCCGCCAGCGCCGGCTGATAGTTTGAAGGAGGCGTTCAAGCGTCACGGCAACATCGTAGATTCCAAATAATGGCAGATTCCAGAGCGTCGAAACGCGTTATCGAGCTGCTCGATCCGAATAGGCATGATCGAGCGGCTTTTTCCTGCGGTATCCCTCAAGTCGACAACTTCTTCAAAAAGACGGCCAACAAACTGTCGAGAGCCGGCAATCTTCGGGTCTATGTGATGACCGAGGAGGACGGCACGACTGTCATCGGTTCTTACGCAATCAATAGTCATTCAATCAGCTTTCGCGACCTGCCGGAGAAATATGCCCGTTCGCGGCCTGGGCATGGAAGCATTCCTGCAGCCTATATCTCGATGGTGGGGCGCGATGAGCGCTGTAGGAGTGGCGGTTACGGTGGCGATCTCCTTGCCGATTGTCTCAAACGGATCGCCCGCATTGCCGACCAGATCGGGATCGCCGTTGTTCTCCTTGACGTCCTCGAATGTGGCAATGAGGAAAAGACGAAGCGTCGCGTCGAACTCTACGCTTGGTATGGCTTCCAGTCGCTGCCATCGATGCCGATGCGCATGTTTTTGCCTGTCGCGACGATCAAAGGCCTATTGGATTGATCGGCCACGTTCCTTTGCGTGAAGAGAAGTTAAAGCCTTGTTTGAAAGTTTCACCCTTGATCTCGGTCATGGCTGCCTCGATGCCGGCGCGATGCGTTGATTAAAGTAGCGATCGGCTGAGACAAGGATCCGTGAGTCGAGCAGGCAGCGCGGTTGTCCCTGCGGGTTGATCTCCTCGCTTTTTACGAAATAGAGAGAGCTACGATGGTGGCGAGCCTTGTGCGTGTAAAGGCCATCGTTGGACGCGCTCCGTTGTCGCGAGCGCGTCCAAGACGAAATGCTAAATATCAACCTCTCAGTACTCTTCCCAGTGGCTGGTTGCCAGCGCCGCATTGCCGCTGAATGCGGATGCGACCTTACGGCTGAGGGAGCGGGCAGGGGAGGCAACTGCGGAATCAGCACTACGGGCAACGCGCGGTGAGCCGGGATGCGTTGCGGTCATGCCTTCGAGCCTGAACTGGCTGACCAGTTCCCGCAGCCTGACGGCTTCCGAGGCAAGTGTGTTTGACGCCGCGTTCGATTGTTCCACCATTGCCGCATTCTGCTGCGTCGTCTGGTCCATCGAATTGACAGCCGTGTTAACCTCGGCGAGCCCCACTGACTGTTCTTTCGCAGATGTGGCGATCGATTCCATGTGCGCATTGATTTCGACGATGAAGCCGCTGATGGTTTTCAATGCCGAACCGGCATCGCGAACCAGTTTCACTCCGTTTCCGACTTCTGTAGACGAGTTATGGATGAGCCCCTTGATTTCCTTGGCCGCTTGGGCGGACCGTTGGGCTAGCTCCCGCACTTCCTGGGCTACAACGGCAAAACCCTTGCCGGCGTCGCCCGCCCGTGCGGCCTCCACCCCGGCGTTCAGTGCCAAGAGATTGGTCTGAAAAGCAATCTCGTCGATGACGCCGATGATGTTGGAAATCTGTTGTGAGCTTTCCTCGATCTTGCGCATGGCCTCTTCAGCATGTGAGACAACTTGCGCAGATTCAGCAGCCGATTGATTGGCGCGGCTCGCGACATTCTTGGCTTCTTCGGTGCGCTTGCTGGAATTGGCGACGTTGACAGTGATCTCGTCAAGGGCTGCGGCCGTTTCCTCGAGCGAGGCCGCTTGCTGCTCGGTGCGCTTTGATAGGTCGTCCGTACCGTCGGCGATCTCGCGGGTGCCGGTATCAAGCCCAGAGATCGAGTTCGATATTTCGGACATCGTCGTGCCGAGCTGGGAGACAGAATGGTTGAAGTCGCGGCGCAAGGCTTCGAAATCCTGCGCGAAGGCCTCGTTGAGCTGGAAAGCGAGGTCGCCGGAGGCAAGGCGCTTCAGGCCGGCGGCAAGTCCGGAGGTCGCAACGCGGAGGCGTTCGGCTGCATCGGCTTCGGCCTTTTCCTGCGTCGCAATCCGCTCGACCTCAGCACGCCTGCGATTTTCTTCCGCCTCATTCTCCAACCGTCTGTTGGCGATCGCGCCTTGCCGGAAAACTTCCAGCGCCTTGCCCATGTCGCCGATCTCGTCATCGTTCTTTGCAAGATCGATCTGGGCGTCCAACTGCCCACCTGCGACGAGGCCCATCGACGCACCGAGTTTGTACATGCCGCCAATGATCCGCTTGAAGGTCACGAGACCGATAATGGCCAGCATCAAAACGAGAGCGGACATGGCAGCGATCGTAAGGCTCCAGTAGAATGAGGCACGCGCGTTCGCCTCATCCACCGCCGCCTGGGTGCGCGCTTCGAGTTTGACGAAGAAGGTATCGACCGGCTTCATGATCTCGGCCTTGTAGCGATGGTAGTCCGGCGAGTTGAGCATCTGCGTCGCCTTGCGCTGGGACTCCGGCCCCTTCGTCGCGGCATTGTCCACGAGATCCATCGCCTCTGTTTCCAGCTTGATCAGCCCGTCGGAGCGCTTGCCGGCCTCGTCAAGGAGCGAGAATTCCTCGTCCGTGAAGCCGGCCTGCTTCATGAGGTCGTTTAGGGAAACGGCGACACCATCGGGCCGAGGCTTGGTCTCTCCGCTTGCGACGAAGTCCCAATAGATCCGGTGATAGTCTTCCGGGCGCGGTCGTGTACCGTTTCTGATCTCTACGACGGCATTGTATTGTTCCTTGAAAGAAACGTCGCCGGTTTCGGCATATGTCCGCACCAAACGAGTGAGGTCGTCGGACGACTGGCGCAAATTATCGGCAAGCAGATAAGATCGGTACTTCTGGTCGTAGGCCTTTGTCACATCCGTGGCAGCGCCGTCGTATCCCCACAGGCTACCGACCAGGCCCGTAATAGCGATACCGGTGGCGGATGCCAGGATGATGAATTGGTTCTTGATTCTCATGATGGACATTTCTCAACGTGGACATGTCTCTTCTGGCGCGCCGAATTCATTTCTGACGTGATGAAGTCATGTCGCACACAAGTGCAATTCCCGAGATCATCGTCGGGTGGCTAAGGGAACGTGATGCAAAATGGTTAGCAAAGTGAGAATCTTTCAATGGATCGGGCATAGATTCAATATTTTGCCTGAATACAGTTTAGAGTTGCACCTATAAATATCTGCGATGCTCCGACATGTCGTAAGCCGTTATTTCGTCCATCGGCGCAATACATCGTTGCTCGCGCGTTACATCACCGCCTGCATAGTGGCGGCGGATCGGATTCGCATCTAAGTATTCTGCACGAAGCCGCGATATGCCGCTGGAGTTCGGAGAAGAGTAGAGTCAACGAGGCATTCCCAGCAGTCGACGTTTTGTCTTCATCGAAGGCTTCCAGTTGGCGTTATTTGCCGTTCGGTGTCTTCCGAGTTCCTTCGTCCCAATGGCCCGTTTTGACCTCCCGGAAGCTTCGCAAGGCGGCCTCAAAACCTTATCAGCGGCATATCTTGTAGTTCCAAAGAGTGCGGTTTCTGCTCTGTAGCTGAGGAGCCTTTCGACGATCCGCGGGATATCGTTCCTCGTTATACCAATGTCCTCGAGCAGCCTGTCGTCGAGGTTGTGAAGCGCGGCGGTCGCCCGCCTCCGCTGCCGGCGTTGCAGGGTACGTAGAAGAAGTTTCGTCACGCTGAAATTGCGCAGCGTCGGATCCTGGCGGTCTTGGGGTGATGAGTGTTCGTATGCGGACATTGTTGCCCTTCGCAGCAATGATCGGCCCGCTCGCGTGGTCGCGGAAGCGAAGCGGCGAACGGGCATGCAGACGCAACGGCGCTGAGCGCCGAGCGCGAGTAGCCGTGGCCAGATCGTTTATTTGAGAGGGATCCCCGAAACGGCGAACGGGTGCGTTCGAGCCGCTCGGGGCTACGAGCGCGTCAGCAGGGACGCTGAGAGAACCAAGTATTTCTTGTGTCGACGTGAAGTAGTCATGATTCCCATGTGGTCACTTGAGGCATTGGATTCAATTTGTCGAGATGCGGCCTTTGGACGCTGGCTACACGACCGGTAATTCGAGCACGCCGCGCGCCAGCCGACACGGACCTCGGGGGCCGGAGTTGTGACGGGCTAGCCATTCTGTCATCGATCCAGCCGCGATAGGGAAGGTCGAACGCGTGAAAAAGCGTAAGATAACGCAGCGAAAACCATCGCAGGGCGACCCTCAGAGCGGGCTCGGATGATCCCGACAAGTCGGTCGCCACCGATGCCTTACCGTAAGTGTCAAGCAGGGCGACTTCGACGAGAGGCCGGTATACATGACGCGATCGGCGATTTGAGCGAGCAGCGCGAGATGATGGTGACGGAGAGCATCGCCATGCCCATGCGGGCTCTGATATCGGAAAGAAGCTGGATGATCCGGCCCGGGTGGTGACGTCAAGGCCCGTCACCTCATCGAGCAACAAATGATGAGAATTAACGCGCACCTGAATATTGCCCATGCGGCTCTGCGGGCGGCTTCCGCGGCGTTCCGGAAACGGAGGCGTTGAAAGGAGCTTACCCTTGAAATTGCTGCATGCGCTGTCTAAATGCAGGGCATGTGTATGGATACGTCTGTCAAGATTTTGAGTCTTACCGATCAAGCATGCTCCCCCTCCCGGAGCAGGCAGCCTTGACTCTGTAACGCCGCCACAGACCCGCCGCTCCGGGAACACATGATCAAGAACAGTGCGGTTCTATTTGTGCCGAACACACGGCGCGTTAATGGAGCGTATCCATGTCCCACTTACGATCTCGCCCGATCTGCGTCACCTGCAATCGCCATCTTCCCGTTGCCGCGGCCCGCTGCCCATGGTGCAAGACGCCAATTCTTAGCTTGGCCGCCCGCCGCGCTTTTTCCGTCGGTCACAACCGGCGTCCGCTTTGTGTTGCAACCACCTTTCTTGAGGAGGGATGCCGACGATGAGCCACAACACAAAAATCGACGATCATGCATTGAGGGCCAGCGGCATCGACGAATTGCAGCAGGTTGGGGTCTTGCCCTGGCGCATTCGGCGCGACGGCGCGCCGAAGGTCTTACTCATAACGTCACGCAGGCGGGGGCGATGGATCGTGCCCAAGGGATGGCCGATGAAAGGATACCCGCTCCTTGTCGCAGCGGCGCGGGAGGCCTTCGAGGAGGCCGGGATCATTGGTGACATGTGGCCTTCACCGGTCACCACCTATCGATACATGAAGGCATTGGACGACGGCTCGGAGATCCCCTGCCGCGTCGCCGTGTTCGGCATGAATGTACGAGGCACTCTGACCCACTGGCGAGAAAAAGATCAGAGGCAGCGGCGTTGGTTCTCCGTTGAGGCGGCTGCGGACAGGCTCGATGACATCGAGCTTTCCGCCTTCGTCAGGGCGCTGGCGACCGCGCCGGAGCGCCTGGAGCCCTCCGACCGGCCCGCCAGCCGTCATCTTGCACGCGCTGGGCCGAGCAAGATAAGGAGCTGAGGAAACACGGATGTCTTCAACGATCTTCCCCCGGCGCGATCGGCGGCGCACCGCATTTCCCATCCGCAGGGTCAACGCCAGACGCTGACCGCCTGGCGCCGCTACCTGCGACGGCAAGAGGGGCGCCAGGAATTTGTCCAATCCCAGATCGAACCCTGCGGAGCAACGCTGACGATTCGCGTGCCGGCCGTTGCCCATTTTGAGAAAGAACCCGCAATGAGCTTCAGATACAGCCACACTTTCCCCATCAGCGGCCCGAACAAGCTGCCCCGCTTCAGGCAATGGGCAGCCAAGAACGTTCCGGGCGTTGCCGTGTCCCTACCGCCCCAGGTGCCTGTCAAGAGCACGGCCTTGACGGTACGGCTGAAGTCCGGAGAGGACCGCGATATGCTGATCGCGAAATTGGAAGGAGCCAGCTTCTAGGCGGATGCCGGCAACGTTGCGTAGGGGACTTACGCTCACCGTAGGTTAGACGCACTGCACCGGAGACGACGGCGAATGACGGGCCGCTCACCGCACCAAAACCGTGCGGTTGGGATCGGCGCGTTGTTCGTCGTCATGCTCGCGGGTAACACATGACCCGGCGGCCACGTACGCCAGTCTGCCGCGATCGAGGGGTAATCCTGCGCTCGGTTGGGACGGCTTCGATGCGAATAGGCCACGTCGAATTGGACGATAGTCCACCAGAAGAGCACACTGGCGACGTTTACTTCCTTCCACCGCGCGGCTATCGCCGAGCAGATGGTTGAAACGGTGAGCGCCCGGGTCCCGGCGACGCTCCACAGATCGATTTTCGCAACGAGGAATTCCTGGCGATCGGCGCTTGCCGGGCAGGGCGCTGGTCAGCCATCCTTATGATCAGGCTGTGCCCGATAAAACGCTGTCCGCGTTCCGTTCCCGCCCGGTCAGCGCAGGCGATGAAGAGGCCGTTCGTATGGGCAGCCGCTTTATGGAGAATGTTCGCCACTGGCGCGGCGACGCTCTCGGCCCCGCCATCGGCACCCAGTTCGTGGGAACGCAAACGAGTTCGGCGCAAGCCAGCGCAAGCGAGCGGAACGTTTTAGGAAACCAGCCATCGTAGCAGATAGCGATGCCGACGCGGCCGAACGGTAGTTCGAACACGGGAGTTTCCTTGGCTGCAGATGGCGGGACTAAAATCGGCGGTCCCTACTTGCGCGGAAAGGGCGAAATAGTCGTGGCCCAAACCTGCCAGATCATCCTTGGGTTCGGAAAAGCCAGAAAACCTATTCGGGAGAACTGAAATGCGCGGTATGCAAAAAGGAACCCATGGAAGAACACAACCAAGTTCCATAATTACTCTTATCTGATTTTATGTAATGAAATAACATGACATAGAACGGTAACAACCGCACTCCTGGCGCGAACACCTCTCGCCAAGCTTGACGCCCGTCGTTCACTGTCCCAGTCTTACGCTTCCCTAGTCCCAGGGCGACAACGGCAAAGCCTTGCCGACGTCGAAAGAACACGTCCATGGAGGGCTGCTTCGACATCGTCGCGGCGACATTGGGCTTCTGTCCGGGAGCCACTCCGTCATCCCCGGGTGGTGAGCCGAGGACTCACCCCGCGAAAACGGAAGCTTCGCCCCGGGCCGAGCATGACGGATGGAAAATTCGGCCGATCAACGGCCTCACTTCACCGCAGCGGCCGGCCAGTCCATCACATCCTCCTTGCCGCCCGCCAGACGACCGCGACTGCCGGTAACGATATCGTAGGGGAAGCCGAGCGGGATGGCGCTGGCGGTATCGAGGCGGGCGATCTGCTCTTCGGTCAGGCGAACATTGAGTGCTGAAAGATTGTCGTCGAGCTGCTCCTTGGTGCGCGGACCGATGATCGGCAGCGTTGAGCCTTTGGCTAGTACCCAGGCGATGGCGATCTGACCGGCAGGAAGTCCGGTTTCCTCGGCAATCGCCAGAACCACGTCAACGGTTGCCGTCTTGCGATCGTCGCTTTCACCATGGATGACCGCGCCGAGCCCTTGCGCCCTGCCCGTCTCGCCCTTGCGATATTTTCCGGTGAGGAGACCACCGCCAAGCGGTGACCAGCTAACGGTGCCCAGTCCAAAGGCATTGGCCATGGGGATCAGCTCGCGCTCGACGGTGCGTTCCACGAGGCTGTATTCGATCTGCAGCGCCGAGATCGGCGACCAGCCGCGCAGGTCTGCCAAGGTGGCGGCGGTGGCGACGCGCCAGGCTGGGAAGTCCGACAGGCCGGAATAGAGGATCTTGCCGGAACGGGAGAGGTCATCAAGGCCGCGGACGATTTCGTCGATCGGGGTGACGGCATCCGGCATATGCACCCAGAGAAGATCGATGCGATCGGTGTTCAGGCGCTTCAGGCTGGCTTCCACGGATTGAATCATCGCCTTGCGGCTGTTGCCAGTGCGCTGCAAGCCGCTGGTCGGCGCATCGCCCAGCGAGAACTTTGTAGCGAGCACGATATCGTCGCGCTCGCTAGTGATGAATTCGCCGGTCAGCGTTTCCGAGTGGCCGAACTGATACTGGTCGGCCGTATCGATGAAATTGCCGCCGGCGGTGCGGTAACCCTCGAATATCTGCTTCGCAGTCTCTCGGTCCGCGCCGTAGCCCCAGCCGGTGCCGAAATTGCCGGTGCCCAGCGCCAACGACGAAACGCGAAGGCCGGTGCGGCCGAAAACTCTATAACGCATGCTCATGTGCTTCATCCTTCTAAAAAGCGTTTCCGCCGGGTTTGTTTATTTAAATGACGATCGTCATGCATTGCATTTAAATGACGGTCGTCATATAAATTGTCAAGGGTATTTTCCGAAAGGAGTTGCGCATGCGTCCGACCAAGGAACAGGCAAAGGATAACCGGCAGCGGATTCTCGATACGGCAGCAAAGCTGTTTCGCGAGAATGGCATCCATGCCGTCGGTGTCGATGCCGTCATGAAAGGGGCCGGCCTCACCCATGGCGGCTTCTACGGCCACTTCAAATCCAAGAGCGATCTTGCAGAGCAAGCGCTGGCCCATGCGATGCAGAACATGCTGGGCGCCGATGCCCTCAGTGGATCGTTGGACGATTTCGCGAAATCCTATCTTTCACCAGAGCATCGCGCCGCCGTTGGAGCGGGATGCACCGTGGCCGCTCTTGGGCCGGAGCTCGCAAGACTGCCGGAGGCGGAGCGAGGCCCGGTGACAGATCATATCCGCGGGTTGATCGCCCATATGGAGAACTGGCAGACGGAGAGTGGTTTCAAGCCTGACCGCAGCCAAGCGATCGCGGATGTCGCAAGCTTCGTCGGCGCTCTCGTCATGTCCCGGGCGGTGAACGATCCCGTCTTGTCCGACGAGATTCTGGAGAGCGTGCGCGACCGGGTGACCGGAAAGGCCCAGGACCAACCGATTTCGGCGTAACACGACGAAGACCGCATAGCTCCCTCATGCGATCTGACGTCGAGAAGGCGGATCTCCGGGATTAGCATGACGCGAATCCCCTTCCCCGGAGTCCTGGACTCTCACGGGCGGCGGCTGTTCGCCGACCCAGAAATCTTGATTTCGTAGGTGCGCCTACCAGCCCGAGGTTCGAAATCGCATACCAGATCCAGCCCTTACCGCTGCTGTCTTGGTCAAGCGGTCCAAGACTTCCAGGCGGGGAGTTCGAGACGCAAGACCAAGCCGCCAGCTTCACGCACGCAGATGCCCTTCAAGGATTGCTGTCGCTCTCTCAAACTGCTCCCGAAGAATCCGATCAATATGCACCATCAACCTGGTATCAAGGCGCCCGATCTCCTCGATCCGACGACGGCTGCGATCGCCATACGAGGCAAGTTTCTTGCCGATGCCGATAGGACCGCTCCAGTGCGATGTCCGTCTTCGTCGCTGTGTCAGGTCGGATCCATCGCCGCCCGCGACACCGTCATCGTGACCGCCAAGAACACCTGCTCGATCCAAAAGCATCCGTTTGGACAGGCTGATTTCCTCAACCTAAACAATCTTTTTGAATCCAAGATTATCTGGCGACGCTCAGGCGCGGATCACGCTTTCGTCGGGCATCGGCTCTCCTAGGTCCAAAGTTTGTGTATGAATTCTGATCAGTAAGCGCCCGCAACACATTCATTCCGCCGGAAGAAAGGGTTTCGCTGCCGCGGTCCCGTTCTCCATCGCTGCACCGGCGCATTAGATTCTCCGTTGTTTCTGAACGGGCGTTTACATCAACAACGTGAATCAGTTCGCCCCAACCGATTCAAAAGTCTGATTGGACGCGGAATCTTGAACACGTGATGCTGTGTTCATGACCCAGCAGTGCTCCAACCTATACTTTCAACGGATAGATCCAAGCCGCAACATGGCGCGCTATTATATGTTGTCGATACAGCCGACGCTGTTTGGCGAAGTTTCCCTCATTCGAGCTTGGGGGCGTATCGGTACGCGCGGCCAGGAGATGAGCCACCACTTTGCATCCGAGACGGACGCTTTGGTGCTTCTTCGGAAAATCGTCCGCCGGAAGTCCGCGAAGGGCTATGTTTTCAAGGGAACTTGTTGAAAATCACTAGGATACTGCTGTTTTCGCGGAAAACCGATGATTGTTGACATCGGCGCGACGGGGAAACATTCGTCTGGCCTATTGGAACATTCTTAAGCGACTGCCGTTTGGCCCAGAGCAGCAGTGAAAGGGTTTCCCGTGATCACACGCTCGTCGATGCACGCACCAAAGTGCGCGGTATCATTCATGGTCAACGGCCAAACAACAAACGTCGAAATCGCCCCATGGATTACGCTGCTGGATCTGCTGCGCGGTCCGCTCGAGCTTACGGGCACTAAGAAGGGCTGCGATCATGGACAATGCGGCGCATGCACGGTCTTGATTGATGGTGAACGCATAAATTCCTGCCTTAAGCTCGCCGTATCGCTGGATGGGGCTGATATAAGGACGATCGAAGGCTTCGGCACTCCGGATGCTTTGCACCCGATGCAACAGGCTTTTCTTGATCACGATGCGTTTCAATGCGGCTACTGCACGCCAGGGCAAATTTGTTCCGCGATAAGCCTGGTCAATGAAGGCCGAGCGTATTCACGCGCCGAGATCCGTGAACTGATGAGCGGTAATCTCTGCCGGTGCGGCGCCTATACCAACATCATCGACGCCATCGAAACAGTCTTGCAGTCGAATGGTCGGCATAAATCGGACGGATCCGGACGATGAAGCCGTTTTCCTACACCCGGCCCGAATCCGTGGAGAATGCGATACGCGCGCTTTCAGCCAATCCGCGCGCTTTCGTCCTCGCGGGCGGGACCAATCTCGTTGACTTGATGAAATACGATGTTGTGCATCCAGAAGCGATCATCGACATCAACCGCCTGCCGTTGAAAGACATCGAAGAGTTGCCCGATGGCGGGCTGAGGATCGGCGCGCTGGTCAGCAATTCGGCGCTCGCCCATGATCGACGAGTGATAAATCGCTATCCCCTACTCACAAGCGCCATTCTGGCTGGTGCATCACCACAATTGCGAAACGCGGCTACGACCGGTGGTAATCTTCTGCAACGAACCCGTTGCTACTACTTCTACGATCCTGCCACGCCTTGCAATAAGCGCCGTCCCGGCTCGGGCTGCTCTGCGCGCGGCGGCTTTAATCGAAATCACGCTATCCTTGGTGCGAGCGAAAGCTGCATCGCAGTTCATCCGTCGGATATGTGCGTTGGCCTGGCCGCCCTGGGAGCGACAGTCGAGGTTATAGGACCGAAAGGCCAACGTTGTATTGCGCTGGCCGACTTCCACCGGCTTCCCGGCCAGGAGCCAGACCGGGACAACTCATTGGAACCTGGCGAAATCGTCGTCGCGATCCGACTCGAGCCTAACCACTTCGTCGCGCACAACAGCTATTTGAAGCTGCGTGACCGCCTCTCCTATGCCTTTGCGCTCGTCTCCGTTGCCGCAGCAATTGATCTATCCGACGGACGCATCGTTGATGTGAGGCTGGCCCTCGGGGGGGTGGCGCACAAACCTTGGCGAGACCCTCTGGTTGAGGCGGAGTTCGCTGGGGAAATGGCGGAAGATGCAACGTTCCGCCGTCTTGCCGACAGGCTGTTGACCGGCGCCAAAGGATACGGTGACAACGATTTCAAAATAGTGTTGGCGAAGCGTGCCATTGCGCGTGCACTGACCGAGGCGGCGACGCGTCCGTCCCAATCTCAGGGGAATGGGCCGCGACAGACACGATAGTAAAGGGCTTTTACATGCTACGCGAAAACAAAGCGGTCGGCGCGCCACATTCACGCGTGGATGGCCCGTTAAAGGTAACCGGTCAGGCGCGGTATGCCGCGGAATATTTTGACACAGGCTTGCTGTTTGGATGCGTGGTGTCCGCCAATATTGCAACGGGTAAGATTGCCTCGATCGACATAGACCATGCGGCCTGCATGCCCGGCGTCGTGAAGGTCTTCACGCACGAAAACCGCCCGGCGGTCGCTTACCGAAATAGCAAGTGGAAGGATCAGGTCGCTCTGCCCGGTCATCCCTTCCGCCCGCTAGAAAATGACCGCATACTTTTCGACGGTCAGCCCGTGGCACTTGTGGTTGCCGACAGCTACGAGGCGGCACGAGATGCAGCGAGCTGTGTGCGGGTACACTATCTGCCCAACCGTCCGCAAACTGATCTTGAGCGCAATCTCGACGAAAGCTACGTGCCGCCGGTGCCCCGCTCTGAGCAATCTATGCCGCCGCCGCCTCGCGGCGATGCGCACGCTGCCTTCGCAGCCGCGCCATACAAGATTTCCGCCGAGTACCGGATGGATGGTGAACATCACAATCCGATGGAACTGTTCGCCACGACAGTGATACGAAATGGCAACGGCGATTTGACCGTGTATGACAAAACCCAGGGCTCGCAGAACTCCCACGAGTACATTTGCAATGTATTCGGGTTAGCGTCCGAAAAATTAACGGTGAAGAACAGTTTCGTAGGAGGTGCTTTCGGGCAGGGATTGCGGCCGAAGTACCAACTCTTTTTGGCTGTGATGGCGAGCCTTGATCTGAAACGATCGATCAAGGTCGAGATGAGCCGCCGCGAGATGTTTTACCTGACTTGGCGGCCCTCTAGTTTCCAACAGGTCTCCCTTGCAGCCGATGGAAATGGAAACCTGATATCGGTCATGCACCACGCCGTCCATTCGACGTCCCGTCATGAAGATTACCAGGAAAACGTCGCTAATTGGTCCGGCCTCGCCTACCATTGCGAAAACGTCAAGATTACGTATGAAATCGTCAAGCTCGACGTTTCTACTCCAGGCGATATGCGCGCGCCCGGGGCGGCAACAGGTATAACGGCCCTTGAGGTGGCAATTGACGAACTCGCTTTCGCCACAGGAACTGACCCATTGGATTTCCGCATCCGCAATTTCGCCCATCGGGACCAGAACCAAGACAAGGAAATCACCTCCAAGGCGTTGATGGCTTGTTACCATGAAGGCGCTTCACGCTTCGGATGGTCAGGGCGTTCGGCAGAACCGCGCTCGATGCGCGAGGGAAATGACCTTGTGGGTTGGGGAATGGCAACGGGCTTATGGGAAGCTAAAATGTCGCCAGCTGAAGCCAAAGTGCGGGTTTCTTCTGATGGCAAGGTCTACGTCTCGGCTGCCGCTTCCGATATCGGGACCGGCACCTATACGATCCTCGGCCAGATTGCCGCTGATTGCTTCGATGTTCCAATTGACAACGTCACCGTTCAGATCGGGGACTCTTCTCTTCCTAAGACGGCCGTCGAAGGCGGATCCTACACAGCTGCATCATCTGGTACTGCCGTCCAGGCAGCATCAAAGCGTGTCATTGAAACTCTCCTCAAGCATGCGCATGTCATGTCTGGCACGCCGCTAAAACACGCCGCAGCCAAGGAAGTCGAAATTGCCGAGGGTCGCCTCGTTCTCAAGACCAATCACCAGCTCGGTCTGGCTTTGTCCGACATCATGAGCTTTGTCGGCGTCTCGGCCATCGAAGAACTTGGAGTAGCCGGGCCAGACAAGAAACTCGCCAAGACATTTGCTGCCTACACCCATTCAGCCGTGTTTGCCGAGGTCAAGGTGGATGCTGATCTCGGCGTTGTTCGCGTCACGCGAGTTGTCAGCGCCATTGCCGCGGGCCGCATCCTTAATCCCAAGACCGCTCGAAGCCAGATTCTGGGCGGCATTGTGATGGGAATTGGCATGGCGTTGCATGAAAAGGGGATGATCGACCACCGCATCGGCCGGATCGTCAACCATAACTTGGCCGAGTATCACGTGCCCACAAATGCCGATATCGACGGGCTTGAGGTGATTTTTGTCGAGGAGGATGACAACAAGGTGAGCCCCATCGGAGCAAAAGGACTGGGCGAGATCGGCATTATCGGTGTTGCCGCTGCCGTTTCAAATGCGATATCTCACGCAACAGGGACTCGTTTCCGCGACTTTCCCATTACTATCGACAAGTTACTAATGAGCGGCACGTCGAGCGATAACGGGCCTCGGCATCACCTCTGATGGAACCTAGGCCACTTTATTGAGTTCAGGCTTCGTGGAGAAATGCGCGTTGCCCAAGCCTGTTCCAATCGTCAATACGCCCCAGCTTTGTGCATCATCGAGAAAGGGAAGCTGCGACAACCCTTGTACGACGGCGTCATTGTGCATGACGAAAAAACTGTCTTGGTCTCCAATCTTCGGTACCGCACGTCGCAAGACCTCGGGCAGGTTGAAGCTTTCGCTCTCCCAGTTGCCTCCCGGCAGATTTTGCGCACCGCGGGTAATCGAGCCCGTTTCTTCGATGATCCCGGGACAGGCGATGCCGACTGCTGGAGCGAGATCGAGCTTTTTCTTTCGCGCATGTTCCACCATATGCCTGAGCATCGCGGCGACCTTTTCAACGCACGTGGTCCGGTTCGGCTCATCGTCGGCGTGCCGCCATACGTGCGATTTGCCAACCTTCGCATGAGCAAAGTTCTTAGCCTTTTGTGTGTTCAGTTCGACGACACCAACCCGAATATTGGTTCCACCGATGTCCACAGCGAGTATCGCTTGGTGCCCTTTGAGCATCCAATGAGGTAAAAGGTGCACGCTTCCGATCAGCCCCGCGTCGTCGGGATGATGACGAATTATATTGAGCTCCATTGCTGAACCTTGCTTCCTCAGGATCATCTGGGCTCGCTTTATACTCAACGCCCCGGCTTGGCTGGAAACGAAGCCGCCCCCCACCACCACCTTCTGTGTACCGCTCCAGCTTTTCTCCGCCAGGTACCGCAGCAAGACTGACACGAGCTCATGGGCGAACTCCTCGATCGCACTCCACACTGTCACCGCCGCCGCCGGCTTTCCGTCAGTCAGGAAACGATCGATCGTCCTTTTCGAGAGCATTTCCGTTTGCTTGCGTCCCAGAGGGTCGGGGGCGTTGTCGGATGCGATCTTGCGCCAGCGTGCGATCATCTCCTTGAATGCTTCCTTGTTGGCTCTGTCGCCAATGAAGCCGTTCTTGTCTTTGATTTCAAAATTATACTCATCGACACGAACCCGGGGGAGATCCCCTGCCCCATGCGCAATGTGCTTGCCCTTGCTTCGTTCCATTTCCGCCCGTGCCCTGGTCGCTTTTGCCATGAATTTCGTCCCGCCATTTAACTACCATCCAAACGCGGGTTCCGCGTTGAGGTTCCTTGGGCCGCGGCAGTTCCTGAGTGACGCTCGATTTCCGCCAGTGTCCCGACGGATTGCCTCTCGCGATTGGCTAATGACTCCGCCGGCCGTGATGGCGAGCCGTTGATTGGCCCTGCACGAAGTTGGCCGGCCACAGTTCGTGGATCTCGTTTGCTGGTCGTCCGGCAAGAAGTTCGAGGATTAACTCGCCTGCACGCATGCCGGCTCGGTGCAGGGATGAACGCGTCGCACTCAACGTAGGTGACATATGTTCGGCGCGCAGATATGCGAGTCTGTCGTCATGAGCCACGACCGAAACGTCTCTACCCACTATAAGGCCGCAAGCTTTTGCGGCGCGATAGACGCCAAGTGCGCTGGTTGTAGACCCTGTAACAACGGCCGTGGGGCGCGGGTGCTGTTCAAAAAAGGACCGCCCCACGACAAATCCGTTCTCATCGGTCAGGTCGCCATTCGCTACAATTTCAGTATCGTATGGCAGCGCCCGTTCGGCGAGTGCTTCCCGATATCCTCGGTGGCGTTGCGAACTAAAAGCGAGTTCTTGTGGGCCGTTTATCAGGGCGATACGTTGATGCGCGAGATCCAGCAGATGTTCCGTGGCGAGTTTCGCCAACCCTACGCTGTCGATATCGAACCAAGCGTGATCTGAGCACTCCGGCAATTGGCCGTAGGTCAGGAAGGGAACGCGCTGCTCGAGGAGCGAAGTGATCCGCGCGTCACCCGCCAATGGACTGCTCAATATCACTGCGTCTACGCGTCCGCCTTTCGCCAACCTGTCGCACATTTCTATATCGGAATCCTGGGAACCGGATGCCACAGGGGCTATCAGCATTTCGCACTCCCGGGCGACAAGGGCCCGTCCCACTCCCGTTATGAATTCTGCGGTCTGGTAGGCCAGCGAACGGTCAAAGATGATGCCTATAGCGCCTGCTTTACCGGTTGCAAGGCGGACGGCCGTGCTGTTGGGACGATAACCAAACCGGCTAGCCTCTTTCAAAACGCGCTGGCGCGTTTTCTCGCGCACCTCTGGATAGCCGGCGAGCGCACGGCTGACAGTCGTTGGGGATAGGCCCAACTTCTCAGCAAAATCCTTCAATCTCATCTATCGTCCTAAGCTCCGCATAGATGGGAAACCATTTTCCATCCAATTAGATCCCTGGGGCTGCGGGAACTTTAAAAGTGAGTGGAGCAAGGGATGCTGATCGCCGCGAAGAGTTACGTAACGTCCTGGACGTTTGTCTGGGAATCCCTGGTGACGGGCCTTTTATATTAGGAAGATGTTGTTAGCGGTGGAGGGCGCTGGAACGAACACGATTACTCGTACGTTGTGTGTGAGCAATGATCGAGGATGGTCATGACCGAAGGCACCAAAAAGGAGTTCGACGTGATTGGATTGCTTCCGTCGCTGAGGCAGTTCGCCAGTACACTCGAGATGGATCCGCAACGGTCAAAGCTTCTGGTCGAGCGTACGTTACGTCGAGCCGTCTCCGAACTTAAATCCTATCGCATCGGCATGGACCTTCGTCGGTGGCTCTTCAGATTAATGCTTGAGACCGCCGAACTACGGGCTTCTCATGGGAAGATAGCTTTACCAGCCCGGCGCGATCGATCACGACAAAGTCTTATGTCCTGACGTACGGCGGGCAGGATCGTGCACTAAGCAGCTGAGAGTGAAGCTCAGACCTTTTTTGTTTTCATAGCGTCCGAAAGCTTGGTCCGATCGGGATCGCTGAGATTTTCACCAACAGCATCACGATCACTGTCCGGATCATCAACTGCCGGAAGGTAGCCGCGGGGGCGGGTCTGTCTTGGCCCTTCCCACCGCGGCGACTGATCGGTGGTGCCAGGTTTACCATCACGTGGCGTTTTCATTTTCTTTTCCTTTGTTTGAGTTCATAACAAGTCGACTTGCGTCTCCACATCCCGCCACTCGGCCCACCTGAGGTGAGGCCAACGACCTGGCCCAGCGAGCACTGTCTGCTACTACGACCCAGACCAACTGTTGACGGCAATGCGAGCTTCGCGCGCGGCCTCAATAAACGCACGACGGGCGTCATCGGGCGAACGCGAGCTGTGTTCTCCCATATGGCATATTGCCAAAGCCGCCTGTCGGGCCGGCCCGTCGTCGTGATGCCAGTGGTTCCGCAAGATGAGATATGCATCGCGAGTGCTCTGTACGCGAAATATCCGATCACCATCCGCCAGGAAGATCTCTTCATCCCAAAGTCGATCGACACCCAATTCTTCTCTCATGCTTCGACCTCCATGACTGCGAACTGGGCGGGCTCGGTCGATCTGCTCAGGATCATGCCCGCAACTTCCGGATGAACACGTGCGATGTCTGATAGCGAAAGAACCCCGACCGCCTCATGGCGATCATTCACAACGACAAGACGGCGGATCTTGCGTTCTGCCATCTTTTGCGCCGCATTCAATATGCTATCCTCAGGAGTGCAGGTTTCTGGCGAGACGACCATAAATTCGCGCACCGCACGAGTAGGGGGCGTGCCTTCGGCAAGCACCGACACAACGATATCTCGATCGGTAAGAACGCCAATGATGGCGCCGACACCGGGGACTTCCACCGGAAGTATTCCGACACCCGTTGCCGCCATCAAACGGGCGGCGGACTGGGCACTATCATTGGGTGAGATCGTAAAGGGCGTCGGTGTCATAAGTGAACCCACATTTGTAATCTGCTCAGAGCTTGCCATCGATCAAGCTCCTGCCATTGATCGATGCCGGCACCGCGATTTCGTCAGCGGGTGATTTTGGCAAAGGAAGATCGACGCGGTCCGGTGGCACGACTTGCGCATCGTGGATCTTGTTCTTGCCATGTGTGGGCGGCCCGAAATATTCGGGCTTCGGTGGGCGCGGCGGAAGACGTTTGAAGCGGAGGCGCATAATGGGTCCCTTTCAGTTGATTGTCAAAACTCAACTCAATCCGCTGGTAATTGTTCCGATTTTTGCTGGTCACGGTCCTCACCAAAACGTGCCTCGACTGCGTGTAATATCGCTTGGAGCTCCTCACTGAGGGTATTACTCGGCACGACGCCTGGATCTTCCTCATGATCCTTCACGACCAAATCGTCCTCCACCTGTCCTAGAAGGCTTTGCCATTCCTAGGGGCGAGCTTGGCGAAGAATGCCCAGTAGTCCAATCAGCAGCTCTCTGTGCGCTGCCAGTTGAAATTCCAGCTTGTTCATCTCTGGCTCCATTCGTTGCTCCACTCTGCACTCGAACTCACCTGGCCTGCTTGGTTCCCAGGTGCGATAGAGACCGTCAGGAAACTGATCTCGCATGTGGAGCTCATGGACGCTCATGCTCGACTTCACAACGGCCCGTGTCCGAGCGTGTTCCGTCCATATCGAGTTTGAGGTTCACCCACATGGTCCGAGACAGGTTGGCGTTGTTTCGCAATACTGAGATATCTCATGGCAATATGGCGGCTCACGACCGCCATCGGGCGGAGCCGGCATTGCTGGCTATTTTCGCGATGCCTCTTCTTCGCCTTTACAAAGATGGTTTGCGATCATCACCTGTATCGCGCGCTTCATCTTGGGTGGGGTCGGATGGCAAGGTTTGATTCCGGTTCGTCTCTCTCAGCATAGGCACCTCGTCGGGGCCTATCTCTCGGGCTGCCTGTTCCCAATGACGTCTCTCCTGTCCCTCGGGGCGTCCTTCATTCTCCCATATCGCATAGGCTCGGCGCCGTATTATTTCGTCCCTGTCGTTCATGGCCTGATCTCCGTATTTCATGTCAACTACGGAGCTGCTAACCGGCCAGTCGACCATTTGTTCCGGTTTGATGACGCCGATTGTGGGAACACATAATCGGCTCGGCGGTTTTTCCAACGGTGGTCGCAAGGAGAAATGACATGCCAAAACATCGGAGCACGGCTGATGACTACTCCGCACGCCCCCGAGGAGCGGACTACGAGAACTCGATTTATGGGACCATTCCCGAGGAAAGGGGTTCTCTAAGAGAAATCCCCGAGAGGAACAATACCTGTCCTACAATCGCGCAAGAACGTTTGACGGAACCGGATTTTCCAGCGCGAATGACGCCCCTGCGGTCGGGGATTGTCACCCTCGGTCCCGGAGCCATGGGCGGTGAGACAGGAATCACCGCTTGGCCCATTTCAGGGAATGGGGCCCAAAGCCTACCCGCGAAGTGACTGCAGCATCGAAGAGGTTGTCAAGGATCGGCTGACCCTCGCTGGAACCCTCGATGCAACGGAAATCGAAGTCAACGTTTACTCAGGCGAAGTCGTGCTTTCCGGTACCGTCAACAGCAAGTCGGCACGGCGTCAAGCGGAAGAAATCGCGGAGGGCGTGCGCAGCGTCAGCCATGTACGGAACAATTTGCGAGTGGACCTTAAACAGGGCCACTTAAACGAGACATGAAGCAAAGCAGGAGCCGACCAGCCGCAGGGAAATTGAGACGACAACGCCTGCCGTCGGACGCTTCGTCTCACCCAAACAGCACACGGACAGAGACATTGGATAAAGCAGATCCCAAACCGCGATTGGGCCCCGCGCTGGCAGGCGAACACGCTGAGGCGAAGACGCTAAGCAAGTTGGAAGCACAGGCGCAAGTCTGTCAACGCTGTGATCTTTACAGGCACGCGACCCAGCTCGTTTTCGGCGAAGGACCGCGGTTCGCACGCCTGATGTTTATCGGGGAGCAGCCTGGCGACCAGGAGGATCTTTCTGGACGCCCATTCATCGGACCGGCGGGAAAGTTGTTTGCTGAGTGCTTGGTTGAGGCTGGCATCGATCGGGCGGAGTGTTATGTGACCAACGCTGTTAAACACTTCAAGTTCGAGCAGCGCGGCAAACGTCGGCTTCATTCGCGTCCGAATGCCGGTGAGATCCAGCGATGCTCTTGGTGGCTCGGCGCTGAACTTGATCTCGTCTCTCCCCAGGTCGTCGTCGCGTTGGGCGCGACTGCGGCCCACGCTCTTCTCGGCCCATCTGTTAAGGTGACGCGGGACCGTGGGCATGCGTTTGCGAGCGATCGCCCGTTCAAGGCGCTTGTGACCGTGCACCCGTCCTTTCTCCTGCGCATTCCGGATCGACGGAGAGCCGAAGAGGAACGCCAACATTTCGTTGCCGACCTCGTTACTGCCAGCCTGGCTATAGAGGCGACGGGACGGGTTGAATCGTCGAGTGAGATTCGACCGGGAAGGAGCGATCATGGCTACACCTAAACCGCCAAACCCTGACGAGCAGCCTCCGATGCCCGCGCCGACCTGGATTCCCAGGCCGATCGAAGAACCGGAACCGGATGAATTGCCGGACGAGAAGCGGAATCCCAACCCAGATGAGGTGAGTGACCCCCCCAAATATCTATCCGGCCATGGCAGCGGCTGTAAAGCCACGTCCTGAGGGAACCAAACGTAAATTCCCGAGTTTTGGAGGTCGCAGACGACTGTGGAGGAGCAATCAAGCGAAAGCGCATTATTCATGGTGTTGTCATTCTGGTCCTTCCAACCTGGCAAACCGCGCTCTGCAAAAAGTGAAACGTCGGCAGTAACCGTCCGAACAAACCTGAACGCACCTGGGCCCCCGCGCCAACTCAATGCGGCTCCGGCAAAGGAGCATATGAATGGAGACGGAAATAAGGACTGTCATCTGTGGTGGTGCCTTGATGACACGAAAAAGGAGCCTCACATGCGGACTGTAAGTGGACTTTTTGATAATCATGATGACGCGCGGAACGCCGTTGCGCAGTTGGAAGCGGTGGGCGTGCCTTCATCCGACATTAGTCTCATCGCCAACAACGCTGATAACCGCTACTCCGATAGCGATACGAATGCTGCCGAGGGCGCCGGTGCCGGTGCGAGTCTTGGTGCCGCAGGAGGCGGAGCGGTTGGGCTTCTAACGGGCCTAGGATTGATGGCAATACCAGGTGTTGGCCCTGTGGTGGCGGCGGGTTGGTTGGCATCAACCGCAGCAGGAGCTGCCGCGGGCGCGGTGGCCGGAGGAGCTGTCGGAGGCATGATCGGAGCGATGACCAATTCCGGGGTAAACGAAAGCGACGCTCACGTTTATGCCGAGGGTGTGCGCCGTGGTGGTAGCGTTGTCACAGCGCGCGTTGATGAAGGGCTGGTAGCGGACGCTGAGGCAATACTGCGCGCCAATTCGGTCGATCCCGTTGGAAGGCGGCAGGCATATGCAGAAGCCGGTTGGCAGCGGTTTGATGACCGAGCCGCGCCTTACAGCGCAAGTGAAATCGAAGAAGAACGCCGGCGCTACACCCGCATCCCTTGATGAATGCGCACGTTGATCTAGCCCATTCAGGCTCCTCAAGGCGCCCGTGATCGGGGGCACGGAGCGAGAGGGCGGCAAAACCCGAATCTGTGAAAATTGTCGTCGACATCCTTTCGGTGCCAATGGCCGCAGGGCGCTCTTTCTCCTTGCTGGTGCACACGAACCGCAGAGCCCGCAGAGTGTCTTCGAGGCCAGTGAGAAACCCGACAACATTTCTGAACATTTGGCTGCGGGTCGGCTGGCAGCGCTCGTGTCAGTTGATGCTCCCTACCCAGCAGATCTCGTGATTTGCCCCCGGCCACGCTGCCTCGGTGGACTCTGTTATTTGTCACCGGCCAGATCCGCCTCCCGCGCAGCCTTGAAAAATGCGATTCGCGAGAGATAAGCAGGAGCATGACCCGAAAGGACCTCTTCGCATGCGGTTAGCGCTGAGGTGTACGCAGGGCCTGTTGCCGCAGCCGGCGGCCAGCGCTGCAAAAGGATTTCCTTTGCCTGACGAGCGTTGCCGACAACCTCTACACGGTCGGCATCGGGCAACCTGATCACGATTGATTCATTCCATGCTCCTGGGTGCGGTGACATGCTGCTCCTCAAACGGTTGGTGATTGTTGGCTAGAACTGTCCGTCACCTGCCAAAACATCGCAATCGCGGTCCTGTTCCGCATCGATCAAAAAAGATTGCTTCAGGCAGTTCGAAGGATCCGGCTGCACGTTCCGCACCCGATCATCACGACGATGTGTTTAGCTTTACGGAACGTTGTTGGCGGTTCCCAGTTTGGCAAGGTGTTCAAGGCATTTTTTTAATCAGGAGTTCATCATGCTCAGGAAACTTTTAGTGGGAGCGTTTTTATGCGTTCTCGTGGCGCCTTCTGCTTTTGCTCAGTCCGATATCACCTGTAACCAGGCGGCCATGACGAAGCTTGAGACAGACGTGAAGGCCATCACCGATGAGATGAAAAAGGACTACGCCAACAAGGAGTTGGCGATGGCGAAGCAAGCCCTTGCATCGAATGACGCTGACAAATGCAAGACCCACATGTCGAACGCAATGAAGGGAAATGACCCGATGTGATCGTTCCAAATCACTGTGCGCAAGCAGTGCGGATCGCGCCACAGATCGCGATCCGACGGCAGCAGTGAGATATCTTTGACAATGCGATTATATAATTGATGGTCGTTGTCAAAACGGATCAACCGACCACCCATCTCAAGAGTTAGTTCAAGTTGAAGCGTGCAAAGATCGGGAGATGGTCAGACGCGCGTCTTGCTGGAGGCGCAGTGATCACCTCAAGCGATAGGAGCTCAAGTGCGCCAGAGTGCATGACATGATCGAGCCGCAACAGAGGATAGAGCGACGGGAAAGTTGCCAACGAACGACGCGACCCGGTCTGGGCAACGAGGACCTCCTTGAGGCGTTGCAATTCGCGCGAACCGGGGAGCGCATTCAGATCGCCAACAAAGACCGTCGGGTTGTCTCGACAACGCTGATTACCCAGCCAGTCAGGTCCCAGCAATTCCATGGTCTGTGCGAGACGTTCCCTCCGTCTGAGGCCGAAATGGGTATTTAAAACGTTCAGTCGGGAATCGCCAAAACGGACCTCCACCCACAATGCGCCGCGAGGTTCACCAATCGACGGCAAGGGCCCTGCACGCACCAGCTCCGAGGGGTGTGCTGTCATTATGGCATCTCCATATTGCTCTTCTTCCAAATGTAGGGCCGGATGGAAGTGCGATTTCATCCGAAGATGTTCGGCTATAGCTTCTGCCTGATCGATGGTCTGCGTACGCGCGCGGCCCACATCCAGCTCCTGGAGGGCAATCACGTCAGGATCGCAAGCGGCAATCACCTCTACGACGCGCTTGATGTCCAGTCGGCGATCCGTGCCGATGCAACTGTGAACGTTATATGTCAGAACAGAAAATTCCATGCGGGAGATCCGATGTGGTTGGTCATTGAGAATGAAACAGGCGCAAGCGGGTTGGCGCCGTCCTTATGGTCGTCTCCTGAAGAGAGCTTGCGTGAGGTCGCCGTCACACAAGAACTACAACTTCGGTGTCTTTGCTTGCGCCTCCTCCGTGAAGATATCCCACGCGGATATGAACAGGGCGGCTATCAAAGGACCGATAACAAATCCATTGGCGCCAAGCACGGATAGGCCCCCCAGCGTTGAAAGCAGCACCACATAATCCGGCATTCTGGTCTCCTTGCCGACAAGCCGGGGACGCAACAGATTGTCCACCAGCCCGATTACCAGGAGGCCGACTGCGACGAGCACAACGGCTTTCAACCAGAGTCCGATCAAACCGAGGTAGATGGCCGCCGGTACCCATATAAGGGAGGTGCCCAGTATTGGGATTAACGAGACAAAGAACATTACGACAGACCAAAGCAAGGCTGGTTCGAGGCCCAGCAGCCGGAAGGCCAGTCCCCCGATGATGGCTTGAACCAGCGCTATGACGAGGGTCCCACGCACCGTTGCGCGCACAACTGAAGTGAACTTGACAGAAAACTGGCGCGTATTCTCCTCGCTAAGCGGAACGACGCGGCGAATGGCTCCGACCAGATCGCGACCATCACGGAAGAAGAAGAACAACAGATAGAGCATAAGGCTCGCCGAGACCAGGAACCCAAAAGTCCCCTGCCCGAAGCTCAAGGCTCTTTCGGCGAAGAAACTCCCACCTTCCATCAGGCCCGAGGATAATGACGCGTTCAGCTCGTCGAAGCTCTTAAACTCAAAGCCTTGAAACCACCTGCCGACGGATGCAGGAAGAGCATCCTCGATTTTGCGCGCAATGGGTTCGAGATCGATCGCACCGCTTTGTATCCGAGTGTAGAGTTTGCCACCTTCCCTAAACAGCGAAACGATGACAGCCAGTCCGGGAACGACGACCAGGCAGACACAGATACTAAGGCTGATTGCTGCCGCCGCGTTTGAGCGTGGACCGAGCATGCGGGCAACGCGGCTGTGTAAGGGATGGAACATGATCGCCAACACAACTGCCCAAAGAATCGCCGAATAGAATGGAGCCACAATG
Source organism: Ensifer sp. Root142 (assembly GCF_001426785.1). Classification (NCBI taxonomy): domain Bacteria; kingdom Pseudomonadati; phylum Pseudomonadota; class Alphaproteobacteria; order Hyphomicrobiales; family Rhizobiaceae; genus Ensifer; species Ensifer sp. Root142. The sequence continues at coordinate 271,296 of NZ_LMFK01000002.1, forward strand.
GCAGCGAAAGCCACCGTCACCAGGGCGAGAAGCAGATAGAAAAAGAAGCGGTGTTTGGTCATCAACGCCTTTCCACTGTGCGGACCTCGAAAAACTGGCCCGTTTGCGCCGAACTTCTCGAGCCATCAGGTGAAACGCGTGTGAGGGAAGATCGTTGCCCGACACCGTAGCCAACCTTCGTCCTTCGGTTGAGGTTTTATCGTGTTAGGCCGCCACTTGAACGCAGCAACGCGACCCCCTCGCCGATGCTATCCGTGAGCAATTCCGCGATCGAGCTACTAATCGAATTCGGTGTCTGCCGGGTTGTTTTCCGGTTTGCCGTGGAAGACTTGCCTGACGGTTTAAGGCGACGCTGAAATCTGGAGCATCAAGTGCAATGTTGATACAAGCTCATCTTCCGCGACAGGTTTTTGAAGCCGTAACATCGCGGAAAATTCGGATGGTATGATCTGGTGATCATAACCTGTAAGGAAAAAGAACGGGACTGCTCGCTCCTTGAGCCACCTGGCAATTTCGAAACAGGGGCCTTTGCCCATGTTGATGTCAACTACGGCCCCCGAAATCTGACTGGTGGCGATTTGTTCCAGGCAAGAATTGACTGAAGGAAAAGGGCCAACCACTATCGCGCCGGTTCGTCTGATGATGCGGGAAATTTCATCTGCCTGAAGATAGTCGTCCTCGGCTACAAGGATGCGATATCCGGTCAGTTCCGTCGTCATCTTTAGGCCCTAGTTTCACCCCCAGTTTGTTTCAAAGCACTCGATACCCCACTTTTTTAACGAAGTACGCGCCAAAAAGTTCACATACGGACTTTGCGGATCTTGATGCCTGCGGCGCTCCTCCCCTACCGGCTACTGGGTGCGAATTGCGTTGGGAACACTGATGCGAGTAATCCGCGACAATGCTCAGCGCGGCTATTTTTCAGGGATCCCCGCCCGCGGAGTGGGTGGGAATTCAGACACTCAACCGAACCATAGCTTCGGTGGTCACGAATAATTCGGACACGTAGCTCGGAAATGTTTGGCGGCAATAGCGGGGATGCTGACAAGGCCCGGAAGAAAAAGCTGCCCAGATTCATTGCCCTCTTCGAAGAAGAGCAGGCGCGCTTTCACTGCAAGTTCAGGACGCGGAGCCTAATGGGCCACCTGGGAAGCTGCCGACATCAATTCCTCGGGATTGGGCGCGCTGAATGTTTGGAGGCCACCCTTCAGAACTTCAGTGAAGCTCCAGCGTATGATGCCCTCCCGATCAATCAGGAACTGACCGACAAGTTGCCCCTGGTCGGAAGTCATCATCTGCTGATCGGCTGCGGTAATTTCATATCCTTCCCTCTTATTGATAAACTCGTCCATTGCCATCACGTCCATTGGCTCAGGCAACTCGCCCGGGAGGTCGATCCGTATCGCCATGACCGTGTCCATTCCGACTTCACGCAAGCCGAAAGCATGGTGCGAAGCCCGCACCGGGTCGGACGCTGCAAGAACTTCGGGAATCGGATGGTAACGGAAATAGAGTCGGGCGCGTTCGACCGGGGTGTTTACGACCGCTAGAGTTTGAACGCCCTTTTCACGCAGGGCCGGGTTAAGTTGTGCCATCGCTGCGACATGGCGCCGGCAGAACGGACAGTGCAAACCTCGAAACAAACCAATCAATAATGGATTACGGCCTCGAAAATCTTCGAGCGCGATCTTGCCGTCGCCCGAGATCGCATCGAGCACAACATTCGGCGCCCGGTCACCCGGCTGCAGCGGGCCGTCGACGCTGCTCATGGGCATAGACAACCTCCTCGCGCGGCTCAGTCAGAAAAGGCAGCGGCACTCGCGCGGTCTCAAAACTTCCCGCCCAAGGCTTTGCAATCGGATCATAGCACGGAAAGTGCCTCTGCGGTTCGCCGATTTTGCTTCCGAAGCTTTCTGCCATCAAAGAAATGATCAGTTTCTGTTTGCTTTGTCACCCTGCCGGCGGCGGTCAGCTATTCTCTATGGCAAAAGCTAAATAATCGCGCAGATCTTGCGGCGACTGGATCGTACCGCGTGCGCATGAAACAGCTGATCGGCGCCCGATTCGGATCGAGTAACCACCCATCGCGTTAGCTGTCGCAAACATCGTTTCATCCGTGAGGTCGTCACCGATTGCAAGTGGCCGCCTGCCACGAAATGGAGGATTGGCCATGAAGCGCTCAAGAGCATCGGCCTTGGAAGCCCCAGCAGGGCGTAGTTCGCACACCTTTTTTCCCATTTGCAAGGTCCAGTCTGGCCCTGCTTTCTTAGCATAGCGCCTCATTAACGCTTCGACTTCCTGCTCAAAACTCGGCGCAAGCCTATAATGGAGGGCGACCGCGGCACCCTTGTCCTCGACAAGGACATCCGGCATGTTTTGCGCTTCAGCCAGTAGGTTCCCCTTCAGTATGGCGAAAGCTGTCGGCGCCTCTACAAGGAGGAGATGACCATCAGTACCGCGCATTTCACCGCCATGTAATCCGGCGATGGGGAACTCAAAAGGTTGAAAAATCTCATCCGCATACAGGAGCGCGCGTCCCGTCACAATCGCAAGCGCGCCATCCATTCGGGTAGAGAGATGGTGCAGGTTCTCGGGAAGCTCCGCGGGAACGTGAATTGCATCGGGCGTTGGTGCCAAATCGAGCAATGTCCCGTCGATGTCCAAAAAGAGCGCCCAAGCAAGCGGGTTTTCAACCAGGTCGCGCAGAGCGGCATCCAGTGCAGGTGTCTTGCGTGCGAACGGCTTGCTGTCGTCGGTGGTCATCGGCTGCTAGATTTCTCCGTCTAAGGCCCCCACGAATGCCCAGTACATGCTTCCGTTCAAAATAGCGCGTAGCGGTCTTCATGAGCAGGCGCGTCTCTTTGGTCGGTGTTTATTGCAAGGGCGGCCCCTCCAGGTCGTCCAAAAACCATTCGCACCAATGCTGGACGTCATGTTCCAGCAGATGGTCGTACATAGATCTCCATCTTTCCCGCTTCTCTTCAAGCGACATCGTCAAAGCTGTCGAGAGAGCCTGGGCTATCCCCTCCACGTCGTAGGGATTGACCTTGATCGCGCCATCGAGTTCCCTCGCCGCGCCGGCGAATGCAGAGAGTACCAAGACTCCTGGATCGTCCTCGCTTTGGGCGGCCACATATTCCTTTGCCACCAAGTTCATGCCGTCTCGCAAAGGCGTAACGAGGCCTACTTTCGACAAGCGATAAAGTCCGGACAAAAGATTATGCGGCACGGAACGATTGATGTACCTGATGGGAACCCAGTCGAGCGTACCTAGCTCACCATTCACCCGCCCAGCCTGTTCGGCAACCACGCGCTGCATCGCTTCATATTCAGGGACTTCGGAGCGTGATTTGGGCGTGATTTGTAGGTAGGTGACTTTTCCTTGCATGTGCTTTTCAGAGCGAATGAAACGTTCAAAAGCATCGATCCGCTGCGTTATACCCTTTGAATAGTCAAGACGGTCGGCGCCGACGATAAGATCTCTGCCCCTGAGGCTCTCGGCTGCTTTGCGCAGGGGCCGGCTGGTCGCGGATTGTGCAGCAAGCGTGCTGAAGCGAGCTGTGTCAATTCCGATGGGATACGCCCCTACCCTGAGTGATTTGCCTTCCGTCGTGGTGATTATCCCGCCTACGTGTCTGGCGAGGCCACTCCTATGCAAACAACCCAAAAAATTCTCCACGTCGTACTTTGTCTGAAAACCGACCACATCGTAGGAGCAGAGGCTTTTCAGGATTTCTGCGTGAACAGGCATGGCGAAAAAGACGTCGGGAGGCGGCCAGGGAATATGAAGGAAAAAACCGAGACGGTTGCGAAGCCCGGCCCTTCGCAACTCCGCTGCGAGAGGAATAAGATGGTAATCATGGACCCATACAAGATCCCCTTCCTGTACCAGGGAGGCTAGACGCTCGGCGAAAAATCGGTTGACGCGGAAATAGCCGCTCATCTCTTTGCGCTCATACTCCGCGAGGTCGAGTCGATAATGGCAGATCGGCCAAAGCACTCGATTGGCAAAGCCTTGATAATATTCTTCCAGGTCTTTCTGAGTAAGATCAGTCAATGCGTAGGTGATTTTTCCCACAGTGCTGATTGCCAACGGTGCGGGGGACTTGTCGTCCGTTTGCTGACCTGACCAACCCATCCAGAGACCTCCCCGCTGCGCCAAGGCTGCGCTCAATGCGATAGCGAGTCCGCCAGCTGATGATGGTTGAGCGAGAGTAACGCGGTTGGAAACGACGATAAGACGGTTCATTGGCAGGGGGGCTTCCGTTTGTTCATGGTGACGGTGGAACGAAGAAGCGAGTTCGAATGTTCCAACCCACTTGGGCCATGCGGTAGGAACAAGCGCCTGTGTGGCGAATTGTACTGGCGGAAACGGACAACTGCCTACGCGTGGAGATAGCCATGAAGGAGAGTTTGTTTTTCTCACTTGACGAAATCATGGTGGGCTTGGTGGCAGCCAACGTTGAGACCGTCCTCGAGGCTGGTGCTATCGCCTTGGGGGCAGCGGCCGGGATGCCGTCCAAAGGCATCTACGCACGCCTGCGTGAAAGTGAGCAGCTCGGCTCTACTGCCACTGGAGCAGGCTTCGCACTGCCTCATGCATTTATGACAACGCTACATGAGCCCATGAAGCTTCTGGTGGTGCTTCGCGAGCCTGTGCTTTTCGACCCATATAACCCACTCACAGCAGTCGATATCGTTGTGATGATGATCTGGCCCGCATTCCGTCAGCAGGGCTTCCTTCCCTCAGTCGCACGCCATTCGAGAATCTTCGCCAATAATAAGCTTTTGGAGCGTCTCCGCTCCGCGCGGAATGAGGCGGATGTCATCGCTGCACTCGCCGGTCACAAGCGGGGTACTCCCGCCATGCGCTCCGGCGTCGCGAGAGACCTGATAAGTTAAATTAACATCGCTTTCTAACTTAGGCCAAAGAAAGACAAAATAGCGATGACCACAACAACGAGGCCTACGAGATAGATGATTTGGTTCATGTCACACTCCTTCGTTTTCATAACAAAACAGCCAGAAAGCCAAACTGTTCCCGAATGTTGCGCCATGCGCGTATCCGCGCTTGCCACGACGAGCCTGGCCCCGGTCTCGTCGATGCGGAAGCTTCTTCCTTTAAAATATACGTCGGTCTCGCCAAGCAATTTTTGACAAACTCGGAACAGGCCTGCGTGGGCGCTGTTGGAAGCCTGTAGCCAGTATAAATTGGATGACCGCTTCGAATGCACGTACATCTGGCCAAGCCATATGCTCTACACAGTGCAGGTTATCTTCGGCGACCTACGCCGTTGCGAGCCCTCTTTTGTTCGCATTGGCCATTCACGTCGTGGGGCGCTGAAACACGCCTGCTCAACGCCTTCAACAGAAAGATATCAATATGTCGCATTTTTGCGTAGCGCTTGTTACCGGCGCCGGCTCGGGTATCGGCAAAGCAGTCGCGGAGCGGCTTGCCCGCGAGAACGTCACCGTTGGTGTTCTGGGACGCAGCGAGAGTGAACTAAGGGAGACGTTCAACAAGATTGTAGCTGATGGCGGCAAGGCGATTGTGCTGGTGGCCGATATATCAGATGAAAAACAGATGAGAAGAGCGGTTCAGCAACTGGTTGATGAAACCGGGCGCCTCGATATCGTTGTTGCCAATGCCGGCATAAACGGCGTTTGGGCCCCGATCGACGACCTGCAACCTTCCGAGTGGGATCAGACCATCGCCGTCAATCTGCGCGGCACCTATCTTACGCTGCATCTGACCGTGCCGCATCTCAAAGGATGCGGAGGCGGATCGATCGTTGTCGTCTCGTCGATCAACGGCACTCGTACCTTCACGACTCCGGGTGCTACGGCCTATACTGCAACCAAGGCTGCTCAGGTGGCGATGGTGCAGCAACTCGCCTTGGAATTGGGAAAGCACGGCATCAGGATAAATGCCGTATGCCCTGGTGCGATTGCAACCAAGATAGAAGACAACACCAGCCTGCGTGGTGAGAAGGAAACCGTAATTCCAGTGAACTGGCCGGAGGGCGATGTCCCGATAACCGGCGGAGACCCCGGAAGGCCTGACGATGTCGCCGAGGTGGTCTGGTTCTTAGCCTCCCGTGGTTCCCGGCACGTGACCGGAAGCCCCATCTGGGTAGATGGGGGCCAGGGTTTACTGCGCTGATTACGAAGGCTTGGAAGCCGCGGCGCATTCGCGCAGGGCCCGTGCGCAGCTTAGAGAATCCTTGCGGTATCTCACTACCTCAAACAATCCGCGCTCGCCATGATGCAAATCCCATTTGCTTAAAGACAGGGAGGGCCATCGGCCCGAGATGGTTTAACTAGAAAACAAAGATCGAAAAATCGGCCCAAGACCCGGGATTTGAAGTTTGGGTCGGAACTTTGTTTAGCCGAGAGCATTCCACAGATTGATCTCACGTCTGGCTAGATGAAAGGCGTCGTTCATGTCCACGGTACCCTCCGGCCAACATCAGGTTACAATCCAAGATCAGGTCGTCGATCTTATCCCGGCTCTACGCGCTTTTGCGCGCACATTTGTTTCTGCCAGCCACGAGGGCGATGATCTTGTACAGGAAACTCTGTTTCGTGCGTTGCGCAGCATTGATCGCTTCGAGGAGGGAACTAATCTGAAATCATGGCTCTTCACGATCATGCACAATGTTTTCCGTACGCAATATAAGGTGCGTAAACGCGAGGCCCCTGGGGTGGTCGATTGTGCGGAGATGCCCATCCCCATAGCAGCGCCGCAGGACTGGCACGTGCTGAACAAGGATCTTCGCAAAGCGCTCCAGTCCCTGTCCCCTGAACACCGAGATGTCATAATACTCGTAGCTGGCTATGGTTTAAGTTATAAGGAAGCGGCGGATATTTGTGATTGTGCCATCGGAACAATCAAGAGCCGCCTAAACAGGGCCCGCGATGAGCTAGCCCACGAGATGCAAGGCAACCCGCTGCATTGAAGCGGGTTGCCTCATCGAAAAGCCAGCGGCCAGATCTTGACTTGGAGCCGCCTAAACCATCTCACTTTTGTATGGGTCCCACGCGACCTCGACGATGTTTCGAAGGGCTCGTGCCTGCTGTCTTGGGCACGCGGGAGTCTTCGTACCCGCCAAGCGCGCCGGTGGATCCCTCGGTCTCGATAAAACTATCCCGGGTTTCTTCTTCTGACGAAAATTGCCGACTTGCTTCTTCCCAGTGCCTGGTTTCCTGCCCGTCCGGTCGCCCTTCTTCTTCCCAGATCTGGTAGGCTCGCTGTCTGATGCGTTCGTCCCTGTCATTCATCTAACTCGATCTCCGGCTTCGAATGTTAGCGCAGCGGCAGAACAGGCAGTGCTTCCTTCTTGAGCTGCCAAAATCTAACGCAGGACGCTGGCGGCCGAGAACCGACAGCTTGTGAAATCACGCATCCGCAGCGATTTCTTCAGACAGAAAGACGACGGCGGTCTGACCCGCTACTGTTTCGACGGCGTTTGGTGCTGGACTAACTGCGCCTTCGCCTGCACTGTCAAATATACACTTCCATGCCGAATGAGCAGGCTTGGGAAGGGCGAAGTCGCAGGGTGCGCCTGCGTTGAGGACAAGCAGGATTTGAGTGCCCGCTAAGGTTCCCGTACCCGTCAGCAAAACACCGAGAGTTTTCCGTTCACCGTCCTGCCAATCACTATCGTTCATGTTCTGACCGTCGGCGCGAAGCCACGTGACCGCAGTTCCATGCTCGTCAGTGAGGTCGCCCGTAGGAAAACGATCGTGCCGCAGGAGCGGGTACGATTTTCTCAAATTAATTGCAGCGCAGCAAAATTCGAAAAACTCGGGTTTCATGCTGCTCCAGTCTATCCATCCAATCTCATTGTCCTGGCAATAGCTATTATTGTTGCCGCCTTGAGTGTTGCTCAACTCATCGCCGCCAAGCACCATCGGCACGCCTTGGCTAAACAAGAGCGTCGCCATCATTGCTCGCCGCCGTCGATTGCGTGCAGCTAGAATATTCCCGTCTTCCGTTTCCCCCTCAACACCAAGGTTGTCTGAGTGGTTATTGGAATGCCCGTCCTGATTGCCTTCGCCATTCGCATCATTGTGCTTCTCGCGGTACGACACGACGTCACAAAGCGTAAACCCGTCATGGGCAGTGATGAAGTTCACGGAGGATGTTGCGGCTCTGCCCGAGTGATCGAATTGCCTGGGCGAACCAACAAGCCGCTCGGAGAGGGCCGGCAGCATTCCGTTGTCTTGTTTCCAGAATCGTCGGACATCATCCCTGAAGCGATCGTTCCACTCGCGGAAGGGGTGCGGGAATCCCCCGAGTTGATACCCGCCCTCACCGATGTCCCAAGGCTCGGCTACGAGCTTGACGCCCGCCAGAACTGGGTCTTGTCGTATTGCATCAAAGAATCCCCCCTCCTGGTCGAACTCGTATCCCTCCCTTCCAAGAGTGCTCGCTAAATCAAACCGAAATCCATCCACATGCATGGCGGTAACCCAGTATCGCAGGCTGTCGAGAACCATGCGCAGGACCATGGGATGAGCGACATTGAGAGCATTTCCAGTTCCTGTGGTGTCGTACGTATGACGCATTTTTTCGGGCGACTGCAAGTAGTAGCTCAGGTTGTCGATGCCACGGAATGACAGGGTCGGGCCCCGCTCCGAGCCCTCCCCGGTATGATTGAAGACCACGTCCATAATCACCTCGATACCGGCGGAGTGAAAGGCTCTGACCATGGCCTTGAATTCCCGAATGGACCCGTTCGATTGATATCGTGGCTCCGGCGCGAAGTATCCAAGAGGTTGATATCCCCAGTAATTGGACAGCCTCTTTTCAAGCAGATGCCTGTCGTCGACAAAATGCTGAACGGGCAGAAGTTCGATTGCTGAAACACCCAGTTTCTCCAGATGCTCAAGTATGGCCGGATGCGCGATTGCTTCAAACGTGCCCCGGACGTCGTCAGGCACGCCGGGATGTGTCATCGTTAATCCACGTACGTGGGCTTCGTAGATGATGGTGTCATTCCAGGGGCGACGTATCGCCTCTTCTCCCGACCAGTCGAATTCCGGATCCTGGACTATCGCCTTGGCCATATAGGGAGCGCTGTCTCGCTCATCGAACGACAAATCAATTTCTTTGTGGCCGATTGTGTAGCCGTACAATGCATCATCCCACCGAATGTCACCGAATATCTGTTTGGCATAGGGATCGAGTAGAAGTTTGTTAGCGTTGAAGCGATGGCCCCGCCTTGGATCATAAGGACCATGAACGCGATAGCCGTAAATCGTTCCCGGCCCGATGCCTTCCACATACCCCGACCAGATGTCCCCTTCGCGGTCGGGAAGGGGCATGCGAGTGACTTCCTCTTTGCCGTCGGACGAAAATAGGCAAAGCTCCACCTTCTCGGCGTGGGCGGAAAACAGCGCAAAGTGGGTCCCGCGCCCGGTGTACTCAGCCCCAAGCTCGGGCTTTAAAAAGTCAAGCTTCGAGAATGTAAGGTCCATGAGAGCTCCCGAATTTGATGAGCTAAGCGTCGATCGGCAGGATAGCTGGCCAGGCTCGAACGCGCCGACTGAAGTTTTGTTCCCCTAGCGCTCCGACGTCGAGGAACCTTGCCCAATGTGGCAATGAGGAGAGCTATAATGTTTTTTGATTATTTTACGGGACCGTATCCCTAAGCGAGGGGGCGGCCATCGTATCGCATAGTATGGAACTTTTACTGCTGTGGGCACCGCATGAACAGCGCACGCCCGTTATTGGTTGTCCAGCTATCGCTGGGATGGACTTGGTTTCGATGCGGTTGAGCATATCGTAGATCGCCGAAAACCTTCGTTCCTTAACGAGCTCACGTCTTCGCTGGGTGCCCCAGGCAAGCTTTCGGCAACGACGCGGCGCTGTGGTGCCTACCACGGCGCCCCACAGATTCTGCTCGCGGCCTCACCGCAGCCAAACTGGTAACTGCGAGCAATCAAGAAACTGCTCATTCTTGGTCTTGTAGCCCAGGGCCTCCCAGGCGAATTTCTGAGCTGCCCGCCTTGCGGCATCTCGGTCGGGATACTGATCGGGCAACACATAGTCCCTAGATCCGCACTACAGCAAGGCGCGGCGGCTTAACACGTCAAAGTGAAGTTGTAGGTTTTCGCCTGCTTGCATAAGTCGGCTCCCTTGGCAGCGAACAGGCAGCGGGGAAGAAAGTTCCATGCGGTTAGAAAACTGTCATCCAAATACCGCGCCAAAATAGACAGTCGGGATCATCCATCCGCACATGTTCCTTGAATTTCTCTTTCGGGCGCGCGTAAGGGTTCAATCGGCCGATTTTTTTGCACTGTCCGCCTTGCCCCGACCTCCCGCGGTTGTTCGTTTGCTTTGCAACAATCAGGGTAATGGGCATTTTATTAGCCCTCCTCCTTGAAGCCCCCGCCTTTCGCGGAGCAAGGGTCGGTCCGCTTGCGTCCCGTTGGCTGCGTCAGCCACCCTCGTCGTCGCGCAGTCCGCGCATCCAAAGTGATTTGAGCATTCGAGTTCGCACGGCGGTGAGCTCCAACTCGTCAGTGGCGACAGAACCAACCCCTTACGGCCAGCGGCGCAGTCGCGCGATCTCTTTGGGCAGCGCTGCGATGAATTGATCCGCTGAGAATTCTCGCCTTTGAACAACCCGTCACCCCCCGATTGTTCCGTTTTCAGAATCTTCTCCGTCGGAGTTTTTTGCGCGGAACATCCACCCCGGCGCAGTGTTGGAAGTCGGAGTGGTCAGACATTGAAGGGATGACTTCGATGGATATTTTGGCGGTGACGGCTGAGGTATTTCCCTTAATCAAGACCGGTGGCCTCGCGGACGTGACGGGCTCGTTACCCAAAGCACTGAAAAAGTTTGGCGTCCGTGTTAAAACCCTTATTCCGGGATACCGGGCAGTAATGCGCGCTCTGCCGAGCGCTAGATTGGTCAAGACCTACGACGATCTATTCGGTGTACAAGCCAGACTTCTGGCTGCGCAGGCGGCCGGTCTAGATCTTCTTATTCTCGACGCTCCCGAGTTCTTCGACCGGCCCGGCGGCCCCTATCTTAACGAGTACGGGGAAGAGCATCACGATAATTGGAAGCGGTTTGCTGCGTTTTCGAAGGCCGCCAGCGAGGTGGGAGGGAGCGGGGTGAAGGAATGGAAGCCTTGTCTCATCCACGCCCATGATTGGCACTCGGCGCTAACACTTGCCTATCTGAAGTATGGCGAACACTTCGAAGTGCCTCGTGTGTTGACGGTTCATAACCTTGCGTTTCAGGGGCAATTCCCGGCCCGCCATTTCCCCCGCCTCGGCCTCCCCGCTCAATCCTATTCAGAGGCGCTCGAGTATTATGGAGAACTGGGATACCTCAAGGCTGGCTTGATAGCTGCGGACAAAATAACAGTTGTAAGTCCGACCTACGCCCGTGAAATCATGTCACCGGAAGGCGGGATGGGCTTGGATGGCGTGATGAACGCCCGGCATGACGACGTGATCGGAATAGTCAATGGAATTGACCTTGAAGTATGGGATCCATCCTGTGATCCGCACCTGAACTACCCATTTTCAGCACGCACGCCGCTCAGGAGGCTTGGCAATCGCTACGACCTGCTTGATCGGTTCGGGCTGCCTCACCGGCACGGCCCGGTCTTTGCAAGCGTCAATCGTCTGACCTGGCAGAAAGGCATGGATTTGCTTGCAGACGTTGCCGACGAATTTTTTTGGAAAGACGGGATGCTGGTTGTGCATGGTCAAGGCGACCCACACATTGAGGGGAAGTTCCTGGAGGCGGCCGAACGGTATCCCCAACATGTTTCTGTCAAGATTGGGTATGACGAGAGCCTGGCACACTTAATCCATGCTGGAGCCGACGCGATGCTCGTCCCTTCTCGGTTCGAGCCCTGCGGATTGACGCAGTTGTACGCGCTTAGATATGGCTGCATACCCATCGTCGCGCGCACAGGCGGCCTGTCCGAAACCATCATCGACGCTAATGATGCAGCCGTGCATGCGCAAGCGGCAACCGGCATTCAGTTTCTTCCCATAGACCATCAAGGCCTTAGGCACGCCCTGCGAAGGGCCGTCAAGCTCTACCGGCGGCATCGCACGTGGGAACGCCTCCGACGACAGGCTATGAAGACCGACTGCTCGTGGGAACGCAGTGCCGAACAGTACTGCGAGATATATTCGCGGCTCTTGAACGAAAACGCAGAACTGCGCCAAACGGCCTAAGCAACTTAACGATTGGAACCGCGATCACGAACCACAGTCGCGAGGAACGCGAACATCGGGAACTACCCCTGATTGCGGGCGGGATCGAGAGCTATCACGGCGAACGGTGTCCGCGGGGGCAGAAGTTGTCGGATCGAGACCAAAGACCGGCGGCCAAGAGTCTCGCTCGGGTCAGTCGCACGGTCTCCTGCCTCTTAGCAACATTCCAGCATAAGGCCTTGAGATTGTTGTTTTCGAAGGGCTAAGCCCGTTGTCAACAAATCTTGTCGCGGCGGTCGCCTGTCCGTAGCGCTAGTTTGGCCCGAATGGTGCTTCTGCAAAGATAGAGAGCATAATCTGGTGCAGCCACGCATCCAGAGGCTGCCCGTCAATCCTGCATGAAACCTCTGCGATCGCCTTTTCAAGCGTCCTCTCCACAAGTCGATCCGCAGCCCACGGCGTCGGAAGCAAAAGCCGTGCCCGCAATCGAAGCCCAGGCACAAGCTCGAGAACGCGCTCTTCTGGCGCTTCGGGCCTCGTCGGCGTCAGGCCAGACATCGTTTTTAACCGTTGCTCAAACACTGCATTCAGAAGATCGCTCACACCCGCCGTCTTGCTCACCGTTAGAGCCGTCGAAAATCGCTCTGGAACGTCTATTTCATCGTAGCCGGTAAAAAAAACCACCGGAACGGCCCGCCTGGCGAGTTCGTCAGCCACCGGATATATCAATTCGCCATTCAAGCTTATGTCGAGAACCGCGACATCGATCTGGGGGGTTGCACTCAAGCTTTTCAGTGTTCGCTCAACCGAGGGCAATGGTCCAATAACAGTTGCGCCAGCCCGCTCGAGCCAGGATGCGATGTCGTCGGCAAGCAAATATTCGTCTTCCGCGACCAAAACGCGCAACGGTTGGCGGGTTGGCATGCGGTGTTTCCTCCTCAAGGCGCCCGAAGCTTAATGCTTCTTAACGCGACTTAGGTTCTTTAAGCCTGCAGAGCTACTTCGCGCGTCGAGTGCTTTCTGCAGCCGGTTCGCCAGCACCAGCAAGCTATCCGGCGAATCATCGATCAACAGGTTGGCGGTACCTTGGTCCTCGTCCTCAAGGAGGGGGGAGGAAAAATCCTCACCACCGGCGCTGCCTTTTTTTTGAGGTGCCATAAAAGTCGCCTATATCGGTCGCGCTCACATGGCGCCACTAAATCACAATACGCGCTCGCGCTTCGCATGCCAAGACTAGGCCCGGTTGAGGGAACGGACCGTCGGTGCCGGGCGTTCTCGTTAGTGCAGCGAGACTTTCAATCAGAACCTGAGAACGCGATGCCTTCCTCCCTCATCGACAAGTTCAATTATGATCCGGCCAGCAAGATATTGTCGATATGGCTCTTGCCGTCCGGGAACCGGTATGATTACCGCGATGTTCCGCCGGAAATCGCGGAACAATTTAAGCTCGCATTCGCCAAAGGCCGCTTCTTCAACTCGTCCATTCGCGGTAAATTTAAGTACACAAGGGATAGCGTCTCCACTGCCGTCACTCGCGCATCGCCGCGAGGTGGCTCTCGGTGAAGTGGTTTCATTGGGGATGAGTAGAGGCCTGTTCCGCGTAATCCGGCTCCGTCTTTGCGCTTTGCCCAACGGGATCGACGGCTTCTCGATAACCACCTTGAGCGAATGTGCGCTGTGGTGGTTTACGCAGTGCCAGGGGCGGTCGACGCAGGTAAACTGGAGTGCGAGAATGGTGCGGAGTTCGGAACTATTGGGCAGAACTAAGGTTTCTAGGAAAATTTCGATTATTGACCATAGGGAGACCACAATGTCGCTATCTCACCAGATCTCGTCGCCGCGTGAACCCGACCAGTACGAGGGTCGGGAGGCCGACTGTACGGCGGCACTTAGGCCCTTGGTGGCTGATATCGCGACCGCCGAGCCTGAAGCTCTCGTTGCTGCATTAAACGGAAACATGGACAGCCTAGAAAAGGATACTGCTTTGGCTTTCGTTATCGAAGCCGCGAAATCCGCCGGCTGGGACAGCGAGGAGGTCGGCCCTGCGGTGATGCGATTAGCGCGGGAATACGAGGGCGCAAAGGGCGCCATTTTTGACTGAGGCGCCCTCATATCTTAAAGGGTTGTTCTCGGGTTCCGGGCGCCGCCTCCCGCTGTTCGGCGTCGTCAAGGTCTGTCTTAACGATGTAAGTGTCAGCGTGCTGACGCGCGGCTTCGCGGCGAGCATCGATCTCGCCACTGTGGCGGTTGATCAGCGACGTGTCCGAGCCAAGGCGATCGCTGCAAACCCGATGACTACGAATGTGAGAATAGCGGAGGTGGGTAGCGGCCTGCTTGCTCGCAGGCCGCCTTCCGCGCCGCCTGGATTTGCGGCAGAGCGAAACAAGTTGCCATGGCTTACCTCTGTGCGAGGTGCGCCCTTCAGATATCTGGCAAGGATACCGGCCATTATTCGTGCCGTACTGTTGGGAGCCAAAAAGTGGCCAAGCCGCGCCAATCTGGCGGCACTGCCGAGAGTCAAGGAAGCGCGCGGATGATTTGCAAGTCGCACGATCGAGCGAGCGGCTTTTCGTGGATCATAGACAGGTGGAGGTACGGTCAGCGCGCGTCCCGTATAGTTAGCGCTGTGCGCGATTCCAGGGGTGTCGAGAAACGTCGGATAGACGTCGCAGATATGGATGTCGCGATAGGGCGTTAACTCGGCTCTCAGCGCTTCGGTAAACCCTTTGAGTCCGAATTTGCTGGCGGAGTAAGCAGCAGCATAAGGCGCTGAGGCGAACCCGCTGAGCGAGATCATATTGATGAATGTACCATGCTTCTGGCGCTTGAAAATTGGTACGACCGCATGGGCGTCGTTGAGATGCCCGATGAGGTTCGTTCGGATCACCTGCTCATGGGCTTCCTGCGGCGTCTCGTCAAATTTTCCCACCGCACCGACGCCCGCGTTGCTAAACCAGACATCGATTTCGCCAAAGCTTAGAGCCTTCTGTGCGAGCTCGCGCACCTCATCCGCCTTGGTGACATCGGTGGGTACAACTAAAACTTCGGCGCCCAGTTCCCGGCAGCGCGCGGCCACAGAATGGAGTGCTGATGCGTTGCGCGCCGCGATCACCAATCGTGCACCGCGGCGAGCAAATTCTTCAGCGGTCGCCTGTCCAATGCCGGATGATGCGCCAGTGATGACGACGACTGGGTGGTGGGGTCTCTGTTGCAGCATTTGCACATCCTCATACGATTTATGGCGTTAGAACGCCGGGGCATATCCGCAGGCGGGCTCAGTCGCCTTCGCCGGGGTAACGTGCATTGGACAGCAAACGAGCAAGATGGCTAGTGTTGCGCGCCAGCATGCCCGCCATCGTTTGCACGGTCTCTGGAACTTGCTTCAGGTCTATGAAGTTTTGGCTACCCATGGCTTCGCCGACCCAGTAGCAGACAGCATTCGCCGGAATCGTAAAACCGACATCGTTCAACGCTTGGAACAGCTCAGCCGAAACATGGTGAGCTCCGTCTTCGTTGCCGACGACTGCCACGGCTGCGACACGCCCATAGGACACCATACGTCCCTGCTCGTCAGTCTCGTCCAAAAACGCATCCATGCGCTCAAGTGCCCGCTTGGCCACGCTCGAGGGCTGTCCGAGCCATATAGGCGTTCCCACGATTAGTATTTCGGCGGATAGGATCTTTTCGCGAATCTGCGGCCATTCATCACCTTTGCCCTCGTCAGATTTTACTCCAGGCAGAATGGCATGTTCGGCGAGCCGGATGGTTTCTGTCTCGACGCCCTCTTTTTTCAGTTCGTCGGCAATCAGTGATAGCATGCGTTCGGTTGAGGAGCCGTCTGACGGCTTTGTTTTCAGGGTACAATTCAGGGCGATTGCATTCAGCGACATTTGGTGAAGCCTCGTTCGCTTGGTTCAAAGATTGTCAGCAAGATCACCGCTCCACGCTCAACCCTCAGCTCGCCAAAGGGTTCCGGGATCTGCGCGGTTGGGGGCCTTTTGTGAAGCGCCCACCGGACTGGATGCTGATGCTCGCGCTCTCGACGCACCTCATAGTTGCGGCTTCAGCTCCGGTCCGAGATTGCCGGTTGAAGACCGAGAGGCGCGTGTACCCGACCGGCGCGGTGCCCTGATGAGCGTGTCGACTTCCCCGCCCAAACAATTATGCGTGGCTTACGCCCAAGCGGCCATCTTCCGCGCTGAATTGCGAGCAAAGAGGGGTGCCGACCAATCTCCTAAGGGACTACGACGTCGCGTGTCGTGAAATCGAGGAAGGTGTCGTGCGCCATCTGGCATTGAAGATCCCATAAGGGACCGCTAAGCTGATTGCGACTCTGTTGATGGATGGGAACGGTACGAAGATTTATCGTCATCGGACATTCGACAGAACCTTTTCGTCTTTCTGCGGTTTGTAGCTCGGGCAAAATGCAAGGGCGTCCAAAGCACGCGGATATCGCTTTCGCGCTCGAATCTAACGCTAAGGATTTGCCAGAAAGTTCAGTCGGCAAGCGGGTTACCTTTCAAAGTGAAGCCGCCCAGTTGCCCATGCAGGGACCAGAGAAATCGGGACTTTTCGTAGACAACCTCGGCGACGGAGTTGAGCGCCTGCGGTGCAACTCTCCTGAGAACGACGGAGCCGAACCCGGAACGGAGTTCCCCTGAAGACGGGAACTGTCCCAATGTTTGTTCGTCCCAACACACTCTGAAAGACGGCACGTTGTCGGGCACTTCAACCTGCCACGATATCTCGATCTTTCCAGGTTTGCCGCTCAGCACGCCGTGCCGCGCAGAGTTTAGTGCCAGTTCGTGGAGCGCCATGCCGAGATTTTCGACGGCGGTTGGTGTTAGCATGATGGCGGGCCCGACAAACATAAGCGCTTCAGCCCGGCCGAAGGGCTTGAGCTGGATGGCGACAAGATCAGCCATCGTGGCACCTTCCCAATCCGCCGATACGATTAGGTCGTGTGATGCTGAAAGTGCCATTATCCGCTGCGTGATATGACGCTCGAAAGTTGGGCTGTCGTAATTACCCTGTGCGGTCTGACGGATCATAGACAAGATGATGGAGTACTGGTTTTTGACGCGGTGATTGACCTCGCGCAGAAGAATGCGAATGCGCCGTTCACGATCTTTAATGGCGGTTATATCGCGCGCGATAGCAGATGCGCCGACGATATTGCCCGCAGCGTTCCTAATCGGCGACACGGTCAACGAGATCGCAACATAAGTCCGATTCTTGAGCTGCCTCACCGTCTCAAATGCCGAAATTCGATCACCTCGGCTGACTCGCGCCAGGATCGCGCGTTCCTCCTCCTCAAGATGGGGCGGAATAAGCTTGAAGATCGGGGCTCCTATCATTTCATTCGCGCTGTAGCCAAAAAGCTGCTCGGCTGCCCTATTCCAGGTGCGCACGGTGCCATCGAGGTCTTTGCTAATGATCGGATCGAACGAGGAATCGACAATCGCAGCTAGTCTGGCCCGATCGAGTTCCGTGGCATCGACGTGTGTTTCGCTTCTTTCCGAGTGCATATCAATCGATCGCCCGAGTGTCCCGCCGCATCAATGTGTTCCAGCATGTGCGTAAACCACCTCAATGACCGAAGGTTCCGACCTGGCGCCGGAATGACAAACTCAGATCCCGATTAACGTGGGATTGATCATCTGGTCAGGCCGCAGGTTGTTTGCCTGGAATTAGGAGGTAGGGAAACCTTCAGTTTGGGTAAGCGCAGTTGTCCTTCAGCGCCGCTTGGGGTTTGGCCGTTGCCACGGAGCGTCGCAATATACGAACTAGCGAAAAATGCAGCGAACCCGCGAAATTTGGCCGGACCGGAGTTTTGTGGGCCCTCCCATAAAAGGCGATGAACTTCCCTCCGTATGCATGTTGAAGAAATCCGATCGGCTCGTGTGAAACAAACTTCGCCTTAACTGGTTGGGGAGTACATCTATCTATTCCACTCATGCGCAGGCGCGCTGCCGGCAGCGATTGATGGGAGGATTGATCCATCCCGCCGCGGCGTACAACAATCGACGCCCTGTGCGCAAAGGAGAGCCGTGTTGAACACGTCCGTGCCTTGGAGTTCGAGTTTCGCTGGCAAGCGTGTCCTTGTCGTTGAGGACGAGTTCCTGCTTGCCGACGAAACTCGACGCCAACTCGAACAATTGGGGGCGATCGTGGTGGGTCCGACTCCGCAAGTCACCGCAGCGCTGGTGCTCATCGACAGGCAGATGATCGACGTCGCAATCCTTGATATCCTGCTCGATGGTGTCGAAGTTTTTCCGGTCGCCGAGCGTCTCAGGGAACGCGGTATTCCTTTTGTCTTTGCGAGCGCGTTCGGATCGTCCGCCATACCAGAGCGTTTCAAAGGGTATGTTCTCTGCGACAAGCCAATAGAGCTCGAGAATATCGCTCGCGGGCTCTTTGAGCCAACCAATCGAGACCACTGACCCGGATTCGCTTGTTTGAGTTCAGGTCTTTTTGCTGGAAGTCAGAAGCGCGACTGGGCCGTTCGACAGAAGCGAGCCGATGCGGAGTGTATGGCCAGCAAACAATCGGTCGGTCAGGAGGTCAATGCTTTCTGGATGAAATCGTTTCGGCAGCAATACTGACGTATCGCCCCAAAAATCTTTTCCGGCCGTTAAGGTGACGGGTTCAACGTTATTTAGCATCCGCACCGAGGCGATAGCTATGACATGGTGATCTGTGTTCCAGCGCGCAAACGCTACTACATGGTCTTTTCGCTCCCCAACCGGGATCAATGGCACATAGTCGCCCTCGGCAAATAATGCCGGCCATATGCACCTGAGGCGAAGGCCCTTGACAATCAGCTGAAACTTAGATGTGGCTGGAGCTGATGGATTTTTACCAGTGTGCGGATAGCCGGTTTGAAGAGGGTACCGGTTGTCTGGGTCAACGAGCGCGTACTGCAGATATTCGCTCCCCTGATAGAAATCTGGGATCCCTGGTACGGTCAACTTCATCAAGGTGACACTGAGCGAATTTACAAGGCCGGCGAGCATAAAAGGTTCGCAGAAGTCATGAAACTCCCGCAGGAATGTAGCATTATCAGTCGCGAGCAACGCCGATACGTAGTCGGAGAGCTGCGCCTCATAGGCTACATTCACGCTCTCCCATGACGTAGCGACCTTTGCCTCGCGCGCCGCTTTTATCAAGTAGGCTGTGAACCGTTTTTGCAGACCATTTATCGCACCGGGGGAAAGATCGACGGGCAGCACTGCGAGGAGTGCTTGAAAAATCATCCACTGGACGTTCAGTGCGATCAAAGGCGTCTGGAAGCGCGTTGTACTCGTTACCCATCTGTCGAACTGTAACGACCACGCTTCGACATCCTCCCCGATGGTAAATAGCCTTGCGCGGGCATCCTCGCTCCATTTGGTGTCATGGGTGGAGGTGGCGGTTAGGCCCGCCGGCTGAAGAGCCAGACGATCCCGCATGCGTCGGTGAAATTCTTCAACGCCGCCATGGGCACCGTGGGCGTCGCAGCCCACCTCATTGACTGCCAGGCAACGCGTATACCTGTAAAGGAGTGTATCCTCGACCGCCTTCGCCACGATGGGACCGCTCAGCTGCTGGAAACGATTCAGAAAAGCCATTGACGTTTCTGATCCGCCGCTTGCCGACAGCAGATGACTGACCTCAGATAGTGAACTGGCATCCCTCACATGGTCGGATGCAACAGCGATTGCCTGAGCAAGCACCGCATCGTCTTCCTGAGTGCGGGTATTCTCCGTGAAGTAAGTCCTATAGCGCGGAAAAGCGATCAAAAGCTCCTCGAGCGCCTGTCTAAAAGCCGGCGCTTGGCCCGTCCCAGGTTCGGCAATTTTGACAAGACGAGTGACCTCACCGACGAAATGTTTGCGCACCATCTGCGATTGAGCAGCCCGCCGTTCGGTGTCGATGTCACTGTTCTGCGGCGCGATCTTGCGATAGATTTCGTCAAGTTCGCAAGGACCACAGGGCGGAAGAAAAACCGCGCTCGATGCGGCAATGAATTCGTAACCGGTTGTTCCCTGTACTGGCCACGCAGGCAATCGCTCTCCCTCAACCAGAATTTTTTCCACGACGATGAAAACGTCTGGTCCAACGGCGTTGCGTAACCAGCCCAAATAACCCGCCGGGTCCACCAGGCCGTCGATATGGTCGATCCGCAGACCCGACACTTGCCCACTTGCCACCAGCTCCAGTACCAGTCGATGGACGTGTTCGAATACCTCTCTCTTATCCATTCGCAGTCCAACCAAGTCACTGACTTCAAAGAAGCGCCGGTAGGACAGGCGGTGAGCTGCCTCCATCCATGGGATCATTTCCCAAGGCTGTGCAGCGTGCAGCGATCTCATGAAGTCGTTTGATTGCGACAAGGTATCCAGTTGGGTCGACTGCAGGAGGGATGATGTGGCGCCGCTCAGTGTCAAAGGATAGCAAACGTCGCGATACCTGATGCTTGCTTCATCGCCATCGGTTGCAAGAGAAAATGCGCCCTTGCCGACTTCCCGAGAGAAATCGTGCTCGAGGATAGGCAGCGTCAGACGGCGGCTCCAATCAATGTCGAAATAGCCGGAGTAAGCGCTTTTCTCACCCTGCGCCAGAACGTCCCGCCACCACACGTTCTCGAGCGAGGCGGCCATGTGATTGGGCACGATGTCGAGGAGGATTTGCAAGTTGTGACGTTGCAGGACACTGCAAAAGTACTGAAAGCCGTCACTTCCCCCCAGGCATGGATCAATCTCGTTGAAATCGATTACGTCATAGCCATGGGTGGACCCTTTTGCCGCTGTCGTGAGCGGCGAGGCATAGACATGGCTTACACCGAGCCGCACGAAATGTGGGACCAGTTCGGCTGCGCGGGCGAAGTCCATGCCTTGGCGAAACTGTACGCGATAGGTGGAGGAAGGAAGGATCATGCGCGGGGTTCCGAATGGGCGGTCAACGCGGGTAAAAGCGTCGGTATCCGTAAAGGTTCCAGCGTGTTTCGCCTCCATATCGCTGAAAAGCAGCTACGAAAACGAGATCGTGACGTGTAGGGATTTGAGCTTGCAAAACATCAATTCCCGAACGCTCGTTTTGGCCTGTTGATAGTGAGCACCATCGATCCACCTCGAAACCTTGCTCCCACAAACTCCAAAAACTGCCCGCTGCTCGCCTAATCGAAACTTTCGACCCAATGGAACCTGTCGACTTTGCTACCGTTCACCCCATCGTGGACGGAGGACTTAAAACGATATGCGCGTACTTTTCAGGATCGCTATTAGTGTCGCGGTTGGCGGAGCGATCTTCCTACTCTACCAAACCCTGCGCGAATACACCTTCACCGAGATCATCGACGCGCTGGGCACGCTCCCCGGCAAGAACGTTGCGCTCGCCCTTTGTTTCGCCGCCGGTTCGTACCTTTGCCTGTCATGCTTCGATGCTCTTGCTGTTCGCTACGTCGGCAGGTCGCTGGCGTTCCATCAAACAATGTTAGCCTCGTTTGTGAGCCTGTCCATTGGTCACAATGTAGGCGTTGCCGCCTTGAGCAGCGCGGCAGTGCGCTACAGGTATTATTCGCGATGGGGCCTTACGACGGGGGATGTCGCTCTTATCGTCGTCTTTTGCGGGACAACGGTAGCCCTGGGGCTTTCCACGCTTGGTTCTTTTGCTCTGTTCCTGCGCGCAGCCGATGCCGCATCGATGATGCACATTGCTGAAGGCACGGTCCATGGGGTTGCAATCATAGCTGCCCTGGTTCCTGTCGGCTATCTGATGCTTGCCGCAACCCTGCGCCGGCCGGTGCGGTTTCGCCAAAGGAACTTCAGGTTCCCCTCGCTTCACTTAGCAGCGTTCCAGATTGTGGTCGGCTCGTTGAACTTTGCGTTTGTTGCCGCCTGCTTGCATCAAACGCTTTCAGCCTTCACGCAAGCAGCCTATTTCAAGGTTGCCACCGTCTCAATCATTGCCAATGTGGCAGCAATTATCAGCCATGTGCCTGGTGGGCTCGGTGTGCTTGAAGCCACGGTCGTGCAAATTCTTCCGGGCGTGACCTCCCTCGCCGCTGTAATTGCATTCCGTGTGATTTATTATTTCATTCCGATCATGATTGGCCTCCCGTTGCTTGGGCTGAGCGAACTCATGATCAAAGGCGACCAAACGTCAGGCCCAAAGGCCGAGCAGGCGCGAAATCACGTGCTTGGCGCGGCTACGCAGCCAGACAAGCGGGTGAAAGGGCTTTCGGGGGTCGATGAGCGTGGTTCCTGCGATTTCTTTGGTGGGGCCTCGGGTGATGTCGATGTCGAAGTGGCGCAGACCCCTGGCAGATTTATTAAGGCGCCTGATGGTCTCCATCAATGAGTTGGTCTTCGCGAAGACATCGTGCACAGCGTCAGGGGTTGTGCCCAGATGCTCGGCGAGCAGCCGATTGCGGACCGAGATGACTGAGTGCCGACAGGAAGTGGTCAACCCCTCGATCGTCAAGTCCGCTTCCGTATCGAGGCCCTCCGATCGGCGGTTGAGGTTGGATGAGCCGACACGAAGAAAGTGATCATCGACCACGAGAACCTTTGAATGGACGAGAATCTCGCGTTCATTCCCCTGGTTGTCCGGAACAACGGGATACATCACCCAAAGACGATCATCGCGGTCGGCGCGCTTCAGCTTCCGTATCAATCGATCGCGGTTGTCGCCCATGATCAATTTTTCAAGCAGGCCATGCGAGATCCGGGTGACGAGAATGACGATCTCAGGTCCCTCTTGTTCGCAAAGACGTTCCAGCAATATGTCGCCGACACCGAATGATGCGAGATACTGAGCTTCTATATATATGTGCTTACGAGCGGCGCGCAGAATGTCATGTACCAAGGTAATCGATTCACGACGCGACCGCCGGCGATCGCCATGGGCTTCCGTGCGGGACAATGCAATTCTGCAATCGGTGAAATCCGCGACGAGACCGGGTGGCCAGAGTGTGACGGGATTTTCAAGAGGCTCGATGACCTCGCGGGTGGCGTGGAACCAGCGCCGGCGCACCAGCGCGCCGATCATCTGTGCCGCTTGTCCGTGAACGGCGGCCTGCACATCGTGGACGGGATCATAGGCCTTGCCATCGGGTGTCACGCGCTGGGGGTTGTCCGGATCGTGGCTGCAGTTATCCCAACGCCGTGCCGTCAGGTCGATTCCCCCGAGAAACGCCAGATTTGCATCCACAGTCACAAGCTTCTGGTGGTGGGAGCCAAAAAACGGATGACGAAGGTCGAAGGCGATTCTGACCCGTTCGTGTTCAAGAATACCTTGTTTTCGGAATATCTTGAGCGATTTTCCTGAATAGAGCGGGCCAAAACCCCAGACGAGTATTCGAACTTCGAGGTCTGGGTTCGACGCGAGAACGCGTCCTAGTAATTCTGCAAGGCTCTCAGGGCGCTCGGAGCCGGGTTCAAGGATGATGTCGGGATTAAAGTCCCAGCCTACGATCCAAATCTCCCTTCGAGCGCGTTCAAATGCGCTGCGCACCTGCTTGAAGTAATCTGCAGCGTCGACAAGGATCGATATCCTGTCCGCGATCTCGGTTCTCCAGACATTGTCGCCCGCTTTGAATATAGATGCACTCATCGGAAAAACACCGGTTTCCCATCGCTTCTTTACTCGGCGACGAAGACAACGGCCGTGTCTTAAAAATATCGCCTTAATTGGTCGGCTTCTTCTTCAAGTAAATTCGCGACATCGTCTATCGGCATGTGGGTAGCGCAAAGGTGAACTGCGCACTCCAAGAAACGTATTGATGAACGACGCAAATAGGCTTCTCGTTCGCTCTCAGCGAGTTGTTTTATAATTCGATACTTTTTTCCATCGTCTGTCATGGCACCAAACCTTGAACACACATCTAGCTGCCGAATCTACCACAACCGTGTTGGCTTGAAGTTGTTCCCGGGCGCCCTGCTAAATACACCTCGGGTTAAGTGGGAGGGCCACTTTCGGGCAATCTCTGCCAGAATTGCATTCCCGATGACCGAGGAACGAGAGGGAACCGAACGGCTGCGTTGCGCAGCCAACAGCACGGCAAATGCTGCGGCTGCGGCCGCAGCTCCGAAAAGGAGTGTTGATACGCGAGGATCGACCCGGGCAGACGGTCTATCAACATCGTATCCAGCTTCTTTGAGCTTCTGCCGAAGATCGGCCAGCTCCCTACGCAAGTGCTGAATTTGCTTTGCCTGGCTCATGGGTTTTTGTTCGCCCACAGATCCTGAAGCCGTGTCGATGACACCCTTTGGTATGGTTTCTCCGATCCGCGTTGGTTTCGCCATCGTCCTATCCTTGATCATTTATGCTGTGAGGAAAAAGCCGTACCATCGGTTACCCGCGGCGGCACTGGAGAGAGCGCCGAAAGTTTTGCGCCCGCCTCCAGGCAGGCAGCGATGAAGTGCTCGCGGGCGACAGCAGCAGGAGCTCTACCATTAAGAGCGGCCCGGCAGGTGAGGCAGCACTGCCTATATTGCTCCCCATCAATCCGCGGCCACCCGTCCTGAACCAGAGCGAAGGCCTCGTTGACCGACGAAACCGTATGCTCTTTTCCATTCGGCAAGTTTATGTGAAGCGGTGTGGACCATATGAGTTCGGTATAGATCATTTGTCGCTCCGAGGGCTCGACCCGCGGTAACGCGGGAAACAACATGGTTGCCACCCAACGCCGCAAGGGCCAGGAGGTTCCCACCCCACAACAGCATTTCTCCTTGGAACACATAGAGCGCTATTGAGTTCGACAGATGTTTAAAACGGCATTTTGCCGATTCCAAAGGAGAAATACGATGTTACTTCGATCAGTAGCCGCAATAGTGTTCGTCGCTGCAGCCGTGACCCCCGCGGTGGCCCAGCAGGACATCGTGTGCGACGAAGCTTCAATCATGAAACTTGAGCAGGGACTTGGTCAAATTCCCGACGGGGCAAAAAAGATTGAATCGGCAAAAGAGATAACTATGGCCAAGGAAGCTATGGCGGCAAATGACATTGAAAAATGCAAATCGCATCTTGGAAATGCGGTCAAAGGCATGGATGCGATGTAACCGATACCGGAGGGCGCGATCGGGTTCGCGCCCTCCGTGTTCAGCCCGAAACGTTCCCGGGATAAGTACTGGTTCAACCCCGTGTGAGCCGATATATGGCGGGTCAATGCGAATCGGGGAGACCAGACCTTGGACGAGACCCCATCACGTTTCGCTCAATTAACCTAACAGGCCTTGTATAATCTGCAGCCCTGCTTGGAGATGGGGAAATGAGTTTGGTTGAGACGACAGGATCGAATAATGCGGGGTTGGCATTCACACGATCTGAAAAAATCCAGCTGGCGCTAAAACTCGTTTTACCTGTCGTAGCCGGTGCTTTCCTGATGGCTGCGATCTACGCATCTGTGTACTGGTCGGCGGGCGGCGCCGATGATGTCGCAGCCGCGCGCCAGACCCGCCTGTTCCAGTTGGTGATCTCAAAACTGAGGATGGAGCTTGCTCACGAACAGGAAAGCGTGACGGTCTGGGACGACGCCATTGATGCCGTAACCGCCCAAACGAGAGGCCAGGAATGGCTCGACATGAACCTCGGGCGGTGGATGCACACGTACTTCGGACAGGATGGTGCTTTCGTACTGTCACCGGCCGGGCGCCCCGTTTATGCTTTCTGGCGCGCAGAACGGCGCGGGCCAGAGGCCTTCGACGAAGTCGCCGATGCCGCCATGCCCATGATCAGAAACTTAAAATTGAGGCTCGCCGCAGGCGACGAGAGCGGCATCACGCAACAAGTCCTTTCCATCGGGGAGAGCGACTTTGTGGTGATTGATGCAAGGCCGGCGGTGATCAGTGTCAAACCCATCGTTTCTGATACGGGCAATCGCACGCAGGCGCCAGATGAGATCTACCTTCATGTCGCGGTGCGCTACCTGGATCGTCGCTATCTAACGACGCTTGGTGAAGAATATGCTTTCGATGATCTACAGTTCCACAATGGAATTATTGGTGATCAATCGTAAGCGCGATTTTCCCCGCACATTGACGCGGACGATTAGACGGATCGCCTTGGCGTTGGGAACGGCATCTGGTCAGGCGGTGGCAGTTTTTGCGAAGTTGAAGGGCAACAGGTCGTCGATATAAGCATCGCCCGCGCGTTGAGGCAATTCGGTAAGGACGTAGCGCAACCACGTTAATGGCTCNATCGCACGCAGGCGCCAGATGAGATCTACCTTCATGTCGCGGTGCGCTACCTGGATCGTCGCTATCTAACGACGCTTGGTGAAGAATATGCTTTCGATGATCTACAGTTCCACAATGGAATTATTGGTGATCAATCGTAAGCGCGATTTTCCCCGCACATTGACGCGGACGATTAGACGGATCGCCTTGGCGTTGGGAACGGCATCTGGTCAGGCGGTGGCAGTTTTTGCGAAGTTGAAGGGCAACAGGTCGTCGATATCAGCATCGCCCGCRCGTTGAGGCAATTCGGTAAGGACGTAGCGCAACCACGTTAATGGCTCGACGCCGCAGGCGCGGCAGGTCAGTACGAGGCTGTAGATGACGGCRCTGGCCTTGGCTCCGTCGGTGGTATCGCTGAACAGCCAACTCTTTCTGCCGGTTGCAAAAACTCTGATGTCGCGCTCCAAGAGGTTGTTGTCGATCGGCATCCTGCCATCGTCTGTGTAGCGCGTCAGATAATCCCACTGGTTCAGGGTGTAGGACACAGCATCGCCCAGCTTGGTGTCCGGTAAGACCTTCGGCGCGATTTCGTCGAGCCATACCTTGAGAGCGGTCAGGACGGGTATGCTGTGTTGCTGTCGGAATCGGCGAACGCTGTCGGCCTTCGTTTCGCCGGCATCAKGCTTCTTGTCTCGSGCTTGCCTTTCAACCCGATAGAGTTGTTCGAAGAACCGGAGAGCCTGCTCGGGCGGACCGCCACCTTTCTTTCTGGCTTTGAGGGCATCGACGAAGCGCCGCCTCGAATGGGCCATGCATCCGATATGTGTCGCGCCATCCAGCGTGCGCCAGGCGGTGTAGCCATCGCTCATCAATATGCCGCGGTAATCGCCGAGGAAGGTCTGGGGGTGAACCTGTCCGCGGCCCGGCTGATAATCGAGAAGCACGATCGGCTCGTCACTCTCCTCACCGCTCCGATAGGCCCACATATACGATGTGCTGGTGGCCTCTTTGTCCTTTTCCTTCAGGACCTGAACGGTCGTCTCGTCGCCATGGATGAGGGGTTGCGACCTGAGCCGCAGTTTCAGCGCGTCATAGATGCGATGCAGATGCTTTTCGCTCGAGCCGATCACCCAGTGACCCAGAGCGCCTCGACTGACAGGAACGCCGGCGCGCTCGAAGGTCTGCGCCAGACGGTAGAGCGGTGTGCCGTCGACGTATTTGTGAACGAGTGCGAAGGCCAGCGTCGAGGCCGTGGCGATGCTGCCCGGCAGGGGCTGCGTCGGCATCGGTGCGATCACGACAGGCGTGTTGATCCCGGTGCGGTCGCAGTGACGGCATGCATATTTGAACCGCACATTCTGCAGGACCTTCGCCTTCACCTCGATATGAAGTTGCTCGGTAACGGTCTCGCCCATGCGATGCATCCGGCCGGCGCAGCAAGGGCACACCTTCTGATCGTCGGGAAGGTCATACTCGACGCGCTCGCGCGGCAGGTTTTCCGGCAGCGGTCTGCGGCCGCGCTTCTTTCCCGTCGTGCCTTCGACCGGCGGCAAGCCTGTGTCCGGCAGGTCGACGACATCGCCATCTTCGCCGCCGGCGTCATCCTCATCGGCAACCTGTTCGGCTTCATTGAAGATGCGATCAACGTGCTTTTCGCTSYKCGGCGCAAAACGATGCAGTCGTGCAAGCGCCAGCTCTTCCTCGAGTTTGACGACGCGCTGCGAGAGCGCTTCCTTCTCGGCTTTCAGCGCGGCGATTTCGGCAGCATGTGCCGCCAACTGCGCCTTCAACTCTGCAACATCAGGTTCGCCGGTTCGATTCATCGTAGTTTTGAATCTGAACCGCCCYGCCGCGTCAACCGCTCAAYTCGCGGCCGTCAGCCAGCCACCGTGTATTGCCGCACCGGATGACGGACCATCGCATCGATATCAATGCCGTCAAGAACCCAGTGGAGCTGCTCGGTCGTCAGCGTGACGACCGGCACCTCACGGCGCGGCCATCGGAACTTGTCCTCGGTCAGCCGCTTCAGGACCAGCACAAASCCCGATCGGTCGAAGAACAGGAGCTTCATCCGGTCGCGACGGCGGTTGCAGAACGCAAAAACTGCAGGAGCAAATGGATCGAGTTCCATCGTCTCCTGAACCAGGACCGCAAGGCTGTTGAWGCCAGCCCGAAAGTCAATCGGTTCACGATGCAGGTAGACCTTGAGGTCAGCGCCTAGCCTGAACATGACCCAACGCTCCGATTATTGCCGCTAMCGCGTCCACATCATTGCATTCCACCGTCACGCTCACACCGTTCGGCAGTGACGCGCTCACCTTGGCTGGAAAGGATAGCGGGCCCATCCTCTCAGGGGCAGACCGCTGCTCTTCACCATCCGTGGCAGGCATCTCCAACGCAAACTTGCTGTTGGCCGCGGTGATCTGAACCGGAATAAACGCCGATGTCGAAGACGGCGGGAATGGACGGGCCTGGGTATGTTTCTTTATCCATTTCCAAACGAGGTTCGCGTTGACCCCATGTTGGAGCGCAAGTTTCGATACTGATGCGCCAGGTTCAAGRCAGGCCGCGATAAGTCGGTCTTTCGATGCCGGATCGAACCGGCGTCGTCCATTCCGACCAACGAGCCGCACGACAA
Organism: Ensifer sp. Root142; assembly: GCF_001426785.1. Lineage (NCBI taxonomy): Bacteria > Pseudomonadati > Pseudomonadota > Alphaproteobacteria > Hyphomicrobiales > Rhizobiaceae > Ensifer > Ensifer sp. Root142. The sequence goes on from NZ_LMFK01000002.1 coordinate 300,283, forward strand.
GTTTTTGACCTTCTTCCATCATTTGGTGTCCACCTCTTTTAGGTGGACACCTCATGCCAAAGCTCACTCAATCACAGAAGGTGCGGGGAAATTCGCGCTTACG
>NZ_LMFK01000003.1:0-196139 GCF_001426785.1 Ensifer sp. Root142
GCTTTCGTCGAAGCCGTCACCCCCGCCATCGCCAGCGATGCGCAACTTCATGACCAGTACGAGCATCTGAAGATCAGAGGAACCAACAAGGCGCGTGTAGCGATCGCGCGCAAGCTTTTGACGATCGCCTTCCAGATCCTGCGTGACCAGCGCGCCTATGAGCCGCGCGGCGAAAGCACGATGGGAGGCGCGTCGACGATATCCCGGTTGTCCTGATGGCTTTTTAGCGAGCCCGGCAGGTCCGGGCTGCGCTCCTTAAGGAGAATGGGAAACCGGGAGCCGAACGCCACTCTGTGACCGAAGCCAAGGCATCAGGGTCACGCATTGGAGACTGGTTCAGAACCGAAGGACGGCCCTGTCCAGCGGAAGGAAGAACATTGAGCCGATCGGCAAAAAGCCGGTCAGAACGAAACCGAACCCAAGGAAAAGCCGCCAATCGAAGGCGTTTCGCCCCTTGTGTTCTTTCATTGGAGAAAATCATGCAGCAGTTTAAAGCGTTACAGCGCCTTTAGCGCGTCATATGACGCGCGGCGCCGTAGCGGCGAGGTGCGTACCTATCAAGCGGCGACGACCGATAAAAAAGACCGGCGGCAGGTGACAAGCTTTGTTCGCTTGCCTTATGTTCGTGCCGGCATCCTCCCGATCGCGCACTTGCTTTCATCCAGTCCAATGGAGCGAAACCATGGAAAAACGCAGACTTGGCCGCACTAACCTTTCAATCGCGCCGCTTGTCTTCGGCGGCAATGTCTTCGGCTGGACAGCTGACGAAAAGACGTCCTTCGCCCTGCTCGACGCCTTCTTCGATGCCGGCCTTAATGCCATCGACACCGCTGACGTCTACTCGTCCTGGGCACCAGGAAACCAGGGCGGCGAATCCGAGACGATCATCGGCAAATGGCTGAAACAGTCCGGCCACAGCCGCGACAAGGCTGTGATCGTTACCAAGGTCGGTTCCGAGCTTGGGCCGGACCGCAAGGGCCTGTCACGCCGCTGGGTCCTGCAGGCGGTCGAGGATTCACTGAAGCGGCTGCAGACTGATTATATCGACCTTTACCTCTCGCACTGGCCAGACCCCGAAACGCCTTACGAAGAAACACTTGCCGCCTATGACCAGCTTTTGTCTGAGGGCAAGGTGCGCGCCGTCGGCGCCTCGAACCTGAACTCGCTGCAGCTGCGCGAAGCGCTCGATGTCAGCGCCAATGGCGGCCTGCCGCGCTATGCGGTGCTGCAGCCGGAATACAATCTCTACGATCGCGACAGTTTCGACGGGCCGTTGCGCGATCTTTGCGTCAGCGAAGAGATCGGCGTCATCAGTTATTTCGGCCTGGCGCGCGGCTTCCTCTCGGGCAAATACCGCACGCACAAGGACCTTGAAGGGTCGGCGCGCGGCTCGGGCGTCGAAAAATATCTCGACGGCCGCGGCATGCGCATCCTCGGCGTGCTCGACGAAATCGCTGAAGAGACCGGAGCAACGCAGGCCGAGATTGCGCTCGCTTGGGTGCGAAACCGCAAGGGCATCACCGCTCCCATCGCCAGCGCCACCAATCTCGACCAGTTGACGAGCCTCATCCGTTCGACCCAGCTGACCTTGAGCGACGAGGCAATTCGACAGCTCAACGACGTCAGCGAATAGCAGGAGCAAGGCAAGGACGATGGCATTGAGCATACGGGCGGCGACCGCCAGCGACGAAACGCATTGGCGCCGCCTGTGGGCCGGCTATGTCGCCTTTTCCGGCATTGAGCTGGCGGAGGACATCGTCAGTCTGACCTGGAGCCGCCTCATCGATCCCGCTGCACCGCTCTTTGCCCGGCTGGCGATCCTCGATGGCGAACCGGTCGGTTTCGTGATCTGCCAGGAACAGCTCGCGACCTTCTTCCGACACCCCATCTGCTGCATCGAGGATCTCTACGTTGATCCATCAGCGCGCGGCCAAGGCGTCGCCCGCGCCATGATCGACGACCTGATCGCGCTCTGCCAGGCGTCGGACTGGGACCGGCTCTATTGGTATACCGAACGCGACAATGCCGTGGCGCGCCGTCTCTACGACCGCTACTCGGCAACCGACGACCACGTGCGCTACAAGTTGACTTTCGGCACGTTCACCGGCTCGGGCAAGAGTGCGTAGAACGCATGATGGCTGCCGTGCTGGTTCGCCATGCCGGGCTTGGTCAGCATCCCGCGCGGCTCGGCGAAGCTTCGGATCCGGCGCGCCGGCCGCTCGTGCCATTGGATATTGAACGCCCAGAGTTTCGGAAAGAAACAGAGCGATGAATAGGGCAGATGGTCGTGGATCCACCAGGCGATCGACTGCCAGCCGCCGAGCTCGTGGCGACGGTCCCAGACCCAGGGAATGACGATGCAGGCGGATGCGCCGATGCAGCCGTCCGCATCGCGCATGTCCCAGATGTGATCGGCCGCCGACGCCGCATTGCTCGAGCAGTTGAGACCGCGGGCATTGCCAAAACCGTTGACCGCGCGGTTTCGGTATCCGGAGCGAATGGTCAAACGGCCGAAGGTCGCTTCCAGCGGTTCCAGTAGCTCCTCGCACAACCGCCGCCCGGCCTCGATCGCCAGCTCGGGATCATCGGGTATATTCGGGATACGATGAAAATCGGCGATCTCCGAATGCAGGAACTCGCGCAAGAAGAAGTTTTTCGACAGCCGCACGCGCCCGAGATCTTCCAATGCGGTTTCTTCACTGCGCTTCCCCTCGTGACACACCGCGTCAGCGCGACTTTGCCCGGCCGACCGGCGATTGCAAGTCCGATGCAAACGCCGATAGCCGTTGATGAGGGCCATCAACCGGCCTAGCTCGCATGCTTGAAGAAATCGATGAAGGCGCGAAGGGCCGGGCGCATCTGGCGCCGGCTCGGATAGTAGAGAAACGGGCCGGCATAGGGCGCGCACCAATCCTCGAGCACGCGGATCAACCGCCCTTCGGCGATTGGCGTTTCCACCCGCGAGAGGAAGAGATAGGCAAGCCCTGCTCCACCCATCGCCGCCTTGATAATCGGCCGGTCTTCCCCAAGGATTAACGGCCCCTCGACGGAAACCGTCAATTCCTCGCCGTGCCTCTCGAACTCCCAGCGATAGAGCGTGCCATTGGAAAAGCGTCGCCGGATGCAGCGGTGGCCGGCGAGATCGCTCGGATGAAAGGGGCGGCCGAAACGCTCGAAATAATCGGGCGATGCAACAACCGCACTTTCCAGCTCCGGCCCGACCTTGACGGCGATCATATCGGCTTCGAGGCTTTCGCCGAGTCGGATGCCGGCGTCGTAGCCTTGTTCGACGATGTCGGTGAAACCATCCTCGTTGGCGATTTCCAGCACGATCTCCGGGTAGCGGTTGAGAAAGGCACCAAGCCGGGGCGCCAGGATAAGATCGGCGGCAAATCGCGGCGCCGTGATGCGCAGATTGCCGGCCGGACGGTCGCGCGTGTCCGTGGCAGCCTCCAGCGCGTGGGCGATCTCGTCGAGCGCCGGTGCCAGTCGTTCAAGGAGGCGCCGCCCCTCCTCGGTCGGCGCGACGCTGCGGGTGGTGCGCGATAAAAGCCGCACACCAAGGCTCGCTTCAAGGCTGCCGACCGCGTGGCTGACGGCCGATGGTGCGATGGCAAGCTCGCGGGCGGCACCACGGAAGCTGCCATGGGCGGCAACCGCGGCAAGGACGGCGAGTTGGGAAAGCTGGGTCCTGTTCATTGATCTAAATAATAGAACAGCCCGTGAGAGTTGACAGAGATTTTCAACCGCATGCTGCGGCCCTATCCTTTGATCATCGTCGTAGCCAGACGGCACCGGGAAGAGCGGCATGCAGGACGCCGCTTGGAGCCGACTGGCCAAGCGCCGACGAATACCGGGCGTTTCGATGCGTTCGCGGGCCACCTTGGCGCGCCTGCATGGTCGCCCCTACCCCGAAAGGACATGACATGAAGACCCGCAAACTCGGGAATGAACTGACCGTCTCCGCCATTGGTCTTGGCTGCATGGGCATGAGCTTTGCCTATGGCGGCGCCGACGAGGCGGAATCGATCCGCACGCTGCAGCGCGCCGTCGACCTCGGCGTCACCTTCTTCGACACGGCCGAAGTCTATGGCCCTTACGAGAATGAAAAGCTTGTCGGCCGGGCGTTGAAGCCGCTACGCGACAAGGTCACGATCGCGACTAAATTCGGCTTCCGCATAGAGCCCGGCAAACCAGCGGCCGAGGCGATCAAAGGCATCGACGGTCGACCGGAAAACGCAAGGGCCGTGGCTGACGCCTCGCTGAAGAGGCTTGGGATCGATGTGATCGACCTCTACTACCAGCACCGCGTCGATCCCGGGGTTCCGATCGAGGAAACCGTCGGCGCCATGGCCGATCTGGTGCGCCAGGGCAAGGTGCGCACGCTCGGGCTTTCCGAGGCAAGTTCCGAAACGATCCGACGTGCCCACAAGGTGCATCCGATCGCGGCGGTCCAGAGCGAATATTCGCTTTGGTCGCGAGACCCGGAAGAGGACGTGCTGGCGACCTGCCGCGACCTCGGCATCGGCTTCGTGCCCTATAGCCCGCTTGGGCGCGGCATGCTGACGGGCACGATCCGCAAGGCTGACGATCTTGCAGCGGACGATTTCCGTCGCTCGTTGCCGCGCTTCCAGGCGGAAAACCTCGGCGCCAACGCCGCCCTTGTCGAAACGCTGGAAGCGCTCGCGCGCGAAAAAGGCGTAACCGCCGCCCAGCTGGCGCTCGCCTGGGTGATCAATCAGGGCGACTTCATCGTGCCCATCCCCGGCGCGCGCAAGCTCCACCACCTGGAGCAGAATGCGGCCGCGGCCGATATCGTGCTGAGCGCTGACGAACTTGCCCGGCTCGGCGATGCGCTGTCGCCGGCGCTCGTTGCTGGCAAGCGCTATACGGAAGCATCGCTGGCGCTCACCAATCGTTGAACGCGCATGCCCCGCCTCCTTGCCGAGGCGGGGCATTCACCCATCGAATTTTCAGCCGGATGCACTACCTTTCCTGTCGTGACCAACAATTTCGGAGGATCGGGAATGTCCGACGAGCAGGCGATCAGCGCGGTGGTGCATCTCTATGTGGACGGCATGGCCTTTGCCAACGAAGGTGCGTTGCGCAAGGCGTTTCACCCAGACGCGGCGATCATCGGCAACTACAGAGGCGCGCTCGAATGGATGACGCGCGACGGCTTCATCAAGGCGGTTCTGGACCAGGGGGCCGCGCCGCCCGGGAGCCAGCCGGAGATGGATGTGGAGATGACCGACATTACCGGCGATGCGGCAACGGTGAAGGTGATCGACAGCTTCGCCGGCGAACGCTTTTCCGATTATCTGTCGCTGGTCAAGATCGACGGGCGCTGGGTGATCGTCAACAAGATCTACCACCTTCACGCCTGATGGCGGGATCAAGCGGGAGCCTCGAGGCCATAGGTCAAATCATGGCGCTCGACCATGTCCAGCTGGCCATGCCTGCCGGGATGGAGGATGTAGCACGGGGTTTCTATGAAGGGCTGCTCGGCCTAACCGAGGTGCAGAAACCATTGAACCTTGCCGGACGTGGTGGCTGTTGGTTCGAGCGAGGAGAGGCAAGAATTCACCTCGGTATCGACCCGGCTTTCTCGCCTGCGCGCAAGGCTCATCCCGCCTTCCTTGTCGACGACCTTGCCCTGCTCCCTTTGCGACTCGAAGCCTCCGGCGTGTCGATCACGCGTGACGCGCCACTTGCCGGATATGCCAGGTGTTACGTCAGCGATCCCTTCGGCAACCGGATCGAGCTGATGCAACGCATTGGTTAGCCGCATGGCAAAGGCCGCTGCAAGCAGCGGCCTTTGCCATGGTTATAAACCGAACGGCCTTCAGGCGCGCAACACGCCGCCTGTCGTCTTGGTGACGTTGGCGACGATCTTGGCCGTCAAAGCCTCGAAGTCCTCGTCGGTCAGCGTGCGCTCGACCGGCTGGATCGTCACTTCGATGGCGATCGACTTCTTGCCTTCGCCAAGGGACGCTCCCTCGAACACGTCGAAGACGCTGACGCCGGTCACCAGCTTGCGGTCGGCGCCGGAGGCTGCACGCAGGATGGCACCTGCCTCGACGCCCTTGTCGACGACGAAGGCGAAGTCGCGCTTGACCGCCTGGAACGGCGAAAGATCAAGTGCCGGCTTGGTGCGGGTCGCCTTCTTCTTCGGTTCCGGCATGGCGTCGACATAGATTTCGAAGCCGCAGAGTGCACCGGAGACATCGAGCGCCTCAAGCGTCTTCGGGTGGAATTCACCGAAGGAGCCAAGCACGATCTTCGGACCGAGCTTGATCGTGCCGGAACGGCCGGGATGATACCAGGCGGGACCGCCGGCTTCGAACTGGACATTGCCCATCGGCACGCCGCAGGCTTCCAAGACCGCGATCGCATCGGCCTTGGCGTCGAAGACGTCGACCGGCTTGCCGCCGCCCTTGGCAGCATTCGACCAGAGACGACCGGCGCCGTTGAGCGATGCGGTGCCACGGCGTACGCCACCGGCAACGCGGCGCTGCTGATCCGGGCCATCGCCTTCATAGGTGCCGGAGACTTCGAAGAGCGCAACGTCGCCAAAGCCCTTGTCGGCATTGCGCTGTGCCGCCGACAGGAGACCCGGCAACAGCGACGGGCGCATGTCCGACATATCGGCCGCGATCGGGTTGGCAAGCTTCAGCGCCGGCTGACCGCCGCCGAAGAGCTTCGCCTGGTCTTCGGAAATGAACGACCAGGTGACGGCCTCCAGCATGCCGCGGCTCGCCAACGCGCGCTTGGCAAGGCGGGTGCGGATCTGCAGCGTCGTCAGGATCTTGCCATTGACGGTGCCATGGCTCGGCAAGGGTGCTGCAACAATGTTGTCGACGCCGTGGATGCGCATGACCTCTTCGACGAGATCGGCCTTGCCGTCGACATCCGGGCGCCAGGACGGCACCGAAACGTTGACGCGCTCGCCCGAGCCCTGGACGCCGAAGCCAAGCTTCTTCAGGATCGTGACGCTCTCTTCCGAGGAAACCTCGAGCCCCGTCAGGCGCTTGACCTCGGACATCGGGAAATCGACGATCTTCGGGCTATAGCCGGCATAGCCGACGACTTCTGCCTTGGCCGGCTTGCCGCCGCAAAGCTCGAGGACCAGTTCGGTGGTGCGCTCGAGACCGGGCACCATGTATTCCGGATCGACACCACGCTCGAAGCGGTAGCGCGCGTCGGTGATGATACCGAGCGTGCGGCCGGACTTGGCGATGTTCATCGGGTCCCAGAGCGCCGATTCGATCAGCACGTCTGTGGTGTTCTCATCGCAGCCGGAGTGTTCGCCGCCCATGATACCGCCGATCGACTCGATGGCCTTTTCGTCTGATATGACGACGTTGTTCGGGCCGAGCTTGTATTCGCGCTGGTCGAGCGCAAGCACGGTTTCGCCTTCCTTGGCGCGGCGCACAGTCAGGTTGCCCGTAACCTTGGCCGCGTCGAAGACGTGCATCGGCCGGCCCTGGTCGAAGGTCATGTAGTTGGTGATGTCGACCAGCGCGTTAATCGGACGAAGACCGATCGACAGCAGCCGCTGCTGCATCCATTTCGGCGACGGGCCGTTCTTGACGCCGCGCACGAGCCGCAGGCCGAAGCCTGGGCAAAGGTGACGATCTTCGCCAAGGTCGATCGTCAGCTTGACCGGGGTCTCGCCTTCGACCGCAAAGGCGGGTGCCGCGCGGGCCTTCAGCGTACCGAGGCCAGAGGCTGCGAGGTCGCGGGCGATGCCGTAAACGCTGGTGCAATCCGGGCGGTTCGGCGTCAGGTTGATCTCGATCATCGGATCGTCGAGGCTGGCATAGGCCGCATAGCTCGTGCCAACAGGCGCATCATCCGGCAGGTCGATGATGCCGTTGTGGTCGTCGGAGATCTCGAGTTCCTTTTCCGAACACATCATGCCGTGGCTTTCGACGCCGCGAATGTTGCCGACGGAGAGCGTGACGTCGATGCCCGGCACGTAGGTGCCCGATGCGGCGAAGGCGCCGACGAGGCCGGCGCGGGCGTTCGGCGCGCCGCAGACGACCTGAACCGGTGCGCCTGTGCCGGTATCGACCATCAGGACCCGAAGCTTGTCGGCATTCGGATGCTGCTCGGCGGAAACGACCTTGGCGATGACGAACGGCTTGAAGGCGGCCTTGTCGTCGACATCCTCGACTTCAAGCCCGATCATCGTCAAGCGCGCACAGATCTCGTCCAGCGAAGCGTCGGTATCAAGGTGGTCCTTGAGCCAGGAAAGCGTGAATTTCATGATTTCACCTGTGTCCTCGAGCGTTTCCGGCTTAAACCGGGTTGCAGAAACACTCTATCCCTTTGTTTTTACACATTTCCTGGCGGAAAACCGCTTCGCACTTTTCCTGGAAATGCTCCAATTTTCAGCGCGATCAGGCCGAGAGGCCGCCGAACAATGTCGGCATGTCGAGCGGGCGGAAGCCGTAATGGTTCATCCAGCGGACATCGGCGTTGAAGAAGTCACGCAGGTCCGGCATGCCGTATTTCAGCATGGCGATGCGGTCGAGACCCATGCCCCAGGCAAAGCCCTGATACTCGTCCGGATCGAGCCCGCCGGATCTGAGCACGTTCGGGTGGACCATGCCGCAGCCGAGGATCTCCATCCAGTCGGTGCCCTCGCCGAACTTGACGATCGGGCCGGAGCGGTCGCACTGGATGTCGACCTCGAAGGACGGTTCGGTGAACGGGAAGAACGACGGGCGGAAACGCATCGTGACCTGATCGACCTCGAAGAAGGCCTTGCAGAATTCTTCCAGCACCCAGCGCATGTTGGCGACGTTCGCGGACTTGTCGACGACCAGGCCCTCGACCTGATGGAACATCGGCGAGTGGGTGGCGTCGGAATCCTGGCGATAGGTCTTGCCGGGGATGATGATGCGGATCGGCGGGTCCTGCGCCTCCATCGTGCGTATCTGCACCGGCGAGGTATGCGTGCGCAGCACCTTGCGCTCGCCCTTGTCATCTTCATTGAAGAAGAAGGTGTCGTGCATCTCGCGGGCCGGGTGGCCTTCCGGGAAGTTCAGCGCCGTGAAGTTGTAGTAGTCGGTCTCGATGTCAGGACCTTCGGCGATCGAGAAACCCATGTCGCCGAAGATCGCGGTGATCTCGTCGACGATCTGGCTGATCGGATGGATACGGCCACGTTCGGCCGGGGACGAGCGCACCGGCAGGCTGATATCGACGGTTTCGCGGGCCAGACGCTCGGCGATCGCCTGGTCCTTCAACGCCGACTTGCGGGCGGTGATCGCTTCTGCAACCGTGGTCTTCAGCGCGTTGATCTGGGCGCCACGGGTCTGGCGCTCTTCCGGCGTCATCGTGCCGAGCGTCTTCAGTAGCTCGGAGATCGAGCCCTTCTTGCCGAGCGCGCCGACGCGCACCGCCTCGATCGATCCTTCGTCGCCGGCGGCATCGATGTCCGCCAGCAGTGTCCGTTCCAGTGTTTCCAGTTCGCTCATTCTGTCCTGCCTCGATGCGGGAATGGGTTCGGTCTATATCGGTTGTTGTCTTCAGGATTGTGATTGCGTCGCCAGTGAGTCCGTCGCCGCCACGAGGCGCACGGGGTCATGACCGTTCTGGATGCGCAGGAAGAAGCGCGCCAGCGGCAACAATCGCGTAAAGAGCGGTTTGATCTCTGAGGGAGCGACGGCGGCTTCCGCTGGCGCCGCAAGCTTCCAGGCGGCAAAAGCCCGGTCCGGCGTTTCTGGCTTCAGCGCGCGGCTTGCGATCTGCAGGAAGAGCAGTCCGAGACGCGGGCCAACGCGCCGGTCACGCTTGATCCAGACCATACGATCCCTAGGCTGGCGTCGTTCGACACGGGATGATCCGCCGGCAAGTGCTGCCAGCAGAGCCGCCATGTCCTCGTCGTCAAGCTCGCGAACCGCAAGCGGCCCCTTTCGATCGTCGTACACTTTCGTCCCGCCAAATAAGAAAAACCCGCGCTAGCCCTGCCAGCGCGGGTTTCCCAACAAAAATCAAGAACGGTTTTGGGAAAACGCTGGCTTAACGAACAGCGCTTTCAAACTCGTTGGTCGTACCGGCTTCCTTGAGGTAGGCAAGTGCCTTCTTGGAAGCTTCGACGAGGGCGCCGAATGCTGCCGGCTCATGGATAGCCATGTCGGACAGAACCTTGCGGTCGACTTCGATGCCAGCCTTGTTCAGGCCGTCGATGAAGCGGCCGTAGGTCAGGCCGAATTCGCGGACGGCAGCGTTGATGCGCTGGATCCAGAGAGCGCGGAAGTTGCGCTTGTTGACCTTGCGGTCGCGGTAAGCGAACTGCTTCGAACGATCAACCGCAGCCTTTGCAGCGCGGATGGTGTTCTTGCGGCGGCCGTAGAAGCCCTTGGCTGCCTTGAGTGTCTTCTTGTGCTTGGCGTGAGCGGTTACGCCGCGTTTTACACGTGCCATGTCATGATCTCCTTAACGTGTCCAAAATGCCTGAAAGTCTTAGAGACCGTTGGGCAGGTAGTTCTTGATGACCTTCTTGCCATCGGGCTCCGCGAGAACCATGGTTCCACGTGCGTCGCGGATGAACTTGTTGGAACGCTTGATCATGCCGTGGCGCTTGCCAGCAGCTGCTGCACGAACCTTGCCGGTAGCGGTGATCTTGAACCGCTTCTTGGCAGACGATTTCGTCTTCATCTTGGGCATTTTGCTACTCCATTTTTCTTAAGAATTCGAAACGGACAGACGAGGTCCATTTCCAGCGTTAAGAACGGCCACGGCATGCCCTGCCGGACCGTTCGGACGGGCGCTTATACCCGGACCTCCCCGAAAGCGCAACTGCGGAATCGACGAAGCGTCATAGAAGCGACATACAACGTCAAACCGGATCGCGCCGACGCTTGCGCCGGCCGGCCGTTTCGAAGGCGAGCACCGCCTCCAGTCCGCCGAGCGGCGACTGCCCGAGGATCAACTTCGCGCCATAGGCATCGGCGATATCGGCGCTGATGGCAAGGACCCTCAAACGCAAAAAGCCGCCCTTCGGGCGGCTTCCTACCTGATCCAGTTTCCGGACATTGCGCCCGGACACCTCGGTCAACGCGGAGCGAGGACCATCATCATCTGGCGGCCTTCGAGCTTCGGCTCGGCCTCCACCTTGGCGATCGTCTGGGTGTCATCCTTGACCTGAAGCAGGAGCTTCATGCCGAGTTCCTGGTGCGCCATTTCGCGACCGCGGAACTTCAGGGTCACCTTGACCTTGTCGCCCTCTTCGAAGAAGCGATTCATCGCCCGCATCTTCACTTCATAATCATGCGTGTCGATGTTGGGACGCATCTTGATCTCTTTGATCTCGACGATCTTCTGCTTCTTGCGCGCTTCGGCCGCCTTCTTCTGGTTGGCGTATTTCAGCTTGCCGAGATCGAGGATCTTGCACACCGGCGGCTCGGAGTTCGGTGCGATCTCTACCAGATCAAGACCGGCCTCTTCCGCCATGCGGAGCGCCTGGTCGATCGGGATGGCACCGATATTCTGGCCTTCGGCATCGATAAGCTGAACCCGGGGCACCCGGATTTCCTTGTTTGAGCGCGGTCCCTCCTTGACGGGGGCGTCCGTTTTGAACGGTCTGCGAATGGTCGTACTCTCCTCGAGCTGTTTCCGAAAATGCGGTTCAATTATTAGTCGGCGCGGCCTTGGCCGAAATGCTTCAATCTGCCGCCGACGGCAATGTGTGAATTGCGACGGGAGAGTCAATAGCATGGCTCGCAGGGAAAATCACCACCTGTCGAAGCCAAGACGAATCTGTTTTAGAAAGAAATTCGCCGCCAATCCGGGCATTTGGAGAGAATTGAGATGCAAACGACGCCAGCCGAAACCGAAACAACCTTCATCGAGGTTGGCAAGGATGCCGCCCGTCGCCGCATCGCCATGCGGATCCTGCGGGCACAAAAGCGCTCCGATCGGCCGACGCTTGTGTGGCTTGGCGGCTACCGCTCCGACATGACCGGGACGAAGGCGGTCGAGGTCGAGCAGCTTGCGAGAGACAGGGCAACCGACTGCATCCGCTTCGACTATTCCGGCCACGGCGCCTCCGGCGGCGCCTTCAAGGACGGCACGATCTCGCGTTGGCTGGAAGAAAGCCTTGCCGTCGTCGAACATGCCGCCCCCGGGCAGCGCCTGATCCTGATCGGCTCATCGATGGGCGGCTGGATCGCGATGAGGCTGATCCAGGAACTACGCCAGCGCGGCCTCAGCGAACGCATCGCCGGGTTGGTACTGATCGCGCCTGCTCCCGACTTTACCGCCGAACTCATCGAACCAAACCTGACGGAGATCGAGCGGCACTCGCTTGCCGAGCGCGGCTATTTCGAGGAACCGTCCGAATACAGCCCCGAGCCCAACATCTATACGCGCGCCCTGATCGAGGACGGCCGCGACAACCGCGTGCTCGTCGGCACCATCACCACCGGCTGCCCGGTTCACATCCTGCAGGGCATGCGCGACCCGGATGTGCCCTACACGCACGCGCTGAAACTGATGGAGCACCTTCCGGCCGACGACGTCGTCATGACGCTCATCCGTGACGGCGACCACCGTCTTTCGCGCGAGGAAGACATTGCTAAAATGAAACAGGCGATCGGAAACATGCTGCCTTCGGCTTAAGCCGATAGGCCGGCGCTCGACGCCCTTTCTACCCCCAATTTCCGCGTCCATGCGCCGCAGACCGCCTGCTGCGCAGGGCTTTGCGCTGCGTTTCGGCAACGGCTTTAACCATAAAGTCCAATGGCCGAATCAGTAGATTGACTCTCCGACCCCAACGCTATTAACTCTTTATTAACGATTAGAGCAGCGTGAGGCGGAAGACCTGAACAAGCTGCCCTCAACTCAGGATTGCGCGAATACGTCCGGACAGGAAGAGCCCGGCATACCGCGTCACGCAGGGGATTTGTATGGCGTCTTGGACCGGGGTTAAGGGAAGTATCGCGGCGTTTTGCGCACTTTTCATTTCAGCGAACACGGCAATTCCCGCACAGGCGGGATCCTCTCCTTGGATGCAGACCGGCTCGGTTACCTCGCAGCCGATCGGACATTACGAGTTCTGTCAGAAGCACAAGGGCGAATGCAGCGTCAAATCGAAGACGAGCGTGGCGCCGCGTGTCACCGAGCGCGGCTGGGCGACGATCCGTCAGGTCAACGCTGCCGTGAACCGCGAAATCACGCCGGTGACCGATCAGGAACTCTTCGGCAGGGATGAAGTCTGGTCCTACCCGCAGGACGCCGGCGATTGCGAGGACTTCGTTCTCGAAAAGCGCAAGCGTCTGATGCGCAAGGGCTTTTCCCCCAGCGAACTGCTGATCACTGTCGTTCGCAAACCCGATGGCGAGGGCCATGCCGTGCTGACGGTGCGCACCGCCCAGGGGGATTTCGTCCTCGACAACCTCGAAAACGGCGTGCGGCTCTGGACCCAGACGCCCTACCGTTATCTCAAGCGCCAGGCTTCGTTCAACAGCGGTCGCTGGGTCACCATCGACAACGGCGCGGAAGTGGTCGTCGGCTCGGTCGGCAACTGATACCGCAGCATCATCGCTTTACGAAAAAGGGCCGGTCAAACCGGCCCTTTTTTCGTTTCAAACGCTGCACGCCCGATCAGGCATTACCGATCAGGATGCCCGCTGCCAGCACTAGGCCGCCGCCCAGCACAACCTGGAATGCGGCGCGCAGGAACGGCGTTTCCATGTAGCGGTTCTGAATGAACGCGATTGCCCAAAGCTCGAAGAAGACGACGACTGCGGCCGTGATCGTCGCCGTCCAGAAATGCGGAATGAGATAGGGCAGTGCGTGCCCTAGACCGCCGAGCGCGGTCATGATGCCCGATGCGAGGCCGCGCTTGATCGGCGAACCGCGGCCCGACAGCTTGCCGTCATCATGGGCCGCCTCTGTGAAGCCCATGGAAATACCAGCGCCGACCGAGGCCGACAGGCCGACGAGGAAGGTCTGCCAGGTATCCTGTGTCGCAAAGGCAGCAGCAAAGATCGGTGCGAGCGTCGAAACCGAGCCATCCATCAGCCCAGCCAGCCCCGGCTGAACGTAGGTCAGGATGAACTGTCGGCGCGCCGTCTGCTCCTCCTCCTCGCGAACATCGTCCGGTGTGTGCTTTTCACCGAGCCTGCGGGCGAGCGATTCGTGCGTTTTTTCCGCGATTGCCAGGTCGCCCAGCAGCTTGCGCGTCGCCGCATCCTGGGTGCGCGCCGCCGCCTCGACATAGAAGCGGTGCGCCGTCTCCTCCATTGCCTCGGCTTCCGCCCGCGCCTTCTCGATCGGCATTTCGGCGATCAGCCACTCAGGCTTGCGATCGGGGAAGTCGCGGACATGCTCGCGGCGGATCAGCGGGATCCGGTTGCCGAAGCGCTGTACGTGCATGTCGATCAGCCATTGCCGATGATGGCTCTCCTCCTCCGCCATTTCTTCGAACACTTTTGCCGAGTGCGGATATTTCTCTCTCAACGCATCCGCATAGGCGAGATAGATGCGTCCATCGTCCTCCTCCGACGAGATCGCCAGTGCCAGGATTTCCTGTTCGTTGAGGGAGAGAAACGGACGCTTGGAGCGGGAGAAGAGACGGGAAAACATCGTTGAAAACCTTCTTTAGAATAATTCTAAATAGAAACCCCGGGAATGTGCGTCAAGGTCAAAGCCATGCAATCACGCGACAATCACTCGACAGAGTGTCGCGGCTCGGCCACCATGCAGGCGCATGCGAATCCCCTTCCCGCGGCTGGAGCAATCGCCTCCATGAGGACCATCTACCCGCTTTCGGAAAGCAAGGATACGTTTCTGGACCGGCTCGGCGCCCGTATGGCCGCAAGGTTGCAGACGCAGACCCTTGGCTACGAACCCTACACGCCATCCGACCCGGAAACGCTGGCGCGCACGCTGCGTCCGGGCGACGTCCTCTTGATCGAAGGCAACCAGAAGGTTTCCGCCGCGATCAAATACCTGACGCAATCCACCTGGTCGCACGCGGCATTTTTCGTCGGCGACGAGATGCCGCTGACGCTCGACCAGGCGACCCTGCCGGTGATCGAAAGGCCTCAACTGATCGAGGTGAATATCGGCGAAGGTTGCGTCGCGGTGCCGCTGAAGAAATATGCATCGTTCAACACGCGCATCTGCCGACCGGTGGCGCTGACGCCCGACGATCGTACCGCGCTGGTCGGCTTCATGATCGCCCGGCTCGGCATGAAATACGACCTGAAGAACATTCTGGATATGCTGCGCTATTTCATGCCGGCACCGCCGGTGCCCGTGCGCTGGCGTCGTCGCCTGCTGGCGCTTGGTTCAGGCGATCCGACGCGGGCGATCTGCTCGACGCTGATTGCCGAAGCCTTCGAGCAGATCCGCTATCCGATCCTGCCGGAGGTCACGCGCGCGCCTGGGCGTGCGTCGGCCGCCTCCACCTATTCACGCGAAGAGATCCTGCATATCCGCCACTATTCGCTCTATACCCCGCGCGACTTCGATCTCTCGCCGTTCTTCTCGATCGTCAAGCCGACACTCGAATTCGGCTTCGACT
The DNA here is from genome assembly GCF_001426785.1 of Ensifer sp. Root142. Lineage (NCBI taxonomy): Bacteria > Pseudomonadati > Pseudomonadota > Alphaproteobacteria > Hyphomicrobiales > Rhizobiaceae > Ensifer > Ensifer sp. Root142. The sequence goes on from NZ_LMFK01000003.1 coordinate 15,545, forward strand.
ACAAGCGGCTGCGCTGGAACGGAGATTGACCGGCACGATGCCGGTCAAATGGGGCCGGTCAGATGTTGAGGTCGAGCGCGTGCTCGCGGGCCATGAAGTCGCGCTGGCGGTCGGTGATGTAATCGCGCACGATCGGTGCTGCGTCACGCGAGCGCGACAGCTGCATGTGGAAGACCAGCTGGCTGCCGGTGCGGAACATCATTTCGGCACTGATCAGATAGAACTCCCACATGCGGGCAAAGCGCTCGTCATACATCGCGATCACCTTGTCGCGGTTTGCCTCGAACCGCTCCCCCCAATGCGCCAGCGTCGTGGCATAGTGCACGCGCAGGAACTCTAGATCGGTGACCCAAAGGCTGTTGCGCTCGACGACGTCGAAGACCTCCGAAAGTGCCGGCGAATAGGCGCCGGGGAAGATGTATTTGCGCAGCCAGGCGCTCGCCATGCCGGGCGGGCTCATGTGGCCGATCGAATGCAGCACCGCAACGCCGTCATCCGGCATCAGCGCATTGAGTTTCTTGAAAAACTCGTCGTAGTGATTCACACCGACATGCTCGAACATGCCGACCGAAACGATGCGATCGAACGGTCCCTGCACATCCCGATAGTCTTTCAGTTCGAAGCGAACACGATCGGCGAGCCCGGCCGCCTGTGCGCGTTGCGAAGACAGCGCCTGCTGCTCCTTGGAAAGCGTCACACCCAGAACCTCGACGTTTTCGAGTTTCGCCAGGTACATCGCCAGATCGCCCCAGCCGGAACCGATATCGAGCACCTTCATGCCCGGCTCCAGGCAGAGCTTGGAGGCGAGCAGCCGCAGCTTGTTGCGCTGGGCTTTTTCCAGGCTCTCGTTCGGCTCGCGGAAATAGGCGCAGGAATAGAGCATGTTCTCGTCGAGGAACAACTTGTAGAAGTCGTTGCCGAGATCGTAGTGATGGGCGACGTTCTCCTGCGCCTTGCCCTTGGGATTTGCCTGCTGGCGCTTGCGGAAGCGCATCTTTATCGCGCGCAGCACCTTCTGGATCGGGTAGGAGCCGAGCGAGAGCCGGTTGATCGAAAACAGCGTCAGGAAATCCTTGAGCGTCGAGCCTTCCTCGAAGCGCATGGTACCGTCCATGTAGGCCTCGCCAGCCGCCAGCTCCGCATTGAAGACAAGGCTGCGATAGAGCTTCTTGTCGGTGAGCCGCATGGTGACTTCAGGCCCCGGCTCGCCGGAGAAGACATGCCTCCTGCCATCAGCGTCGATCACCGTCAGGCGACCCTTGCGAATGAACGACTTCATCATATGCGACAATGGAAACATGCGGGCCCTCTCATGGCGGAAACGTCGTAGCGCCGGCATCCTAGCACCCGTTTTTCGAAATGCTCCCCCTAAATTTGCGGTTGCTTATCCGATCTCTGCCACAGCTTCCGGGCTCTGCGGCGTCGCGCATCCGGTGACGCGCCGAGGACGCTGTAACGCTTTGAACTTGCTGCCTGGTTTTGCCCCTGAAACACCAACGGTCGAAGGAGCCCAGCAGTAGAAACGACAACGGGGACGGCAGGTTGAACCTGCCGTCCCCGTTCGATGCGATCGCTCGATCGTCAGTGCTTGAGCGTGTCAGTCCTTGGCGCGCTCGACATAGGAGCCGTCTTCGGTCGCGATGATGACGCGGGTGCCAGCCTGGATATGCGGCGGCACGAGCGTGCGAACGCCGTTCGACAGAATAGCCGGCTTGTAGGACGACGATGCCGTCTGGCCCTTGACGACCGGCTCGGTCTCGGTGATTTCGAGCGTCACGTGGCGCGGCAGGTCGATGGCGATCGCCAGGCCTTCGTGGATCGAAAGAATGCAGGCCATGCCTTCCTGCAGGTAGGCCTTGAGGTCGCCGATGTCGTCAGTGGTCATGACCAGCTGGTCGTAGCTTTCCGGGTTCATGAAGTGGAAGCCTTCGCCATCTTCATAAAGGAAGGTGTGCTCGCGGTCTTCGACGAAGGCGCGCTCGACCTGTTCGGTCGTGCGGTAGCGTTCGGAGACCTTCACGCCGTCGGAAATGCGGCGCATGTCGACCTGGGTGACCGGCGTGCCCTTGCCCGGATGGAAGTTCTGCGCGGTAAGAACGACATAGAGCTTGCCGTCAACGTCGAGAACGTTGCCCTTGCGGACAGATGAAGCGATGACCTTGACCATTAGTCTTCCTTGTAACAGAGGTATGCGCGACACGGCGCGCCGGGAAAGCCGGCCCCGAAAGACGCGAAAATTATGATATCGCGCCGCCACTACCCTAATTTCGTGCAAATAGCCAGCCTGCGCCGGCATTGACGCGAAGATAGCCTAGGGCGCGAAGAAAGCCTGGATCGAACGACCATGTCGCATGCCTCACCCTGGTGGACGCCGCACGTCCATGCCGACCGGCGCCCGTTTCTTCTCGGACGCAACCGGATCCAGTCGGCGCTGCGCCGGTTTTTCGACGAGCGCGACTTCATCGAGGTCGATACCGCGACGCTGCAGGTCTCACCGGGCAACGAAGCCCATCTGCACGCCTTTGCCACCCAGGCGCTCAACCATGACGGCTCCGCCGATCCGTTCTATCTGCACACCTCGCCGGAGTTTGCCTGCAAGAAGCTCATCGCTGCCGGTGAAAAGCGCATCGCCTGCTTTGCCCATGTCTATCGCAACCGCGAGCGTGGGCCGCTGCACCATCCGGAATTCACCATGCTCGAATGGTACCGCGCCGGTGAGACCTACGAGACGCTGATGCGCGACTGCGCCGAGATCCTGACGCTCGCGGCACAGACGACCGGCGTCAGTCAGTTCACCTTCCAGGGCCGCACCTGCGACCCCTTCGCCGAGCCCGAACGGCTGGCGGTGGCCGAAGCCTTCAAGCGTTTTGCGAAAATCGACCTGCTCGCTTCGATCGCCTCCAACGGAGAAACGGACCGGGACGCGCTTGCTAGCGCGATGGTATCGGCCGGGCTGCGGGTCGCCGCCGACGATAACTGGGCCGACCTGTTCAGCCGCGTGCTTGTCGAAAAGGTCGAACCGCATCTCGGCTTTGGCCGCGCGACGATCCTCGATGAATATCCGGTCGCTGAAGCAGCCCTTGCCCGGCCGACCGCGCGCGACCGCCGCGTTGCCGAGCGCTTCGAGCTCTATGCCTGCGGCGTCGAACTCGCCAATGCCTTTGGCGAACTGACCGATGCGGCCGAGCAGCGCCGTCGTTTCGAGATGGAAATGACGGAGAAGGCCCGCGTCTATGGCGAGACCTATCCGCTCGACGAGGATTTTCTGGCAGCGCTCGCCATCATGCCCGAGGCGAGCGGCATCGCGCTCGGCTTCGACCGGCTGGTCATGCTGGCGACCGGTGCGTCGCGCATCGACCAGGTGCTCTGGGCACCGGTGGCGGAGACGGCATCATGAACGTTCACCGGCCGATCAAGACAGCCGGCGAATTGGTTGATGCCGGCCTTATCGAACCGTCACAGCAAACCGTCGTTTCGCAGGTCGCCGAGCGCTACGCGGTCGCCATCAGTCCTGCTATCGCCAAGCTGATCGACCGCAACGACCCGAACGATCCGATTGCCCGCCAGTTCGTACCCGATGCCGCCGAGCTGACGCTGCTGCCGGAAGAGCGCGAAGATCCGATCGGCGACAAGGCGCACAGCCCGGTCGCCGGCATCGTGCATCGCTATCCCGACCGGGTGCTTTTGAAGGCCGTGCATGTCTGCCCGGTATATTGCCGCTTCTGCTTTCGCCGCGAAATGGTCGGACCGCAGGGACTGGGTACGCTGACACCCGCCGAACTCGATGCGGCGATCGCCTATATCGCCGAACATGACGAGATCTGGGAGGTCATTCTCACCGGTGGCGACCCGCTGGTGCTTTCGCCGCGCCGCCTCACCGAAATCATGGAGCGGCTGAAGCCGATCGCCCATGTCAAGATCGTGCGCTTCCACACCCGCGTACCGGTGGTCGAGCCCGAGCGCATCAACGCCGATCTCGTTTCAGCCCTCAAGGCCAGCGGCAAGGCGACCTATGTGGCGCTGCACGCCAACCATCCGCGTGAACTGACACAGGAAGCGCGCGACGCCTCGGCCCGGCTGATCGATGCCGGCGTCGTCATGGTCAGCCAGTCGGTGCTGCTGAAAGGCGTCAATGACGATGCGGACGTGCTTGCCGCACTGATGCGCGCCTTCGTCGAAACCCGGATCAAGCCCTACTATCTGCACCACCCGGATCTGGCACCCGGCACCAGCCACTTCCGGCTCTCGATCGAGGAGGGCCAGGCACTCGTCGCGTCCTTGCGCGGCCGGGTCTCTGGCCTCTGCCAGCCGACCTATATCCTCGACATTCCCGGCGGTCACGGCAAGACGGTGATCAGCGCGGCATCGATCGCTGCGGACGGCGGCGGTTGCTACACCGTGACCGACTTCCGCGGCAAAGAGCACGCCTACCCGCCAAAAATCTGAGAAAAATTTCAAGACGGCGTCACAGCGGCCGGAAGCCAATCGTCAGTTGGTCATGAGCAACGATCGACGGAGTTGTAATCATGACCGATATGAAAACCGTCCGTTACGAGCAGAAAATCCCCGACGGGCTCGGCGCGCTTGCCGGCGGACGCAAGACGATCGACCAGGACAGCATTGACCGGACCAAACAGATATCGAGGCATTGAGATGGGCGGCGCAAACAGCACGGCAATTTTCGAGGAGGCGCGTCCCCGCCTTCTCGGTCTGGCTTACCGGATCCTTGGTTCGCGCGCGGACGCGGAAGACGCGGTGCAGGACACGTTCGTGAAGTGGCAGGAGGCCGATCAATTGGCGATCGAAAGCCCGGCCGCTTGGCTGACGACCGCCTGCACCCGCCGCTGCCTCGACCTCTTGAAGGCGGCACACCGCAAGCGTGTCGACTATGTCGGTGCCTGGCTGCCGGAGCCGATCCACACGGCAAGCGACGACAATGCCGAGGAGAAGCTGGCACTGACCTCGTCGCTGACCACCGCCTTCCTCTTGATGCTGGAGCGGCTGACGCCGAAGGAAAGGGCTGCCTATCTGCTGCATGAAATCTTCGGCCAGCCCTATGAGGAGGTGGCTGAAACGCTCGACATGCAGGAGGCGGCCGCACGCAAGCTGGTGTCGCGCGCCAAGACCAATATCGGCGTGGAGAAGAGCCGTCACCAGACGCCGCGCGAACGCCAGGACGAGTTGCTGTCGGCTTTCCACACGGCGATCCACGGCGGCAATATTGCCAGCCTTTCGAGCCTGCTTTCCGCCGACGTACGACTGACGGCCGATGGCGGCGGCAAGGTGGCGACGGTGCTCGGCGTGCTCTCGGGCAAGCAAACCGTGCTTGCCTTCATCGCCGACCGGCTGACCGAATACTGGGCGCACTATGTCTGGGACGTTGCCGATATCAACGGCGGCCGCGGCATTGTGCTCCGGGGCGAGACCGAAAATGATATCGCCGCCAGCGTTTCCTTCGGCTATGACGGCGACGGAAACGTCAACGACATCTTCATCGTTCGCAATCCGGACAAGCTCACCCATCTCGGTGATGCCGTCGTCCACTGAATCAGAACATTTCCACGAAAAATGCGAAGCGCTTTTCCGTCAGGAAATGCGTAAAAACAATAGGATAGAGCCGCTCCAAAACTCCATTTGAAACGGGAGTGCTCTATCGGCGCCGACGGGGCAAGCCCGACGCGGCCGCGCAACGATGCACGGCGCGTTACTTGCCCGGCAGTCGTGAGGCGACAGGAAAAGGTGCACACATATGCTCGACAAGACATCCAGACCCGCTGAAAAAGCCGACAGCGGCTGGCTCGCTCTGCTGTCGGGCGAAAACGCCATCCATTCCGTCGTGCTGAGCGGCGGCGTAGCTCTCCATGCGCTCAACATCTATGTCGTAACGACGATCATGCCGTCGATCGTGCGCGAGATCGGCGGGCTCGAATATTACGCCTGGAGCACCACCGTCTTCGTGGCCGCATCCATCCTCGGCGCAGCACTCTCGGCCCGCTTGCTTGCCGTCGTCGGCGCCGGCTCGGCCTATGCGATCGGCGCGCTCGTCTTCGGCCTCGGCACGCTCATGTGCGCCTCCGCTCCCGATATGCTGGTGCTGCTTGGCGGCCGGGCGATCCAGGGCTTTGGCGGCGGCCTGCTCTATGCGCTCGCCTATGGCGTCATCCGCCTGGTGTTTGCGCCGGCGCTCTGGACCCGTGCCATCGGCCTGATCTCGGCGACCTGGGGCACGGCAACGCTTATCGGCCCGGCTGTTGGCGGCATGTTTGCGGAATTCGCCACCTGGCGCGCCGCCTTCTGGTCGCTGCTGCCGCTGACGGCACTTCTGGCAGCACTCGCCTTCTGGACGTTGCCGCGCAACGCTTCGTCCGAAGGAAATCGCACGCCGCTGCCGGTCGTGCAACTGCTGCTTCTGGTCGGCATCGTTCTGGCTCTTTCGATCGCAAGCACCCTGTCCACATCGGGCGAACAGCTCGCCTCGGTCGGCGCGGCCATCCTCATGTTCGCAGTGCTTCTCGTCGTCGAACGCCGGGCTGCCGGCAAGCTGCTGCCGAGCAGCAGCTTCACCATAACCTCCCCGCTGGCAGCGCTTTATGCTACGATCACGCTGTTGATGATCGGCATGCAGCCGGAGATCTACGTACCGTATCTGCTGCAGGAATTGCATGGGCTGTCGCCGCTGGTTGCCGGCTACATCGCCGCACTGATGTCGATCGGCTGGACCGCCGGATCGATGACCAGCGCGCACTGGCACGGCGACAGGGCGCAGCGCACGATCTTCGCCGGACCGGCCTTCGGCCTTGCCGGCCTGGCGCTGATCGCCATGTTCATGCCGATGGCCGGCACCGGGTTTGCCGCGATCTCCGCACCGCTTTCCGCCGGTATCATGGCGGTCGGTTTCGGCATGGGTTTCGCCTGGCCGCATATCGTGACGGCCGTCTACGAACTGGCACCACAGGGCGAGGAAGAGAAGGCATCGAGCTCGATCACCACCGTGCAGCTTTTTGCCGCCGCACTGGGTGCTGCCCTTGCCGGCCTGACCGCCAATCTGGCGGGTATCGAAGCAAGCACCACCGACGGCGTTGCCCGCGCGACGCAGTGGCTTTTCTGGCTGTTCGCGCTGGCACCGGCACTGGCGATGCTGACGGCGAGGCGCGTCCGTCGGGCGCGTGCGGTGAAGGCAGCCGACGACTAGGCAGCGGATACGTGCCACCGTTTCCGAGGCCGTGCCTCCTGCATAATTCCGTAAATCGGATCCGATTTAAGGATGAAATTATGCAGCACGTTTAAAGCGCTACAGCATCCTTTGTGCGTCATATTTGACGCGCGGCGCTGTGGGGAGGAAACGATGGATGCCGACGGGATCGGCCTGAGTGGCGCGCAAGAAACACTGCTGATCACGCTGCAGGCAAAGGCCGCCGAAAGCGCGCTTCCCGATTCCCTGCTGCGCGACCATTTCGCCGCCGATGCCATGCGTCGTCTCGGGCAAGCTGCGCAGCATCTCGACGTCGGCCACGACATGACGATCGGGATCGCCATGCGCGCCTATCTCCTCGACCAGTGGACACGGGCTTTCGTCACCAGGCACCCGGATGCAACTGTGCTGCATCTCGGCTGCGGCCTCGATTCCCGCGTTTTCCGCGTCGATCCGCCCGACGAGGTGCGGTGGTTCGACGTCGATTTTCCCGATGTGATGACGTTGCGCCGCACGCTCTATCCGGATCGCGCCAACTATACACAGATCGCATCTTCGGTGACGGAGGCGGGATGGCTTGCGGCGATACCGGATGACGCGCCGGCGATCGTCGTCGCCGAAGGCGTCCTGCCCTACCTTGCGGCAGAGGACGTCTACGATCTGCTTCGGCGTCTGCTGGAACGCCTGCCGGCGGGCGAGGTCGTCTTCGACGGCTATAGCCACCTGGGCATTCAATTGCTGCGCTTCAACCCCGCCATCCGCGCCACCGGTGCTGCGCTTCGCTGGGGCATCGACGATCCACGCATGCTGGAGCGGCAGGTGCCGGGCCTCAGTCTGCTGGAGGAGGTCAGCGACTACGATCCGAGCCAGATAGAAAGAATGTCAGCGGCCGCGCGCATCGCCATCCAGATCTTCAGCGTCATGCCCATGCTGCAGCGGATGGGGCGGCTTTTGCGCTACCGCTTTTAGCAGTACGGCGACGGGACGTCCGATCGACGAAGGGCCGCACTGTTCCCGGTGCGGCCCTTCTATATCAAGGTATCGCAGAGACCTATCAGCCCTGCTTGATCGGCGCGATCGAGATTTCGACGCGGCGGTTCTGCGCCCGGCCGGCCTCGCTGCCGTTGGAGGCGATCGGCCGTTCCTGGCCGAAGCCCATGGTGGCCATGCGGCGCTGGTCGACGCCCTGGCTTGCCAGATAATTGGCAACTGAGGCTGCGCGACGCTCGGAAAGGCCCTGGTTGTAGGAGGCGCTGCCGGTCGAATCGGTGTGGCCGTCGACGTCGATCAGCGTCTTGTTGAACTTGCGCAGCACGATCGCCACGGAGTTCAGCGTGTCGTAGAAGGCTGGGATTACCTGGTCGCGGTCGGTGGCGAAGGTGATGTTCGACGGCATGTTCAGGATGATGCGGTCGCCTGCGCGGGTAACGGAAACACCGGTACCCTGCAGCTGGGCGCGCAGTTCCGCTTCCTGGCTGTCCATGTAGTTGCCGACCAAGCCACCGCCGAGCGCGCCGATACCGGCACCGACGAGAGCGGCATCACGCCGTCCCGCAGCACTGCCGCCGACAAGAAGGCCGGTCGCTGCACCGAGACCCGCGCCGATCAGCGCGCCGCCGGCGGTGTTCGACATCTTCTGCTCACCCGTATAGGGATCGGTGGTCGTGCATCCCGAGAGATAGATGGCCGCTACAGCCAGTATGGCGCATTTCTTGATCATAGAATCAATGGTCCCCATTCGTGCTCAAAGGTGCTTCATACTAGCGATTGCGGCAGGAAGATGAAGAGACGTCCCACTGATGCCATTGTTTGGCGACAAATGGCGCCACGGCCACAGTCATCGTCATGACAGGGCCGGATACTAACCGATCCTTCACACGCTCTTGATAACAAGCGCGTTCGAGGAAAATCGAGGCGGACTATCTGATGGCAATCGAGTTTGGCGATACGCAACGCAGTCTCAGCGACACGCTCAACGGGATGATCGGGTCGATTCGCGGCAACACCATCACGCTTCGCGACCTGATGACGGGCATCGGCGAACAGGGCTTTCTCTTGCTGTGCGCGCTGCTGACGCTGCCGTTTCTGCTGCCGGTCTCCATTCCCGGCGTCAGTACCGTTTTCGGCGCCGCCATCATCCTGATCTCGATTTCGATTACCCTCAACCGCCTGCCCTGGATGCCGCAGCGCATCCTCGACCGGCAGATCGAAACCGAAAAACTGGTGCCGACGCTGCAGAAGGGGGCAGCGCTTGTCTCCAAGCTCGATCGCTTCGTCAGGCCGCGCTTCGGCTTCCTGACGCAAGGCGCACTGATGAACCGCTTCAACGGCCTGATGATCATGGCCGGAGGCGTGCTGCTGATGTTTCCGCTCGGCCTCATTCCGCTATCGAACACGCTGCCGGGCATCGCCATCCTGCTCCTGTCGCTCGGCATCATCCAGCGCGACGGACTGATGGTCGCTGGCGGCTATCTCTTCCTGATCGCAACCACGGTCTACTTCACCGTCCTCGCCTATATGGCAGTTGCGGCCGGCCAGGGCCTATCCAACTTCTTCGTTTCTTAAAACGTATCGCCATCGTGAACCTGACGCGTCGTCATCGACGCGCCGGTCGCGAGTCCGGCCGGCTACAGCGCCGTGCGTCAAATATGACGCGCAAAGGACGCTGTATCGCTTTAAACTTGCTGCATAATTTTATCCTTAAATCGGATTCGATTTAAGCAATTAAGCAGTAGCCGGAACGGCGCGATCTCATGCCGATGTCGCCTGGAAGCTCTTGTAGCTGGCGGAATCGGTCTCAACCCCGAGCTTTTCCATCAGCGCCGCACGATCGATGTTGAGGCTTCTATCGAACGCGCCGATCGCTGCTGCAACCTTCGGCGCGACCTCTTCGCTTTCGAATTCGATCATGGTGCAGAAGTTGAACTTTCCCGGGCCCGCATGCTGCTCGAGGAACAGGTCCTTGACGTAGCCGTCCTGGCTGCGGATCACTTCGAGGGTCTTTTCCACCAGTTCCAGAAACTGCGTCCGTGCGGCGGTCGGCACCGCAAACTTGTTGATACGATAGAGCGGTGCGACGATACCCGCCTTTGTATTGCTGCTCATTGAACTCTCCTTGAGTATCCCTTCAAATCCCGTCGGCGGCCATTCGGCGACGGGCAGGAACACTCGTACGACCTCAAGTAAAGTTGAGGTCAACAGGGGTTCGTGAGAAATCTGCGGCTGCCTGACGGCCGGAGTAGGCTCAGGTAGCAATGCCCTTGAGCACATTGGCGACGTTGAGGCCGATTTCGGGCACACCGTAGCCGCCCTCCATGCAGACGACGACCGGCAGGCCCGTCCTCTTCAACCTCTCGCCCATGCGCAGATAATCCTCCGACTTCAGCTTGAACGACGAAATCGGATCGCGCTCGAACGTGTCGACGCCGAGCGAAACCACCAGCGCCTCGGCGCCGAAGGTCTCGATGCGATGAAGTGCATCGTCCATCGCGGCCGACCAGGCCGAATAGGCCGTGCCGCGCGGCAGGGGATAGTTCTTCGTGGTGCCGAGGCCTTCGCCAGCCCCCTCTTCATCGGCAAAGCCGAGAAAGTACGGGAAAGCGTCGACGGGATCGCCATGCAGCGAGGCGAAATAGACGTCGCCGCGTCCATAGAAGATGTCCTGCGTGCCGTTGCCATGATGGAAGTCGACATCGAGCACTGCGACCCTGGCAGCACCGAGATCGCGTAGCCGCTGGGCGGCGCAGGCGGCGTTGTTGATGAAGGAGTAGCCGCCATAGAGATCGATCGCCGCGTGATGGCCGGGCGGGCGGCAAAGCGCAAAGGCGGCCGTGTTGCCGGCGTCCACATGCTCGGCAGCCGAAAGCGCGCAATTCATCGCCGCGCGCGCGGCGACGTAGGTGCCTTCAGTGATCGATGTTTCCGCGGCAAAGGCGTAATAGCCAAGCGCGCCGTCGATATCCTTGGGCGGGTGCTGGCGCATCCGGCGCGCCGGGAAGCACGTCGGGATCGCTTCGCCGCGATAACCGTCAGCGACCCAGCGCGCCCAGGCGGTTTCGAGAAAGTCGAGATAGTCGGCCGCGTGGAGCTTGAGGGCCGTTTCCAGGCCGTGATGCGTGGGCGCAACCACATCGGCAAAGCCAGCCTCCTTCACCGCCGCCAAAATCCATTCGGCACGAAACGGCGCCTCGAACGGCGCCACCAGTTCGCCACCGAAGAGTTCTGTCCTGGCCTCACGGAGCTTGTGATCTTCGGAATAGAAAACGCGCATGGCAATGTCCCGGTTGAGTTCGTGAAGCGAGCGAAGCGTCGGCAAGCTAGCGCAGGGTTCGGGCCGTTGGCTACCTCAGCGGGCGCCCCTCATCCGGCCTGCCGGCCACCTTCTCCCCGCAAGCGAGGCGAAGGAGACGCGCGGCAAACTCCAGTCCCCCCTCTCCCCGCAAGCGGGGAGAGGGCTGGGGTGAGGGGCAGCGACACTGAAGGAGGGGCATCCGAGGGAGCGACGATCCCCCTACGCCGCGATGCGCTTGTAGAAAAGCGTCGTGGCGCACAGGCCGCCCTCCGGCCACATGGCGTAATCGGGAATGACGCCGACGCGTTCCCATCCAAGGCGTGGATAGATCGCCTCCGCCTCGCTGCCGGTTGCCGTGTCGAGCACAAGCAGCACCTTGCCGCGTGCCGCCGCCTCCCGTTCGACGGCCTGCATCAGCAGCCGGGCGACGCCCTTGCCGCGGGCGGCGCGATGGACGAGCAGCTTCTTCAGATCGCCGCGATGCGGCTGGTTGGGCATCTGCGCCACGCCGACCTGGACCGTGCCGACGATCCGCCCCTCGTCTTCGGCAACTATCAGCAGCGTTTCATCGGCGGCAACCGCATTGGCGACGCCATCCCAGTAGGGCAACGCCGCCTCCGGCGGATAGGGCTGCATGAAACCGACGGATGCGCCGCCCTCGACGCAATCGGAGAGCACCTCGGCAAGCGCCGGCATGGCGGAACGGGTTTCGGCTTCGTTGAGCAGGCGGATCGTGATGTCAGGCATGGTCAAACCCTGGTTCGGCAAAGGACGACGGCATAGTGAGCCGGCTCATCATGGGGATTGTGAAAGACGTGGCCCTGCTCGAGCCCCATGAACAGGCAGTCGCCGGCTTCAAGCACATGCGACCCGGATTCCATGGTCAGTTCGAGCCGGCCGGAGAAAAGCCAGAGGTGCTGCGTAATGCCCCGATCGGCCGGTTGGCGTTCGAAGACGACGCGCGCGCCCGGCGGGAACTCGACCTCGACGATATCGACCGGCGAGCCGACACCATCAGGCGAGACCGAGCGGCGCAGATAGCCGGATTCCGGATCCCGCCAAAGTCTTTGATCGGCGCGCCGTGCAACCGGCGAAGCCTGCTGGCCGTCAAAGGCAAAGAGCGCCGACAGCGTAGTCGAGAGGGCGCTGCAAAGCTTGGCGAGCAGTTGCGCCGTCGGGCTCACCTCGCCGCGCTCGATGCGCGAGATCATGGCCCGGCTGACGCCGGACCGCGTCGCCAGATCGTCAAGTGTCAGGTTCTGCTCGGCCCTCAGCGAACGGACGCGTTCGCCGATGGCTTGTTCGAGTGGGTCGCCGGTGATTTCCATTATTTGAGATTACATTTCTCATATAATAGAGTCAAGACCTCGGGAACTGAAAATAAAGGCTGACAATGCCGCTTTGGCGACATTGCGACAACGCGCTTTCGGCTAAGGTCCGCAACGGGCATCCTGAGCGAAAAAACGTTCCCGCTCAATAATTTAGCACGACCTCACGAAACAGGCCGTCACGGCTGATGAAACGGACCGGCACGACATGGACAAGCAACCCTCCTCGCTGACGTCGATTGCCAGCATCGTCATGTCGATGACGGCTGTGGCGATCGGCAACGGCATGATGCTCGCCTATGTGCCTTTCGTGCTGACCCGGTCCGATGCGCCGGACTGGGTGCCGGGCGCCGCCGTCACCATGATTGCCTTCGGCGGGCTTGTCGGCTGCGTGATCGCCGGACCGATGATCCGCCGCGTCGGCCATGCCCGGGCGTTTTCCTGCTCGATGGCGCTGGTCATCCTTTCGGCGCTGACGATCAGTCTCGGCATGCACCCGATCCTCTGGGTGCTCGCCCGCGGCCTTTACGGTGCTGCCGGAAACACCAATTTCATCATCAGTCAGAGCTGGCTCAATCATGCGAGCGACAACCACTGGCGCGGCAGGGCGATGGCGATGTTCTACATGGCCTACGTGATCGGGCTTGGCACCGGCGCCTGGCTGTTCGGACAGATCCCCGTCGACGGTAACCTGCCGCCGCTCATCACCATCTTCTTCACGGCACTTGCCATCCTGCCGATCGGCCTGACGCGCCTGCCCACACCGCCGGCGCCGGCCAAGGTCAGCATCGATATCCCGATGGTCTGGCGCAGCTCACCTGTCGCCTTCATCGGCGTGCTTGCCGCTGGCGGTCTTTCGATGGTGGTACAGGGCTTCACGCCGATCTATGCGGCCGCCAATCAGGTGAGCCAGGGCGACGTTGCCAACCTGATGTTCGTGATGCAGCTCGGGCTGATCGCCATCCAGTATCCGATGGGCACGCTATCAGACCGGATCGACCGCCGGCTGGTGCTGATCGCCACCTGCCTGCTGATCGTTACCGCCGGCTTCTTCGCGCTCTCGGCGACCTTCAGCAATCTTCTCATGCTGATGGTGGTCTTCGCGCTGTTCGCCGGTGCGGTCGAGACCGTCTATTCCATCGCCAACGCACATGCCAACGACCGCACTGATCCGGCGGATTTCGTGCCGCTCGCCAGCACCATGCTGGTCGCCTGGTCGGCGGCGGCAACCCTGGTGCCGATGCTCGTCACGCTGCTGACGCCGGTGTTCGGGCCGCGTACTTTCATCTATGCGGCGATGGTCGTTGCGGCGCTCTATGCGCTGTTCGTGCTGATACGCCTCAGGAAACGCGACGAGGTACCCGCCGGCGAGCGCGAGACCTTCGAACTGAAGAGCGCGCAGGTGCCGAATGCCGGCGCGCTGATCGACGCGGATGCCAGAACCGAATAGCCGCCGCAGCCCCTCATTTATAGTGAACGAAGCCTTCATTTCCCGCTTTGCGCGGCTTGAAGGCACTGCTATATGCGGCCCATGAGCACAACATCTTCCAAGACGCCCCTGTCGCATATCCGTAACTTCTCGATCGTGGCCCATATCGACCACGGCAAATCGACGCTGGCCGACCGACTGATCCAGTCGACGGGCGGCCTTGCCGAGCGGGAAATGTCCGAGCAGGTGCTCGACAGCATGGATATCGAGCGCGAGCGCGGCATCACCATCAAGGCCCAGACCGTGCGTCTGCACTACAAGGCCAATGACGGCGAAACCTACGTGCTGAACCTCATCGACACGCCCGGCCACGTCGACTTCGCCTATGAAGTCTCGCGTTCGCTGTCGGCCTGCGAAGGTTCGCTGCTGGTCGTCGATGCGAGCCAAGGGGTGGAAGCCCAGACGCTCGCCAACGTCTACCAGGCGATCGACAACAATCACGAGCTCGTCACCGTGCTCAACAAGATCGACCTTCCCGCCGCCGAGCCGGAGCGGATCAAGGAACAGATCGAGGAAGTGATCGGCATCGACGCCTCCGAAGCCGTTCTGATCTCGGCCAAGACGGGCCTCGGCATTCCCGATGTTCTCGAAGCGATCGTCACCAAGCTGCCGGCGCCGAAGAGCGAGGGCGGCGATACCGCACCGCTGAAGGCGCTGCTGGTCGACAGCTGGTACGACGCCTATCTCGGCGTCATGGTTCTCGTGCGTATCATCGACGGCACCCTGAAGAAGGGCATGACCATCCGCATGATGGGCACCGACGCCAAGTACACGATCGAACGCGTCGGCGTGCTGACGCCGAAGATGGTGGCCATGGACGCGCTCGGCCCGGGCGAGATCGGTTTCATCACCGCTTCGATCAAGGAAGTGGCCGATACCCGCGTCGGCGACACCATCACCGAGGACAAGCGCCCGACCGCCAAGGCCCTGCCGGGCTTCAAGCCGGCGCAGCCGGTGGTGTTCTGCGGCCTGTTCCCGGTCGATGCCGCCGATTTCGAGGACCTGCGTTCGGCGATGGGCAAGCTGCGCCTCAACGACGCGTCGTTCTCGTTCGAAATGGAATCGTCGGCCGCGCTCGGCTTCGGTTTCCGCTGCGGCTTCCTCGGGCTCCTGCACCTTGAAATCATCCAGGAGCGCCTGGAGCGCGAGTTCGACCTCGACCTGATCGCGACGGCGCCTTCGGTCGTCTACAAGCTGTTCATGACCGACGGTTCGGAGCGCGAGCTGCACAACCCGGCCGACATGCCCGACGTCGTCAAGATCGCCGAGATCCACGAGCCGTGGATCCGCGCGACGATCCTGACGCCCGACGACTATCTCGGCGGCATTCTGAAGCTCTGCCAGGACCGGCGCGGCATTCAGATCGAGCTGACCTATGTCGGCACCCGCGCGATGCTGACCTACGACCTGCCGCTCAACGAAGTCGTGTTCGACTTCTACGACCGCCTGAAGTCGATCTCCAAGGGCTATGCCTCGTTCGACTACCAGATCACCGACCACAAGGAAGGCAACCTTGTGAAGATGTCGATCCTCGTCAACGGCGAGCCGGTCGACGCGCTGTCGATGATGGTGCACCGGATGGCGGCCGAAAAGCGCGGTCGCGAAATGTGCGAGAAGCTCAAGGAGCTGATCCCGAAGCACATGTTCAAGATCCCGATCCAGGCGGCGATCGGCGGCAACGTCATTGCCCGCGAGACCATCTCGGCGCTCCGCAAGGACGTGACGGCGAAGTGCTACGGCGGCGACGCCACCCGCAAGCGCAAGCTTCTGGAAAAACAGAAGGCCGGCAAGAAGCGCATGCGCCAGTTCGGCAAGGTGGAGATCCCGCAGGAAGCCTTCATCGCCGCGCTCAAGATGGGCGACGAATAAGCGTCAGACACCAATGACGTGCGTGGCGAAGGGGAGAGCCTGACGCCACGCCCTTGCTTGCAGACGTTCGCTGACGGCGTCTCCGTCCTCGGACTTGAGCCGAGGATCCACCTGCAAAATCTCGAAATAACGATCGCCTCTTTGCAGTTCGTGACGATGTCAGCATGGCCCGGCAGCGGGGCAGAGCTCGTCCATGGATCCTCGGGTCAAGCCCGAGGATGACAGTGGGAGGTGGTCCTGGCCAGCAACGGATCTCGGGGCAGTCGCCCACGGGGAGGCTGCAAAGCAGAGCTGATTTCTGTTCAGCCTCACACCCGACCGCCGTCATCCTCGGGCTTGACCCGAGGCCACCACCGACCACCAGCCGTCTTCAGCTCTCAGTGAGCAGATACCGCTTCGAGATGCGATCCACCGGAAGGCCGCTCTTGAGCGGCACCGCCTTGTCCACCTTGTAATCGACGAAACCCATCTTGCCGTAATAAGCAAGGCCGCCCGTGTTGTCGGCGCGGATGGTGGCGTTGATCGCGGTGAGGCCCAGCGCACGGGCATTGTCCCTCGTGGCCGCAAAGAGCGCCGAGCCGGCGCCGCGCACCTTGGCATCAGGGCGGGAGAACGTGCCGATATCGGCCCAGCCTTCCGGCAATCCGTCGTAGCGTTCCAGTGCCTGGAACGCGCAAGGGCGGCCGTCGACATCTTCGGCAACGAAGCAGCTGACGAAGCCCGGGCCGGCGAGGTAGTGCGCGGTAAAACTTTCGAGTGTGAACGGCGTCTCATTGGCAGTCGTGCCGCCGATCCGGATGATCTCGTTGAGGAAGGCGCAGAGCGCCGGCACGTCGGCAGGCGTTGTCGGACGCACCTTGATTGTTGTCATCTGGTCGACCATCAAAAACCTCTCTTTTGAACTACAACTTGCCGGATTGCGGCAGAGGCCGCGCCGGGTTGCCGACAACCGTCGCGCCCGCCGCCACGTCTCTCGTGACGACGGAGCCGGCCCCGACGATGGCGCCATCGCCGATCGTCACGCCACCGAGAATGATGGCGCCGCCGCCGATCCACACGTCCTTGCCGATCTCGACCGTCCTTGCGATCTCGATGCCACGGCTCCTGAGCGGCACGTCCTTGTGATGCTCGGCGCAATAGATCTGCACGCCCGGGCCTAGCATCGAACCTTCGCCGATCAAAATGCGGCCGCTGTCCAGCATGGTGCAGCCGGCATTGAGATAGACGCGGGGGCCAAGCGAAATGTTGATGCCATAGGAGCAATGAAACGGCGCTTCGATGAGAACATCATCGGCAACGCTCGCGAACAGCGCCCGAAGCGCCGGCGCCATCGACCCACGCGCATCGGGTGCCATGGTGTTGTGCTGGTGCACCGCGTCACGCGCGCGCTGACGCAGCCGCTCGAGTTCCGGGTCGAGGCAGCAGTACCAATCGCCCGCCGCCATCTTGCCGCGCTCGCTGGCGCTCACGGTTTTGCCCTTGCCTCGGCCGCTTGACGCCGCGCCAGGCTTTCCGCCGGCCACAGTGCCGCCATGTCGTAATAGATGTCGAAGACCGGGGCGCCGCCTTGAAGCGATAGCCAGGAGACCTTCGAGCGCGTGAAGATATGGGCATCCGGCGGGAAATCCGAAGGCCGATCGAGGCTTGCAATGCGCAGGAAGGCGAGCCAGCCGCGACGGCCGTAATCGCTCCAGAGCGCCGTCTGGCATTCACCGCAGCGATAGACATCGTGCGGCCGGCCACTCTCGGTCGGCAGCGTCACGACGATGGGTTCGCCTGCCGTCAGCTCGATGTTCTCACGCTCGATAACGCCATTGACAACGAAGGCGCTTCCGACCTGTCGCTGGCAATCGGTGCAATGGCAGCAGTTGACGAACATCGGCCGCCGTTTCAGCCGATAGCGGATGCGTCCGCAGAAGCAGCCGCCAGCAATGGTTTTATCCATCAGCAGGCCTCCTCCAGCACCTCGTCGCCCGACGCTGCGGCAATAGCATCGCCACGCCTGATGGTGGCGACCCAGGCGCGCGCCAAAGCGAGACCGGCGGCATTGGCCTTTTCGCCATGATGCCGGGCATGGGCAGGGTACTCTGCCAACCAGTTGGGGTCGAGCCGATTGATCGTCTGCGGGAACGAGCGGTTCCAATCCTCGACGAGATCGGTGTCGGCCTCGAAGTGGAATTGCGTGCCATAGGCGGCACGGCCGATGCGAAACGCCTGATGCCGGGTGACATCGTTTTCGGCAAGGTGCACCGCCCCTTCCGGCAGCGTGAAGGTATCGCCATGCCATTGGAAGATCGGAAAGCTTTCGCCGACGCTTGCCAGCACCGGATCGCTCTGCCCCTCGGCACGCACCCGCACATCGTGCCAGCCGAATTCTTTGGCTTCGCCCAACAGGTTCTTCGCACCATAGGCACGCGCCAAAAGCTGGCTGCCGAGGCAGATGCCGAGCACGGAACGCTCGCTGTCGCCGAAACGGCGCATCAGAGCTGCCAGTTGCGGGAGATAGGGGAAAGCCTCGTCGTCGAGCGCACTCTGCTCGCCGCCGAGCACGACCAGCGCATCGAAGCCATCGGGTTCAGTCGGCACCGGGTCGCCGGCATAGGCACGGCGAACCTCGATTTCGGCCTTGACCTCGCGAAGCGCCGTGCCGACCTGGCCGAGCTCCGTCTTCGCCATGTTTTCCACCACCAGTACCCGCATCATCACCTTCCCTTTGCCGTATGGGCGGAAGATTGATCACGACATGCGCCCCGGTTCAAGAGGAGAGAACCGGCATGGTGCTCATTGACCAACGCAGCCGGGCCTTGACTTCCGTGCCAAACTTTCCGACTTTCCTGATATCATGATGCTCGCGATTTCTTCCCTTCGCTGCTTCCGGGTGTGCCCGATCGCAGGAACCTGACCCCAGCCCGGATGCTTGCGCTCTCCGGGTCAGGGGAGCCTTTCGCGTCGGCAAATGAGAACCTCCGTTCCCATGCCACGATCCGAGCGCCGCGTTTTTCCAGAAAGAATCAGCAATGACGGCGCCCATGGCCCGTCGACAAGAACGTCAGGTTATCATCATGGCGACCACCGCCCGTAACAAACTTCCCGCGATCATCATCAATGCCGAGGACCACAAGCGTCTGACGGCGCTTGCCTCCTCCGCTCTCGACCGCATCCCCGAGGTCGCCGAGGCGCTTCTGTCCGAACTCGAACGGGCGCGGGTGACCACCCCTGGCAAGCTGCCGGCCGACAGCGTCCAGATGGGATCCACCGTCGCCTTCGACGCCGACAATGGTTTTGCCAAGCAGGTGACGCTCGTCTATCCCGGCGAGGCCGATATCGAGGCTGGGCGTATTTCGGTGCTGACGCCGATCGGCGCAGCACTCATCGGCCTGTCCGTCGGCCAGTCGATCGATTGGCACGACCGCTCCGGCAAGGTCCACCGGATGACCATCCGCAACGTTACACCGGCCGAGCGGGCCTGAGCGCACCCCCGAAACGCGTCGAGGAGGCCGGTCGTCAGACCGCCCTCCCCGCTTTTCAATCAACTCTTGCCCGAAGGTCGATCAGAACTGCTTGCCGAGCTTGGCGTCGACGGACTGGCTGTTGGCGCCGCGAACGGCGAAGAAGAACAGGATCGCTGCCCAGAGAATGGACTTTTCGGCGCCACCGAGGCCCTGGTCCTGCACAACGCCATGGAAGTAGACAGTGACGAGCAGCACGATCATCGCGGCAACCGAGGCCGGACGGGTGAGAAGGCCGATCGCGATCAGGATGCCGCCGAAGAATTCTGTGGCGGCCAGCAGCGGCGACCAGAAGACGCCGGGGTAGAAGCCGAGGCTTTCGACCATGCCGACAGCCCCGAAGGGATTGATGATCTTGCCGTAACCGTGGGTTACGAGCAGGACGCCGCACAGAACGCGCAGCAGCGTTTCGGCAAAGGTATCAAGCGGCAGATAGATCTTTTCCAGTGCCGGGAGGATTGCACGGGGACGGGAGGTCGAGACGGTAGCATCAGTCATGGGTAGGTCCTCTTGGAGGTGGCTGCGACAATATGTGCAATGCAGCAATGTCTCGCCGGGCGTCTTTTCGTTTGCAAGGGAGCGACCGATAAAAACATGACTAAATCAGTTGACAATTGCGTGAGAGGCGCGTGACCGCCGGTTGTTTCCAGATCGACCGCTACCGCGCCAAGCGGTCGGCGTGACGCACCAGGGACGGTGTAACGCCTGAAACCTGCTGTGTAATTTTCTCATTTAACCGGTTCCGGTTTTACGGGGTTATGCAGTATGTTGCCGCGCACAAACCAGCCGGGAACCACCAGATGGACGAGAAGCCGCGGATCACCATCCTTTATTGCACGCAGTGCAACTGGCTTTTGCGCGCCGGCTGGATGGCACAGGAGCTGCTGCAGACCTTCGGCCAATCGTTGGGTGAAGTGGCGCTGATCCCCGGCACCGGCGGCAATTTCGAGATCCGCGTCAATGACGAACTGATCTGGGAGCGCAAGCGTGACGGCGGTTTTCCCGGACCGAAAGAATTGAAGCAGCGCATCCGCGACATCATCGAGCCGGAGCGCGATCTCGGCCACACCGACAGGAGCTGATCCTGGATTTCGGCATTCTCGCTGGCGTTTTCTCGGCAGCCTTCCTCTCCGCGACACTGCTGTTCGGCATGTCGGAGGCGGCGATCGTCGCCGCCGCACTTCATGGCGAAACCGGCCGTGTCGCCCTTTTCGTCGCGGCCACAGCTGGCAACGTCCTTGGCGCCGTCGTCAATTTCGTGCTTGGGCGGTTCCTGATCCGCTTTGAGGGAAGGCGCTGGTTCCCGATCTCGCCTGCGGCGCGGCAGAAGGCGGAGACGCTGTTTGCGAGCTATGGCCAGCCGGTGCTGCTCTTATCCTGGCTGCCGGTGGTCGGCGATCCGCTGACGCTCGTCGCCGGGCTGTTGCGCATGCCTTTTGCACTGTTCCTGGTGTTCGTGGCGATCGGCAAGGCGGCGCGTTACGCCATCGTGCTCTGGCTGACGCCGTGATACCAACCTTGCGCTGATATTGACGTCTTGCGTGGGACCGTGCGGTCATCCGGCAAGGAGCATACCGCAGGACGATGCTTTGGCATCGGTCGAGGATTGCGACGCTGCCGGTGGCCGATACACGGCCCACCCGAAGGGCCGGGCGCTTTTGGCATCCTGATAGCGTCGACACTCCTCACCGCGCCGCTTGGGTCCGGTTGCGATTGTCTCTTTGCCGGAAACCAAAATCGCTCCGGCGCGAGAGGTCAATATCAGCGCAGGTTGGTATGACCCGTTCAGCTATGGGCGAAAATGTCGGTCTCGTCCCAGCCGAGCAGATCGAGCTTGGAGCGGGTCGGCAGGAAGGCGAAGCAGGCATCCGCATGGTCCATGCGGCCATCGCGCAAGAGCCGCCCCGTCAGTTTTTCGCGCAGCGCATGCAGGTGCAGCACGTCGGATGCGGCATATTCGAGCTGCGCCGGAGACAGGGTCTCGGCCGCCCAGTCGGAGGACTGCTGCTGCTTGGAAATATCGACGTCGAGCATTTCCTTCAGATTGTCCTTCAACCCGTGGCGATCCGTGTAGGTGCGCGTCAGACGCGAGGCGATCTTGGTGCAGAACACCGGCGTCGTCGTCACGCCGAAAGTGTGGAAGAGTACGGCGATATCGAAACGGCCGTAGTGGAAAATCTTCTGCCGGGCCGGGTCGGCGAGCATGGCGACGAGGTTCGGCGCATCCTTCTGGCCGGCGGCAATACGGATCACGTCGGCGGTGCCGTCGCCCGGCGAAAGCTGGACGACGCAGAGCCGGTCGCGGCGGGGGACAAGGCCAAGAGTTTCCGTGTCGACGGCAATCGCGCCCCGGTAGCGGGCGGCATCGGCTGCGGAAATATCGCCTTCATGGAACCGTATTGCATTCGCCATCGAAAATCCCCAGATGAAACGGAAGTGGTGTCGCCTATAGCGCAAGTTTGGCCCTGGCGAAACCGTGTCATGGCACCTCGCCGCGGGTGCACCCTTCGAAAGCTCGCATTGATGCCCTCCTCTCGCACCGCCTCGGCTCTTTCGATCATATCGCTCGTGCTTGGCTTCACGGTCGTGCCGGCGCTGGCGCAGAACTATAGGGACCTGCCCGGTGTGCGCCCGATGGATCCCCTGAACGACAACGGCGACAAGGTCGTCTGCCAGCAGACACTTGTCGATCGCGACTATCCGTTCGAATCGAGCTCGCGCGGCGGGCCGCGCTACGACACGATCTACAACTGCCGCCGCGGCGATGGCCCGGTGTTCCAGGGTAGCGATTTGCCACCGTCACTCTACCGGCAGAAGCGCGGGCTCGGCTACTAATACCAACCTGCACCGGTTCGGCTTGGCAAGCCGATGAATACTTCCTAGAAAATTGGGCAAGGAACTGTGGAGGTGTTCTGCCTCCACCGAGGAGGAACAATGCCCAACGACACGAGACCGCTCGCCATCAGCGTGCCGGCGCCGCGCACGCTCGACCTGATCTTCACAGCCGACGCCTTGAAGCAACTGCACGAGCGCTACCGCATCGTTGAGACCGATCCGGATGAGATCGCCGGCCTTGGCGACGAGGTGCTGTCGCAAGCGCGCTACATCATCGGCCAACCGCCGCTCGACCACGATACCTTGGCGCGCCTGCCGAAGCTGCGGGCCATTCTCAATGTCGAGAGCAACCTGATCAACAACATGCCTTATGAGGTGCTGTTCGAACGCGGTGTCCACGTCGTCACGACCGGCCAAGTATTTGCCGAGCCGGTCGCCGAAATGGGGCTTGCGATGGCCCTCAACATCGCGCGCGGCATCGTCGACGCCGATCTCGCCTTTCGCGAGGGCCGGGAGCTTTGGGGTGGCGACGGCAATCGCTCGGCGCGACTGCTCTCCGGCTCGGACATCGGCATCATCGGCTTCGGAGACCTGGGCAAGGCGCTCAACCGGGTGCTGTCAGGCTTCCGCGCCAGGATCCGCGTCTTCGATCCCTGGATGCCGGCCTCTATCCTCCGTGACAACGGCGTCGAACCGGCATCGCTGGAAACCGTGCTGACCGAAAGCGATTTCGTCTTCGTCGTCGCATCGGTCACCAGCGAGAATGAGGGTTTTCTCGGCGCGAGGGCCTTTGCCAGCATGCGGCCGGGGGCAGCCTTCATCCTGCTCAGCCGCGCCGGCGTCGTCGATTTCGATGCGCTAATGGCCGCCGTCGAAAGCGGGCATATCGTTGCCGCCAGCGACGTCTTCCCGCAGGAGCCACTTCCGCTCGACCACAGGGTGCGCCGCCTGCCCGGCTTCCTGCGCTCGGCGCACCGCGCGGGCGCGCTCGACAGCGCCTTCAAGAAGATGGGCGACATGGTGCTGGAAGACATGGACCTGATGGACCGGGACCTGCCGCCGATGCGCTGCAAACGCGCTGAGCGCGAGACGGTCGCACGGATGCGCTCCAAGCCGGTGACGGTCAACTGATATCGACCCAGCTTGGTATAAGCTCTTCGCCATCGGAGATTTCATCGTTTCGCTGACGGCCGGGAATGCATTGCCCCCGATTAACGTGTTTTATGGGAAAAGCACGTAGCATCGCCAGGACAGGCGCGAGATCAGAGACACGCAATGGCCAACAAGACGTCCGGCTTTCTCGGAACCAGGATACGCGACAGCTGGAACAGTTCGCTGCGTTCGCTGTTCAGCCTGGTGATGGTCGCCATGCTGATCGCCGTATCCGGCATCCTTGTCGGGCTTGACTATCACCGCTCACGCAACGCCGCGATTGCGGATGCCGAATCCAACATGCGCGGCTTTGCCGGCCGCCTGGTCGATCGTCTCGGCGTGCTGTCCGGCGACACCTCGGCGCTTGTCAGCCTCGTCTCGTCGGTCGCCAACTCCTTCCTCGTGCCTCCGCCGGAGCGCATGAACGACAAGGCGGCCGTGCTGCGCGAAGGCATCAGCCGCTCGCCGCATATCGACGGCGTCTATGTCGGCTACCCGAGCGGCGCGTTTTTCCAGGTGGTCGATCTCAAGCACATCGCCTGGCGCATGGCGCTCGATGCCCCACGCGGCGCCTCCATGGCTGTCCGCTCGATGGAGCGCGACGCCAGCGGCAAATCGATCAACCGCGTCATCTTCCTGGACGAGGCGGGCGAACCGACGTCGGAGCGACGGTTACCGCCGTCGGGCTACGATCCGCGAACCCGGCCCTGGTACCAGTCGGCCGTCGACGGCACGGCTGCCGTGTCGAACGGCCCTTACGAGATGGCAACGACCGGCGCGCTCGGCATGACGATCTCGCAGGCGCACCGCGGCAATCCCAAGATCGTCATCGGCGCCGACGTGGTTCTCGACACCATCACCGATTTCCTGTCGCGCGAACGGCTGACGAAGGGATCCGTCTCCTTCATCCTCGATGCGGTCGGCCGACCGATCATCCACTCCGACCGGACGATGATGAAACGCATCATGTCGGCCAAGGACAAGGACGATCCGATCGTCCCGCCGCAGAACGATCCGCTGGTGCAAAGCATCCGCCTCAACCCGCCACCGCCTGGAAAGGCCGGTTTCGCCGAGGTGGGGGACCGGACCTATCTGGTCATGGTGACACCGCTCGAATCGGAGCTGCTGCTGACCGGACACCGGGCGGTCGTCGCCGCCCCGCTCGACGAACTCATGGCCGACGCCAACAAGGCACTGATCCAGGGGCTTGCAATATCCGGCGCCGTAGTGGCGCTCGCCGTCCTGTCGTCGCTGGTGCTCGCACACCTGATCACTAAATCGCTCAACCAGTTGACCGCCAGCGCCAACCGGCTGCAGGACCTGGATTTCACCACGCCGATCGACGTGTCGTCGCATGTCAGCGAGATCTCCACGCTCGGCGGGGCGATGAACCGGGCACGCGACGCGATCTTCACCTTCGCGCTCTACGTGCCGAGGGAACTGGTGCGCAAGGGCATCGAATCCGGCCAGTTCAGCGGCCGCGCGGCCTGGCGTCAGGAGGTCACGGCACTTTTCACCGATATCTACGATTTCACCACCTTGAGCGAACGCCACGCGCCGGAAGAAGTGGTGGCGATGCTTTCGGAATATTTCGACATCTTCAGCGAGGTCGTCGATGCCCATGACGGCACGATCATCCAGTTCCTCGGCGATTCCGTCTTTGCCATGTGGAACGCGCCGGCGCCAGACGAGCGCCATGCGGAGAATGCCTGTCGTTGCGCGCTGGCAGTCGAGGAACGGTTGCAAGCGTTCAACGAAGCGCAGCGCAAGAAGGGCCTGCCGGAGTTCCGTACGCGCTTCGGCATCCACACTGGCACCGCCGTTGTCGGCAGCGTCGGCGCGAAGGAACGGCTGCAATATACCGCCATGGGCGACACGGTGAACGTCGCCTCGCGACTCGAAGGCATGAACAAGAACTACGGCACGACGATCATGGCGAGCGGCGCCGTCGTCGCCCAGGCATCCGACGCGATCACCTTCCGGCCGCTCGGATCGGCGCAAGCCAAGGGGCGCGCCACGGCACTCGATGTCTATGAGGTGCTGAGCGCGCGGCCGATCGTCGAGGATGCAGCCTTGAAATCACCGACGACATCATCCTGAGGCGCCTGCAGCGCGCGCCGTCAACGCCGGACGCCATCTCTCTGGCGCATGACCCAACGGATGCCAGCAGCAATAGCGATCGCAAGCAACGGCCACACCGCCCAGAACACGCCCCGCCAGGACAGGAGGTTGATTGCGACGAGAGCCAGACCGGCGACAGCAAGCGTGCCGATGACCCGGTCGATCTTCCTGTTTGCCCGCACCCATCGCAAGGCCGCGAGAACCGCGAATGCCAGCAGGGGCCATGCGGCCCAGAACACGCCGCGCCAGGTCAGCAGATTGAGCGCCGCGAGGCCGGCGCCGATGACCGCCAACGTTCCCATAAGCTTTCCGGTCAGGCCCGTCGGTTCAGCCGCGGCTTCGATCGGTACGGTCGCGGATCGGCCGGATTGCTCGGCCGACCGGCCCCATTCGGCTTGGCGGTCCGCAGCCGCCCCGCTGTCATCGGACGCACCGATGCGCACGGCATAGCTCGGCACGCCGCCGTCGATGTTCTTGACCTCAAGCTGGCCCAGAAACTCGAAGCCGACGGCGATCTTGTTGCGCACCTGGTCATAGACGGTGTTGGAGATCACGATGCCGCCGGCAGGGGCGGACGCCTGCAGGCGAGCGGCAACGTTGACGCCGTCGCCATAGATGTCGTCGTCCTCGGTGATCACATCTCCGAGGTTGATGCCGATGCGAAACAGCATCTGCGCATCGTCCTTGCTTCTCGCGTTGTAACCGGCCAGCTCGTTCTGGGCGTCGATCGCCGCGCGCAGCGCCTCGACGACACTGGGGAAATCGGCGATCAGCCCATCCCCCCAGGTGTTGATGACCCGGCCGTCATGCGCCTCGATCAGGCGCGTCATGGCATCCCGGTACCGCTTGAGAGTAGCAAGCGTACCCTCCTCGTCCGCCCGCATCAGGCGGGTATAGTCCTGGACGTCAGCGGAGAAGATGGTCGTCAGCTTGCGACGCGTGTCAGCCATCGCGGATGATCCTCGCTCGAAATCCGCCGCCGCAGCGGGTGATTGAATAGTAGCGAGCCTACCACAGATCGCAAGACGCGCCGCCACAACGGCTTCCTTACTGGCTGAATGACCCTGTACCGCGCAGATGCACCAGACGCTGCAGAAATGGCTCACGCGGCGCGCTAGCAGGCACACAAACCCTATGCAGGAACGTGGCTCCGCCGCGCGGTTTCGAACTCGGGAAATCGGGCATTTTTCATCAGGCAAACTTGCGGTGGTCGCTCGCCGTTCAGGCCAAAAGCCAGAAACGAAAAAACCCCGGCAAGCCGGGGTTTTTCGAACCAAAACAAATGTTTGGCTAAAGGAATGGTGCCCAGAAGAGGACTCGAACCTCCACACCCTTTCGAGTACCAGCACCTGAAGCTGGCGCGTCTACCAATTCCGCCATCTGGGCGACGGACCGGCATGTAAAAGGCCCGAGCCGAAGTGTCAACAGGCATTTTGAAGTTTTCGTGTCAGAACACGAAAAAGGTCAGTTTGACGTCACTTTTGCCCAGGATCGAATTGTGGAAAGTCCTTGAGCTAGCAGCGATTCCGCCTCTGCTGTCGTCTCGGCCTCGACATAGCAGCGCATTTCCGGTGCGTTGCCGGACGGGCGGAAATGAATCGTTCGACCATCGGCAAGGGTAACGCGCAGACCATCGATGTCGCTGACGGCAGCCGGACGGCCAATGGCGGCAAGGAAGCCGCCGAGGTTCTCCGCCCCACCGCGCAGAAACGCCATCAGCCGGCTGCTGGTTTCGACCGGGAAGTGTTCGAGGCGGTCGCTAAGCGCGACCGGAAGACGATAGGACGCGGCCAGCGCCGAGAGGGTCATCCGGGCTTCGGCGGCGCGCCCAAGCACGGCGAGGATCGGCAGGAAGCTGTCACGGGTGGGCAAAGCCTTGAGAACACCATTGCCGACGGAGAAGTCGCTCGCGGTCAACGTGCCGCCATTGGCCTCGAAGCCGGCCACCTTCGTGCCGCCTTCCGCAACTGCCTGCGCCATTCCGGCGATGACATAGGGCGAACCGACCCGGGTGCGGATGACCGACAGACCTTCGGCTCGTTCGAGACCCGAATTGGAGGTGACCGGCGTCACGGCGATCTGGGCACCGAGGAACTCGCAGGCGACGAGGCCCAACAGGTCGCCACGAAGCGGCGCGCCCTTTTCATCGGCAACCAGCGGCCGGTCACCGTCGCCATCGGCCGAGACGATCGCATCCAGGCGATGTTCAGGCGCCCAGGCGGTAAGCTTGGCGAGCGTTTTAGGCGAAACCGCCTCGGTATCGACAGGCACGAAGTCCTCGGATCGGCCGAGAGCGACCGTCTCGGCGCCGAGATGCGTCAGCAACTCGACGAGCAGATCGCGGGCTACCGTGCTGTGCTGATAGACGCCGATGCGCAAGCCGCCAAGCGAACCGGGTGGCAACAGGTCCCTGTTGCGCTGGAGGAACAGATCTGCGGCCGACGCCGCATGGTCTTCACCGGAGCCGGCCGAAGGCACGGCCTCGCCGGCAATGGCGTCGGCAATGGAACTGATCGCCAGTTCGTCGTTCTTGTCGATCTCACCGTCGGGCCGGTAGAATTTGATGCCGTTGCGATCAGCGGGAATATGCGAGCCGGTGATCATCAGGCCCGCAGCTTTGTGGACGAGGCCATAAAGCGCCAGTGCCGGGGTCGGAACAGTGCCGCAATCGAACACGCGAAAGCCTTCGCTCTTCAGCGCATCGGCGCAAACCCCCGCAATTTCAGGACTGGAATCGCGAAAGTCGCGAGCGATCAGGATCGGATCCCCGGCCTTCGCCTGCTCGGAGGCGATCAGGTGCCGCGCGAAGGCCTTCGCATAGCGTGCAGACGGCTCGCCTTTCAGCTCCTCGGACAGGCCGCGCAGACCGCTGGTACCGAACTTCAATTGCATCTTATACTCCGTGAATGCCAACGAACGGCAATAGGCAAGAATAACAGTGACATGGCAAACGCGCCGGTGCATTCTATACCGAACGGCAGACGGCGTGGAAATCCGGCCATCGGCCGAACGGATCCGCACCATTTCGCCATGAATAAACCAAGAAAAAAACACCTAATGTGAAGCAGGGACACAACCGGAAAGCAACCCTTTCGGAAAGTGAGGAAAGCATGACGGGATTTCGGAATTTCGTTGTCGGTTGCGCCTTAGCCGCCGCCTCCCTGATGACCTCGGTCGGGCCTGCCCTGGCCATGCCGCTGTCAGGCCACGACGTTCAAATCAGGGCGCAAGGCGATGTCCAAAAGGCCCAATATTACCCGTACAGGCGATACGGAGGCGTTATGTATCCCAACGGCTGGCGTGGCGGATGGGGCGGTGGCTGGGGCCCCGGCTACTACGGCGGAGGCTGGGGCGGCCCGTATTATGGTGGCTCGGGCTTCAGCCTCTATTTCGGACCGGGCTATGGAGGCTACTACAACAATTATCCCCGCCGCTACTACCGCGAGCGCTACTACTACCGCGACAACTATGTTCGCGGCGGCACCAACGCGCATGTGAGCTGGTGCCTTTCGCGCTACCGCTCCTACAATCCGGCAACCAACCGGTTCCTCACCTATCAGGGTGTCTATCGCGCCTGCTACTCGCCCTATCGATAGGTCACGCCCAAGCGGCGCAGCGCCGGCGTTGCGCCGCTTTACCAACTCCAATTTCTTGGAAAGGCTGGTTAAGCAGCAATTAACCTCGCCATCATACCGTTTCATCACGCTCGCAACTCTTTGCCGGAATGAAATGATGCTGCTCCCGACCCAGCAATCCAACGCCACCGCGACGACCAACCTGGTCGGCTCGATCCTGAAGGATATCGAGAAGCGCCAGGCGGAAGAGGACGAAAAGGCGAAAGGCACCAAGGACGACAAGATCCTGAAGGCCCAGGTGAAGTCGGACGACGCCCAGAAGGCAGCCAATACCAAGATCAACGATCATTTCTTCAATCAGGCAGGAAACGATGCCAATAACAACCGGATGGTGCTCATCCGGGAAGTCGGCGAGTTCTTCGACCTGAAGCGAGAGGATTTCAAATCCGATTTCGCCTTTGGCAGCGCACTGTCAAAGATCGTCGAGGACCTGCCACCGGCAACCGTTCGTGACATCGAAAAGAAGCTGGGGCTGACGGATATCGATGTCTCGCTGAACGAACTGATCGAGGCGATCAAGGACCCCGAGGGCAGCCGGGGCAAGAAGCTGGACGAGGCTCTCGACAGCAAGGGGTCTGCGAACACCGGCCAAAGCAACGGCGCTACGAAGGCGATACAGCGTCTTGCAGATGCTGCAGAGGCGAAGTCGCTGGACGAACTGCAACTGGACAGCCTGACTGGTGACCTGACTCGCGTCACCGACACCGAGACACTCGCCGAGCAGCAGAAAGAGTTACAAGCGCTTCAGGCCAAGGACAATCTGGAAGACGTGCAAGACGCGCGCGAGGCCGAAGCCGAGCGCCCGCTGCCGGTTCGGATCGACGAGATCGGTCGCTACAGCCTCGCCAGCCAGACGTTTATCGCCGCCTGATCATTTCCGACGGACGATACCCAGCCGGGCCATGACCTGGTTGGGTATGCCATAGCGCCGGATAGCGTCGCGGCTATCGCGCAGGCCGCAGATCTCGCGCTGGATAAAAAACGCCCAGACCGCGTCAGCCGCATCGTCGAGCAACCGCTCGCGCAGCTCCGGCGTCGTTTCATTCCGCTCGAGCGTCTGCAATGCCGCGATCGCCTTTTCGACCTTGAGGCCATGCCGCCCGAGCGCGTCGGCACGCTCCGAAAGCAATTCGTATTCGAGAGCGCTGAGGGCACCCGCAGCCGAATAGGAGGGGTTCAGGGATCTTGGAGGGCGAACGGTCATCCGAAACTCCATGGCTCCAACACGGATAGCGCCACGCGTTGACTACAGCGCCGCGCGTCTTATTGGACGCGCAAAGGTCGCTGTAGCACTTTGAATTGCTGCATGTTTTTATCCTTAAATCGAATAGGATTTAAGGAAACATGCAGTAACACGCGCAACTGCGGTTGCAGCGTGCATCTTGCCGCCGGATCGGTCGCGATGCAAAGGGTTCGTGCGGCAACGGGTCTTTGCGCGCCCAGGCGACAAGGCACTGCGACCTCCGTCGCACCCCATCGCATGGTTAAGATTTCATAAACCTGTCTCGCCTAACATCGAAGCATCATGCCGATTCCCGTATCCGCACCTTAGCTGCGGCAGGTCTGGCCGGTTGGCCGAGACGCGCATGAGGCGCCAGCCCGAACCGAAGTGACAACCTGCCCGACGGACGGTCGAGGTGATCCGTGGAACGGCGTGAAATGCGGATGCCGGCTGTCAACGGCCGCGCGCCAACGCGAGGGTCAAGCGAGAGGGAGACCAGAATGCTGACATCCATTCTCACGGTCAAAACCGCGACCGGACTTGCCGAGGAGGCAAGCGCTCGGCCCCAACAACCGGCAGCGCCTCTTACTGCCGCCCAGCGCGGCGAAGCGATCCAGAAGGTCCTCGACGCGCTGACCCGGCATCTCGCAGGCCGCGAGATCCTATCCAAGGACGCGCTTGTGCGGCTGATGGAGGACCTTGCCCGCATCCTGAAATTCCCGCCGCTGCCACAGGAAGGCGGGCGCGACTTCGTGCGACGGCTCGTCACCTTTCTTGAATCGATGCCGATGCCGGAACGCCTGGCGCTTGAGCGGCAACTGGGCGGTCGCAGCCTGGCGCTACGGGTCGGTATCCTTGCAGACCTGCCGGCCATCCGAAATGGTGCGGCGCCACCCTCCATGGGCGCCGCATTGCCCGGCCTCAGCAACCCATCCCTGCAGCCAGCCATCCCGCTGCATCTGGCCGCCGCCAGCGCACCGGCTGCAAGCGAGGTCGCCATGCTGCAGACCGCGCTGAAAAAAACTTTTGGCGTCGGCAGCGAGAGTGACACGTCGAGTCTCGCATCGGAGGAGATGGACGCGACACCACCTGCTGAAGACGCAGCAACGGTTCGGCCTCAGACTTCGCCAGAGCGGGGAGAACCGAGAGCGATGCCCGGCAGGCTGCCTTCGCTTGATGGCCCCGAGATCGAAGCCCTGGCCGCCATCATCAATGGCGACACCGACCCCGAACTCGTCGATCCGGAGGTTGTTACCGGCAAGGCAGCGGTCGATGATGAGGAAAATGCGTCGCCGCACCCTGCCGCCGCGGCTGACGATACCGATTTGCCCGCAAAGGCCAAGGAAGCAGAGCTGCGCAACGGCACCGCCCGGACGGATGCGGGCACCGAGGCTGGCCACGCCGACGAAGGCGAGGAGCCAGACGGCACCTATGGCCCGCTGCGCGACGGCGAGGATCAGCTGCTGAACGACAGGGCAACGACGCGCGGCAACGAGAGCCGTACGGACCGCGCGCTTTCGGACGCGCTGAAGACGATCGTGCGCGATACGCTCGGCCTGCCGGGAGAACCTGCAGGCGCCGACCGACCCGAAGGGATCGCACCCGAACTCGAAAGCGCCGAAGCCGACGCAGCAGCGAGCCATACAGAGACGGATGGCACGGAGCCGGGCCGCGCAAACCCGCTCCGCCCCCGCGATACGGCTGCAGGCGCTGAGCTTGCCGCCCTGAGCGTTGCGGAAGACCAGACGGAGCCACCAGGCCCGGCGGGCGCCACCGCCGTCCAGCGCGCCCAGAGGCCGACGGACGACCCGGCGATGCAACAGGCGATCGCACGGTTGATCGAAAACGGGCTGCCGCGCGAAGCGATACCCTTTGCTATGATCCCCTATCCGATCGCAGTTGAGGACGTGAAGAGCGAGGCGGAAAAGAGCGAGCGCGACGATGGCAGAGGCGAAGGCGGCGAAGAGCCGAACGGCGACCACGAAGCGGCGCAGGGCGACGGCGGAGCCGCACGGGACGAAGCCACGCAAGATGAGCAGCAGACCGAAGGCGGCAGGGGTGAAACGGGCGGCGAATGGAACGCCGAGCCCGATGTCTACGAACTCTATCGCAAGCTCGGCGGTCTTGGCTGACCCTCCGGACTGATCGCCGAAAGCATGTCGCGCAAAAGTGTGCAGTTGGTCCTGCGAGAACGACGTGCGCAAATCAAGAGCTGAAAGTGCCGCAAGCGAATCCTAGAGATCGCGATACGCGTTAGATCGGGTCGACTTCAGAAGAGCGATCCAGAAAACCAAGGACACTGCAGCCGAACGAAACGCTCACAAGCAAAAAGCCCGCGGAGATCGCTCTCCGCGGGCCTTTTTCATTTCAGGCGTCAGCG
This sequence comes from Ensifer sp. Root142, assembly GCF_001426785.1. Classification (NCBI taxonomy): domain Bacteria; kingdom Pseudomonadati; phylum Pseudomonadota; class Alphaproteobacteria; order Hyphomicrobiales; family Rhizobiaceae; genus Ensifer; species Ensifer sp. Root142. Next base: position 48,568 of record NZ_LMFK01000003.1, read on the forward strand.
AACGATTACTCGTTGGTCTGGCGGTTCTTCAGAGCGGCGCCGAGAATGTCGCCAAGCGAAGCGCCCGAGTCGGACGAACCGAACTGAGCAACGGCTTCCTTCTCTTCCGCGATTTCCAGAGCCTTGATCGACAGCTGGATCTTGCGGTCCTTCTTGGAGAAGTTGGTGACGCGTGCGTCGACAACCTGGCCAACCGAGAAACGCTCCGGACGCTGTTCGTCACGGTCACGCGACAGATCGGCGCGGCGGATGAACGCAGTGATGTCCTCGTGGTTGACGAGCTTCACTTCGATACCACCGTCGTTGACGGCGATGATCTCGGCCGAAACAACAGCGTTCTTGCGCAGTTCGCCCGAAGCAGCGGCGTCGCCAACTGCATCCTTGCCGAGCTGCTTGATACCGAGCGAGATGCGCTCCTTGTCGACGTCGACGTCGAGAACAACGGCGCGAACGACGTCGCCCTTGTTGAACTCTTCGATGACCTGCTCGCCCGGACGGTTCCAGTCGAGGTCGGAAAGGTGCACCATGCCGTCAACGTCGCCGTCGAGGCCGATGAACAGGCCGAATTCGGTCTTGTTCTTGACTTCGCCTTCAACTTCGGTGCCAGCCGGATGGCTATGCGCGAATGCCTGCCACGGGTTCTCGAGCGTCTGCTTGAGGCCGAGCGAGATACGACGCTTGGTCGGATCGACTTCGAGAACGACAACGTCGACTTCCTGGCTCGTGGACAGGATCTTGCCGGGGTGTACGTTCTTCTTGGTCCAGGACATTTCGGAGATGTGGATCAGGCCTTCGATGCCCGGCTCCAGCTCGACGAACGCACCGTAGTCGGTGATGTTCGTGACGGTACCCGAGATCTTCTTGCCAACCGGATACTTCGCACCGATGCCATCCCACGGATCCGACTCGAGCTGTTTCATGCCGAGCGAGATGCGGTGGGTTTCCTGGTTGATACGGATGATCTGAACCTTGACCTGCTGGCCGATGTTCAGGATCTCCGACGGATGGTTCACGCGGCGCCATGCCATGTCGGTGACATGGAGCAGACCGTCGATGCCGCCGAGGTCGACGAACGCACCGTAATCGGTGATGTTCTTGACGACGCCTTCGACAACCTGGCCTTCTTCAAGGTTCTGAACGATTTCAGAACGCTGTTCAGCACGGGATTCTTCCAGAACGGTACGACGCGAAACGACGATGTTGCCGCGACGCTTGTCCATCTTGAGGATTTCGAAGGGCTGCGGGTTGTGCATCAGCGGGGTCACGTCGCGGATCGGACGGATGTCGACCTGCGAACGCGGCAGGAAGGCGACGGCGCCGTCGAGATCGACGGTGAAGCCACCCTTGACCTGGTTGAAGATGATGCCTTCGACGCGTTCGCCGGCTTCGAACTTCACTTCCAGGCGCATCCAGCTTTCTTCGCGGCGAGCCTTTTCGCGCGAGAGAACAGCTTCGCCAAGCGCGTTTTCGATGCGCTCAACGTAGACTTCGACTTCGTCGCCGACCTTGAGCGAGCCGTCCTTGGCCTTCGCGCCGAATTCCTTCAGAGCGATGCGGCCTTCGACCTTCAGACCGACGTCGACAACGGCGACGTCCTTTTCGATGGCCGTGACGATGCCCTTGGCAACATAGCCTTCGGCAAGATCGGTCTTCGCGAAGGATTCTTCGAGAAGCGCTGCGAAATCATCACGGGTTGGGTTGGTAGCAGACATGGAATCTCCTGATGCATCTCTAAATGAGAGACGCACATGCGCCGGGGGTTGGTGTTGAACAGGCCTGAACCCAGTCCGCCCCATCAAAGGGACAATCCGGCGCGTGGACGGAATTTCAGGCTTATGCAAGAAGAGCGATCCTGACAGTGTCGCGAAAAGGCTCTTCTTCAGATCTTCTTGATCAGGGCCGCATCGATCAAAGACTTCGCGGACTGAAACGCCGCCTCTATACTCATTTCAGACGTATCAAGCAAGTGCGCGTCGTCGGCGGGGCGCAAAGGACTGTCGGCCCGACCCATATCGCGCTCGTCGCGCTTCTTCACATCGTCGAAGATCGCCGCGTAATCGGCGGCGGCGCCGTTGCCGACGATCTCGTCATAGCGGCGTTTCGCGCGCACTTCCGGCGATGCGGTGACATAGAGCTTCACCGCCGCATCCGGGCAGACGACGGTGCCGATATCGCGACCGTCGAGCACGGTGCCCGGCTCTTTCCTCGAAAACGCCCTCTGCGCCTCGACCAGCGCGCGACGCACGGCCGGCATGACGGCAATCTTCGACGCCGCCTCGCCGATCGCGTGTGCCGACAGCACAGAGCGATCGAGGCCTGCCAGTTCGACATTCAGCGCCATGCGTTCGGCCACCGCCTCATCGTCGAGCGGCAGGCCGGCATCAAGCAGCGCCTTCGCCGTGGCGCGGTAGGTCAACCCGGTATCGAGGTGGTGAAAGCCGTACTCTTCGGCGATCTGGCGCGAGAGCGTGCCCTTGCCTGCCGCTGCGGGTCCGTCGATGGCGATGATGATCATAGGTGGTCCTGCAATCGATGTTGTTGCTGGCCTTTAGATCAAATTCGCAGGCGAATCCATGCTCATCCGATGCTCCGTCACCCTTTGCCGGCAGACCTCGCGCGCATGACGATCGCAGATACATTCACCATGGCCAGCAACAGGCTACCGACAAAAGCCAGCGAAGGCAGAACCGGGCCTACCGGAAACGACTTTCCCTTATCCCAATAGACCCTAACGCCGCCAAAGAGGTCAGACAAGGTTTGCACGCTTTGGAAAAGCCCGAACACGGCAACCAAAAGCCAGAACAAGAGCATACCCCTTGAACCCCGAACCAGTTTCATTCTGATCAGGCGCGCAAAATCGAGTAACTTCAGCGGTGGATTCAATCCCGATACAACAGGTGCGAGCGGCGCGCGATCCAGCATGCGTTGCCGCGTTCGGCGTATCCTTGCAATGAAAAGCACATTGAACGAAATCAGGGCAACGGCAATGACGCTTGCGGCGCCATTGTTTAGTCCGCCGGCCCAACGGTAGCCATCCGCCAACACGGCAATAATGACGCTAACAAACAGCGCACAAAAGCCATACCCGTTGTCGACTCCAATCGACGCAAACTGTTTCGCGGTCAGCATTACCGGGTTCGGCCAGTTCCGCGGCCAATAGAAAACCGAGCCGTCATCCAGCGTCTTCCAGTTCCGGGCATTGCGCGGCGGTTTGAACGGCTCGGGCGCCTGGGATGATCGTCTGGCTCCCGCAAGCATCCATTCGATCCGACGCTCTGTGCGGCGGAAATAGAGGTAGAAGGCCGCCACCCCAAAAAGAAGCGCGGCGACAGGTATCGCAAGCGAGACCTCTCCATGGCCCGCGAAAACGCCGAGCACAACCGTTGGAATCAAGGTCAGGAACGACACAAGCGGGATCATGAACCTAAACCGCACGATGCGGCCGAGTGTCTGCTCATCGATGATAAACGTCGGCCCGGAAGGCGACCGGCGATAGAGGATCGTTCCGTCCTCTCGTTTCTCCCAATTCAAGCCGCGGTCAAACATGAAATCTTCTCCTCAAACGGCGCATAGGCCGGTGCCACGCCTCGACACACGTCAGAAGGCCATTCGGCCGCACGTCCAGGCTGCAATCACCATTCAATGCACCTAGAGGATTACTAATTTCTTTCCTTTTTTCCGCGGCGCCACGCCTTGAGATGGACGCGCAGCACGTATCCCGAGACGATGGCCAGTGCGGCGGCTTTTATCGAGCTGCCACCTTTATCGACGAAGTCCGGATGGCCGACGATCTTGGCGATGACAACAGTAGCGTAGGTGAAAAAAACCATTCCGGACAAAACGATGCCGCATAGCATCGTCATTTTGTCGTCGAACCAAAGTTCCCGAACGTACTCGAGGGTCGATGGCTGCACCGATAGTGGACCACTCTCAATATGGCGCGGCGCATTCGCCAAAATTTCTCGTAACCGCTGTCGGGCAGTGACAATAACCCCTGCGCTCACCACGACAGCAAACACAACGAAAACGACGGGTATTGCAGGTTGCTTCGCCCAAAGGCCAAAGAGAGGCGCCGCGAAAAGGAAGAAAGCAATGGGCACCACCCAGCACTTCCCAGTCAACCGGCTCAGCTCATCGAGCTCGTCTTCCGTAACGACAACCGCGGGCGCTCGCAAATTTTGCCGATAGCTTATCCTGCCGTCATCATGGCGGCGTACCAGTTTGAATCGATCGTCCACCGACATAGGCATATCCTCAACCAGTCAAACCATAGCCGATGGTCGTTACCGACGGGTCGCGCCGGCCTTTAGGATTTTACCGATGCATCATTCGATCGCAGCGCCCAGCCCGGCCATTAGCTCCAGAAACCCGGGAAAGCTGGTGGCGATCATCGTCGCGTCGTCGACGGTGACGGGGTGCTCCGAGGCAAGGCCCATGACGAGGAAGCTCATGGCGATGCGGTGGTCGAGATGGGTGGCGACGGCGGCGGCGGCATTGCCGAGACCCTTGCCGCCGGGGCGACCGTGCACGACGAGGGCGGCAGGTGCCTCCTCGCAATCGACGCCGGTGAGCTTGAGCCCGGCAGCAACGGCGGAAAGCCGATCGGATTCCTTGACGCGCAGCTCCTCAAGACCGCTCATGATAGTGCGGCCCTCGGCGAAAGCCGCCGCAACGGCCAGCACCGGGTATTCGTCGATCATCGAGGGAGCGCGATCTTCCGGCACCGTGATGCCCTTCAACTCCGAGTAACGGACGCGCAGGTCCGCCACGTCCTCGCCGCCCGCAGTCCTCGCGTTCAGGACATCTATCTGAGCGCCCATTTCCAGCAGCGTCACGATCAGTCCGGTGCGGATGGGGTTCATCAGCACGTTGAGAATGGTGATGTCGGAACCCGGCACGAGAAGCGCTGCCACCAGTGGAAAGGCCGCCGAGGACGGATCGCCGGGAACATCGATGTCCTGGCCGGTCAGTCTGCCCTGCCCTTCGAGCCGAATGATGCGTTCGCCCTCATTGCCAGTCTCAACCGCCAAGTTCGCGCCGAAGGCCTGCAGCATTCTCTCGGTATGATCGCGGGTGATCACCGGCTCGATCACCGTGGTGATGCCGGGTGCGTTCAGACCCGCGAGCAGCACGGCGGATTTCACCTGGGCCGAGGCCATCGGCACGCGATAGTTCACCGGGTTCGCCGTCTTCGGTCCGCGCAACGTCACCGGCAGGCGGCCGCCTTCGGCCGACGCCACCTGAACGCCCATCTGGCGCAGCGGATCGAGTACGCGGCCCATCGGACGTTTGGAAAGCGAGGCATCGCCGACGAAGGTTGTGGTGAAATCATAAGCGCCGACGAGCCCCATGGTCAGGCGGCAGCCGGTACCGGCATTGCCGAAATCGAGCGGGGCTTCGGGCTCAAGCAGCGCACCGTTGCCGAGACCGTCGACGATCCAGGTGCCGCCTTCCTCGCGCACCGTAGCGCCAAGCGCCCGCATCGCTCGTGCGGTGTTGATGACATCCTCGCCTTCGAGCAGGCCTGCAATGCGCGTCCGGCCGGCCGCAAGCCCGCCGAGCATCAGGGCGCGATGGGAAATCGACTTGTCGCCGCGGATACGCACCGTGCCGCCGAGTGCCTTGGATCTGCGCGCAATGGCAGGCTTTGCGATCAAGCCAGCGGACATATGAACCTTCCTCAAACCTGCGGCCGGAACCATCCATCGCCACAGGCGAAACGGCTACGGAGGCGCGACCACCTTCCGTTGCGTTGCCTAACACAATGCGATTGCGCGATCATCCTCCCGGGCGCAAGAAAAAGCAGGCGGCGCAGGGCTTTCGAGTTTTATCTTTGACAGATGCGGCCAAGATGATTATGGGGACCGGCTAATCATCATAGGCTTGATATCCTTTCCACCCGCCGGCTTTCCGGCAAGCGCCGGTTCGGCCGGCCATTCAAGAGGCTTTGACTGTGGCAAAAGCGGAACTCGGAACAAAGCGCATTGACCCGGAAACGGGGCGCAAATTCTACGATCTGAACCGTGATCCGATCGTTTCCCCCTACAGCGGCAAGTCCTACCCGCTGTCCTTCTTCGAAGAAACCTCGGTTGCCAAGGTGCTCGAGAAGGAAGAGGAAGAGGACGTCGCTGAAGTCGACACCGAGAACACGGAAGTCGAACTCGTATCGCTCGAGGAAGCTGACGACGAAGCAGCCGGCGGCGACGAGATTCCGGATCTGGGCGACGACGAGGTAGAGATCGACGGCGACGACGACGATACCTTCCTGCAGACCGACGACGAAGACGACGACGACGACATGAGCGACCTCATCGGCGTGTCCGACGACGACGACGACGTCTAAGCGCTTAAAATATTACGCGAATGCCTCCCGTCCCCTGCCAAATGGCGTGGACGGGAGCAAATCGGGCCGGAGCCAAATTATTTCCACCGGCCTGACATTTTCGGCTTGCTATCCGCGAAGAGCAGAAGTAATAAGCCGCCACTCGCCGGGCACAACAGCCCGACAAGTTTCCCGGAACCGGCCTTGCCGGACCCGATATGGGGCTATAGCTCAGCTGGGAGAGCGCTTGCATGGCATGCAAGAGGTCAGCGGTTCGATCCCGCTTAGCTCCACCAAATTTCTCCTGAAATACAAACCTTTGAACTGACCGCCTTTCACCATGTTTGGGCCAAACGTCTGCGCATGTCGGCCGGTATATTCCTTTCCGCTTTTTTTCTGGTACCAACGGGAAAATCGAACGGTTCGCTTGCGCAACCGGGTCGAATGCAAGTGCCGGGGGATCAGATGAGTTTTACCGAAACGACCAGAACGTCGTGGTTCGCGCGCCTCAAGAACGGTGTCATCGGCATCTTCATCGGTCTGCTGCTGGTCTTCGGCATGATCTGGCTGCTTGCCTGGAACGAGGGCCGTTCGGTCAAGACCTATCGGGCACTCGTCGAGGGCGCCGGCGCTGTGGTCGACATCGACAGCGGCGCTGTCGAGGCTGGCAACGAGGGCAAGCTGGTTCACATCGCCAGCCGGGTCGAGCCCGTCGGCACGCCGGCCGACAGCCAACTCGGGATCTCCGCGAAGGGGGCTGCGGGCCTGCGCCGCTCGGTCGAGATGTACCAATGGGTCGAGGAAAAGAAGAGCGAGACGCGCAAGACGCTCGGCGGCGGCGAGGAAACGGTCACCACCTATTCCTACACCAAGGAGTGGCGCAGCGACCGCGCCGATTCAGCCGACTTCCGCGACGGCAACGGGCATCAGAACCCGGAAATGCCGATCTCAAGCGAGCGGTTCACCGTCGACCGCGCGATGCTCGGTGCGTTTTCCGTCAACGGCAGGGCCGTTGCCGATCTCGGCCGCGACAGCCCCGTGCAAATGGCGGACACTGACCTGCAGCACCTCGCCGACGCGCTCGACACCAATCGCCCCGTCAAGACCGACGGCCAGACGATCTTCGTCTCCGCCGATCGCCAGAACCCGGCCGTCGGCGATCTGCGCATCGGCTTTACCCGCGAAGACACGGAGACCGCGAGCTTCGTCGCCGCACAGAAAGGTGGCAGCCTTGCCCCCTACCGCACCACGAACGGTCGCGACCTGTTCCTGAGCTCAGCCGGCATCACCAGCGCCGCCGAAATGTTTGACGCCGCCCAGAGCGAGAACACGCTGATTTCCTGGCTGGTTCGGGTGGGCGGACTGATCGGCCTGTTCATCGGCTTCACGCTGATGCTGTCCCTTATCTCCATCATTGCCGACGTCATTCCGGTGCTCGGTTCTGTGGTCGCTTTCGGTACCGGCATCATCGCCGCGATCCTAACGTTGCTCCTCGGCCCTGTCGTCATCGCCGTCGCCTGGTTTGCCTATCGCCCGCTGTTGTCGCTGGCGATCGTCGCAGTCGGCGCGCTCATTGCTTTTGGCATCGGCTATCTGCGTGCCGGCAAGGCAAAGCCGATGTCCGGCGGCGTGCCGGCCTGATGAGCGGCGCAGGGTGTTGATTGGAGCAATTCCAGCAAAAATGCGGAGCGGTTTTGCGTCCGGATTTGCGTAAGAATAACGGGATCGAGCGGCTCCACGATTGCCTGGGTACGGGAGCGCTTTAGCCGGCCGGCCGATCGGCTTTGCGAAATATTAAGGGATCGTAGCGAAGAACACGGGCCTGATGTTTCTGCTTTCCAAGATATTCTGGCTCGTCGCGCAGCCCCTTTCCCTGGCGTTCTTCGCCGTCCTTGCCGGACTGCTGATGACGGCGGCCGGCCTCAGGCGCAGCGGCGTCGCCTTCGGCCTGCTCGGTGCGCTGGTGCTCTTCGTCAGCCTGTTCACGACCTCAGGATCCTATTTCCTGCAGATGCTCGAGGACCACTTCCCGCGGCCGACGGTACCGCCAGCAACCCTCTCCTGCGTCATCGTGCTCGGCGGCGCCTTCGAGAACGAGGTGATGGCGAGCCGTGGCGGCATCGAGTTCAACCAGGCGGCTGACCGCTTCATCGAGACGGCCATGCTGGCGAAGCGCTACCCACAAGCGCGCATCCTGATTTCCGGCGGCGACGGTTCGTTCAGCGGCGCCTATGACGGCGACGCCAAGGCATCGGAAGCCTTCTTTGCCACCTTCGGCATCGGCCCTGAACGGCTGATCCGCGAGGAGCAATCGAGAACGACATTCGAGAATGCCCGCAACACTGAGGCGTTGCTGACGGCAAACAGCCTTGCCAACTGCGCCCTGGTCACGTCGGCCTTCCATATGCCGCGTTCGGTCGGGCTTTTCCGCAAGCTCGGGCTGGAGGTCACTCCCTGGCCGACGGACTACCGCACCAGCGGCACGGTCACGCCCGGCTTCGATTTCACCCAACCCTCGCTCAATGCCCAATTGGCGACGACGGCGGTGCGCGAATGGATCGGGCTGGCGGCCTATTATTTCGGCGGCCGGACGGACAGCCTGCTTCCCGGCGTTTCACCCCCCAACGCTTCACCCCGTTGACGCGGCGGGCCTGGATGCTCCAGCTTGCGATGCGACCGATAACAGCGATGCGCCTATCAACGGAGCGGCCATGACGATCCTGGAAATCCTCGACTATGCGGGTGTTGCCGTCTTTGCCGCAACAGGAGCGCTCTCAGCTTCGCGCAAGCAGCTCGATATCATCGGCTATCTGTTCCTTGCCTCGGTCACCGGTATCGGCGGTGGAACGATGCGCGACGTCATCCTTGGCGCAACGCCGGTGTTCTGGGTGCTCAACCCGACCTACCTTCTGGTTTGCGTCTCGGTGAGCGTCATCCTGTTCTTCACCGCCCACCTGTTCGGCTCGCGTTACCGGGTGCTGGTCTGGCTCGATGCGATCGGCATGTCGGCCTATTGCGTCATGGGTGCTGCCAAGGGGCTGGCGGCAACAGGCTCGCCCGGGGTCGCGCTTGTCACCGGCATGTTGACGGCGACCTTCGGCGGCATATTGCGCGACCTCCTGGCGGGAGAGCCGTCAGTGCTGCTGCGTCCGGAAGTCTATGTGACGGCAGCTCTGGTCGGCTCCGCCGTGTTCGTCGTCGCGACGATGATCGGACTGCCGCTGGCCGCAACATCGGCGCTCGGCGTGGTCTCGGCCTTCACCGTGCGCGCCGGCGCACTCAAATACGGCTGGACGCTGCCCATCGGCAAAGCAAGCCCCGGCCGCGACCCCAACGATGTGATGTAGGAAAAGGTCGCTACGACCGTTCGCGCTTGCGGCGGAGACGAATGACCACGTCAACATGGGCAATTTCCATGCCTTCAGGCGGTTCCGGCAGATTGCCGATCTCGATATTGCTGACGGGAATATCGAGGACTTCGTTCTGGCCCTCGATGAAGAAGTGGTGATGGTCGGAGACGTTGGTGTCGAAGTAGGTCTTGGCGCTTTCCACCGCGAGCACGCGGATCATGCCGGCCTCGGTGAACTGATGCAGCGTGTTGTAGACGGTTGCCAGCGAAACCGGCACGCCGGCGACAACAGCCTCTTCATGTAGTTCTTCAACGGTCAGGTGACGGTCGCCCTTGGCGAAGATCAGATCGGCAAGCGCGACACGCTGACGCGTCGGGCGCAGACCCGAGCTGCGCAATCTCTCTTCCGAACTCACTTCGGTTGCTTTCGTCATCAAGGAGCGTTCCATGGATCCCGTAAAATTTACAATACTTCCGCTGCGATATAACTTTTGCACGCTGCTCTTTCAATAGATTCTAAGGTGCAGAACGGCTGGAATGCCTGAAAAACCGGCCTATTTCAAGGAAGGCTGGTATTTAACTCTGGTCGGACCCACATTGATCCTGTAAGCGACGGCGGAACGATATCGCAATCGAAATGGGCGACGCCGACGTCGGAAACATCGAAAACGGCCATCGGTGCGCTTCATTTCACAGCGAACTTGCTCTAAAGCAGGTCTGACAACACTTTATGTTACTCGGGGAAACAACCATTGATGACGACCAGGCAATCCAGCTTCAGCTATGAGGAAATCCTGACCTGCGGCCGAGGTGAACTGTTTGGCCCCGGCAACGCGCAGCTGCCGCTGCCGCCCATGCTCATGGTCCATCGCATCACGGAAATCTCCGAGACGGGCGGCGCCTTCGACAAGGGCTTCATTCGCGCCGAGTATGACGTGAGCCCTGATGACTGGTACTTCCCCTGCCATTTCCAGGGCAACCCGATCATGCCCGGCTGCCTCGGTCTCGACGGCATGTGGCAATTGACCGGGTTCTTCCTGGGCTGGCTCGGCGAACCGGGGCGCGGCATGGCGCTGTCAACCGGCGAAGTGAAGTTCAAGGGCATGGTTCGCCCCCATACCAAGCTGCTCGAGTACGGAATCGATTTCAAGCGGGTCATGCGCGGTCGCCTCGTGCTCGGCACTGCCGATGGCTGGCTGAAGGCCGACGGCGAAACCATCTACCAGGCAACCGACCTGCGTGTCGGTCTGTCGAAGGAAAAGACCGACTAAGCCGCGGGTTCTCCGCACCGAATGAGATAAAGAAAAGGTCATTACCATGAGACGGGTTGTTGTCACGGGCCTCGGGATCGTTTCCTCGATCGGGAATGATGCCGACGAAGTCACGGCATCGCTGCGCGACGCCAAATCGGGCATCACGTTTTCTTCCGATTTCGCCGAAAACGGCTTCAAGTGCCAGGTCTGGGGCGCACCGACGCTCGATCCGAGCGATCTCGTCGACCGGCGCGCCATGCGCTTCCTGTCGCAGGGCGGCGCGTGGAACCACGTGGCCATGAAGCAGGCGATCGCCGACTCCGGCCTCGAGGAAGCGGTCATTTCCCGCAACGAGCGCACCGGCATCATCATGGGCTCGGGTGGTCCGTCCACCCGCACGATCGTCGAGGCGGCGGACACGACCCGCAAGAACGTGAGCCCCAAGCGCATCGGCCCGTTTGCCGTGCCGAAGGCGATGTCGTCGACGGCTTCGGCCACGCTTGCGACCTGGTTCCAGATCCACGGCGTCAACTACTCGATCTCGTCGGCCTGCTCGACGTCTGCCCATTGCATCGGCAATGCCGCGGAGATGATCCAGTGGGGCAAGCAGGACGTGATGTTCGCCGGCGGCCACGAGGACCTGGACTGGACGATGTCCAACCTGTTCGATGCCATGGGCGCGATGTCCTCCAAGTACAACGACACGCCGTCGACCGCATCGCGCGCCTATGACGTCAGCCGTGACGGTTTCGTCATTGCCGGCGGTGCCGGCGTGCTGGTGCTCGAAGAGCTGGAACATGCCAAGGCGCGCGGCGCCAAGATCTACGCCGAAATCGTCGGCTACGGCGCGACTTCTGACGGCTACGACATGGTCGCCCCATCAGGCGAAGGCGCGATGCGCTGCATGCGCCAGGCGCTGTCGACCGTGAAGGGCGACGTCGACTACATCAACACGCACGGCACGTCGACCCCGGTCGGCGACAGCAAGGAAATCGGCGCCATCCGCGAAGTGTTCGGCGCGAAGATCCCGCACATCCAGTCGACGAAGTCGCTCACCGGCCACTCGCTCGGCGCTGCCGGCGTCCAGGAATCGATCTACGGTCTCCTGATGATGCAGGGTGGCTTCATCGGCGAGAGCGCCCATATCAGCGAACTCGACCCGGAATTCGATGGTGTGCCGATCGTGCGCAAGCGCATCGACAACGCCAAGATCGATACGGTTCTTTCCAATTCGTTCGGCTTCGGCGGAACCAACGCAACGCTCGTCTTCCAGCGCTACAACGGATAACACCATGACGGGACTGATGAATGGAAAGCGTGGCCTCATCATGGGTGTGGCCAACAACCACTCTATTGCCTGGGGCATCTCGAAGGCGCTGGCAGCGCAGGGCGCGGAACTGGCCTTCACCTACCAGGGTGAAGCGCTTGGCAAGCGCGTGAAGCCGCTGGCGGCCGAGGTCGGCTCCGACTTTCTGCTGCCTTGCGACGTCGAGGACATCGCTTCCGTCGATACGGTCATCTCGGCCATCAAGGAACGCTGGGGCAAGCTCGACTTCATCGTCCACGCCATCGGCTTTTCCGACAAGAACGAGCTGAAGGGCCTCTACGCCGACACGACGCGCGACAACTTCAGCCGCACCATGGTGATCTCGTGCTTCTCCTTCACGGAGATCGCCAAGCGCGCCGCCGAACTGATGAACGACGGCGGCTCGATGCTGACCCTGACCTATGGCGGCTCGGTGCGGGTGATGCCGAACTACAACGTCATGGGCGTTGCCAAGGCGGCTCTCGAAGCCTCCGTGCGCTATCTTGCGGCCGACTACGGCGTGCGCGGCATCCGCGTCAACGCGATTTCTGCCGGCCCGATCCGCACGCTTGCAGGCGCCGGCATTTCCGATGCGCGGGCCATGCTCTCCTGGCAGCAGAAGAATTCGCCGCTTCGCCGCACCGTCACCATCGACGATGTCGGCAGTTCGGCGCTCTACCTGCTTTCCGATTTGTCGCGTGGCGTCACCGGCGAAATCCACTACGTGGATTCGGGCTACAACATCACCTCGATGCCGGCGCTCGACGCGCTCAGGACCGCCGACGCCGAGTAAAGCTGATGGGTGGGCACAGCCCAGAGATGACGAGCCCCGGTGCGGTTATCGCCGGGGCTTTTTTGTTGGCGTGTTTTCCAGTTTGGTTGGCTCCCGCGCCCGGCGCCTGCCGCTATTCCAGATCCATCGTGGTGAAGACCCGGCAATTGTCGGGCGCAGGCGTGCCACGGCAAATATCCGCATCGACCAGTTGGCCGACGGGCAGCTCGCTCGTCAACAGCAGCACCGTGGACAATTGATAGCGGCCGAGATTGCCGTCCGCGCTGCGCAGGCGTTCGACCAGGGACTGGTATCGCACGCCCATTTCACCGTAGTAAGCCACGAGTTTCCGGGTGTCGGCCTCGTTTCCGGCTAGCGTCGGAATGTCTTCGACGATCGCCCCCTCTCCCGCGAGTCGTCGATTGCCGGATGCAAGGACAAGCGTACATGCCTGTGAGCAGGCTCCAAGCGAAACTGCCTTGCCGATATACTCGGCCGCCTTGCGGTCGTTTGCGGTACAGTTCTTCTGATCTCGCTGACATCCAACGAAAATGGTCGTGCCCACCGCCACGCTCAGCTTGCTCTTGCGGATGAGGCGGCCGAGTGCCATCGCAGCCGCCATATCGCCACCGGGCGATCGCAGGACCAATGGTAGCTTGCGGCCTGCGAGCGTTTTCAAGGTTGCCTTCAGCAGTGCCGGCGTCTTCGGACCGATGGTGCCTGCGGCGGAAATCCATTCCGGACATGTCGGCTCGCAACCGACCTCGTTCGAGCGCACGACGACAAACCGCATCTGCTGCTCAGCCGCCATTGCCGGCCGCTCCATCAACAGGCTTGCGGCCAGCAGACAGATCAGCAGCACTACTCGTCGCAGGCGGGGCGTGGCGCAGCCGACGGGAGAACTCCATATGCGCATTCCGGTCTCCAACCCAGATCCCCTCGTCTAACGCTTCAGGTCCGACATAACGAAAACCCGGCAATTGGCGGAGGCGGGCACCGTCTTGCAGACCCCGGCCGCGGTCAGCAGCTCGACCCCGCCCAGTTGCGTGATCAACTTCATCTCCATCATCGCCACAGGTTCGATCTTGCGCATGTCGGCAGCGGGCGTGATCTTCATCTGATCGATGACCGCACGCCCGACGCCCATTTCCGCTAGGTATGCGGCCAGTTCGCGCTCCATCGCCTTGCTCATCTCGTAGGTCTTGCGGTTGCCAACATTCTTTTGGCTGACGACTTTCTTGCTGATTATCTTCTTCCTGCCGTTCACGATCCGATATTTCTCCTGGTACCGTGTCTGGACCTGAGCGTAGACAGCGGTGATCTGGTGAACGCCCAGATATGCCCACTGGCCGACCACACGCCGGGCACCGCCGGCAAGCATCAGCGGGCAGGCGGAGTTGCAATAGGCTCCGCCCGAATAGGCAGTCCCGATGAGGCGGGCACCCTTGCCGTCATTGTCGCGGCAATCCTTCTGCTGCGGCTGACAACCGACGAAGCGCGTCTTGCCGACCGCCACTTCGAGCTTTCGCGCCCGGATGATCCGTCCGAGCACCATGGCGGCATCGACGTCGCCGCCGAGCGACGTCACGACGATCGGCAGGCGGCGGTCGCCGATCGCCTTGAGCAGCTTCTTGAGATGCGTCGGACTTTCGCGAACGATCGTCCCCTCGGCCGATATCCACTCCGGGCATGTCGGCTCGCACCCCGGCTGATTGCTGCGAACCACCAAGAACTGCATGTCAGCGCCGCCGGCCGGCGATGCCAGAACTGTCGAGGCTGAGGCCAGGAGCCCGGCCAACAGACAGAGAATGGCCACGGAATGCAGGAAGACGTCGCGTAGAAGTGTCGTGCCGAGCAAAGAAGTCCCTCATCCCGACTGTTTGAGCGTCGATCAGAACGCAGCGCTTTCGCTGGATTCCAGTCTCGCAGCCCCGCCCGGCGCCGGGCTGAAGAAAATGTCTAGTCCGCAAAATCCATGCGGCAAATGTGACTGTCGAAACAAATGTCAGGCGACAATTCTGGTTGCGTTGTCATGGAATAACACCAACGATAGCACGACACGAAAACGGAGGGCAACAGCACTCACATCGTGGATCGCTGGGCCATTCCGGACGACGGGGCTG
The DNA here is from genome assembly GCF_001426785.1 of Ensifer sp. Root142. Taxonomy (NCBI): domain Bacteria; kingdom Pseudomonadati; phylum Pseudomonadota; class Alphaproteobacteria; order Hyphomicrobiales; family Rhizobiaceae; genus Ensifer; species Ensifer sp. Root142. Next base: position 63,693 of record NZ_LMFK01000003.1, read on the forward strand.
TCTCGATAGCCGACGTTTGCGACGCCACAGCCGCTCCAGGGGGCGTAACCGGCAATGCCGTTCAAAAGCGCCGCTGGGGCGCCTTGTATCGACGCCCCTTCCGAGACAAGCGTGAGAAAAGAGAGGTTTTTTCCGCTGGCGATCGCGTCAACGCCGACGTCACTGGCTGCGGGCGTCGTCATGGACCGAAAGGTTCAAGGCCAGAGAAACAGGACAAGCAGGACGACGATGATCGCCAGCACGACCAGGCCGGTACGCGTGCGCCGCGCCGGATCCAGCGGCAGACGGTAGAGGCTCTTCAGGAACGACAGGGGCACTTCCGAGGTGGCTCCGTGCCCCTCGGCGTGCTTTATATCCTTGGCGATGGCTTCGGCCGCATCCTCGGTCAAAGGCGGCCTGTTCACTCCCCACGTCATGGCACCCATCCTTCGACGAGACACATCGGCAGCGAGCATGGTGAGCCCGATCAAGGATGATGGCAACAGGCAATCTTTTGCCTTCACGCCGACGGATGAGGCGCACACCCAAAAACGAAAGAGCCGGGCGACGAACCCGGCTCCTTGCTTGACTTCGATTGCGGCTCAGCGCTTGCCCCAGAGAACCTTGAAGCGTGCGTTGCGGCAGGTCTCGCCATATTCCTTGAAGGTCTCGGCGAGCACCTGCTCATACTGCAGGCCGCGATTGGCGACCAGCATGACCTTGCCGCCCTGCTTCAGCGCCTTGTGCGCCGCCTTGATGATCGCCACGCCCAGCGCCGGTTCGGCGGCATGGCCTTCGTGGAACGGCGGGTTCATGACGATGAGATCGTATTTGTCGCGCGGCTCTTCGCTCGTCAGGTCGAACCAGTAGAAGCGCGCCGGCATGCGCGGAGCGTTTGCCGGCATGTTGACGCGGGCCGCCTCCAGCGCATCGTGGTCGGCCTCGAAGAGGTCGATGCCCTTCGTGCCGGGCGACGCTTCGGCGAGCTTGACCGCGAGATAGCCCCAGCCGGCGCCGAAATCGGCGGCATGGCCGTTGAAGTCGCGCGGCAGGCGCGAGGCCAGCAGTTCGGAGCCGGCATCGATGCGATCGTGCGAGAACATGCCCGGAGAAGCTGCGAACAGGCCGTCGACCCGGACCGGCACCTTGGCAAGTTTCTGAACAGCGTCGGTGACGTCTTCCGGTCGGGTGAACCAGAAGGCGACGCCGTGATATTTCGGCAGGTGATCGCCATCCCATTCGAACTTGGCGATGCGCTTCTTCAGCGACTGGATGCCATCTTCCTTGCCGCCGGCAACGACGATGAGCGCGCCGTCGCGCGTGCGCTTCAGCGCCTCGGCGATGCGGTCCTCGTTTTCACCCTTGTGCTTGCCGCACAGGATCAGCGCGACGTCGTAGTCCTCACCGGTGACCACAGGCGCCACGTCGGCGCGCTCGGCCTCAAGGGCGCGATACAGCGGCCTTAGCGGCTGGACGGAAGCGATCGACGCCCCGAAGCCCTCGGGCAGCCTGTAGCCCGCCTCAGCACCGAGGAAGAGCACACGCTCGCCCTCGCCCGGCGGGTCGATAACCCCGGTTTCGAACGGGTGGAACAGGGTCTTCAATGCGTCTCGGCTCATCGGTTTCTTCCGTCGATATCAGTACAAGAAAAGGGCGCGGAGCGATCCGCTCCGCGCCCCGAATGCGTTCGGGTAGAGACCGCTTATTCAGCGGCTTCGCCGTCACCCTTCTTTTCTGCAGCAACTTCCTTGCCGGTCGCCTGGTCGACGACCTTCATGGAAAGGCGAACCTTGCCGCGCTCGTCGAAGCCCATCAACTTGACCCAGACCTTGTCGCCTTCCTTGACGACGTCGGTGGTCTTGGCAACGCGCTCCGAGGCAAGCTGCGAGATATGGACGAGGCCGTCACGGGCGCCGAAGAAGTTGACGAAGGCGCCGAAGTCGGCGGTCTTGACAACGGTGCCTTCGTAGACCTGGCCGACTTCCGGCTCGGCAACGATCGAGTGGATCCACTTGCGGGCCGCTTCGATTTCCTTGCCCGAAGAAGAAGCGATCTTCACGGTGCCGTCGTCTTCGATGTTGATCTTGGCGCCGGTCTTTTCGACGATTTCGCGGATGACCTTGCCGCCGGAGCCGATGACTTCACGGATCTTGTCGACCGGGATGTTCATCACTTCGATGCGCGGTGCGAATTCGCCGAGCTGGCCGCGGCTTTCGGAGATGGCCTTGGCCATTTCGCCGAGGATGTGGAGACGGCCGCCCTTGGCCTGGTTGAGCGCAATGCCCATGATCTCTTCGGTGATGCCCTCGATCTTGATGTCCATCTGGAGCGAGGTAATGCCGGCGTCGGTGCCTGCAACCTTGAAGTCCATGTCGCCGAGGTGATCTTCGTCGCCGAGGATGTCGGAGAGAACGGCGAAGCGCTCATCTTCCTTGATCAGGCCCATGGCGATACCGGCAACCGGCTTTGCCAGAGGAACGCCTGCATCCATGAGAGCGAGCGAGGTGCCGCAGACCGTCGCCATCGACGACGAGCCATTGGATTCGGTGATCTCGGAAACGACGCGCAGCGTGTAGGGGAACTGCTCGGCTTCCGGCAGCATCGGGCGGATAGCGCGCCAGGCGAGCTTGCCGTGACCGATTTCGCGGCGGCCCGGGGAGCCCATGCGACCGGTTTCACCGACCGAGAAGGGCGGGAAGTTGTAGTGCAGCATGAAGCGTTCTTTGTACATGCCGGTCAGGCTGTCAACGTACTGTTCGTCTTCGCCGGTGCCGAGCGTGGCAACGACGATCGCTTGGGTTTCACCGCGGGTGAAGAGCGCCGAACCGTGGGTACGCGGCAGAAGACCGACTTCCGAGACGATCGGACGTACGGTTTCGAGATCGCGGCCGTCGATGCGGCTCTTGGTGTCGAGGATGTTCCAACGAACGATCTTGGCCTGCAGGTGCTTGAAGACAGCGCCGATAACCTCAGGCGTATGCGCCGGCTCGATGCCTTCCGGCAGGAAGTGCGCCTTTACCTTCGCCTTGACAGCGTCGACGGCAACGTAGCGAGCAACCTTCTCGGTGATCTTGTAGGCATTGCGCAGTTCGTCTTCGGCAAGCGAAAGCATGGCGTTTTCGAGAGCGGAATGATCTTCCGGTTCGAATTCGCGCGGCTCCTTGGCGGCAACTTCAGCGAGCTTGATGATGGCGTCGATGACCGGCTGGAAACCCTTCTGGCCGAATACGACGGCGCCGAGCATGATGTCTTCGGCCAGTTCCTTGGCTTCCGACTCGACCATCAGCACGGCTTCCTGCGTGCCGGCGACGACGAGGTCGAGGGTCGACTCGTCCATCTCATCGAGATGCGGGTTAAGAACGTACTGGCCGTTGATGTAGCCGACGCGCGCGCCGCCGATCGGGCCCATGAACGGGATGCCGGACAGCGTCAGCGCAGCGGAAGCTGCAACCATCGACAGGATGTCGGGATTGTTTTCGAGGTCATGCTGCATGACCGTGACGATGACCTGGGTGTCGTTCTTGTAGCCATCGGGGAAAAGCGGGCGGATCGGGCGGTCGATCAGACGCGAAACCAGCGTTTCGTTCTCGCTCGGACGACCTTCGCGCTTGAAGTAGCCGCCCGGGATTTTGCCGGCGGCGTAGGTCTTTTCCTGGTAGTTGACGGTCAGCGGGAAGAAGTCCTGGCCCGGCTTCGGCGACTTGGCCGAAACGACGGTGGCGAGAACGACGGTTTCGCCGTAGGTGGCGAGAACGGCGCCGTCAGCCTGACGGGCGACCTTGCCGGTTTCGAGCTTGAGCGGACGCCCAGCCCATTCGATTTCAACCTTATGGGTATCGAACATGTTCTGTCCTTCGTGTGCGGCAGACCTTTCCGCGGCTGTTGCAGCGCGGGTGGTCGAAAAACCGCCTGGTATGGCGCATCACGGGCAAGACAACGGGAGGCTTCAAAAGAGACCGGCCGCTTTCCGCTTTGCAAGACCTGGCTGCTCTGCAGCGGGTTCTGCAAGCAGGCGCCGAAGCATCCTGCAATCCTGCCCCATGACGGGCCATCGGTTGATCCGCGGATCCGGCCCATCCGGCCCGCTGGATACCTCTCCTTGTGTGCGCCTAGTGCGCTTGCGGAGAGTTCATTTCCTGAGCGCTCTGCGCTCCATAATAAAAAAGGCCGGCGGACCGCATGCGATCCGCCGGGCAAGTCGCTTAGCGACGGATGCCGAGGGCACCAATCAGCTTGGTGTAGCGCGCTTCGTCTTTCTTTTTCAGATAGTCGAGGAGCGAACGACGGCTGGAAACCATCGCGAGAAGACCACGGCGGGAATGGTTATCCTTCTTGTGGCCCTTGAAGTGTTCGGTCAGGTTGTTGATCCGTTCCGTCAGGATAGCTACCTGGACTTCCGGAGAACCGGTGTCGCCTTCAACGGTTGCATATTCCTTGATGAGCTGAGCCTTACGCTCTGCAGCAATCGACATCGGATGATCCTTTCGATTTCGAGGATTTAGGGACGCCTTCAGCCGGGATGTCGTCCAGCTGCGGCCGTGAATGCAACGGGCATGCGCCTTTTGCTGGCGTGCCTATAACCGAATTGGATGAAAAAGGAAAGGGTCATGAAAATGGCTCTTCAGCGATGGCCGGCCGCCTCTCAATTGCCTGACGGTCGCGGGCGCATCGGCGCCGACTTCAGCTGGTCGCCATCAACCGGGACACAGTCGAGATAGGCGGCAAACACCCATCCGAGTTCGCCGGCAACGCTCGAAACCAGCGCCCAGCCCCTGCCGGCATGCCGGCGTTCGCCGACCCGGCGAACCTTGCTGCCATTGGCCAATGTCATGACGATCCGGCCGTTCGGTTCCGTGCGGACATTACGGCGCCGCGCGTCAAATATGACGCGCAAAGGACGCTGTAACGCTTTAGACCTGCTGCATAATTTTATCCTTAAATCGGATCCGATTTAAGGAATTATGCAGTAAGCGGCGTGCCGGTCGGGTCTGAGACGACACAGGCCACATCCTGGCCGGCGGCGGGTGCCGCAGCCATCAGGCTCAACACGACTGAGAGAATGCCGATGCGACCTGTCCAGCCCCGCATTCCTGCCCCTTTTCAAAACCAACCGTTCAAAACCGAATGCGTCTCAAGGCTCCGCGTCGTCCCCTTCGCCACCCTTGGCATTCCGCGGGATGTTGATCCGCCACTCGATGCCGTCGGGATGCATGATCCGTTCTAATTCGGCCTTCAGCGCCATCCCGAGCATACGCTCCAGCACCAGCGTTCCAAAGCCCTTGCGGGTCGGGTTCGTCTGCGCCTCGATGTCGGCCCCCTCCTCGCGCCAACGAACGGCGATGCCCTCGTCGGACAGCGACCAGCTGAGCTTGACGACACCGGTGGTATTGGCAAGCGCACCATACTTCGTGGCGTTCGTGGCCAGTTCATGCAGCGCCATGCCGAGCGTTTGTGCGCTCTCCGTGTCGAGCCTTAGGGGCGGGCCCGACAGGACCACACGCTTGGGATCATCCGGGGTGAACGGCTGCAGCTGGTTCTGGGCAAGCTCGCGGAAATCGACGCCCTGGGCGGCGTTGGCAATCATCAGATCTGTCGAGCGAGCAAGGCCGGCGATGCGCTTGCGGAAGGAGTCCGCGAAGTCGGCGACGCTTTCGGCCGAATGCACCGACTGATTCAGCATCGACTGGATCACCGTCAGCTGGTTCTTCGAGCGGTGGGCAACCTCGCGCATCAGGAAGCGGATCTCGCCCTCGGCCTTGGTGCGCGACGCCGCGGCCTTGGCAAGGGCTGCGGATACGGTCTCGACTTCGGCGATCATATGCGGGCGCGGCTCGATGCGCTCGCCGGCGCCGAGGCGGCGTGCGTCGAGCGCGACCAGTTTCACCCCTTGCGACAGAAGCCTTGCGATCGCCAGCGATCCCGCAATGGCAATGCCGGCAAAGATGATGCCGCCAAGCGACAGCCACAGGAAGGACCAGGTGGCCGGCGCATCGACCGTGGTGCGCGGCGCCCAGGCGATGATCCGCCAGCCGGTCACGACGGAGAACTCCGTTGCCACCCGATAGGCGGTACCGTTTTCGGTGATGTTGCGCACGCCGATGCTGATCGCCGGCACCTTGTCGAGGAAGAACGGTTCACCCGCCTTGACCCCGGTGTCGGAGGAAATGATGACCTTGCCGTTGCCGTCGACCAGAGCGGCGTTCCAGCCGGGCGACAGCGTTTCGCGGTTCACGGCCTTGGCCATGCTCTCGGCGTTCTGCGTCAGAGCGAGCAGGTATTCCTCGCCGGTTGGAAGCTTCGCCGGCAAATAAACGTTGAAGACCCACTTTTCGGCCGTCTGGCCGAAGAAGACGTTCGAGACCAGCGGCGCACCATTGTTGGTGAAGGCCCGCTCGACGGAGGCGGGATCGGAGGCCTTGGCGAGCGGCGTGCCAAAGGGCACCCGGGTGTTCATGAGCTGATTGTGCTTGCGGTCGATGACGATCAGATAGGAATCGGTATCGGCGAGCGCCGTCGAGGCCCTGCGATAGAAGGCCTCCATGTCGCCGCCCTCCATCGCCGGTGCGGTCGACAGCACCTTCAGCGTCGTCAGCATTCCCTCGACGTCGCGCTCGACGATGCGCGTCACCGATCCGGTCGAGGCCTGCAGCAGCGCGGTGATGACCTGCTCCTGTGCGTCGACGCTGCGCTTCAGCACCACGAGCGAAAAGATGAACGCGGGAACGATCGCGATCAGCAGCAGCGAAGTCAGGTAGAAACGGAAAGGCCGCGTCATGCGGTGACGAACGAAATCGAGAGCTGTCGCCAGGCGACCCACGGCAGTCTCCCTTCCCTCTTGCGAAACCTGCGCCAAATGCACCGCCTTTCAACCACAGCGTCGCGCGTCGAATATAGCGCGCGAAGGCCACCGCAACACCTTAAAACTGCGTCATAATCCTCGCTCCAAATCAATGCCGATCCGGAAAATCATGCAGCAGCCATGACCGCCGGACGGCGGCCGAAACGGGCGACAGCAGGCGACGAGCGCCTGCTTGCGAGCTGGAAACGGAACCGTTTCGAAGCAGCCCCAAGCCCTTGGGCGGGATCATGCGTCAGCGATGCGGCAAAGGCAAATGTGGCGATCGAAGCGATCAGCCGACGGCAAAGACCCGCTTCGGGCGGAACTCGCCTTCGGCGATCTCACCGATGGCGATCAGCTTGCCGCGGGTGGTCGCATAGGCTTCTGGCGTTGCCAGAGGCGCGTCTCGGCCACGCAGGATGATAGGATTGCCCATCTTCAGCCGATGCGCCTGGTCGTCGCTGACGGCGATATGCGGCAGGCTGGACAGCGCCTCGCCGGTTTCGATGACGAACGCATCGAGGGCTGCCAGCCGCTCGTCCTCGTCTTCGATCTTTTCGAGTGCCACCAGATCGGCGAGCGGCACCATGTCATCCTCGCCGAACGGCGCGACGAAGGTGCGCCGCAGCGAAGCGATGTGGCCGAAACAGCCTAGATCGCGGCCCATGTCGCGGGCGATCGAGCGAACATAAGTGCCCTTGCCGCATTCGATCTCGAACTGGGCGAGATTGGGCGCGGCGCCGAGCAGCGTCAGGCGGAACACCTCGACTTCGCGTGCCGGGATATCGACGGTCTCGCCATCGCGGGCGAGATCGTAGGCGCGCTCGCCGTCGATCTTGATCGCAGAGAACTGCGGCGGCACCTGGCTGATAACGCCGGTATAGTTCGGCAAGAGGGCGCGGATCGCCTCTTCGGTCGGGCGTGCGTCCGAAGAATGCGTCACCTGGCCTTCGAGATCGTCGGTCGAGCGCTCTTCGCCCCAGGCGACCGTAAATTCATAGATCTTGCGGCCATCCATGACATAGGGGACGGTCTTGGTCGCGTCGCCAAGAGCGATCGGCAGCATGCCGGACGCCAGTGGATCGAGCGTGCCGGCATGGCCGGCCTTCTGCGCCTTGAACAGCCACTTGATCTTGGAAACGGCTTCGGTCGAGCCGAAATCGAGCGGCTTGTCGAGGATCAGCCAGCCCGAGATCGGACGGCCCTTGGGTTTACGCGGTTTGGACATGAACTCTTCTATTCTTCGTCGTCGGTATTCGGATCGAGGTCGCGGCTGACTTCGGGCGAACGAAGCAGGGCATCGATCTTCTTGTAGTTGTCGAAGCTGGTATCGTCGCGGAAGCGAACTTCGGGCATGTACTTCAACTGGCGCAAATGCGGGCCGAGGCGGCCGCGAATGTACTTGGCGTTCTTGTTCAGCGCCTCGATGACCTCAGCATGATTGGGAACGCCGAGCGGCGTCACAAAGGCGGTCGCGATCCTCAGGTCGGTCGACATGCGCACTTCGGAGATCGCGATCAGCGTCTTCTCGATCACGGGATCGCGGACGTCGCCCCGCTGTAGAACCTGCGTGATCGCGGCGCGCACCTGTTCACCGATGCGCAGCATGCGCTGGGAGGGGGCAGAGGATGTGGCTCTGGTCATTGGTCAATACCTCAAAAAAATGCGAGCGCCGAAGGATAACCCGGCGCCCGCACAATTTCTAATCGGACGGATCTTACAGCGTCCGCGTGATGTGTTCGACGCGGAAGCACTCGATCGTGTCGCCTGCGCGGATGTCTTCGTAGTTCTCGAACGCCATACCGCATTCCTGACCGACGTTGACTTCCGAGACTTCGTCCTTGAAGCGCTTGAGCGTCTTGAGCTTGCCTTCGTGGATGACGACGTTGTCGCGAACCAGACGGACGCCGACGCCGCGCTCGACCTTGCCTTCGGTGACGCGGCAACCCGCGACCTTGCCGACCTTGGTGATGTTGAACACCTCAAGGATCTCGGCGTTGCCGAGGAAGGTTTCGCGACGCTCGGGCGAAAGCAGACCGGACATCGCCGCCTTAACGTCATCCACCAGATCGTAGATGATGTTGTAGTAGCGGATTTCGATGCCTCCACGCTCGGCTGCCGAACGGGCCTGATTGTTGGCACGAACGTTGAAGCCGATGATGGCGGCGTTCGATGCTTCTGCGAGCGAGATATCCGACTCGGTGATACCGCCAGCACCCGAATGGACGATGCGCGCACGCACTTCGTCGGTTCCGAGCTTGTCCAGCGCACCGGCGATCGCTTCGATCGAGCCTTGCACGTCGCCCTTGATGACGAGCGGGAACTCCTTGAGACCGGAGGTCTGGAGCTGGGTCATCATCTGCTCGAGCGAACCGCGCGAACCGGACTGACGGGCAACTGCCTTGTCGCGGGCAAGCCGCAGGCGGTATTCCGAGATCTCGCGAGCGCGGCTTTCGTTTTCGACGACGGCGAACTTGTCGCCTGCTGCCGGCGTGCCCGACAGGCCGAGAACTTCGACCGGCATCGACGGACCGGCTTCCTTGACGTGTTCACCCTTGTCGTTGACCAGGGCGCGCACACGGCCCCACTGGTCGCCGGCAACGATGATCTGGCCCGGACGCAGCGTACCCTTCTGAACGAGCACGGTTGCGACGGCGCCGCGGCCACGGTCGAGTTCGGCTTCAACCACAGTACCTTCGGCTGTCCGGTTCGGATTGGCCTTGAGGTCGAGGATTTCGGCCTGGAGCAGGATCGCTTCGAGCAGCTTGTCGAGGTTGGTGCCGTTCTTCGCCGAGACTTCCACGTCGAGAACTTCACCGCCCATGGATTCGACGAAGACTTCATGCTGCAGAAGTTCGGTGCGAACCTTCTGGGCATTGGCCGCCGGCTTGTCGACCTTGTTGATCGCCACGATGATCGGAACACCGGCCGCTTTGGCGTGGTTGATGGATTCGATCGTCTGCGGCATCACGCTGTCGTCGGCCGCAACCACCAGGATGGCAATGTCGGTCGCCTGGGCACCACGGGCACGCATGGCGGTGAACGCCGCGTGGCCGGGTGTGTCGATGAAGGTGATCTTGTTACCGTTCTGCTCGACCTGGTAGGCGCCGATGTGCTGGGTGATGCCACCCGCTTCGCCGGCAACCACGTTGGCATGACGGATGGCGTCGAGCAGCGAGGTCTTGCCGTGGTCGACGTGACCCATGATCGTGACGATCGGCGGACGCGAGACCAGTTCTTCCTCGATGTCGGAAACGTTGAAGATGCCTTCTTCGACGTCGGACTCGGAAACACGCTTGACGGTGTGGCCGAATTCGCCGGCGATGAGTTCAGCCAGGTCGGCATCGATCAGATCGCCGGGCTTCATCATCTGGCCTTCCTTCATCAGGTACTTGATGACGTCGACGGCGCGTTCGGACATGCGCTGCGACAGTTCCTGAATCGTGATGGTTTCCGGCAGAACGACTTCGCGCGAAATCTTCTCGCGGGTCTCCTGCATCTGGCTGCGCTTGAACTTCTCCTGGCGGCGACGCATCGCCGACAGCGAACGGGCGCGCTGGCCGGCATCCTCGTCGGCAGCGGTGGTCAGCGTCAGCTTGCCCTGGCGGCGACCATCGTCACCCTTCGGGCGCGTGACCGGCTTTGCCGGCTCCGGACGCACGACCTTGCCACGAACCGGACCTGCGCCGGGGCGCGGGCTGCGATCCTCATCCTTTTCGTTGTCGACCTTGCGGCCGCGCAGAGCACCGGCCGGTGCCGGCGTCGGAAGACCTGCTGCCGGGGCGGCGGCGGGCCGTGCAGCCTGCGGGCGATTGTCGACGCGACGCTCGCCGGCTGCAGGTGCGCGAGCAGCCACGGGGCGCTCTTCGACAACCTCTTCGGCCTTGGCTTCGGGCTCGACAGCCGGGCGGGCTGCTTCCTCGGCGGCGCGACGTGCGGCGTCTTCCTTCTCCTGCAGGAGACGGGCTTCTTCCTCACGCTTGCGGCGCGCTTCGTTCTCGGCGCGGATGACCGCTTCTTCAGCTTCGCGGATCTGGGCTTCGGCCAGAGCGCGGCGGCGCGCATCGATCTCACCGGCGGAAAGCTGGTTCAGAACGACACCGACGCGCGGACGGTTCGCCTGGTTGGCTTCCTGGCGCGTCTGGTGCTGCTGTGGCTGCGGGGCCGGGCGGCCCGAAGGCTGCGGCTGAGCCGGACGCTGTTCGGCCGGCCGTGCGGCGGGAGCCGCGGCAACCGGCGTGATCGGGCGCTCGTCCTTGGGGCGATGGAAGGGGCGTTTCTTGGTTTCGACCACGACCGCCTTGGTGCGGCCACGGCCCATGTCCTGACGCACGGTCCCCTGCGAAACCCCGGAGGGCTTCAGGGTCAGCGTCTTCTTGCCTGCTGCGCCGCCTGTCTTGTCGTCGTTGTTGTCGGTCATTCCGTTCCGTTCCTAGCGATCAGGGCCGGATGCGTATCACCTGACCCTGTCTTCCAAATTGTCTCAAACAATGTACGCGATGCCGGATTTTGCCGGTGACGCGCGTCATTGCTGTGGCTTGCCAGCGCCGCCTTCGGCCCGGACCGGGACGGATCCACGGTACTTTTCGAGCATGATTGCGCGCTTCACTACACCCTCACCCGCCTGCCCTGCAAGCGTTGCGGCATGGATAAAAGCATTACTTCCCAAAAGGCCCTCCATTTCCGCCGCCGTGAAGGGGCGGAACGCGGGTATTTCCGTTTCATCTTCAACCACAAAGCTCATCGCCTTGCGGGCCTGGTCAATCTTGCGGACGCCGTCGGCTGCCGCATCACTCGCGTGGAAGACGGCGAGTGCCGCCAATCCACGAACTGCCTGCTCCGTCTTCGTCGCGCCGGAGATGAACTGGGCCGCCTTGCGCGCCATGTTCATCATTCCGGCAAGCTGCTCGACGAGCAGCCTGTCCACGTCATCGGCAAGCGTCGCATCGACCTTGACGTCGGCCTTCAAGGCCCGGGCGAAGAGCTTCTTCGCCATGGCCTTTTCGACCAGCGCCCGCTCCGCCTTGACCCAGCAGCCGCGCCCCGGAAGCTGACGCTTCAGATCGGGAACGATGCGGCCGTCGGGTCCGGCGACGAAGCGGATCAGATCGTCGGGSGAGCCACTCTCGCGCGTGACGATGCAAGTCCGGGTGCTGCCGCTCTTGTCCTTCGGACCGTTGTCCGAAGGCAGAACGTCAGCGTCAGTCGATGCGGTGGTCGCCATCAGGCGTCCTGTTCCGCGCCTTCGGCAACCTCGATCGCCTCATCTACTTCCTGCTCGACGGCGAGGTCGTCTTCCGTGATCCAGCCGGCAGCAAGGCGAGCCTGAACGATCATGGCTTCAGCGTCGGCACGCGAAACTTCGAACTTCGAGAACGTGCCCTCGAAGCGCTTGGTCTCGCCGTCCTTGCGTTCGCTCCAGCCAACCAGGTCGTCAGCGGCGCAACCGGCAAAGTCCTCGATGGTCTTGATGCCTTCCTCGCCGAGCGCGACCAGCATCGGGCTGGTCAGGCCATTGATCGTGCGCAGTTCGTCGGCAACGCCGAGTTCCTTGCGCTTGGCATCCATCTCAGCTTCCAGCCTGTCCAGGTACTCGCGGGCGCGGGTCTGGATTTCGGTAGCCGTTTCGTCGTCGAAGCCGTCGATCGAGGCAATTTCGTCGAGATCGACATAGGCAAGCTCCTCGACAGCCGCAAAGCCCTCGGAAGCCAGAACCTGACCGACCATCTCGTCGACGTCGAGCGAGTCCATGAACAGGTTGGTGCGCTCGTTGAATTCCTTCTGGCGACGTTCGCTTTCTTCCTGCTCGGTGAGGATGTCGATATCCCAGCCGGTCAGCTGCGAAGCGAGGCGAACGTTCTGGCCGCGGCGGCCGATGGCCAGCGACAGCTGCTCGTCCGGAACCACCACTTCGATGCGTTCCGCATCTTCGTCGAGAACGACCTTGGCGACTTCCGCCGGCTGCAGCGCGTTGACGATGAACGATGCCGGATCCTGCGACCACGGAATGATATCGATCTTTTCGCCCTGCAGTTCGCCGACGACGGCCTGAACGCGCGAACCGCGCATACCGACGCAGGCGCCGACCGGATCGATCGACGAGTCGTTCGAGATCACGGCGATCTTGGCGCGCGAGCCCGGATCGCGGGCAACCGACTTGATCTGGATGATGCCGTCGTAGATTTCAGGCACTTCCATGGTGAAGAGCTTGACCATGAACTGCGGATGCGTGCGCGACAGGAAGATCTGCGGGCCGCGCTGTTCGCGGCGAACGTCGTAGACGAAGGCGCGGACGCGGTCGCCGTAACGCATGTTTTCGCGCGGGATCATCTCGTCGCGACGGATGATGCCTTCGCCACGGCCGAGATCGACGATGACGTTGCCGTATTCGACGCGCTTGACGGTGCCGTTGACGATCTCGCCGACGCGATCCTTGAATTCGTCGAACTGGCGGTCACGCTCGGCTTCGCGAACCTTCTGCACGATGACCTGCTTGGCCGACTGGGCAGCGATACGGCCGAAATCCATCGGCGGCAGCGGGTCGGCAATGAAGTCGCCGAGCTTGGCGTCCGGGTTGCGGTCGCGGGCCAGTTCAAGCGGGATCTGGGTGGAATAGTCTTCCGCCTTCTCGACCACTTCCAGCAGACGCTGCAGGCGGATTTCGCCGGTCTTGGAATTGATGTCGGCACGGATGTTGGATTCCGAACCATAGCGGGAGCGCGCGGCCTTCTGGATCGCATCGGCCATCGCGGCCAGAACGATCTCGCGGTCGATCACCTTTTCGCGTGCCACTGCATCTGCGATCTGCAGAAGCTCGAGCCGGTTAGCACTGACTGCCATCTCATGTCTCCGTCTGGTTGCAGGGGGCCTCAAGCACCGCCCCGGCTTTTATTCGTCGATAGGTGAATCTTCGTCTTCAAAATTCTCGTTCGCGGCGCGCGCTGCCTTGGCCTTCTTGTCGGCCGTCAGGGCGTCGCGGATCAGGTCGTCGGTCAGGATCAACCGCGCCTCCGCAAGCGTGGTGAAAGGAATGGTAACCGTCGCTTCCTCGCCATAAGCAGGCTGATCGCGCTCGATCTGGAAACCATCCGCATCCACGGACACGATCTTGCCGCGGAAACGCTTGCGGCCTTCAACCAGCACCGAGGTCTCGCATTTCAGCAGGTGACCCTGCCAGCGGAAGAAATCGGACTTGCGCACCATCGGGCGATCGATGCCGGGCGACGACACTTCCAGATGATACGCCTTGTCGACCGGATCTTCCACATCGAGAACCGGGGAAATGGCCATCGAGATCGCTTCGCAATCTTCGACGGTCATGGTGCCGTCGTTGCGCTCGGCCATGATCTGCAGCGTCATGCCGTTCTGGCCGGACATGCGCACGCGTACCAGGCGATAGCCCATCGGCGTCAGCACCGGTTCGATGATGTCGGCGATGCGCTGATCAAGACCGGTCTCGGTGATCAGGCGGGGTTCAATTTCATTTTCAGCCGTTGTCGGATCGGACAAACGATGTCTCCTCATGGGACCGGCTAATAAAAAAGAGCGGGTCCTGACGGGCCCACTCTTCATCTACCGATCAAGAATTTGAGGCCCATATACGCCTCGTTGCCGCAAATTGCAAGGTGTTCGACCGGTGGTGGCCGAAGCCGCCAGATCGGGGCGGATGGCAGGCAATCGATGCGACGGCAAGTTTCAGCGGCTGGCACTTCGGCCTTCGAGGTTTATAACAGGCAACGAACCGCTTCGATATCGCAATCAAAAGACACGAGAGAGAAGACGAGGTGCCCACCCGTATTTCGCCACTGGCCCCCTTCAAGCACGACATCTTCCGCACCATCTGGATAGCAAGCCTCGCCTCCAACTTCGGCGGCCTCATCCAGTCGGTCGGCGCCGCCTGGCTGATGACCTCGATTTCCTCGTCGGCCAACATGGTTGCGCTGGTGCAGGCGTCGACCGCGCTTCCCATCATGATGTTCTCGCTGGTGTCCGGCGCGCTTGCCGACAATTTCGACCGGCGGCGGATCATGCTGGTGGCGCAGTGTTTCATGCTGACGGTGTCGGCGCTTCTGACCATCTGCGCCTATTTCGGCATCATTACGCCGTGGCTGCTCCTGCTCTTCACCTTCCTGATCGGCTGCGGCACGGCGCTCAACAACCCCTCCTGGCAGGCCTCGGTCGGCGACATGGTTCCGCGCGACGACCTGCCGGCGGCCGTGGCGCTGAACAGTATGGGCTTCAACATCACCCGCAGCGTCGGCCCGGCGATCGGCGGCGTGATCGTGGCGACGGCGGGTGCAGCGGCGGCCTTTGCCGCCAACTCGCTCAGCTACTTCGCCATCCTCTTTGCGCTGATGCGCTGGCGGCGCGAAGTGACCATGAGCCCACTGCCGCGCGAAACGCTCGGCCGGGCGATTACGGCAGGCCTGCGCTATGTCGTCATGTCGCCCAATATCGGCAAGGTGCTGGTGCGCGGTTTCCTCTTCGGCCTTTCGGCAAGCGCCATTCTCGCGCTTCTGCCGCTGGTGGCGCGCGATCTCGTCCAGGGCGGACCGCTCACCTACGGCCTGATGCTCGGCGCCTTCGGTCTCGGCGCGATCGGCGGCGCATTGCTGAGCGCAAGACTGCGCGAAATGATGTCGAGCGAAGCGATCGTTCGCCTGGCTTTTGGCGGCTTTGCCGTGAGCACGGTCGTCATTGCCTTCAGCCCCTATGCCTGGCTCAGCTGTCTCGTGCTCCTGGTCTCCGGCGCATCCTGGGTGCTGGCCCTGTCGCTGTTCAACACCACCGTCCAGCTTTCGGCTCCGCGCTGGGTGGTCGGCCGGGCGCTGTCGCTCTACCAGACCATGACCTTCGGCGGCATTGCCGGCGGCAGCTGGCTCTGGGGCACGACGGCCGAGCAATATGGTGCCACCAATGCGCTTGTTGTCTCCTGTCTGTTGATGCTGGCGGGTGCGGTCATCGGCCTGCGCCTGCCGCTGCCCGAGTTCAAGTCGCTCAACCTCGATCCGCTCAACCGCTTCAACGAGCCGCTGCTCGAGCTGGACCTGAAACCCCGCAGCGGCCCGATCGTCATCATGATCGATTACGAGATCGACGATGCCGACATACCGGAGTTTCTGGAGACCATGGCCGAACGGCGGCGCATCCGCATCCGCGACGGCGCCGGCCATTGGGCGCTGATGCGCGATCTGGAAATTCCGACCACCTGGACGGAAACCTACCATGTGCCGACCTGGGTGGAATATGTGCGCCATAACCAGCGCCGGACGCAAGCCGACGCCTCGGTCGGCGACAAGCTGACGGCGCTGCATCGCGGCGCAGCGCCACCGCGGGTGCATCGCATGATCGAGCGCCAGACGATCGTTCCGACGCATTACGAGCGCTACAAGCGGCAGGTGAACGTCGACATGCACTGAGGCGAAGCGCGCGCCTAGGATTGGGTAAACACGCCGGCAGCAGCAGACTTACCGGAGCTTCGCTTTCAACGTGGCGTCGGGAAAGCAGGTCGGCGCCAGGCCGTTCTTGGCCTGCCAGTCGCCGAGCGAGCGGCGCGTCTTGTAGCCGGCCAGACCATCGGCCTTGCCGACGTCGTAGCCCTTGGCAACCAGCGCCTTCTGCATCGCCAGGACATCGGAGCGCAGCATGTTGCCGACATCGCCCCAGGTGCCGCGGAAGGCACCGCCACCCGCGCCGATGCGATCGGCAAGGTTGCCAATGAACAGCGCATAGAGGTCCGAGTTGTTGTATTCCTTGAGCACATAGAAATTCGGCGTGACGATGAACTCCGGCCCATGAGTGCCGGCCGGAACCAACATCATCGACGGCGCCGAACGCTCATGCGACGGGAAGGCTTTTCCGGAAATGCGGGTGATGCCCTTGGCCGCCCAATCGGACATCGGCCGGGCAAGATCCGGACCTTCCTGTGCGCAGGAGACGCCGGCCGGGATCGACACTTCGAAGCCCCAGTCGCGGCCACGTTGCCAGCCCTTCTTGACGAGATAGTTGGCAATCGACGCCAAGCTGTCGGGAACAGAGTTCCAGATATCGCGGCGGCCGTCGCCGTCGAAATCGACGGCATATTGCAGGAAGCTCGACGGCATGAACTGCGGCTGACCCATGGCGCCGGCCCAGGAGCCGCGCATCGACACCTCTTCGACGTCGCCGCTGTCCAGAATATGCAAGGCCGCGATCAACTCGCGGCGGAACAGATCCGGCCGGGTCGACATGAAGGCCTTGGTCGCCAGGACATCGACGACCGGATAGGGAATTTTCGCGCGTCCGAAGCCGGATTCGCGGCCCCAGATCGCCACGACCACCGATGCCGGAACCCCATAGGTCTTTTCGATCCGCTTCAGGGTAGACGCGTGCGTCGAAGCAAGGCTTCGCCCCGTTGCCGCCAATCCCTGCAGCCGCTTTTCGGAGAAGTAGCTGCCGGGCGAGGAAAACTCCGCCTGGCTCTGCTTCTGCTCCTTCGGCTTGGGGAAGCCGGGTGGGGCCAGATCGGGCAGGTCCCAGTTCAGCTTTACGTCAGCAAATGCGGCCTTGAACGATCGCGCTGATACACCCGACTTCTCGGCTTCCGGCCAGAGATCGCGCTGCAGCCACTGGCGAAACTGGTTCTCGACATCCGCCTTGGAGGCAGCCTGGGCGAAGCCCGTGAAAACGCAGAACAACAATGTCGACAGTGATAGAAATCTCAGCATCCGGCTTCCCTATCGGTTGGATCGCGGGCGGTTGGGGCAAAAGCCCCGATCAATTCGAGGTGTCAGATCGAGGTGCGGGCGCGAAGGGCGGCCGCCAGCGTGCCCTCGTCGAGATAATCGAGTTCGCCGCCAACAGGCACGCCATGGGCAAGCCGCGTGATCTTCACCTCCATCCCCTCGAGCTGGTCGGTGATATAGTGGGCGGTAGTCTGGCCCTCGACCGTGGCGTTGACGGCGATGATCAGTTCGCGGACGCCGCCATTGGCAACGCGCTGCACCAGCCCCTTGATGTTGAGGTCGTCGGGGCCGACGCCGTCGAGCGGCGACAGCGTGCCGCCGAGCACGTGATAGGCGGCGTTCATCGCCGCGGCCCGTTCCAGCGCCCAGAGATCGGCGACATCCTCGACGACGATGATCACCGACTGGTCGCGGCGTTCATCCGCGCAGACCGTACAGGGATCGATCGTGTCGACATTGCCGCAGCACGAGCAGATGCGCACCTTGCGATGGGCCTCGCCCATGGCTTCCGCCAGGGGCCCAAGCAGCTGGTCCTTCTTCTTGACCAGATGCAGCGCCGCGCGCCGCGCCGAACGCGGCCCCAGCCCCGGCACCTTTGCCAGAAGCTGGATCAGTTTTTCGATTTCGGGACCGGTGACTCGCTTTGCCATGCGGCGCTTTTAGCCCATATCGCCGACAAACGGAATCGCCTTGCCGGAATATCACGCGGCTCCCGCCCTCCATTGCGCCGGAACTCACGGACGCATCGAAGCACGGCTCAACGGGTGGCGATGACGACGGCCGCCCCGGCGATGGTTCCGGCGCTGGCGCGGTTGGCGAGGCGAACGGCGCGCTTGCTCTTCAGGAGCTTGCGCGCATTGGCGGCCATGGTCACCCAGCCGAAATCGACCACGACCAGAACCACCAGCATCGTCGCAACCAGCTCCATCCAGCCGATCAAGGTGACCGAGCGCAGGTCGATGATCGAGGGCAGCAACGCGACGTAGAACATCATCACCTTGGGATTGCCGAGCGTCACCGTCAGGCCGGCAAAGAACAGCTTGGAGGGTGAGCGCGACTGCGGCAGGCTGTCGCCGGGCAGATCCGGTTCGGCCATCCACATTTTCCAGGCGAGATAGAGCAGGTAGGCGACGCCCAGCCACTTGATGGCAACGAACAGCAGATGGAAGCTTTCGGCAATCGCCGCCAGGCCCGCCACCGCAAATGACAGCCAGATGGCCTCGCCGATCCAGAGCGCCACAAGGAAGGGTAGAACGTCGCGCGCGCCCTTCGAAAGCACGCGGGCCACAAGGGCGGCGACGCTCGGGCCGGGCGAGCCGGCCGCAACCAGCAAGGCGCCGGCAAACATAAGCAGGGACGTCATGGTCATGCGCGATCCTCCTCGAGAGGCGGCAAATTACCATGCTTTGCCGTCGGCGCCAGCCTTCCGCCGCTGCGAAATTGCGTGCATCGAACATCAACACAATCTAATGTTGTTGTTCGGAGATGGAGGGTGCGATGAACGATACGACTTTCCGTTACGCCAAACCCAGCGAAGAGTGCGACCTCATCATGAAGGGTGGCATCACCTCCGGCGTGGTATTCCCGCGCGCCATCACTGAACTGGCAACCCGTTACCGCTTCATGCACATTGGCGGAACTTCGGCTGGCGCGATCGCCGCCGTGATGACGGCGGCCGCGGAGTACCGGCGGCAAACCGGCGCGACGGTGGAAGAGAAGAATGCCGGCTTTGCCCTCATCGACGGCATGCCTGGCGAGCTGGCGGCAAACCTTTCAACCTTCTTTCAGCCCTCTGCCGACACGGCCCCCCTCTTTCGCATCGGCATGGCCGCCATTCGCACCCAGCACAGCAGGGCCATGGCCTGCGCCTTGGAGACGCTGCGGGTCTTTGCCCTGCCGGCGTTGCTTGGCGCTGCACCCGGCATTTTGATCCTTATTGCAGGTGTGCTCGGCACCGGCGCCGCGACAATACTGCTCGGCATCGTCACCGCTTTGACCGGCGCAATCTTGATGATCCTCTATCAATTCTACCAGGCGGTAGCGGTGCTCTTGCCGGCCAACGATTTCGGTCTTTGCAGCGGCCTGACCCAGCCGGGCATGAAGAACCCGGCTTTCACCAACTGGATCTCCGAAAGAATAGAGGCGATAGCCGGTCCCCTCCGGCAGGATGGTTCGGACAGGCCGTTGACAATTGGCGACCTCGAGGCGCACGACATCACGCTTAGAAGCGTGACCACCGACCTCTCCTCGCGCCGTCCTTACGAGTTGCCATTCGGAGACCGGGTCCATAATTATCGCAAGTCGGAGTTCGAGGCGTTGTTTCCGTCCTCGATCATGGCGTACCTGCTCAAGGAGAGCAAACCACGCGACATCGTCGCGGCCGATGGGTCGAAGGACTTCTACCAGCTACCGCCGGCAAACAAGCTGCCCGTGGCCATTCTCGCCCGGATGAGCCTGAGCTTTCCCGGGCTGATCCGTGCCGTGCCGCTTTACCGCTACGACTACTCGCTGAAAAGCAGCGCACGGCGCGATCCCGCTACGCACATCCGCTGTCTGTTTTCCGACGGTGGCATCACCAGCAACTTTCCGATTCACCTTTTTGACGGCCTTCTGCCTGGGCGACCGACCTTCGGCATCTCGCTTGCCAGTTATGATCAGCGGCGGCACGGCGATGACGCGGACGGGGCAAGCCGCGTCTATCTTCCGCGCAGGACGTCCGAAGGCAAGGTCGCGCCCATCTACCCGGTCGACGGGCTGTTCGGCTTTGTCGGTGCCATCCTCGACACGGCGCGCAATTGGCAGGACACGCTGCAGAGCCAGCTGCACGGTTACAGCGAGCGGATCGTCGAAGTCAGGCTCGACGACGACAAGGAGGGTGGGCTCAATCTGGATATGGATCGCGAAACCGTCGCCTATCTCAGCGCACTCGGCGGAAAGGCCGGCGAGACTCTTCTTAACGATTTCGACTTCAACGAACACCGTTGGCGTAGAGCGTTGACGATGCTGCCGACATTGGCGGAATCGCTCAGAAAGCTCTCGGCGCGCTACAATGCGCCGCCGACGGACAGCACCGCCGACTATCCAACGATCCTGACGAAATACGACCCGACCGGATTGGTGGGGTCGTCCAAGGCCGAACGCGCAGCGCTCAACGATTTCGCCTTCAAGCTCGCCGAGATCGGCGCGGCGCTCGATCAACGACCGATACCGCCGGCCTCTACACAGAAAGCCGATCTGCGCATCACCGCCAGCATGGACACCAATCCGCGCGGCGCCACTCCGGCGAAACCGATCGTTCCCGCACCGGCGCCCGACTCATAGAGTCGTTTCCGATTTGGACGGAACCGCACAAATGATCTATCTCTTTGTTTTTACGCATTTCCTGACGGAAAACCGCTTCGCACTTTTCCTGGAAATGGTCTAGCAGCGAAGAACGGCCGATCAGAACGGCAGCTTCATACCGGGCGGGATCGGCAGGCCGGCTGTGAGTTCGCGGGTCTTTTCGGCCTGGACGGCCTCGGCCTTGTCCTTGGCGTCCTTGTGGGCGGCGACGATCAGGTCTTCGAGGATCTCGACATCGTCTTCCTTGAACAGCGACGGGTCGATCTTCAGGCTCTTCAGAGTGCCCTTGCCATCGAGGCGGACGGTGACGAGGCCGCCACCGGAGACACCATCGACTTCGAGCGCAGCGATTTCCGCCTGCATCTTCTCCATCTTGGCCTGCATTTCCTTGACCTTGCCCATCATCCCCATGATGTCGCGCATCGTCGTCTCCTGTTCTCTAGAAATTTCCGGTCGTTCGTTCCGACCGACTATTCGATATCGTCGCCGGGGACGATATCGCCATCGGCAGATTCGGCTGTGGCCGGAGCTACGCTCTCGGCCTCTTCCTCCTCGACGGCGCGAATGCGCACGTCGGTGATCTTGGCGCCCGGGAAACGGGCGAGGATGGCAGCCACATCCGGATCCTGGCGCGCATCGCTGACACGCTTTTCCTGGGCCTGCTGTTCGGCTTCGATCATGGTCGGCTCGCCGGGGTCACGGCTGTAGCTGACGATCCAGTGAATGCCGGTCCATTCCTTGAGCTTGACGGCGAGTTCGCCGAGCAGCGTCTTCGGCGCATCATCCGGGACGTTGACGTCAAGCCGGCCGGGCTCGATGCGCACCAGCCGCACGAAGCCGCGCACCAGC
Source organism: Ensifer sp. Root142 (assembly GCF_001426785.1). Lineage (NCBI taxonomy): Bacteria > Pseudomonadati > Pseudomonadota > Alphaproteobacteria > Hyphomicrobiales > Rhizobiaceae > Ensifer > Ensifer sp. Root142. Next base: position 85,425 of record NZ_LMFK01000003.1, read on the forward strand.
GTCTTCAGCTTGATGTCTTTATTCTTGGCGCAGAGGTCGGCGATGTCGCTGACCGAATTGACCGGCACCGACGGCTGAGCCTTTGCTGAAGGCGCGGCTGCCGGCCGCTCCTCGGTGTGTCCGACGCTGATCGGCTGCGGGCTGACATCGGGAACCGCGCGCAACATCGTCGCGCCGTTGCCGGTCGGCCGTCCCATCGATGTCGACTGGGCCGCCTGCGCCTGCACGGGCGCGCCGACTGACGCCAGCATGCCGCCGCCACTTCCACCACCGGGCGCCGGACGGACGCTGCCATTGTCGCTGCCGGACAGTTCGAGCACGCGTCTCGCCGCGTCTTCGGGCGACGGAAGATGGGCCGCATGGGCAAGCCGGATCAGCACCATTTCGGCAGCACCGGCCGGGCGCGACGAACTTTCGGCTTCAGGAATGCCCTTCAGCAGCATCTGCCAGATGCGCGACAGCGTGCTGACGGCGACATTGCCGGCAAACTCCGCTCCGCGCGTCCGCTCGATCTCGCTCAGGGACTGATCGCTGGCCGCATCCGGCACGTATTTCAGCCGGGTGACGAGATGGGTGAAATCGGCAAGGTCGGTCAGAACCACCGTCGGGTTGGCGCCGGCCTCGTATTGTGCCGAAAATTCTGCGAGGGCTGCGGCAACGTCGCCCCTGACGATATGTTCGAACAGATCGACGATGCGGGCGCGATCGGCAAGTCCGAGCATCGAACGCACCGTCTCGACCTCGACGGAACCGCCGCCATGGGCGATCGCCTGATCGAGCAGCGACAGGCCGTCACGGGCAGAGCCTTCGGCCGCACGCGCGACCATCGCCAGCGCTTCGGGATCGAAGGAAACGCCTTCCTTGCCGAGAATGGTCGAAAACAGGCCGACGAGGTCGGAGCCGCTGATGCGCCGAAGATCGAACCGCTGACAGCGCGACAGCACCGTGATCGGAACCTTGCGGATTTCGGTGGTGGCGAAGATGAACTTCACATGTTCCGGCGGCTCTTCCAGCGTCTTCAACAGACCGTTGAAGGCCTGCGTCGACAGCATGTGCACTTCGTCGATGATGTAGACTTTGTAGCGCGCCGAAACCGGGCGGTAGCGCACCTGCTCGATGATCTCTCTGATATCGTCGATGCCGGTATGGGAAGCGGCGTCCATCTCGATGACATCGACATGGCGGCCGTCCATGATCGCCTGGCAATGCTCGCCGAGAGCACGCAGGTCGATCGTCGGCCGATCGATTTCGGGTGTCTTGTAGTTCAGCGCACGGGCGAGAATGCGGGCGGTGGTGGTCTTGCCGACCCCGCGCACGCCGGTCAGCATATAGGCTTGAGCGATGCGGCCGGTTTCGAACGCGTTGGTCAGCGTGCGCACCATCGGCTCCTGGCCGACCATCAGGTCGGAGAAATCCTTGGGGCGATACTTGCGCGCCAGAACGCGGTAGGCGGCTGGTTTCTGTTCGGATGAAATGGACGTTTCGTCGCTCATCGACCCTGCCGCTGCTTGAACTCGTGTCCCGACAGGACGGATTTACGGCACCGCGCGTCGCATGGGATGCGTCTGGACGCCGCAACATTCTGTGATGCTGCCTGATTGCTGAGAGCTATCTCGATCTCAGCAATCAGGCAGGTGGGAGGCTGGCACGATGACCCGTGCCGGGCTCGTTAGGGCTGCTTCCTTCCGGACCTGACCCGGTTGGCGAGTGGCTCGTCCACCACCAACCTCCCGGCTCCCATATCGGCAATATCGCAACCAAATGCAAGCCAAGCCATCAAAAAACTGATATCGATATGCAAAACAAGGCGAATCCGCTCCCGGCACAAGGAGACCTTCTTGACGACATTCACCCTTGACGAGCGGCTTGAACGCGACGGCATCCCGATCGCCTCGATCGGCCTCTGCCAGATGCGCCTGATGAACGATCGCCGCTGGCCCTGGCTGGTCCTCATTCCCCAACGCGGGGACATTTCCGAGATCTTCGATCTCACGCCGCTCGACCAGACGATGCTGACTTTCGAAACCAATATGGTGGCGACCGCCTTGAAAAAGGTCACCGGTGCCGAGAAGATCAATATCGGCGCGCTCGGCAACATCGTCCGGCAGCTCCATGTGCATATCATCGCCCGCAGTGACGGCGACCCGAACTGGCCCGGACCCGTCTGGGGCTTCGGCAAGTCGGAGCCTTGGGGCGAGCAAGACCATCAGGCATTTGCAGCCCGCATTCTGGAAAATCTCTGAACATGACGAAATCGATCTTTGACCTTCGAAGCCCTCATCCGGAGCCGAGCACTCTCGTCGCCTTTTCCGAGAACCACCTGGATCGCCAGTCCGAGCACCGGGCCGACGACTGCATCGAAGTCGCGCTCAAACATCCGGGCGCCCATTTCCTCGCCTTTTCCGGACCGAAGCTGATCGTCAAACACGACGAGAAGATCATCGACCCGCTGTTTGCACCCTATGAGCTCGACGGGCTTGAGCCGGTGCTCGACGACACCATCCTGCTCGGCTACCTGCCGAACGGCGAGCCGCGGCTCGCCGTGCCGACCGGCCTTACCGAAGACAACATGGCCGAGCCGTTCAAGATCGCCGACGGACGCACGCTCTACCGCCAGCAGATGCTGCCGGAAGAACTTCTCGGCCAGTTCGCCCAAGGCTCGAGCCTCATCACATGGAACGCCAACAACCGCTTCTGCGGCCGTTGCGCCGGGCCGATGGAAGGCAAGGCCGGTGGCTATCGCCGCGTCTGCACAGCCTGCGGCCATATGGTTTTCCCGCGCACCGATCCCGTCGTCATCATGCTGACCATCGATCTGGAGCGTGATCTCTGCCTGCTCGGCCGCAGCCCGCATTTCACGGCCGGAATGTATTCGTGCCTCGCCGGCTTCGTCGAGCCGGGCGAAACCATCGAAAACGCCGTGCGCCGCGAAACCCACGAGGAATCCGGCATCCACATCGGCCGCGTGCGCTACCACGCCTCGCAGCCGTGGCCGCTGCCGCACTCGCTGATGATCGGCTGCTATGCCGAGGCGAAATCGACGGCGATCAAGCGCGACGAACAGGAGCTCGAGGATGTCCGCTGGTTCACCCGCGCCGAAACGGCAGCAATGCTGGAACGCACGACCGGCGTGGCCGATACCGGCGACGAGCATATTCCGCCGCCGAAGGGCGCCATTGCCCACCGGCTGATGCGCGACTGGCTGGCCTGGGACGAGCACGGCTGAGCACAGACCTGCCGATACGAGGAGACTTAAGGTGTCCCGCTCCGAACGGCTTCTCGACCTGCTGCAGGTTCTCAGACGCTACCGCCAGCCCGTCAGCGGACGGCGTCTGGCGGAGGAGACCGGCGTCAGCCTCAGAACGCTCTACCGCGATATCGCCAGCCTGCAGGCGCAGGGCGCCCATATCGAAGGCGAGCCGGGGCTCGGCTACATCCTGAAACCCGGCTTCATGCTGCCGCCAATGATGTTCTCGCAGGAGGAGATCGAGGCGCTGGTGCTCGGCTCACGCTGGGTGGCAAAACGCGCCGACACCCATCTGGCGGCGGCCGCCGCCGATGCGCTCGCCAAGATCGCCGCGGTGCTGCCGGCGGATCTGCGCGACGAGCTCGACGCCTCGACACTGCTCGTCGGGCCAAGCCCGCCGGTGGCCGACGGCATCGACATTGCATTGTTGCGCAAGGCGATACGCCACGAGCGCAAGCTCGACCTCGTCTATATCGACAACGACGGCAGCGAGACCCGCCGCACGGTCTGGCCGTTTGCCCTCGGCTTCTTCGAGAATGTTCGAGTTCTGGTTGCCTGGTGCGAGCTGCGCCAGGGCTTCAGGCATTTCCGGACCGACCGCATCAGGCAGGCTGACATGAGCGAGAGCCGCTATGCGCGCCGGCGGCAGGTGTTGCTTCGGGAATGGCGCACGACGCAGAATATTGCTGCGCCTGAAGGCAGGCGGGTCGGTTCGGCATAAGGCATAAAAACCGGAAATCGATGCTGACAGAAATTGGCAGTGGTGCGCGCTAATCTGCAACTCCCAAACAAGGAGACGGATTATGGCCAAGGCAAATCTCACTATTCTCTATGTCGAAGATCCGCTCGCAAGCGTCGAATTCTATCGCAAGCTGCTCGGCAAGGAGCCGCTCGTCTCCTTCCCGACCTTTTCGTCCTTCGAGCTGCAGGGCGGCTTCGTGCTCGGGCTTTGGGCACAGGATAAGGTGGCGCCACCACCGCCGTCGAAGACCGGCAGCCGCTCGGAATTGGCATTCATGGTGGAAAATGAGGAGGCGGTTCGCGCGCACTATGAAAAATGGAAGGACGCTGGCCTGCCGATTGCGCAGGAACTGACGAAGATGGATTTCGGACCGACCTTCGTGGCGCTTGACCCGGATGGACACCGCCTGCGCGTGTGCCTTTTTGACGAGTAGCGCCAGTTTGACGCGCGGCGCTGTAGTGCATTGCGCGTATCCCGCCAGCTTGGGTGGCGGGATACGGCGAATTGTGCTGATTAGCGGCCGTAAACGGCGGCCTGGATCTGCGAACGGGAAATACCGATATCGCTCAGGGCGTGGTCATCCAGCGAATTCAGCTCGCGGATCGCACGGCGCATTTTTGCATATTCAACGATCTTCTGACGGATCTTCATTTTTAACACTCCATATGTGAACGAGTGTCAAATAGGCATTTGCACATTGTTTAGGTACCGCCGCGATTGCAGATTAGGCATGCACCAGACGCGTAGCGAGTTAACGCATTGGTAAGCCTGATCTGCAGTGCGGCCGGAGCCGCCAGAGCGTCTCCGGTTTAGACGGGTCGTAGAAACGCTCTGTCTCTGAGATGCTTAAAGCACACCACGCATCGGATGCGCCTTGTAGGTGCCGAGAATGCGGACCTTCTCCGAGAAGAAGCGCAGCTCCTCCATCGCATGGCGCACCGACGTGTCGTCCGGATGACCTTCGATGTCGGCGTAGAACTGCGTGGCCACGAACTTGCCGCCGAGCTGGTAGCTCTCGAGCTTCGTCATGTTGATGCCGTTGGTGGCAAAGCCGCCCATCGCCTTGTAGAGCGCGGCCGGAATGTTGCGCACGTTGAACACAAAGGTGGTGATGATCAGTTCGTCATCGGCGCTGCGGGAGAGCATCTGCTCGTCACGCGACAGCACGACGAAGCGAGTCACGTTGCTTTCGGTGTCCTCGACATTTTCGGCAACGATCTCGAGGCCGTAGAGGTCGGCGGCAAGCCGCGGCGCGAGCGCCGCCATCGAGCGATCACCCTGCTCCGACACCAGCTTGGCGGCTCCTGCGGTATCGCCGGCAACCACCGGCTTCCAGCCATTGGCGCGCACGATCTTGCGGCACTGACCGAGCGCATGGATGTGGCTGTGAACGGTGCGGATTTCGTCGCGCGTCACGCCCGGCAGCACCATCAGCTGGAAGCGGATCGGCATGAAATATTCGCCGACGATATGCAGCCGCGATTCGGGTAGCAGGTGGTGGATGTCGGCAACACGGCCGGCGATGGTGTTTTCGATCGGGATCATCGCGAGATCCGCCTCGCCATTCTCGACCGCCACGAAGGCGTCTTCGAAGGTCTGGCAGGGAAGCGGCTCCATCGACGGAAACATGTCGCGGCAGGCCATGTCGGAATTGGCGCCGTAATCGCCCTGGAAGGAGATCCTGTTGGTCTTCGTGGTCACACTGTCTTCCTTCTCAGGCTTTTTCGGAAAGGATGCGGCGGGCTTTTTCGAGCTCGACCGGAGTGTCGACGCCGAGCGGTACGGTGTCGACGATTTCGACATCGATGCGCATGCCAGCTTCAAGCGCGCGCAATTGCTCAAGCGATTCGCGCTTTTCCAGCGTCGACGGCTTCAGAGCGACGAATTTTTCGAGCGCCTGGCGGCGGTAGGCATAAAGCCCGATGTGGTGGTAGAGCGGGCCCTGTCCGTAGGGCGCGGTCGCGCGGGTAAAATAGAGAGCGCGCAGGCGCGTCGCCGACAGCGGCGAGCCGACGATCTTGACGATGTTGGGGCTCTTCTTCTCTTCCTCGTCGGTGATCGCCACCGTCAAGGTGGCGATATCGGTCGAGGCATTTTCGACAAGCGGCCTCAGCGAGGCACGGATAGGAGCCGGCTCGATCGTCGGCAGATCGCCCTGCACGTTGATGACGAACTGCGCCTCACTGTCCGGATCGGCCTTCGACAGCGCCTCATAGATCCGGTCGGAACCGGACTGATGGTCGACCCGCGTCATGATCGCCTCGAAACCGGCGTCGCGCACGACATCGAAAACACGCGGGTCGTCGACGGCGACGACGACCCGTCCGACATCGGCTTCCGCCGCGCGCTTGGCAACCTGGACGATCATCGGCAGGCCGCAGATATCGGCGAGCGGCTTGCCCGGCAGACGCGTGGAGGCCATGCGCGCCGGAATGAGCACGATGGCTTTGCCTGAATTTTCGCGATTCATGATGTGGCCTTCAAAAACCCCGCCCAAAGTGTCAAAAAGTCTCAGTTGGGGGCCCATAATCTCTGTTGCAACGCAGAGCCAAAAGACATAGGTTCCGCGCGATTTCAAGATGGGCCGGGTTTTTGTTTACGCCGGTGGCAAAGGGAGCGTTTGCAGATGAACTCATATGTGAACATGGGCGTGGGTGCCTTTCTGGGTACGGTTTTCGTTCTGATGTCCGTATCCATTGCGTCGGAAGGCATTTTCCATTCCGAGGCTCCCGAGAAGGAAGGCTTCGCGATCGTTGCCGAAGAAGGCACGGCCGAAGCTGGCGGCGGCGCCCAGGAAGCGGCTGAAGTCGACATCAAGCCCTTGCTCCTCAAGGCAGACGCTGCAGCCGGCGGAACCGTGTTCAAGAAATGCGCAAGCTGTCACACCGTGGATAAGGGAGGAGCCAACAAGGTCGGCCCCAACCTGTGGGGTGTCGTCAACCGCCCGATCGCCTCGCACGAAGGTTTCAGCTACTCGGCTGGCATGAAGACCTTCTCCGAAGGCAGCAAGGTCGTCTGGGACTACGACCACCTCAGCTTCTTCATCGAAGCGCCGAAGAAGCACGTTCCGGGCACCGCTATGGGCTTTGCCGGCGTGAAGAAGCCTGACGAACGCGCCAACCTGATCGCATATCTCCGCGAACAGGCCGATGCTCCGGCCGCTCTCCCGGATGCAGCGGCCGCAGAAGCTGCTCCGGCTGCCGCTACCGAAGGTGCTGCCGAGAAGCCGGCCGAAGCGCCCGCAACGGAAGCCAAGCCGGCCGAAGGCCAGGCTGCGCCGGCTCAATAAGCCCCAAGCTCCGTTACGATCGAATTTCGCAAAGCCCGGCCATCGCGCCGGGCTTTTTGCTGTCTTCACCGGACCCGCCGGTCACATCAGGATGTAGGCCCAGACCGAAACGCTGGCGACACCCAGCGCTGTGGTCAGCGTGATGGTCGAGGACGCCAGCGCATGGCCGACGTTGAAATGATTGGCGATCAGCCATGCGTTGACGCCGGTCGGCACCGCCGAGGTCAGCACAAGCGCGGTCGTCCAGTTGTCGTTGAGGCCGAGCAGGTGGCAGGCGGCAAAGACGACGCCCGGCAGAACCACAAGCTTCAACAGGCTCGTCACCGTCGCCAGCCCGAGATTGCCGACAAGACCATATTTGTCGAGCGCCATGCCGATCGAAACCAGCGCCGCCGGCGCGGCAATGGCGGCAAGCTGATCGACGACGCTCTTGACCGGACCGTCGAGCGGCTGGCCAAGCAGATGGAAAGCGGCACCGAAGGCAAGGCCTATGACCAGCGGATTGCGCAGCAGGTTGCGGGCAACGCCGCCCAGGAGCTTCAGCGGGCTTTGGCCCGGCTTGCCGCTTACCCTGCGTTCGGCGCGCTCCATCAGCACGGTGCCCGCGATCATCATCACCGGCAGGTGCACCGACAGCAGGATCGACAGCGCGACGATCCCCTCCTCGCCGACGATGCGCGAGACCAGCGGCAAGCCGATGAAGACGGTGTTGGCGAAGGCCGAGGAAACACCGGCCAGCACGCCCATGCGCGCATCGCGGCCAAAGGCGAGCGTCGCCGCCAGATGGCCGATGGTCCAGGTGACGGCGACGCCTGAGAAATAGGCAACCCAGAGCGGCCAGGGCGAGCCGTCCTTGAAATCCGCCTCGGCGATTGTGCGAAACAGGAGAACAGGCACCGCGACGCGGAAAACGAAATCACCGAGCGCGTCGCCAACGGTCGGTTTCAGGTAGCCGAGCCTGACGATCAGCCAACCGGTGAGGATCAGGATGAAGATGGGCAGAACATTCTGGAAAATATCGGACATGCGTGAGCCTTGGGAACGGTCCGATAGAGATAGACCCGTTCCGGCGACCGCCGCAAGGTTGCAGGACCGGATCCACGCCCCTGACGAAGCCGTCGACCAAGGTAAAAAAGACCGGAACATTCGCTTGTCCGGGGCGTTCCCGAACAGCAGTGGGAAAACGACCATGCCAACAGAAAAGCCCATCTACTCCCATAAGGACGACGATCCTCATCTGAAGGATGACGATCTGGCGGGCAAGGTTCTGCGCTTCATCCGCTACGCCACCTTCGTCGACACCACCGATATCTCAGTGATCGTGCTCGGCGAAATGGTCGTGCTGTCGGGCCAGGTCCCAAGCGATTCCGATGTTGCCTGCGCCGGCGACGCGGCGAGATCGGTAATCGGCGTCACCAGCGTCGAGAACCGCCTGACGGTGAAGCCGGGCAAACATTCATGATCTGCTTGCTTGACCGCAAGCGGTTGTTGTTGGCAGCTTGGGCTGGTAAATGGACACGGCGCCAACCACAACGCGCGCGATTTCCTATGGAGACCGGAATGGGGACGCCTGAGTCAGCAACCAAGTAAGCCGCAACAACACTCCCAATCGTTGTTGCGGCGTCTGTCCGGTCATTTCACACTACCGATAAGAAGGCAGAGCGCCGCTGAATGTCATTCATTTGAGCGGATGTTCAATCGTGCCCAATCATAAATCATCAACCTGGAACTATTCAGTGCCGGCAGCGCTGTTGCTGATGGCCCCCTTCGACATTCTCGCCTCCCTGGCGATGGATATCTATCTGCCGGTCGTGCCTGTCATGCCGGGCATTCTCGCCACGACGCCAGCGATCATCCAGCTGACGTTAAGCCTCTACATGACCATTCTCGGCGTCGGCCAGATCGTCTTCGGGCCCATCTCCGATCGCATCGGTCGGCGTCCGGTCGTCATCTGTGGGGCGCTGCTGTTTGCGGTCGCATCGCTGCTGATGGCCGCCACCGTGTCGGCCCCCGCCTTCCTCGCCCTTCGCCTGCTGCAGGCGATCGGCGCCTCGGCAGCGCTCGTTGCCACCTTTGCCACTGTCCGCGATGTCTATGCAGACCGGCCCGAAGGCGTGACCATCTACGGCCTCTTCAGCGCGATGCTCGCCTTCGTGCCGGCCCTCGGCCCGATCGCCGGCGCGCTGCTTGCCGATCGCTTCGGCTGGCGGGCGATCTTCCTGGCACTCGGCCTACTCGCCATCGCGGCCATGGCGAATGCGATACCGCGATGGCGGGAAACCAGGCCAACCGGCACCGAAGGCGAGAGAAGATCCTTCGGCCCGATCCTGCGCAACGGAGCGTTCTGGACCTACACGCTCGGCTTCAGCGCCGCGATGGGCTCGTTCTTCGTGTTCTTCTCGACAGCACCACGCGTGCTCATCGATCGAGCTGATTATTCCGAACTCGCCTTCAGCCTGGTCTTTGCGACGGCGGCCCTTGTGATGATCGTCACGACCCGTTTTGCCAAACGCTTCGTGGCGCTCTGGGGCATCACCGGCAGCCTTGCCCGCGGGATGGCGCTGCTCATCCTCGGCGCGGTGCTGCTCGTCGTCGGCCAGAGCGTCGCCGCACCGTCGTTCTGGACCTTCATCCTGCCGATGTGGGTCATCGCCGTCGGCATCGTCTTCACCGGTTCGGTCACCCCCAATGGAGCCCTCCAGGCTTTCGGCCATGTGGCAGGAACGGCGGTCGCGCTCTACTTCTGCATTCAGAGCCTGATTGTCGGGGTGCTCGGCACCCTGGCTGTGGTTCTGCTTGGTGGAGATACCGCATTTCCATTAGCCGGCTATTCAATGACAATGGCGATCGTCACGCTGGTCGCGCTCGGTGTGCTGGCGAGGCAACGCCCGGCGGAAGCCTGATCCGATGAACCTGCCACAGGGCGTATCGACCATCTCGGCACGCCCTGCGGCACCCCTTGTTTACCCCCCGACAGCGCTGGCAAAGCGAATGCGAGTACAAGGCGTGCACATCGACAACGATTGCCTCTTGACCTCGCCCCAGGGGCAAGCCTCACAGTCAGATCCATGAGCGAATCTTATCTCCTTGCGGGCCGTTTTGGCGCCGCCACACGACTGTCACCAAAGGCGCTGCGGCTTTATGCCGAGCAGGGCCTGCTGGTGCCCGCCTATACCGATCCGACGACGGGCTATCGCTACTATGCGCCGGAGCAGGCCGCCCGGGCACGGCTTATCGCGCGCCTTCGACGCCTTGGCCTGTCGGTGGCGCGCGTCGCGCAATTGGTGGAACTGGATGCGCAGAGCCGCCTTATCGAATTGCGGTCCTGGCTGGACGCTCAAAACGAGCGGCTGAGCGAGCAGACCGAGCTGGTGGTGGCGATCGCGCGGCAGACGGACGGCGGTGATGCCGACCTAATCTCGGCGATTGCCGTACGCGAGGTGGCAGCCTGCAAGCTGATCTCCTGCCAACGTCAGCTCGATATCGAGGCGCTTGATGCATTCCTGGCAACCGCCCAGGCGGAGATCCGTGGTTACCTGCGCCATTGCGGGATTGCCAGCGACGGCGCCATGACCGTGCATTTCCATGAAACCGTTAGCCGCGACAGCGAGGGACTGGTGGAAGTCGCCATCGCCTATGAAGGCGGCATCGAGCCGGTCGACGACCTGCGCATCCGCCTTCAGGCCGCGCGGCGAGAGGTCTTTCTGCCGGTGCCGGCGGCTTGTGAAAACTTCCCGCTGATCTTGCGCGTCTACGACGCCATCGAAACCTGGCTGGATGCGCGAACCGACATCAACAGCAGCGGCAGCCCCTACGAACTACCCCGGCAGCAACGGCGCGTCCTTCGATGTCGCCTACCCCATAATGTTTCCGTCTTAGGCGGAATCAGAACCACTCTATCTCTTTGTTTTATCCGCATTTCCTGACGGAAGACCGCTCCGTACTTTTCCTGGAAATGCTCTAACAGGACAGACGATCATGATGCATTTCGCCTATACGGGCTCCGGCCCCTATTGCTACGCCAACTCTTTCGCAATGATGTTCGGCGCGCAGGCCCCCTCCACCGCGGTGATCGAATTTGCCACCAGCAGTCCGTTCGGCATGCAACTGCTCGGCGGCACCCTGCCGTTCTTCGACCCCTATGGCTGGGATCCGGAAGCCGGCTCTGAAGGCGCGCTTGCGGCGCTCGGCTGGACATCGACGCTCAGCAAGGGCGGCGATGCGGACGACGCGCTTTCCCGCCTGCGCGCAGCCCTCAAGGACGGACCGGTCTGGATCGGCCCCATCGAGATGGGGCATCTGCGCCACCAGCCGGGCATGAACGGACCGATCGACGCCGACCATTACGTCGTGGTGCTCGACATGGACGAGGACAGCGTGCTGATGCACGACCCGCAGGGCTACCCCTATGCGCGCCTGCCGCTCGCCAACTTCATGGCCGCCTGGCGCGCAGACACGCTGAGTTATGGTGACGCCTACACCATGCGGACCGACTTTGTCCGTATCGCCGAGATATCGGAAATCGAGACGATACGGGCGTCGATCCCGGCCGCCATCCACTGGCTGTCGATGGAGACGGACCTGCCCGTTCCTCCCGGAACCCTCGGCAATGCCGAAGCAGCCGAAACGCTCGCCGCGCGCGTCGCGACCGGTTGCGACAAGAACTTGCGCGCGCATCTGGTCCACTTCGCCATCCGGACCGGCGCCCGCCGCGCGGCCGACGCGGCCGCCTGCCTCGCACGGGCGGGTTACAACGAGGCGGCCCGCATTGCCGATGAACAGGCACGGCTCATCGGAGCGCTGCAGTATCCGCTGGTGGTGCGCAAGGACGCAGTCGCGGCGGCCACCTTGCGGGCACTCGCCCCGACCTATGACCGGATGAAGACCGCGCTGGAGCACGGTTGCTGATCTGCGATCGACCGCCGCTCGGGCCGTCGGCGCGGCCGGAGCGGCGGGACACGCGGTTATACGAGCAGTTCGGAAAAACTGCTTGCCCGTTCCGCGTTCTCACGCTTGAGCGGTTCGTAGTGCAGGCCGACCACGCCATTCTCGTAGGTGTCCGTGCCCATCAGCCGCAGATCATATCTGTCGGGAAGCTCATCGAACCAGGCGGCACCCGGGGACGTGACGGGATAGACGAAGAAGTGGAAGATATCGACGAGGCCGAGACCGATGACCGTCTGGGCCAGGCTGGCGCCGCCGGAAAGGTGAATATCGCCACCGGCGCGCGCCTTCAGATCCAGGAGATAGGCTGCCAGCAATTCGTCATCGTGGGCAACGACCTGCTCGACATTGTTCCATTCGGTCAGCGTCTGGCGTCCCGAGCGCGAGAAGACCAGTTTGCGATAGTCGTGCATCCTCCGCGCCATCTTGCGGTTGGTTTCGGTTCCCACGTCCTCCGACAGGGCGCCCGGCCAGTAGGATGCCATTTCCTCGTAGGTCACGCGGCCGACGAGTACGGTGTCATAGGTGGCGTAGAGCCGGTCGATCGCCCGATATTGGTCGTCGCCGACGCTACCGAGCCAGGCCAGCGGATCGTCGAGGCGACCGTTGAGCGTCGTCATCATCTGCAGGACAATCTTGCGCATGTCGACCTCCTCTACTGGGTTCTGCCCTCCACGAGCCGGGCAAGCTGCGCGATGACCGTGCCCCAGCCATCGTGAAAACCCATCTCCTCGTGCATGTTTCGGTCGGCGTTGCTCTTGTGCATGACGTGGGCGGCATAGTCCGTGCCCTCAGGATGATCCTTGAGTGTGATGATCGCCGTCATGAAAGGGTTTTCGGCCGGGCGCCACCCCGCGACCAGCGAATTGGTAAAGACAATGCGCTGGATGTCGTCGACCGCCAGAAAGCACGCATCCAGATGCGGCGTGAACGCACCGCCGCCTTCGCTGATCCTTGTGACGAAGGCGCACGCCCGGCCGCAGGTCCATATCGACCACCTGGCATCTGGCCGGCGCCGGAACCCACCATTGCTCGAAGCTGGCGGGATCGGTCCATGCATTCCAGATCGTCGGCCGCGGCGCCTTGATCAGGCGCGATATCGTCAGGTCGAGATCGGGGTTGTGAGATCGGATCATGTCATTTCTCCTTGTTCTCAGCTGATATCACGAACTGTTCAAGCCGATCGGTGCGGCCTTCCCAAAGGGCGCGCTGCTCCGACATCCACGCTTCGATGGCGGCAAACCGGCTCTTCTCGATGGTGCAGGTGCGCACCCGGCCCTGCTTCTCGGTGCGGATCAGGCCGCTGCCTTCGAGAAAATGGATGTGTTTCATGAACGACGGTAGCGCCATGTCGAACGGCTCTGCCAGATCGCTGATGCTGGCTGGCCCTCGACCGAGCCTCGCCAGCACGGAGCGCCTCGTGGGGTCGGCCAGGGCCTGAAAAATTCCGTCCAAAGGGCTCGAATACTGTTCCATAAGGCTAAGTATCATGACGAAACACTTAGCGCAACGGCTAACTGTTTGCCCTCCGCCGGCGACGCACCAACACCCGCGCAAGCTCCGCGCACATCAATGATCTGGGTCAGCGCACAAGGTTGCGACTAGCGACGGCTGAGTACGATGAAAAATTAACCCTTGGTGAAGAAATGGCGGACAGAGAGGGATTCGAACCCTCGATACGCTTTCACGTATACACGCGTTCCAGGCGTGCGCCTTCAACCACTCGGCCACCTGTCCATCCGTCAACAGCCGATGGTCATGCGGCTGGATGGGAAGGGCGAGGCCCTTCGTGTCATCCGGCGCGAACCGGCGGACGGGCGGGATATATACCGATGATTTGCGCGGGATCAACTGCTTTCTGACAGATTGTTGACATCTTATGAAACTTGGCAGCGAACGGCTGCCATTGCGCTTGTCGAACACGGGGCCTATCTCTTGCGGCAGAGTTGTTCGGCGCCTCCTTTCGAAGGCCGCCGGAACGTTGCACCATCCCGGATTGCCACGTTCTCCCCTCGCGCCGGCTTTGCCCTCAAGCAGGGGAACTGATGCCGTAAGACGGGAGCGACGGTTCGATCTGGGGCGATAGAGTTTGAGAAATGAGGGACCGATGCGCTTCGTGCTGCGACTGGCGAGCTTTGTGGTGCTGCTTGCGGCCGTCCTTGCGGGGGCTGTCGATGCCATCCAGTCCGTCGCAGCCTCCGAGCTGGTGATGACGTCGCTCGGCGACGATCTCGAAGCGCTTGGCCCCGACACCGCTAGCTGGGTGCTGTTCGCGCAGCGGACGGATACCGGGCCGATCCTCTGGCACACGGTGCTGCACTGGTTCTTTACGCAGCCGGCGTTTGCGGTGCTCGCCCTTCTCGCCCTCCTCCTGTGGATGGCCGGATACAAGAAGCGGCCGGCGGCCGGCCGTTTCGCTGCCTGATCATCGCGGGGTGCTCATCCCGCGTCGACCGACAAGGAGTTTCGTGATGTTCCTGATCGACATGTTCAACAAGAAGACCATCATGCCCGACGCGCAGACGGCACTGCGCGGGCGCGAGGACGCCATTCCGACCGCCGCCACGCATTTCGTCTCGGGACACCCGCTGAAGGGCCCCTACCCGGAAGGCATGGAAAAGATCCTGCTCGGCATGGGATGCTTCTGGGGCGCGGAGCGGCTGCTCTGGAATAAGCCGGGCGTGTATGTCACCGCGGCCGGCTATTCCGGCGGCATGACGCCGAACCCGACCTACCAGGAAACCACCACGGGACTGACCGGCCACACCGAGGTGGTGCTGGTGGTCTACGATCCGGAGGTGGTTCCGTTGTCGAGCCTGCTCAAGACCTTTTTCGAGGAACACGACCCGACCCAGGGCATGCGTCAGGGCAACGATATCGGCACGACCTATCGCTCCGCCATCTATGTCTATGACGACGCGCAGCTGAAGGAAGCGAAGGCCGCGCGCGATGCCTTCCAGGCGGCGCTGAAGAGATCGGGCCACACCGGCAAGATCACCACCGAGATCGCGAAGGCCGGCCCGTTGTATTTTGCCGAGGACTACCACCAGCAGTATCTGGCGAAGAACCCTGTTGGTTATTGCGCCCTGCGTGGCACCGGCGTCAGCTGCCCGATCGGCGCCTAGGGCCTATCGCGATCAGCGGGATCCGCCTGCTGCGTTTCAGGCTTTCGCTTTTGCGCATGTCGCGCACAACCCACTGTATACTCTTGCGCGATATGCTCTTGGCCTTTTACATGCTGCTGGTGTCCACCCCCCGCGCTAAAAGGTCAAGCGAACCGGCATTTTAACCCTGCTTGTGAATGCCGGTCGACATTTTTACCATCCGAAAAATTTTGAGTGTTTTTTTGCCGTGACCGTGCAAGGATGCGGCCACCCTAGCCCCCACGAGAGGGGTGGGTTCCGCAGACAGGTTCCATCCGGGGCCCGCGGGAGGACCCGATAAAGATCAATAGCGACAACAGGGCTGCACGATGAAAAAAACCATTCTCGGTCTCTTTGCCTTTTCCATGATGTCCGCGACGGCTCTGGCCGCCGACATCAAGCCGGCCATCATTTACGATCTGGGCGGCAAGTTCGACAAATCGTTCAACGAAGCCGCTTATAACGGCGCCGAAAAGTTCAAAACCGAATCGGGCGTCGAATACCGCGAATTCGAAATCGCCAACGATGCACAGCGCGAGCAGGCCCTGCGCCGCTTCGCCAGCGACGGCAACAACCCGATCGTCATGGCCGGCTTCAACTGGGCGGCACCGCTCGAAAAGATTGCCGGCGAATATCCGGACACCAAGTTCGCGATCATCGACATGGTGCTCGACAAGCCGAACGTGAAGTCGATCGTGTTCAAGGAACAGGAAGGCTCCTACCTCGTCGGCGTGCTCGCTGGTCTCGCTTCGAAGTCGAAGACCGTCAGCTTCGTCGGTGGCATGGACGTGCCGCTCATCCACAAGTTCGCCTGCGGCTATGTCGGCGGCGCGAAGTCGACCGGCGCTGACGTGAAGGTTCTCGAAGCCTACACCGGCACGACACCGGACGCCTGGAACGACCCGGTCAAGGGCGGCGAAATTGCCAAGTCGCAGATGGACCAGGGTTCGGACGTGGTCTACCACGCAGCCGGCGGCACGGGCGTTGGCGTCCTGCAGGCCGCTGCAGATGCCGGAAAGCTCGGCATCGGCGTCGACTCCAACCAGAACGGACTGCAGCCGGGCAAGGTTCTGACCTCGATGCTGAAGCGCGTCGACGTCGCCGTCTACGAAGCCTTCACTGCTGCCAAGAACGACAAGTTCGAGTTCGGCATCTCCAATCTCGGCCTCAAGGAAGATGGCGTCGGCTACTCGCTCGACGACAACAACAAGGCTCTGATCACCCCGGAAATGCTCGATGCGGTCGAGAAGGTGAAAGCCGAGATCATCGCCGGCAAGGTCCAGGTGCACGACTACATGAGCGACGAAGCCTGCCCCTACTAAGGGCTTCCGCCTGAAAATGAGAAAGGCCGCCGTTCGCTAGAACCGGCGGCCTTTTTATTTCCCTGTCCTGCGGAGCCATTGAGCCGCGCCATCTCCCTGGCTTTGCGCATTTCCTGACGCAAAGCCGCTTCGCACTTTTCCTGGAAAAGCTCTAGTAATGCGGCGGCCGGGTGATCGGAGGCGCATCGATCGATTGCTCCTCGAGGCTGAGGAAGCGTTCCGTCAGCCGGTCGAGCTTTGCTCGGGTCTGTTCGACCACTTTCCATTGCTCGGCAAGTTGGTCGGAAAGCTCTTCGATCGTCTTGGCCTGGTGAGCCACCGTCTCTTCAAGGCGGGTGACCCGGTCTTCGGCGTTGTTCATTTCAGCTGCTCCGTCCTGTCGCGGCCATCCCGGCGGGCGACGCCTGCAGCGCCGTACGTCTTCAGACGCACAAAGGTCGCTGTATCACTCTGAATAGCTGCATGTCGGTATTCCTAAATCGAACAAGATTAAGGAAACATGCAGCGGGGGATTTGCCGGCAGATTGGCCAGCGGATGTCCGCTGTCAAGCAGATTGCGTCTCAGGGCCTGGCCGTGGCCCCTCGCGTCAGCGAAAATCCCGGATCGCTTGCCGACAGCCTCTTGTGCAGGTGCACCATCATGCCGGCGGCAAAGAGCGGCGTCAGCAGGTTGAGCAGCGGTACGGCGAGAAACGCCGCAAGGATCAACCCGGCCAGGAACACGGTCGAGCGGTGCTTGGCGCGGAAAAGCCGCGCCTCCGCCGGCGACCGGTAGCGCATGGCGGCAAACTCGAAGAACTCCCGCCCCAGCAGGTAACCGTTGACGAGGAAGAAGGCGATCAGGTTGACGCCGGGCACGAGCAGCAGGAACAGCGCCAATATGTTGCCGAGAATGACGACGCCGAGGAACTTGGCGGAGCCGGCAATCGCCTCTCCGAGCGGCAAGGGCCTGCCCGCCGGCTCGCTCGGATAGTCGCGCGCCTCGACCACGTCCGCGACATCGTCAAGGAAGAAGCCGGCGATCAGCGCCGTCACCGGCGCTAGCAGCAGGGCCAGGGCCAGCGCCAGCCCGAGGCTCGCGAAGATGCCGAGCACGAAGGTGAGCCAACCCGCCCAGGCGGGCGTGCCAGGCATCAACGCATCGAGCCATGGCAAAGCAAGCCAGATGAAGAGTTCGCGCAGGCCGAACCACAGTGCTGCGAGCGCCAGAAGCGTCAGGCCGAGCACTTTCCAGAACACCGAACGGGTCTCCGGTGCAAAGAGATTGGCAAAAGAAAGCCGCGCCGCGTCCAATATCATCAAATCTCTCCAGTGCCGGGCAGGGTTCGATGAGGCATGTAGGCAAACGCCTTCGTATCGACAAGGCAGGACGGCCGGCATCATCTGCTTTCGGCAAAATTCCTGCGGCGAAGACGGACGAACCATGGCAAACGCCACGGGGAGCGATATGGTAGAGCTTGTTGCACAAAACTGTGCAGGGGTTTTGCGCGACATGCGCAAGAACAACGACTTAATGCGCAGTCAGCGAATCCTGGAGATCGCGACACGCTTTAGATCAAAAGCCTGCCCACGCGGGCCAACGGAAGGACGAGCTGCCGCTGGCGGCAGGCGGACAAGGGGAGACCATGACCAGACAGAAAACGCTCGCCGGGCTTTCGGTACTCGTCCAGGAAGGCAAGCTCGACCCGGTCACGCTTGCAGAGCAAACACTTGCCGGCATCGCGGCGCACGGCGATCAGTCGATCTTTGTCGGCATCACCCGCGAACGCGCGCTTAAGGAGGCCTCGGCGGCCTCCGCCCGGCTTCGTGCGGGCCGATCGCTCGGCCTGCTCGATGGTCTTCCGGTCGCCTGGAAGGATCTCTTCGACGTCAAGGGCAGCGTGACGACCGCGGGTTCCGCGGTCCTGCGGGACACCCCGCCTGCTGGCAGTGACGCCGCCGTGGTCGGCGCGGTTGCCGGTGCCGGCATGGTCAGCGTCGGGCGAACCAACATGAGCGAATTCGCCTTCTCCGGCCTCGGCATCAATCCGCATTACGGCACGCCGCACAACCCGGCCTCGACCGATGTCGAGCGCATCCCCGGCGGCTCCTCGTCGGGCGCGGCGGCGGCGGTCGCGGCCGGTCTCGTGCCCGCGGCAATCGGTACCGATACTGGCGGCTCCGTCCGAATCCCGGCGGCCATGACCGGCATCATCGGCTACAAAGCGACGCGCGGCCGCTATTCGATGAAGGGCGTCTTCCCGCTCGCCGAAAGCCTCGATTCGCTCGGGCCTCTCTGTCATACGGTGCAGGATGCGGTCTGGCTCGACGCCGCCATGCATGGACTGACCGCACCGGTGGTTCGCCGCGGCGAGATCGCCGGCCTCTCGATCGTCATCCCCGAAACCATCGTCTTCGACGAGGCGGAAAACGAAGTCGTCGAAGCCTTCGAGGATGCGGTCAAGCGGCTGGAAAAGGCCGGCGCCACGGTCACCCGCCGCGCCTTTCCGACGTTCAAGGCGGTGTTCGATCTGATGGCGCGCCACGGCGCGCTCGTCACCGCCGAAGCCTTCGCACTTCACCGGGAGCGCCTGGCAGGCTCCGAGGCCGAACGCATCGATCCGCGTGTCGTCGCGCGCACCAGGCTCGGCGAGAAGATCACCATGCCTGACTATATCGCGCTTCTCGATGCGCGCGACCAGCTGATCCATGAAACGGTCGAGAGCCTGAAGCCGGGCGAACTCATCGTCCATCCGACATTGCCGCATGTCGCGCCGCCGTTGGCGCCGTTGCTGGCCGACGACGAGCTGTTCTTCAAGACCAACGCCACGACGCTGCGCAACACGCTCATCGGCAACTTCCTCGATTTCTGCGGCATCTCGATCCCCTGCGGCACCGGTGCCGGCGAAATGCCCGTGGGCCTGCAGTTGGCTGCACCGCACCATCAGGACGACCGGTTGCTCTCGATCGCACTTGCCGCCGAAGCCGTGATCCGGGGAGAGGCATGATCGTCTGTTTCGATATCGGCGGATCGGCGATCAAGGGGGCGATCGTGCATTCGCGCGAACGGATCTTTCCGCTGCCGCGCCGCACGACGCCGCTCAACAATTTCCGCCAGTTCGTCCAAACGCTCGAATCCGTGCTCGACGAAGCCGGCGGCCACCCGGAATGCGTGGCGATCTCGATTACCGGCGTCATCGACCCGGAGACGCGCCGGATCAAATGCGCCAACATCCCCTGCATCGACGGCCGCGAACTGGTGGCCGAGCTCGAGCGCGAGCTGCACCTGCCGATCAAGATCGCCAATGACGCCGACTGTTTCGCCCTTGCCGAAGCGGGCGCCGGCGCCGGCCGGGGTCACCGCATCGTCTTCGGGGCGATCCTCGGCACCGGTGTCGGCGGCGGCTTGGTGGTCGACGGCCAGTTGATCAACGCCGACGGCGGCTTTGCCGGCGAATGGGGACATGGACCGGCACTTGCCGCGGAAGCGGGTGAACCGCCGATCGCCATCCCCGCCTATGCCTGCGGCTGCGGCCAGCGGCGCTGCGTCGACACGGTCGGCGGCGCGCGCGGGCTCGAACGACTGCACGACACCGTGCACGGCAAGACCATGTCGAGCCATGAGATCATCGAGGCGTGGCTCAAGGGCGACACGGAAGCGAAACGCACCGTCGAGATTCTTGTCGATCTCGTCAGCTCACCGCTGGCGCTCGTCATCAACACCACGGGAGCGACGATCGTACCTGTCGGCGGCGGTCTTTCCAACGTTGAACCGCTGCTTGAGGGGATCGATCTGGCGGTTCGTAGCCGGATTCTGCGGCAGTTCAAACGGCCGCTCGTCGTGCGCGGCGAGTGTCAGGTCGAGCCCGGCCTGATCGGCGCAGCCCTGCTCGGCCTTGGAGGAGAAAAGGCATGAATGGCATCGGACTTGAGGTTTGCGTCGACGACGCCGACGGGCTTGCCGCGGCGATCGAGGGCGGGGCGGACCGGATCGAACTCTGCGCAGCACTTTCCGTCGGCGGGCTGACGCCGACCGCCGGGTTGATGGCACTCGCCGGGCCGCCACGGGTACCCGTCTATGTCATGGTCCGGCCGCGGCCGGGCGACTTCGTCTTTGGCGCCGCCGATCTCGACATGATGCGCCGCGATATCGATGCGGTGCGCGATGCCGGACTTGCCGGCGTCGTTCTCGGTGCGTCGCTTACCGATGGCCAGCTCGATGCGCCCATGCTCCGAAAACTGACGGGCCATGCCGCAGGCCTCGGCCTCACCTTGCACCGCGCCTTCGACCTGGTGCCAGATTTCAAGGACGCAATCGAACTTGCGGTTGAACTCGGCTTTGAGCGGATCCTGACATCCGGAGGCGCGAGGAGCGCGCCACAGGCCATCGAGAAGCTGGCGGAGCTTGTCGAGCTGGCAGGTGGGCGGCTTTCGATCATGCCTGGTTCCGGCGTGACGCTTGAAACCGTCGATGCGCTGCTTGCCCGACTGCCCGTCACGGAAGTGCATTCATCCTGCTCGATCCGTGAGCCGGCTCATGATCGGCGACTGGTCGAGATGGGCTTCGTGACCGAGGATCGGCGCCGCACGGATGTGGCGACCGTTCAGGCGATGAAAGCGCGGCTTTCGGCGGGGTAGGACGTTCGCGCGTCGGATCTTCGCCACGCTTTCAGTTCACGCTAAAGAAAGGCCCGACGATCACTCCGATCGTCGGGCCTCAATTTTTCGATAGATCGGTGATCAGGCTGCGTAGACCTGGTTGCCGCCAATCCAAGTCGATCCCATGGCGAGTTCTGATGTCAGAAGCACGAAATCCGCATCTGCCCCGGGCAGAACACGGCCCTTGTGCGAGGAGATGCCCATGGCGTCGGCGGGATAGGCCGATGCCATGCGAAGGGCTTCCTCGACCGGTAGGCCGAGCTTTTCGTGCACGAAGCGCACCGACGAGAGCATGTCGATATCGGCGCCGGCAAGCGTGCCGTCGGCGAGCGTCAGACGACCGCCGTGGCGCAGGATCTCGCGGCCATTGAGCTCGAAGCTCGTCATGTCCGTTCCAATCGGCGACATCGCGTCGGTCACCAGGAAGATCTGGCCCGGGCCGGTCTTGGCCCGCAGCGCCACACCCATCGAGGCGGGGTCGACATGGTAGCCGTCGGCGATCAGGCCCGCGTGCAGGGTGCCTGTCGCAAGGGCTGCACCGACGACGCCAGGCTCGCGATGACCGAGACCGCTCATGGCGTTGAACAGATGCGTCACCGTCTTCGCCCCTGCCTTGGCATAGGACACGGCGGTCTCATAGCCGACATCCGTATGGCCGAGGCTGACGATGGCGCCGGCGTCGGCAAGGGCTCGAACCTGCTCTTTGGTCGCATTTTCCGGTGCGACCGTGACCATGAGGGTGCCGAGCGCCCTGGCGCAGTCGAGCATCTCCTTGAGGTCGGCGTCATCCATCGGTCGGATCAGCGCTGGATCGTGCGCGCCCTTTCGTGCGACCGAAAGATGCGGACCTTCCAGATGCAGGCCGAGGAAGCCGGGCACGCCGGCCGCCTTGGCCTGAAGGCCGGCGGCGATCGTTGCCGTGCGGACTTCGCGCGTATCGGTGATCAGCGTCGGCAGAAGTGCGGTCGTACCGAACTTCGCATGGGCCGAACAGATCTGGCGGATGCTTTCCAGCGTCGGCTGCGCGTTGAGAAGCGCCCCGCCGCCGCCGTTGACCTGCAGGTCGATGAAGCCGGGCACCAGCAGCAGGCCGTGGGCATCGACGATCGTGGCACCGGCCGGCAGATCGCCGGCTGCCACGATGGCCTTGACACGACCCGCCTCGATCAAGAGAGCGGCGCCGTCATGCCATTCGATACCATCGAACAGGCGGGCGCCGATGATTGCCTTCTTCTCGGTCATCTCGTCTCCGTTACCTTCTTGAGGCTTGCCGGTGCGTCGGGATTGAGACCGCGCGAGCGCGACCAGGCTTCGACGAAGCCATAGAACGGCAGGATCAGGGTCAGCGCGTCGGTGATCGGGTGTCCCGTCTCGACGAACGGCAGGCGCTTGGCCTTGCCGGCGCGGTTCGACGTCACATGGACCACGGCGCCCTTCTCGGCCATGCCGTCGGCGATCTCGGCGACGGACCCTTCGGCCGCATCGCGCGCCGCAAGCGTCAGCACCGGGAACTTGGCGCCGACAAGCGCCACCGGTCCATGCAGCACTTCGGCGGCCGAATAGGCTTCCGCATGCATGCCCGAAGTTTCCTTGAACTTCAGCGCCGCTTCGCTGGCGATCGCCAGCGCCGGGCCACGGCCAAGCACGTAGAGCGATTCGGCCTCGCCGAGATCGGCGGCGAACTCATGCCAATCCAGCTTCACCGCCTTGGCGAACTGGTTCGGCAGATCGGCCACGGCGCGCTGCAACGCCGCGTCGCCGGTCCATTCGCCGAGAACGGCAAGGCCGGCGACGATGGAGTTGACATAGGACTTGGTTGCAGCAACGGCGATTTCCGGGCCGGCGAGAATGTCGAGCGGATGGGTGCATGCCTTCGAGATCGGTGACGGCAGGGTGTTGGTAAGTGCGATTGATACGGCGCCGGCATCGGTTGCGGCCTGGGCCATCGCGACGATATCCGGGCTCTTGCCCGATTGCGAAATCGCAATTGCCGCCGCGCCACCGAGCTTCAGCTTGGCGCCATAGATCGACGCGAGCGACGGCCCGAGCGAAGCGACCGGTCGACCGGCCTGCAGCTCGATCGCATATTTCAGGAACAGGGCGGCATGGTCCGAAGAACCGCGCGCGATCGTCACCAGGAAAGCCGGGTCCTTGGCGCGCAGCGCTGCGCCGGCCTGCTTCAGGGCCTCGGAAGAATGCTCGAGCAGTCGGGCCGCCGCTTCGGGGATCTCGTCGATTTCTCGGCGCATGTTGGTCTGCATGGTCAATTCCTTTCTTGCGGAGCGACGGTCAGGATTCCGACAGGGTCAGTTCCGCGACAAAATCATAGGCGTCGCCCCGATAGAGCGAGCGGGTGAATTCGACGACGCGTCCCGATGCGAGATAGGAGACGCGTTCGATGGAAAGGCCGGCAGAGCCGACGGCGACGCCGAGCATGGAGGCGTCCGGATCCTTGATGTTGCAGGCGGAGATGCGCTGCACGGCGCGCACCGGCCGGGAACGGGTCTTGTCGAGCGCGGTATAGAGCGACGAGGTGACGGCCTGCGGATCCGGCAGGAATTCGGCCGAGATGCTGGCGCGCTCGATCGCGAGCGGCATGTCGTCAGCGATGCGCAGACGCCCGAGCCTGGCCACCAACGCGTCGGCCGGCAGGCCGAGCGCCATCATCTCATCCGGCGACGGATGATACAGGCCTCGCTCCAGCCAGCGGGCATGAGTGTTGAGACCACGGCGCGCCATGTCCTCGGTAAACGAGGTCAGCCGCGACAGCGATTGCTGCACCTTGGAGACCGGCTTGACGACAAAAGTGCCGGAGCCGTGGCGCCGCACCAGCAAGCCGTCGCGCACGAGATCGTCGACGGCCTTGCGCACGGTCACGCGGCTGATATTGGCGTAATCGGCCAAATCGCGCTCCGGCGGCAGGGCGTCGCCATGATTGAGCTTGCCCGACTGGATCGCGTCTTCCAGCGATTGCCGCAGTTTCAGATAGAGCGGACCGGATCCACCGGCCTGCAGGCCTTCGAGCGGCAGAATGGCAGCGAGATGATCGGTCATGCGCCGACCTCCGAGCGGGAGCCGAAGCGCTGTGCGGCGAGTGCGACGGCGCCGGTGAGCGCGTCGGCCTCGGCTTCGACAAAAAACGGCTGGTGGCGCTCGGCAAGCCAGGGACGATAGAGCGGCGCGAGGCCACCGAGCAGGCAGAGCTTGCGCCCGCCCCGGGCGACCACGACGTCTAGCGCCTCGTCGACCGTGATCGCCGCAGTCTTGAGCAGACGCACGGCGACGGGATCGCCCGCCTGCGCCGCTTCGAAGACACGCGGGGCATAGCGGCCGAACTCACCCGGCTTTGCCAGGCGCGCGAAATCGACGACAGCACTCGGATCGTTCCTGAACTCGGCCATGACGGAATCGGTTATCGGCGACGCCTCATGGATGCCATCGAAGGCAAGCAGGCTTTCCTGCAAAAGCGCATGGCCGATGCGTGCGCCACTGCCATGATCGCCGATCGTGAAGCCCCAGCCGCCGACATAGCTGACGATGTCGGCCTGCCGCAGGATATAGATGCTGCCGGTGCCGAGAATGGCGACGGCGCCGTCCTCGTCGCCGAGCGCGCCCTGCAGGGCAATCAGACCATCCGATTCGATATCGGCTGCGGCAAACGGCAGGCGTCGCTTCACATAATGCACGGCATCGCCGACATTGTGCCCGGCGACGCCGACAATTGCGCGCGCCTCGGCGATACCAGAGGGATCAAGACCGGCTTCTTCAAATGCCGCCCGCGCAGCGTCGCCAATATGGGCGAGCGCCGTTTCAGGATCCGTCAGAATGTTGGCTGCACCAGCCTTGCCGCGGCCGAGAATACGTCCATCCCCCGCAGCCACAGCCGCCCGGCAGCTTGTTCCGCCGCCATCGATTCCTATTAGGTAGTTTGGCATGAGCACCTCCGCCCATAGAGGATACCAAAAAAATACCAATAACCAAGTCCGAATTGGTCTCGATATCCAATTTTGAAATAATGCATTGAATAACAACGGATAATTTCAGAGATTGGTTTTTTTTGACGCCAAAATGTAATTTCTCCTAGACAATTGGTATTTTTTTGGCATTAATTCACCCAGAGGAGACACAACCTATGCCTTCAGTGAAGACCGAAGAGCGTCACGACAACGCCAAAGGCCTGGATGTCATGCATCCGGCGCTGGCGCTTCGGCTGCTCGCATCCGGACAACAGGCGGCAGCAAAGGTCGTGGACGCCGCGATTGAGCAGATTTCCGCTGCTGCGTCCCTGGCTGCAGAAACGCTCGCCTCCGGCAAGCGTCTCGCCTATGCCGGCGCCGGCAGCTCAGGCCTGATGGCCATGGCCGATGCGCTGGAACTTCCCGGCACCTACGGCATCCCCCAGGACCAGATCGTCATTCTGCTTGCAGGCGGCGCCGCCAGTCTCAATGACCTCGCCGGCGGCTACGAAGACGACATGGATCTGGCGCGCGAAGACGTCCGCAAGGCCGGCATCACCGCGGGCGACTGTCTGGTTTCAGTGTCGGCCAGCGGCTCGACACCCTATGCGCTGGCCGCAGCCGACGAGGCGCGCAAGCTCGGCGCAAAAGTCATCGCCGTTGCCAACAATCCGGGCGCAGCTCTTTTCAACGACGCGGATGTCGCCATTCTGCTGCAGACGCCGCCGGAAGTCGTTTCCGGCTCGACGCGCATGGGTGCCGGCACGGCACAGAAGATCGCCTTCAACATGTTCTCGACGCTGGTCGGCATCCATCTCGGCCACGTGCTCGACGGCCACATGGTCAATCTGCGCGCCGACAACATCAAGCTGCACGGCCGCGCCGTTCGCATCGTCACCGACATTACCGGTGTTGGCGCATCCGAGGCCGGCCGGCTGATCAATGCCGCATCCGGCTCGGTCAAGATCGCCATCCTGCTGGCATCGGGCGCGAAGGACGTGGCGGCAGCCGAAGCGGCGCTCAACCAGACCAAGCAGAACCTGCGCCGGGCGATCGATATCGTTTCGGCCTGAGATAAACCTGGGATTCAAACCGCGCCAAAACGGCGCATATAAGAGGGAGAAGCTAAATGACCCGTACGACACTCAAGGGCCTGCTGCTTGCGTCGAGCATTCTCGGCTCGGCCGGCCTGGCCCACGCGGAGGACGTCACGCTGACGATCGAAAGCTGGCGCAACGACGACCTGGCGATCTGGCAGGAAAAGCTGATCCCGGCTTTCGAAGCCAAGAACCCCGGCATCAAGGTCAAGTTCGCCCCGATGGCGCCGACCGAGTACAACGCGGCGCTGAACGCCAAACTCGACGCCGGCTCCGCGGGCGACCTCATCACCTGCCGTCCGTTCGATGTCTCGCTCGAACTCTACAACAAGAAGCACCTTGCCGACCTGACGGCGCTGCCGGGTATGGAAAATTTCTCCCCGGTCGCCAAGTCCGCCTGGACGACAGACGATGGCTCGGCCACCTTCTGCGTGCCGATGGCTTCGGTCATCCACGGCTTCATCTACAACAAGGACGCCTTCGACCAGCTCGGCATCCAGATCCCGACGACGGAAGCCGAATTCTTCGCAGCTCTCGACAAGATCAAGGCCGACGGCAACTACATCCCGATGGCGATGGGCACCAAGGATCTCTGGGAAGCCGCGACCATGGGCTACCAGAACATCGGCCCGACCTACTGGAAGGGTGAAGAAGGCCGCGCTGCGCTGATCAAGGGCGAGCAGAAGCTGACCGATGAACCGTGGGTCGAGCCCTATCGCGTTCTCGCCAAGTGGAAGGACTATCTCGGCGACGGCTTCGAGGCCCAGACCTATCCGGACAGCCAGAACCTGTTCACGCTCGGCCGCGCCGCGATCTATCCGGCCGGCTCGTGGGAAATCGGCCTGTTCAACACCCAGGCCCAGTTCAAGATGGGCGCCTTCCCGCCTCCGGTTAAGAACGCCGGCGACGCTTGCTACATCTCCGACCACAACGACATCGGCGTCGGTCTGAACGCCAAGAGTGCGCACGCCGAGCAAGCCAAGACCTTCCTTACCTGGGTCGCTTCGCCGGAATTCGCCGAGATTTACGCCAATTCGCTGCCGGGCTTCTTCAGCCTCAATTCGACCCCGGTGAAGATGACCGATCCGCTCGCTCAGGAATTCGTTTCCTGGCGCGAAAAGTGCAAGCCGACGATCCGCTCGACCTACCAGATCCTGGCGCGCGGTACGCCGAGCCTCGAGAACGAAACCTGGGTTGAATCGGCCAACGTCATCAACGGCACGGATACGCCTGAGGTTGCGGCCGAAAAGCTGCAGAAGGGTCTCGACGGCTGGTACAAGCCGGCGAAGTAAGCGCAACTGGTTCCCTCCCCTTCGGGGGAGGGTCGGCCCTACAGCGCCGCGCGTCTTGTCGGACGCACAAAGGTCGCTGTAGCACTTTGAATTGCTGAATGTTTTTGTCCTCAAATCGGATAGGATTGAGGAAACATGCAGCAAGGGCCGGGCGGGAGGACATTGCCCAAGGAGGCACTCCCCCAGCCGCAGCGTCCTCGACCTCCCCTTGATGGGGAGGTCCCCGACGCAGTCGTTTGCAAAAGAACGCGATAGCCTTAACCTTCGTCATGAGCCCGGATCGGGGCAGGCGTTATGCGGCAAGACCGGCCGTGTGGCGTCGACGTGCATCATGACGCCCTGGGGAACCGGTCGAACAAGCGGGTACGATCAATGAGCAACGTCACTTCACTGCAAGAGGGACAGCCGACCGTGAGACGGCCGAAACGCTGGCACATCCTCATCTTTCTGCTGCCGGCCCTTCTGGTCTACACGGCGGTGATGATCCTGCCGTTGATCGAGACGCTGCGTCTCTCGCTATACAACACGGTCGACGGCCAGCCGACCTTCGTTGGTCTCGCAAACTTCCAGGTCCTGTTCGGCGAGGAGCGCTGGGCGCACGACTTCTGGAACGCGCTGAAGAACAACGTCATCTTCTTCATCATTCACATGTGCGTGCAGAATCCGATCGGCGTTGCGCTGGCGGCCATGCTGTCCATTCCGAAGCTGCGTTTCGTCACGTTCTACCGCACGGCGATCTTCCTGCCGACGCTGCTTTCCTTCGTTATCGTCGGCTTCATCTGGAAGCTGATCCTGTCGCCGATCTGGGGTGTCGCGCCCTGGATGCTCGATCTCGTCGGCCTCAAGTCGATGTTTGCGCCCTGGCTCGGCAGGCCAGGCTCGGCCCTGATCGCCGTGTCGTTGATCTCGGTCTGGCAATATGTCGGCATCCCGATGATGCTGATCTACGCCGCCCTGCTCAACATTCCCGATGAAGTGATCGAAGCCGCCGAATGCGACGGCGTCACCGGCTGGAGCCAGTTCTGGAAGATCAAGCTGCCGCTGATCCTGCCCGCGATCGGCATCATCTCGATCCTGACCTTCGTCGGCAACTTCAACGCCTTCGACCTGGTCTACACCGTGCAGGGCGCGCTTGCCGGTCCTGATGGCTCGACCGACATTCTCGGCACGCTGCTCTACCGCACCTTCTTCGGCTTCCAGCTGCAGCTGGGCGACCGCTCGATGGGCGCGACGATCGCAACGGTGATGTTCCTGATCATCCTCGCCGGCGTCTCGCTCTACCTCTTCGTCATCCAGCGCCGCATGCGCCGCTATCAGTTCTAAGGGAGGCCGAGATGTCGCAAGCACGCCACTCCATTTTCCGCACCGGCTTCGTCCACATCGCGCTGATCGCCTATACGCTCATCTCGCTGTTTCCGGTGTTCCTGACGATCATCAACTCGTTCAAGGATCGCAACGCGATCTTCCGGGCGCCGTTGACGGTCCCGACGCCCGAGACCTTCAGCCTGATCGGCTACCAGACGGTGCTCGGCCAGGGCGATTTCGCGACCTACTTCCAGAACAGCTTCATCGTCACGGTCGTCGCGATCGCGCTGGTGCTGTTGTTCGGCGCCATGGCCGCGTTCGCGCTGTCGGAATACCGCTTCCGCGGCAATACGCTGATGGGGCTCTATCTCGCGATCGGCATCATGATCCCGATCCGGCTCGGCACCGTCGCCATCCTTCAGGGCATGGTCGCTGCCAACCTCGTCAACACGCTGACGGCGCTGATCCTCGTCTATACCGCACAGGGGCTACCGCTCGCGGTGTTCATCCTGTCGGAGTTCATGCGCACGGTTTCGGATGACCTGAAGAATGCCGGCCGCATCGACGGGCTGTCGGAATACTCGATCTTCTTCCGCCTCGTGCTGCCGCTGATCCGGCCGGCGATGGCAACGGTTGCCGTGTTCACGATGATCCCGATCTGGAACGATCTGTGGTTCCCATTGATCCTGGCGCCGGCAGAAGCAACCAAGACGGTCACGCTCGGCTCGCAGATCTTCATCGGCCAGTTCGTCACCAACTGGAACGCCGTGCTTGCGGCCCTGTCGCTCGCCATCCTTCCGGTTCTCGTCCTCTATGTCATTTTCTCGCGGCAGCTGATCCGCGGCATCACCGCAGGAGCAGTCAAGTGAGTTCAAACAGCAAACCGGTCCGGGTCCTCGTCGCGGGTCTCGGCAATATGGGCCGCAGCCATGCGCTGGCCTATCACAACAATCCCGGCTTCGAGATCGTCGGGCTGGTCAACCGCTCCAAGGTGGAGCTTCCGGAGGAACTGCGCGGCTACGAGATCCATCCTGACTTCAAGACGGCGCTTGAGGAACTGAAACCCGAACTCTGCTCGGTCTGTACCTATTCCGACAGCCATGCCGACTATGCGGTTGCCGCCTTCGAAGCCGGCTGCGACGTGTTCGTGGAGAAGCCGCTGGCAACGACGGTCGCAGACGCCGAACGGGTCGTTGCTGCCGCCAGGAAGCATGGCCGCAAGCTGATCATCGGCTACATCCTGCGCCACCACCCCTCGTGGATCCGGCTGATCGCCGAAGCCCGCAAACTCGGCGGTCCTTACGTCTTCCGCATGAACTTGAACCAGCAGTCGAGCGGTCCGACCTGGGAGACCCACAAGTCGCTGATGCAGACGACCCCGCCGATCGTCGACTGCGGCGTGCATTATGTCGACGTCATGTGCCAGATCACCGACGCCAAGCCGGTGGAGGTGCGCGGCATGGGCCTGCGTCTTTCCGACGAAATCGCTTCGGACATGTACAATTACGGCCACCTGCAGGTGATCTTCGAAGACGGGTCGGCCGGCTGGTACGAGGCCGGCTGGGGTCCGATGATTTCGGAGACCGCCTTCTTCGTGAAGGACGTCATGTCGCCAAAGGGCTCCGTGTCGATCGTCATGGATCCGAATGCCAAGTCGGACGATATCGACACACACACCAAGACCTCGGTCATTCGCGTGCACAATGCGGAAACTGGTCCCAATGGTCGCTTTCTCAAGCCGGACGAGGACCTGACAATGGACGGAGAGCCCGGCCATCAGGAACTCTGCGATCGTGAGCAGGCCTATGTGCTGAAGGCCATTCGCGAAGATATCAATCTCGACCGCCACATGAACGACGCCGTCCAGTCGCTGCGCATCTGCCTTGCGGCTGATGAAAGCGTCCGCACCGGTCAGCCGGTCAAACTTTAAGAGGGGCAATTAGGTGGGATCACTTCAACTCAAATCCATCCGCAAGGCCTACGGAAACCATGAGGTTCTCAAGGGCATCGACCTGGAAGTGAAGGACGGCGAGTTCGTCATCTTCGTGGGTCCTTCCGGCTGCGGCAAGTCGACATTGCTGCGCACCATTGCCGGCCTTGAGGACGCGACCTCCGGCAGCGTCCAGATCGACGGCGTCGAAGTCGGACACGTGGCCCCCGCCAAGCGCGGCATCGCCATGGTATTCCAGTCCTATGCGCTCTATCCGCACCTGACGGTGAAGGACAATATGGGCCTGGGCCTGAAGCAGGCCGGCAAGCCGAAAGCTGAAATCGAGGACAAGGTCGGCAAGGCCGCCAGCATGCTGTCGCTCGACCCCTATCTCGCCCGGCGCCCGGCGGAACTTTCCGGCGGCCAGCGCCAGCGTGTCGCCATCGGCCGCGCCATCGTGCGCGAACCGAAGCTGTTCCTGTTCGACGAGCCCTTGTCGAACCTCGATGCGGCCTTGCGCGTCAACACCCGGCTCGAGATCGCCCGGCTGCATCGCAGCCTGAAGGCCACGATGATCTACGTGACCCATGATCAGGTCGAAGCGATGACGCTGGCCGACAAGATCGTGGTGCTGAACGCCGGCCAGATCGAGCAGATCGGCTCGCCGATGGATCTCTACAACCGGCCGGCCAATGTCTTCGTCGGTGGCTTCATCGGCTCGCCGCAGATGAACTTCGTCGACGGCGCCCGCCTCGGCGATCCCGGCGCCAAGACGATCGGCATCCGGCCGGAACATATCGGTCTGTCGCGCGAGAGTGGCGACTGGAAGGGCAAGGTCATCCACGTCGAGCATCTGGGCGCCGACACGATTGTCTATATCGAGTCCGACCAGGTCGGTCTGATCACCGTTCGGCTGTTTGGCGAACACCGCTACGCGCCTGATGACATTGTCTTTGCGACGCCGATGGTCGGCAGCATGCACCGCTTCGGTGCCGACGACCGCGTCCTCGCCTGAGACGATAATCCGGCGACAAACCCGGATCACACCTTAGTGATATCAAGCCGCCGTGGTGCCGAAAGCACTGCGGCGGCTGATTTTTTTGATCGATTCAACGCGCTGCATCACGGTGTTGCACTGCGGCGCAAATTAACATACATTTGTGTTTGTATATTAGCGTTCCGGTATTTTCCCATCCCGATACTGGTAATTGCTTCCCTTCACTTCCGGACCGCGCAGCCCTGCGATACGCACTGGCTGCGCACGGTCACCGAATATGGACATCGCTATGCGCATGAACCGACCGACACTGGCCGCCGCCTTGGCAACCGTGATTCTCCTTTCCGGCTGCCAGAAAGACGAAGAACAGGCCGCTCCCGCCTTCCCGCCATCGGCCGTCGCTGTCTTCACGACCGCATCCGAGACGCTGCCGATCACCAATGAACTGCCGGGCCGCATCACCGCGACGCGCGTCGCCGAAGTTCGTCCGCGCGTTTCCGGCATCGTCGTCGAACGCGTCTTCCAGCAGGGCTCGAAGGTCAAGGAAGGTGACGTGCTCTACCGCATCGACCCTGCTCCCTTCCAGGTCCAGGTCGAAAAGGCCGAAGCGACCCTGCGCCGCGCCCAGGCCGTGCATCTCCAGGCCGAACAGAAGGCTGCCCGACAGGAAGCTCTGAAGAAGGCAAACGTCGTCGCCGCCCAGCAGTTCGACGATGCAAACGGCCTGCTGGCTGCAGCAAACGCCGACGTCGCCATCGCCCAGGCGGGCTTGGCCGCTGCCAAGCTCGACCTGCAATACGCCAACGTGACCGCCCCGATCAGCGGCCAGATCGGACGCGCTCTCATCACCGAGGGTGCGCTCGTCAGCGCCAACAGCTCGGAAAACCTCGCCACGATCCAGCAACTCGATCCGCTCTATGCCGACTTTACCCAGTCGGCGACCGATCTCATCCGCCTGCGCAAGGCGCTTGAAGCCGGCCAGATGATGAGCGGTGACCAGGAGGCCGAGGTTCAACTGATCCTCGACGACGGCACGCCTTATGAACACAAGGGCAAGCTCCTGTTCTCGGAAGCGGCCGTTGACGCGACGACCGGCCAGGTAACGCTGCGCGGCGAGTTCCCCAATCCCGACGGCGACCTATTGCCGGGCATGTATGTCCGCGTGCTGGTCCAGCAGGGTGTCGAGAAGGACGCGATCACCGTGCCGCAGCAGGCTGTCCAGCGCAACAATGCCGGCCAGTCGCAGGTCTATGTCGTGGCCGCCGACAAGAAGGTCGAGTTCCGCAACGTCACACTTGGACGCACGGTCGGAACCCGCTGGCAGGTGGCCTCGGGGCTGAAGCCCGGCGAAAAGGTCATCGTCGAAGGCTTCCAGAAGATCGGCCCCGGCGCGCCGGTGGAGCCGACCGACTGGGATCCGAATGCAAAGCCGGCGGCCGAAGCAGCCCAGACGACCGCGGCGACCGACGCAAAGCCCGCTGAAGCCACAGAGTGAGTGCTGATTAATGCCTAGTTTTTTCATCGACAGGCCTATTTTTGCCTGGGTGGTGGCGATCTTCATCATGCTCGCCGGCATCATCGCGATACCGCTGTTGCCGGTATCGCAATATCCTGATGTTGCGCCGCCGCAGATCTCCATCAACACGAGCTACCCCGGCGCTTCGTCGCAGGACACCTATCAGAGCGTCACCCGGCTGATCGAAAACGAGCTGAACGGCGTCGAAGGCCTGCTCTATTTCGAATCGACCTCCAGCGCTGCCGGCTCGGTCGACATCAGCGCCACCTTTGCACCCGGTACAGATCCGGGACAGGCGGCCGTCGACATTCAGAACCGCGTTCGCCGCGTCGAACCGCGCCTGCCCGATTCGGTCAAGCGCCAGGGCGTACAGGTCGACGAAGCCGGTTCCGGCTTCCTGATGATCGTCGCGCTCACCTCGACCGACGGCTCTATGGACGCCATCGGTCTCGGCGACTATCTCAGCCGCAACGTGCTGAACGAAGTCCAGCGCGTGCCCGGCGTCGGCCGTGCGCAGCTGTTTGCGACCGAACGCTCGATGCGCATCTGGCTCGATCCGGACAAGATGCTCGGCCTCAACCTGACCGCCGGCGACGTGACGAATGCCATCCAGGCCCAGAACGCCCAGATCGCATCCGGCTCGATCGGCGCACAGCCGAACCCGATCACGCAGCAGATCAGTGCTCCTGTTGTCGTCAAGGGTCAGCTGTCGAGCGCCGAGGAATTCGGAGCGATCGTGCTTCGCGCCAATCCGGACGGCTCCTCCGTTCGTCTGCGCGACGTTGCCCGCGTCGAGATCGGCGGCGAAAGCTACGCGTTTTCGACCCGCCTGAACGGCAAGCCGTCCGCGGCTATCGCCATACAGCTGTCGCCAAGCGGCAACGCGATGTCGACCTCGACGGCGATCAAGGAGCGCATGGACGAACTGTCGAAGTTCTTCCCGGAGGGCCTGGAATATTCGGTTCCCTACGACACCTCGCCGTTCGTTGCCGTTTCCATCGAGAAGGTGCTTTCGACGCTGGTCGAAGCGGTCGCGCTCGTCTTCATCGTGATGTTCCTGTTCCTGCAGAACATCCGCTACACCATCATCCCGACACTCGTCGTGCCGGTCGCTCTTCTGGGCACCTGCGCGGTGATGCTGGCGATGGGCTTCTCGATCAACGTTCTGACCATGTTCGGCATGGTGCTGGCGATCGGCATCCTGGTCGACGATGCGATCATCGTCGTCGAGAACGTCGAACGCATCATGTCCGAAGAGGGGCTGACACCGAAGGACGCCACCCGCAAGGCAATGAAGCAGATCACCGGCGCCGTCATCGGCATCACGCTGGTGCTGGCTTCGGTGTTCATTCCGATGGCCTTCTTCCCGGGCGCCGTCGGCGTGATCTATCGCCAGTTCTCGCTGACCATGGTCGTGTCGATCCTGTTCTCGGCACTGCTCGCGCTGTCGCTGACGCCGGCGCTGTGCGCCAGCTTCCTGAAGCAGGTTCCGAAGGGCCACCACCACGCCAAGCGCGGCTTCTTCGGCTGGTTCAACCGCAGCTTCGACAAGACCTCGCACGGCTATAGCGGCATCGTGAAGCGCCTGGTCCACCGCACCGGTCGCTACATGATCGTCTACATCGCCGTCTTGGCCGGCCTCGGCTGGCTGTTCATGAAGCTGCCGTCGTCGTTCCTTCCGGACGAAGACCAGGGCTTCGTGATCGTCATGATGCAGCTCCCCTCCGAAGCGACGGGCAACCGTACGACCGAGGTGGTGGAACAGGCGGAGAAGATCTTCGGCCAGGAGCCGGCTGTCGAACGCATCATCGCGATCAACGGCTTCTCCTTCTTCGGCACCGGACAGAACGCAGCGCTCGCCTTCGTGACGCTGAAGGACTGGAAGGAACGCGACGCCGACAACGCCGCTCAATCGATCGCCATGCGGGCCACCATGGCCATGAGCCAGATCAAGGATGCGATCAGCTTCGCGCTGTCGCCGCCGGCGATCCAGGGCCTCGGCACCACCGGGGGCTTCTCCTTCCGCCTGCAGGATCGTGGCGGTCTCGGCGAAGCGGCTTTGTCCCAGGCACGCGACCAGCTTCTCGGCCTTGCGGCTCAGAGCAAGATCGTGACCGGGGTTCGCTTCGAAGGCATGCCCGATGCGGCTCAGGTCAGCGTGGCCATCGACCGCGAAAAGGCCAATACCTTCGGCGTGACCTTTGCGGACATCAACTCGACGATCTCGACCAACCTTGGCTCGTCTTATGTCAACGACTTCCCGAATGCCGGCCGCATGCAGCGCGTGACGGTGCAGGCGGACGAGGGTCAGCGCATGCAGACGGCGGATCTGTTGAACCTCAACGTCCGCAACGCCAATGGCGGCATGGTCCCGCTCTCCGCCTTCGCGACGGTGGAGTGGGTCAAGGCCTCGACCCAGACGATCGGCTACAACGGCTACCCGTCGGTACGCATCAGCGGCGAAGCGGCTCCGGGTTACTCCTCCGGTGACGCGATCAACGAAATGCAGCGGCTTGCGGGCGAACTGTCGGCAGGCTTCGGTTACGAATGGACCGGCCAGTCCCTGCAGGAAATCCAGTCGGGTACCCAGGCGCCTCTCTTGATCGCGCTGTCGTGCCTGCTCGTCTTCCTGTGCCTGGCTGCGCTCTATGAGAGCTGGTCGATCCCGGTGGCGGTCATCATGGTGGTTCCGCTCGGCGTCATCGGTTCGGTGCTTGCCGTGACCATGCGCGAGATGCCGAACGACGTGTACTTCAAGGTCGGCCTGATCGCGATCATCGGCCTGTCGGCGAAGAACGCCATCCTGATCATCGAGTTCGCCAAGGAACTGCGTGAACAGGGCAAATCGCTGATCGATGCGACGCTGGAGGCAGCACACTTACGCTTCCGCCCGATCCTGATGACGTCGCTCGCCTTCACGCTCGGCGTTCTGCCGCTGGCGATTGCCACCGGCGCAAGCTCTGGCAGCCAGCGCGCCATCGGTACCGGCGTGATGGGTGGTATGATCTCGGCAACGGTGCTGGCGATCTTCTTCGTTCCGGTGTTCTTCGTGTTCGTCACGAAGCTGTTCGGACGCAAGAAGGTAGAAGCCACACCGGCTGCAGCCGAGACCCCAACACCCGCCGAATAACACTGCTATCGACGGCCCGCCCTCTCGGCGGGCCGTTCTGCAAGGAGGAATGAATGCGCAGAACGAAAGCCGATGCGGAGGCAACCCGGCAGAAGATCCTGAGCGCCGCTGAACGTGTGTTCTACGAAAAGGGTGTTTCAAACACCACGCTTGAGGAAGTGGCCAAGGAAGCGGGCGTGACCCGCGGCGCCATCTACTGGCACTTCGCCAACAAGACCGATCTTTTCCTGGCCCTGCACGATGCCGTGCCGCTGCCCCAGGAAGACATGATCGCCCAGGAAATCGAGGCCGAGGCCGCCGATACGCTGGCAATCGTCGAGGACGCCATGGGCGCCTGGATCGATATCCTGGCCGCCGACGAGCAGCGCCAGCGCATTCTCACCATCATGCTGCGCACCAACTACGACGGCGACATGAGCGAGGTCCTGACCCGCCACAAGGAACTCGACGAACATCATAATGCCCTGCTCGAACTGGCCTTTTCCCGCGCCCTTGCCAAGGGCTACATGCAGGACAGCTGGACGCCCACGTCGGCGACCCGCACGCTTCACTGGATGATGCTTGGGCTTTGCACCCAGTGGCTGCTCTTTGGTCGCCCGTTCGACATCGTCGCCGAAGGGCGTGACGGGCTGAGGCGGCTGTTTTCGAGCTTCCGCACGCCCTCCGCCGCCCGTTCTGCACTATCCACCGTCAGCTGAAGACGACGGTCTTATGGCCGTTGAGCATCACCCGCCGTTCCAGGTGCAGCTTGACGGCACGGGCCAGCACGCGGCTTTCGATGTCACGGCCGCTGGCGACGAAGTCCTCCGCCGTCAGCGCGTGGCTGACACGTTCGGTTTCCTGCTCGATGATCGGCCCCTCGTCGAGATCCGGGGTGACGTAGTGGGCCGTGGCGCCAATCAGCTTGACGCCGCGTTCGTGGGCCTGGTGGTAGGGCCTGGCCCCCTTGAACGACGGCAGGAACGAGTGATGGATGTTGATCGCCTTGCCGTAGAGGCGCTTTGACAGATTGTCCGAAAACACCTGCATGTACCGCGCCAGGATCACCAGATCGGCGCCGGTCTCCTGCGTCAGGCGCAACAGCTTTTCCTCCTGCTCTTCCCTGTTGGTCTTCGATCCCGTCCAATGATGAAACGGGATCGCCTCGAGTTCCGCCGTGCGCCGGCTGTCCTCGTGATTGGAAACGATGGCGGCGACCTCGGCGTTCAGCCAGCCGACGCGGATCTGGTAGAGCAGACGCAGGAGCGCATGGTCGAACTTCGACACCAGGATGACGATCTTCGGCTTGCGTGCGGCTTCCGTCAGCGCGGTGCGCATCTGGAACCGGTCGACCGCCGGCCGCAACGCCCGCTCGACGTCGTCCCGCGTCATGCCATCGGGCGCCTGGAAGGCGATGCGCATGAAGAAGCTGTTGGTGTGCCGATCCCAGAACTGGCTGCTCTCGGCGATATTCGCGCCAAGGCCGGCCAGCTCCGTCGTCACTGCGGCAACGATGCCCGGCTTGTCGTCACAGGACAGCACAAGGATGAATGTGTTGGTGGCCATGGTCTCCTCCGATCGGCGGCTCTGCCGGGCGCGCTAGCGCCCTCCCCGATCGCTGCCTAGGGGGAGACGAGGACGACCGCAACCGCTGAGACGGCGGCGGCATGCGCTTTCTATCATCGTGATACGCCGACAGGCAGAAGGCGGCCGTCGTGGCCGCCTTCTGCAAGAATAACCGCAGCTGTCGATGCAAGGTCGCTGATGGAATCCCTCAGGGAAACCTCAGTGCGCCTCGTCCCAGTTCATCGCGGCGCGGGCATCGACCTTGAGCGGTACCCGCATGTCGAGCGCCGGCATCGCGGCATTTTCCATCACCGACACGACGATCGGGATGGTCCGCTCGACGTCGGCATCCTCGACCTCGAAGATCAGTTCGTCGTGCACCTGCAGCAGCATGCGGGCGGAAAGCTTCGCCTCACTCAGCGCCGGCTCGATTTTCACCATGGCACGACGGATGATATCAGCTGCGGACCCCTGGATCGGCGCGTTGATCGAAGCGCGCTCGTTGAAGGCGCGATGCGAGGGGATCGACGAGCGAATGTCGGGGTAATGTGCACGCCGCCCGAAGATCGTTTCGACATAGCCGTGCTCGCGGGCAAAGGCCTTGGTGTTTTCCATGTAGTCGCGAATGCCGGGGAAACGCTCGAAATACTTCTTGATGTAGTCGCTGGCTTCCGAGCGCTCGATCGACAACTGGTTGGCAAGGCCGAAAGCGGAGATACCGTAGATGATGCCGAAGTTGATGGCCTTCGCCCGCCGGCGGATTTCGCTCGGCATGCCCGCGACAGGAACGCCGAACATCTCCGAAGCCGTCATCGCGTGAATGTCGACGCCATCGGCAAAGGCCTGGCGAAGCTGCGGGATGTCGGCGACATGGGCAAGCACGCGCAGTTCGATCTGGCTGTAGTCGGCCGAAACCAGCTTGTGACCTGATGTGGCAATGAAGGCCGTGCGGATCTTGCGGCCTTCGGCGGTGCGCACCGGGATGTTCTGCAGGTTCGGGTCGGACGAGGACAGGCGTCCCGTCGTCGTCGCCGCCAGCGCATAGGAGGTGTGGACGCGTTTGGTTTCCGGATGGACGAAACCCGGCAAGGCGTCCGTATAGGTCGACTTCAACTTGGTCATCTGGCGCCAGTCGACGATCTTGCGCGGCAGTTCGTGGCCCTCCGCCGCGAGATCCTCGAGCACCTGCGCCGAGGTCGACCATTGGCCGGTCTTGGTCTTCGAACCGCCGGGCAGCCCCATCTTGCCGAAGAGGATATCGCCGAGCTGCTTGGGCGAGCCGACGGTAAATGTTTCGCCGGCTAACTTGTAGATCTCGTCTTCGAGCGCCGCTGCCCCTTGCGCCAGTTCGCCGGAGAGGCGCGACAGGATCTGGCGATCGATGGTGATACCGCGCTCTTCCATGTGGGCCAGCACCGGCACGAGCGGGCGCTCCAGCCGCTCATAGACGCGCACCAGCCC
Source organism: Ensifer sp. Root142 (assembly GCF_001426785.1). Taxonomy (NCBI): domain Bacteria; kingdom Pseudomonadati; phylum Pseudomonadota; class Alphaproteobacteria; order Hyphomicrobiales; family Rhizobiaceae; genus Ensifer; species Ensifer sp. Root142. Next base: position 124,979 of record NZ_LMFK01000003.1, read on the forward strand.
CTTGGCCACCAGCCGCGGCTTCAGCACGTGCCAGAGGCGCAGGGTGACTTCGGCATCCTCGGCGGCATAGGCGGTGGCGCGGTCGATATCGACATAATCGAAGGTCACCGACGATTTGCCGCTGCCGGTCATGTCCTTGTAGGCGAGCGGCTTGTGACCGAGCCAGCGCTCCGACAGCGCATCCATCCCGTGCGTGCCGTTGCCGGCATCAACGACGTAGGACATCAGCATGGTGTCGTCGAAGCCCTGGACGGTGATGCCGTGTCGCTTCATGAGGAGGTAGTCGTATTTGAGGTTCTGTGCGACTTTCAACACCGAAGGATCTTCAAGCAGCACCTTCAGCCGGCTGAGCGCCTCGCGCACCGGAATCTGGTTTTCAGCATGGCCGCCGCCGAGAAGATCGCCCACTCCTGTTTTATGGATCAGCGGCACATAGGCGGCGCGGATCACCGTTCCCGAAGGGTCCTTGCCATAGTCAGCAAGCGCCAGCGAGAAGCCGACGAGCTCGGCCTGCATGGCATCGAGCGACGTCGTTTCGGTGTCGAAGGCGACGAGGCCCGCGTCCTTGGCGTCGGCAATCCAGGCGTCGAGCGTCGGCAGATCGCGGATCGCGACATACCGCGAGTGGTCGATGGTAGCGCTGGCGAAAAGGGCTGCGCGCGATTGTGCGAGCGCCTCTGGTGTGGCGTCAGTGGCCTCGCCCGTGGAGGCTACCTGGCTCACGGCCGCAGGCGCGGCCTCGCCGGCACTCGACGACGCCGGGGCAGCCGCAGCCTTGTCGAGATCCGGTCCGCGCGCATCCGCGCCCCACTCGACCGGCACCGCGGCCGGTTCGACCACATCGGCGTCCGTATCGGTGGCGGCGGCCACGCGACGGGTGAGCGTGGTGAATTCCATCGCCTTCAGGAAGGCGACGAGGCGCGGCCCATCCTGCGGTTCGAGATGCAGCTCCTCGAGAGGGACGTCGAGCGGCGTGTCGGTGCGCAGCGTCACCAACTGGCGTGACAGGCGGGCAAGGTCGGCATTGGCGATGATGTTTTCGCGGCGCTTGGCCTGCTTGATTTCGCCCGCACGCGCCAGCAGCGTATCGAGATCGCCGTATTCCTCCAGCAATTGCGCCGCGGTCTTGGGGCCGATGCCGGGGATGCCAGGCACGTTGTCGGTCGAGTCGCCGGTCATCGCCTGAAGATCGATCATCTTTTCCGGCGGCACACCCCATTTCTCGATCACTTCCGGGATCGAGATCTGCTTGTCCTTCATGCTGTCGTACATCGAGACGTTCGGCGTCACGAGTTGCATCAGGTCCTTGTCGGAGGAGATGATGGTGACGCTGGCGCCCGCCTTTTCGGCAAGGCGCGTATAGGTGGCGATCAGGTCATCGGCCTCAAACCCTTCCTTCTCGATGCAAGGCAGGTTGAAGGCGCGCGTGGCGTGGCGGATCAGCCCGAACTGCGGGATCAGATCCTCAGGCGGCGCCGAGCGATTGGCCTTGTAGAGATCGTAGAGTTCGTTTCGGAACGTTTTCGAGGAATAGTCGAAAATGACGGCGAAATGCGTCGGCGTCACGCCGACGGAGGTGTCGCGCGCATCGGTGAGCAACTTCCACAACATGTTGCAGAAACCGGACACCGCATTGACCGGAAGGCCATCGGATTTGCGGTTGAGCGGCGGGATGGCGTGGAACGCCCGGAAGATGAATCCGGAGCCGTCGACGAGGAAGAGGTGATCACCGTTTTTCATGGGCAATGGATAGCGCGGGGTGAGCCAAACGTCCATTGCGGTTTTCTCGTCGAACACTACAATGTCCAGCTGTCACAGAGGAGCAAGCGATGCCGCATGACGTGCAATATGCACTGAGACAGTACCTTGTTCTTTCAGGGTTTGCCGGAGTCTGTTTCGTCATTTCCTGGCTGTTGAGCGATCCGGCATTCCTTGTCGTCATCAAGACCGTCTTTGCGCCGATCTATCTGCTTGCGACGACGGGGCTCGATGCCCATTTCAGACGGGCGGACGCCGCGCCGTGGCCACTGTGGCAGAAGGTCGAATACGCGATCGCTCGGGCCGCACTTTTCGTCGCCTTCATTATCGTCATGTGCATCAGGCCGGATCAATCGGCCCGCGATGTGGCGAAATCAGCGTTGGCGACTGCAATCGCGATCGGCGCCGTGGAGGTCATTTTTGCCTTGCGGAACCGGCGCTCGAAGGGCGCTTGAGCAATGTCCGGCTTTCACAGAAACGTTACGCATTTGTAATGTGCGATTCATTGGCCCAATCCTTGAAAAGCCACATTTGAATCCTCAAATCTTAGTCAACGGCACCGAGTGATGCCGTCTTCTGGTGATTGGCCTGTCCCCCGCCCGCACCAGATGAGGACAAAGGCCTTATCCCCCTCTCCGGGCCTTTGTCCCGTTTTCAGAGAACCGCCACGGCGCCGCCTCCGCGCCGTGGCGGTTTCTCGTTGGTTGGGTCAAGTCCTTGTCAAATCCTTGTGAGATAAGGCTTTCTCAAGTCCATCGCCTGCTTTGTAACTTGTCTTCGCGCCGCTTCGAGCGTACCCACTGGAGCATGGCCTTCAACCGTATGGAATCTGCGACTTACCTGGCCAGCCTGCTGGCCAAAAGCTTCTCGCGTGCACTTCAGGAGCGCGGTCAGAAGCTCGGCTTCGCGCCCGGGCAGTTTCCCGTCCTGTTGGAACTATGGGCCGAGGAGGGTCTGACCCAGAAACAGCTTCTCGACAGGCTCGACATCGAACAGGCGACCATGGCCAACACGCTGGCGAGAATGGAACGCGACGGGCTCATCGTCAGGCGCAAACATCCGCAGGACAAGCGTTCGCAGCAAATCTTCCTGACCGAGAGGGCGAGGGAAATCGAGGCGGCGGCCAAGGAGGCAGCGCTTGCCGCCGATCAGTCGCTGTTATCAGGCCTCAGGCAATTCGAGCGCGAACTCATGCTCGAATACATGCGCATGGCGCTTGCCCATGCCGCGCGTGACGGCGGTGCCGCGTGACAGGCAACACGTCTCCCTAATCGTTCCATCAAAAAATTTGGCTTAAATCCACCCGCATGAGGTTCTAAACAACCTGAGCGGGTTCGTTCGGACACGCCAAAATCGCTGCCGCCCGTCGAACGGCCGCATGATTTCGCTGCTGAAATCGATTCCGATTTGCGGCGTCATGCAGTAGGTTCCGGCAAAACTTGAAGCAAGGATATGCATGATGGCAGATATCACCCCCATTCTCGAGCGCGCAGACGCAAACCTGCCGAAGAGCCTGGACAGGCTTTTCGACCTCGTGCGCATCAAGTCGATCTCGACCGATCCGGCCTTCAAGGCCGATTGCCGCAAGGCCGCCGAATGGCTGGTCGCGGAACTGAACGGCCTCGGCTTCGACGCCTCGATCCGCGACACTCCCGGACATCCGATGGTAGTTGCCCATCACGCCGGCGCCACCGCCGATGCCCCGCATGTGCTGTTCTACGGGCATTACGACGTCCAGCCGGTCGATCCCCTGAACCTGTGGGACACCGATCCGTTCGAACCCGGCGTCAAGGAGCTGGAGCCCGGCCGCAAGGTCATCACCGGCCGAGGCACCGCCGACGACAAGGGCCAGCTCTTGACCTTCGTCGAAGCCGCCCGCGCCTACAAGGAAGTCCACGGTTCGCTGCCCTGCCGCGTCACGATCCTGTTCGAAGGTGAGGAAGAGTCCGGCTCGCCGTCGCTAAAACCTTTCCTCGAAGCCAATGCGGCCGAACTCAAAGCCGACTATGCACTTGTCTGCGATACCAGCATGTGGGACCGGGACACGCCTGCGATCTCGGCGGGCTTGCGCGGGCTCGTCGGCGAGGAAGTCATCATCAAGGCGGCCGACCGCGACCTGCATTCGGGCTATTTCGGTGGTGCTGCCGCCAACCCGATCCGCATCCTGACCGGCATCCTCGCCGGGCTTCATGACGAAAACAGCCGCGTGACGCTCGAAGGCTTCTACGAAGGCGTCGAGGAAACCCCGGCCCAGATCAAGGCTGCATGGGAGACGCTTGGCCAGACCGCGGAAAAATTCCTCGGCGAAATCGGCCTGTCGATCCCGTCTGGTGAAAAGAACCGTTCGGTCCTCGAACTCACCTGGGCCCGCCCGACCGCCGAGATCAACGGCATCACCGGCGGCTACACCGGCGAAGGCTTCAAGACGGTGATTGCCGCGCAGGCTTCCGCCAAGGTCTCCTTCCGCCTGGTCGGCAACCAGAACCCGGAGAAGATCCGCGAAGCTTTCCGCGCCTATGTGCGCTCGAAGGTGCCGGCGGACTGCACGGTCGAATTTCACGCCCATGGCGGTTCGCCGGCAATCCAGCTGCCCTACGATTCGAACCTGCTCAACACGGCAAAGCTCGCCCTTTCCGACGAATGGCCGAAGCCGGCCGTGGTCATCGGCATGGGCGGCTCGATCCCGATCGTCGGCGACTTCCAGAAGATGCTCGGCATGGAATCGCTGCTCGTCGGCTTCGGCCTTTCGGACGACCGCATCCATTCGCCGAACGAGAAATACGAGCTGCAATCCTATCACAAGGGCATTCGTTCCTGGATCCGCATCCTGAACGCGCTTGCCGCCTGATATCGAACGACGTCGTGGCGGGTCAGCCCGCCACGACCATCACCCCGCTTTCGAGATCATCACGACAAAGTCGGCGACAAGCGCTGCAAACACGCCGCTGCCGGTAACCACTACGCCGATGAAGAAGATGCGCGTCGCCTGACCGTAGACCTTTGGCTGCAGCGACCGCAGCTGCAGAAAGTCCCAGAGCGCATGCATCTGCAAAAGGATGCCGATCGCCAACAGGATGACGGCGGGAAGATCGCCCATATTCCATGGCACCGGATTGGCTGCCCACTGGGTGAGAAAGCCCAGCGAAAACGACAGCACCACGCCGACGACCGTCACCGTTCCATTGCGAAAAACCGGCTCGATCGGCTTTTCCTCATCGTTCTGCATCCGCCCGCCTCCGCTTTACCGTGTCGTGTTCGCGATTTCTTGACCAAACACCGGCTCCTGCCGGGGCATCGATCCTTGACCTGCTCGACCTCAGATGCTTCCCTTTTGCAAAACAAATCAGAATGGGAAATTGGATCGTTGGCAAGTGTGAGGACCGAGACGTCGCGTTCCGGACGCGAAACTGTGACGGGCTGGAGCCGCGATCGCGGCTGCTTTCATGAACAGATGCGTCCCGAGATAAAGGCGACGCCGTCGAAAGGGCCTTCGGCCAAGATTGTTGCAGCGATCGCGACACCGGTATGAGCAGGCTGCGCGCGTATTTCTGGCCCGTCGTCGGGCTGGCGGCGATCATCTTTTCGGTGCATGCGCTCTATCACGAGCTGAGCGGTCTCTCGCTGGACGAATTCATCGCCAGCTTCAAGGCGATTTCCCTGAGAAGCTGGCTGCTGGCGATCGGCGCAACGCTGGTCGCCTATGCAGCACTTGCCGGCTACGACAAGCTGGCGCTCGATCACCTCGGCCATCGTATCTCGCTGTGGTTCATCACCGTCTGCTCGTTCACCACCTATGCGCTCTCGCACAATCTTGGCGCCTCCGTCTTTTCGGGCGCTGTCGTGCGCTACCGGGCCTACCGATCGAAAGGGCTGACGCCGGGCGAAGTCGGCGTGCTCGTCGCCTTCTGCTCGTTCACCTTTACGCTCGGCACCCTGATGCTCTCGGCGATCGTGCTTCTGGTCAAACCGGAGATCATCGAGCGGTTCGCCGAGTTCCTGCCGGTCGAAATGTCGCTGACGACGGGCGTGCTGATCCTGGTCGTGATCGCGCTCTATGTGATCGGCAGCCTCGTCGGCCTGCCGTCGATCCGCACACGCTGGTTCCAGCTGCATTATCCCAAGCCCTCGATCGTGCTGCGGCAGCTGGTGATCGCGCCGGTCGAGCTGATCGGTGCCGCCGGGATCATCTATTTCGCCCTGCCGGAAGCCGGCAATCCGGGTTTCATCGTCATTCTCGGGATCTTTCTGGCGTCGTTTTCGGCAGCACTCTTGTCGCACGCGCCGGGCGGACTTGGCGTTCTTGAGCTCGTCTTCATCGCCGCCCTGCCGGAAATGGATCCGGCCGACGTGCTGGCGGCGCTGGCGATCTTCCGGATCCTCTATCTCGTCATCCCGTTCATCATGGCGCTCGCCGTAATCCTGGTGTTCGAACGGTCAAGATTCCTTGCGGAGCGGCGCGGACCTATTCAGTAGAGGTCGTCGTCACGGGGCGTTGCAGACGGTCGGAAGGGCCGCCTCCAGCGGTCCCTTCACTTCCTTGAGGCGCGCCGCTTCGATCTGATAGGGCGTGAACGGCGGCACCTGCAGCGAAGGATTGATGATCCGCGTCACGTAGCAGCCGGCGAAGAAGCGTACCCGCGAACGTTTTTCGATCGACTTCACCGCCACCGGAACAGCCGAATAGATGCTGCCGGCGCCGGCCTCGGTCTTCACCTTGCCGAGCTTTATTTCGACCGAAACGGTGCGGTCGTAACCGCGCGTGAAAGTCCTGTAACCGCCAACCGGTTTCGATTCGCCGAAATAACCGTAGGCGCGCGCATATTCCTTGCGATTGATGGCGTTGTAGAGCGAGCGAACGACTGCTGCACCATCCGATCGGTCGTCGATATAGGCGACGTTGTCCTGCGCCAGAGCTTCGGAATTCACGGCAGCGAGCGTCGAAAACACCAGCACGGCGGCGGACGGAAACGTCATGGCACTCCTCCTGATCGGCTTTTGGGGCAGCCAACCGAGCACAACATCAAGGCGAAGCCATAGCAAGATTCGCCAAAATATCGATATCGCGTCAGGTCGACGGCAGGCCCGCCTTGCGGCGGGCAACGACGCGCTCGCGCCAGACGGTGAAGATGCCGGCCGCAACCACGAGCACCGAGCCGGCAACCATGTTGGTGGTCAGCGTCTCACCGAAGAGGCTGACGCCCATGATCGACGCGAAGACCAGCTGCAGATAGGTCAGAGGCTGGACGGCGACCGCGTCCAGCACGTCATAGGCACGGATGAGGAAATAATGGCTCGTGGTTCCCGTGAGGCACAAGAGCAGCATCCAACCCCAATCGGGTGGCGACAGCGTCGTCCAGAAGAATGGGCCGACAAGGCTGATCGCCACGGCGCCGACGATGCCGGTGTAGAAGAAGCTCGTCATCGCCGGATCGTCGCGGCTGACCAGCCGCGTGACGATGACATAGAGGGCAAAGACAAGTGCTGCGGCCAAGGGCAACAGGAATGTGAGTTCGAACGCGCCTTCGGCCGGTTTCAGGATCAGAAGTACGCCGATGAGCCCAACCGAGATTGCCAGCCATCGGCGCCAGCCGACACGCTCGCCCAGAAGCGGCATCGACAGAAGCGCTACGAACAGCGGTGTCGCTGAAAGGATCGCCTGCGAATGCGCCAGCCCAACCATCGTGAAAGAGGTAATGATCATGACGATCTGCAGCGGCAGCAGCAGCCCGCGCAGTACCTGAAGCAATGGCTGTTTCGTCGTCGCCGTCAGCTTGAGCCCTCCCGTTGCGCGGGCGGCCAGCGCCACGGCGAACAGGGCAAAGGCCCAATAGCGGATCATCGCCACGAAGACCGGCGGATAGACACTGCCCAGATGTTTGGAGATGCCGTCCTGGATCGCAAAGATAACGATGGCGAGGAGCGCGTAGATATAGCCGTTTGCCTTGGAGCCCATGAACCGCGCCGATACACCCGCAACACCGACAGGACCAGCAAAATCTGCGTCGCCGTTCAGGTGCTTTCGTTACGAGCGCGGGGGTCCAGACATGAAAAGAGCCCCGCGCGGGAGGAGGTGCACGAGGCTCTCAAACTTGACCGGTGACTGGGAGGAGGAGTGCCACCGATCCGCATCGGGCGCCGCGGGAGGAGGTGCAGCGCTTCGATAAGTGTTACAATAATCATGCGTCGCAATATTTTCAAGGGCGGATTTGTTGCATCGCACAATTTTCACCCAAAATCATGTCCGCAATCTATTACCGGTTGCGTATATGAGTGGCGATTGGCGTTAAAGGTTGCAAACCACAACTGAAGATAGCCGATATGACGGCGCACATCTTCCTAGACATGCGGGCGTTTTTGGTTCCTTAGATGCCATTGCACCTAGGAATTGCAGGCTCTTTCTTGAAGTTATTGCTCCAGGTCCCGACCGCGATCATCGTTCTCCTGATTCTGACGACCTGGCTTGCCAGCCTGCGCCTCGTTGTTGTGCCGCCCGGTTCGTACCGGTTGACCGCGATGACCACACTGGTCTTTCAAGGTCACGGCTACCGCCTGGTCGACAGTCCGCAAGCGATGTGTACCCGCCAGGCCTACCCGGCGCGCGACTGCGATGCGATGGCTACCAACAAGCTGGCAAAGACCGTCCTGCTGCGACTGCCTTTCAGCCAATGGCTTTACGAGTACACCGAACCAGACCGCAGCAAGCAGGCGAAGCTCGTCGGCGAAACACCGCTCAGGAGTTCGATCGAGTAGAGCAACGACGTTCGATCTACCTCCATAACCCTGGCGCAGCCTCCGCCGGAACAAAATCGTGATTTCGAGCGGCTCGCGTTGCAGGTTAGGATTTCACGCGTGGGCGAGAAGGAGAAGATCATGAAGATCATTCTGGTGACTGTGGCCACCGTCGGCCTGTCCGCCTCCGCGGCATTTGCCGAATGCGCCTATCACGCCAAGACCAATGCAGCGGTCGATACGACAACAACCACCGCCAGCATCACGACGGAAAGCCAGCCGACGTCCGAAGAAATTGTGCTCCTGAAAAAGACCGATCGCGTGGTTCAGGACGAAAAGGCCGCCGAATAGGGCCGGCATCGACACAGACACAATGCCGGATCGTGCACGTCGGCGGCAACTGCGGCCAATTCCTCCGCTGTTGATGATGGCGCGTGCGCGTGGCTCCGCGCGATTGATGCTGGCAGGCGTGCGCGAACGAAGCGGCAAAGCCTGGGGCTTCAAATCCGGCAAGCTGTTGAAGACCATGCATATTTTACAATTCGGTTTTTAACCCCCCCTTAAATTGCCGCATTTAAAGTTCACCGCATCGCCATGGCGGGTCGAGCGATCAATTTTTCCCCGCCTTTAGGATTGCGTTCGCTGCTGGGGCGGACGACTGGGCGCCCGCAATGCGGCATGAGGGGTAAATCCAAACGGCATGGCAGCAAGCGGCAAGTCAGGACAACGGATCGAGCCCTCGTTCGGCGGCAACGCCGAAGACGATGACGATTTTCGCATCGAGGCCAGCGATCGCGTGACCGGCGGCAGCCGCAAACCTGCGCGTGGCAAATCGGCTCCTGCGCCCAAGAAGAAGGCTCAGCGCAGCAAGCGCGGCGGAACGCGCCGCGGCTCGGGCGGAGGCGGCGGTTTCATCGGTCTCGTGCGCACGCTGTTTTACTGGTGCATTGTGCTCGGCATCTGGGGCGCGATGGGCGTCGGCGGCCTGGTGCTCTATTACGGCGCGCGCATGCCGAGTGCTGAAAGCTGGTCGATCCCCGAGCGTCCGCCCAACGTCAAGATTCTCTCCGTCAATGGCGACATCATCGCCAATCGCGGCACGACCGGCGGCGAAGCGCTGTCGCTCGAAAACATGTCACCCTATATCCCGCAGGCGGTGATCGCCATCGAAGATCGCCGGTTCTATTCGCATTTCGGCGTCGACCCTCTGGGCCTGGCGCGCGCCATGCTGACGAACGTCACCACCGGCCGAATGGTCCAGGGCGGCTCGACACTGACCCAGCAGCTTGCCAAGAACCTGTTCCTGTCGCCGGAGCGGACCCTGGAACGAAAGGTTCAGGAGGTGCTACTCGCCTTCTGGCTGGAGCAGAAATATTCCAAGGACCAGATCCTGGCGATGTACCTCAATCGGGTGTTCTACGGCTCGAACGCCTACGGCGTTGAGGCGGCGTCGAGGCGCTACTTCAACAAATCGGCGCGCGACGTGAACCTCGGCGAGGCGGCGCTGCTGGCCGGCCTGTTGAAGGCGCCTTCCCGCCTGTCGCCCGCCCGTGACCCGAAGGCCGCGGAAGAGCGCGCCCAGGTCGTGCTCGGCGCCATGCGCGAGGAAGGCTTCGTTACCGACAGCGAGATCAAGACGGCGATGTCGCAGACGCCGACCAAGGCCAAGAGCTATTGGTCGGGTGCCGAACACTATGTCGCCGACATGGTGATGGACCAGCTTCCCGGCATGATCGGCGACGTCAAGGAAGACCTGATCGTCGACACCACCATCGACCTCAATCTGGAAAAGCAGGCGGAGGAGGCGATCAGCGCCACGCTTGCGGGCGACGGCGCCAAGCTCGACGCCTCGCAGGCAGCCCTCGTTTCGATCGACGGCACCGGCGCCATCCGCGCGCTGGTCGGTGGCAAGGACTACGCCGAGAGCCAGTTCGACCGCGCCTCCAAGGCCAAGCGCCAGCCGGGCTCGGCCTTCAAGCCCTTCGTCTACGCGGCAGCGCTTGAGATCGGCCGCACGCCGATGTCGATCCGCAACGACGGCCCGGTCAGAATCGGCAACTGGACGCCCGAGAATTACGACCAGAAATACCGCGGCGAAGTTACGCTCGCCGACGCGCTCGCCAACTCGCTAAACACCATCGCCGCGCAGCTGGTGATGGAGGTCGGCCCACAGAACGTGGTGAAGGTGGCGCATCGCCTGGGGATCGATTCCGAGATGCAAGCCAACGCCTCGATCGCGCTCGGCACCTCGGAAGTGAGCCTGGTCGAACTGACCTCGGCCTATGCCCCGTTCATGAACGGTGGCTTCAAGGCGACGCCGCATGTCATTCGCCGGATTTCGAAGGCCGATGGCACGGTGCTTTACGAAAACACCTACGACAACCCGCCGCGCGTGCTCGATCCGGCCATCGTCAGCGAAATGAACCAGATGATGGTGCGGGTGCTGACCAACGGCACCGGCAAGAAGGCGCGTCTGAAGGGCTGGGAGGCGGCCGGCAAGACCGGTACCACTCAATCCTTCCGCGATGCGCTTTTTGTCGGCTACACCTCGAACCTCACCACCGGCGTCTGGTTCGGCAATGACGACGGCAAGTCGATGAAGAAGGTCACCGGCGGCGGCCTTCCGGCCAAGGCCTGGCACGACTTCATGGTGGCCGCACATGATGGCCTTTCGCCCTCGCCGCTGTTCGGCACAACCGGGGTGCAGCCGGTCTTCGATGACGGAGGTGCGCCTGCCGCGGCGGGCGACATGCTTTCCGGCGACCCGAACGCGTTTCCTGAGCCGCCTGTAGGCGTCGACGGCTCGGCCGCCGTGCAGCAGACCCGGCCTTTGCCTGAGGGCAGTGGCGGCATGGTGCCGCCGGCAGACGTCGGCGAGACCACCGGCGCCACCAAGCGCACGACGCTTTTCGATATCCTGACGGGCGGCTGAGGCGGCGCAAACGGCGCCGTCCTGGCAGTTTGCAGCCGCCCCTGCCGCGGGTCGAGCATCTATTGTAGGCCGCACGCCAATCGCAGGCTTGCTTTTGCCCCCAATCGCCCCGCAGAATGCCTTGCAGTCCGAAACGCCGGTCCTTATATACGCCGCATCGGCGCAGCCACCGCTGCGAAGAAATCCAAAGACCATCCCGTTAGGGACTGTCTCACGAATGCCTGACCGGGTTCCGACAGTCCGCTGCAAGGAGAGAACGACATGGCTAAAGTTATTGGTATTGACTTGGGAACGACCAACTCCTGCGTCGCCGTCATGGACGGAAAAGATGCGAAGGTCATCGAAAATGCCGAGGGTGCGCGCACGACCCCCTCGATGGTGGCGTTCAGCGAAGACGGCGAACGTCTCGTTGGCCAGCCGGCAAAGCGCCAGGCCGTCACCAACCCGGAAAACACGCTTTTTGCGATCAAGCGCCTGATCGGCCGGACCTTCCAGGATCCGACCACGCAAAAAGACAAGGACATGGTTCCTTACAAGATCACCAAGGCTGACAATGGCGACGCCTGGGTCGAAGCGCATGGCAAGGATTACTCGCCGTCGCAGATCTCCGCCATGATCCTTCAGAAAATGAAGGAAACCGCCGAATCCTACCTCGGTGAAAAGGTCGAAAAGGCCGTCATCACCGTTCCGGCCTACTTCAACGACGCCCAGCGCCAGGCAACCAAGGATGCCGGCAAGATCGCGGGCCTCGAAGTGCTGCGCATCATTAACGAGCCGACCGCTGCCGCGCTCGCCTATGGCCTCGACAAGAAGGACGGCAAGACGATCGCCGTCTACGACCTTGGCGGCGGCACCTTCGATATCTCGGTTCTCGAAATCGGCGATGGCGTCTTCGAAGTGAAGTCGACAAACGGCGACACCTTCCTCGGCGGCGAAGACTTCGACATGCGTCTCGTCCAGTATCTCGCCGGCGAGTTCAAGAAGGAACAGGGCATCGACCTGAAGAACGACAAGCTCGCTCTTCAGCGCCTCAAGGAAGCGGCCGAAAAGGCCAAGATCGAGCTGTCTTCGTCGCAGCAGACCGAAATCAACCTGCCGTTCATCACGGCGGATGCCTCCGGTCCGAAGCACCTGACCATGAAGCTGACCCGCGCCAAGTTCGAAGCGCTTGTCGACGACCTGATCCAGCGCACCGTTGCTCCGTGCAAGGCCGCGCTGAAGGATGCCGGCGTTTCGGCTGCCGAGATCGACGAAGTCGTTCTCGTCGGTGGCATGAGCCGCATGCCGAAGGTCCAGGAAACCGTAAAGCAGCTGTTCGGCAAGGAGCCGCACAAGGGCGTGAACCCGGATGAAGTCGTGGCCATGGGTGCTGCGATCCAGGCCGGCGTTCTGCAGGGCGACGTCAAGGACGTTCTGCTGCTCGACGTGACCCCGCTGTCGCTCGGCATCGAAACGCTCGGTGGCGTCTTCACCCGCCTGATCGAACGCAACACGACGATCCCGACCAAGAAGTCGCAGACCTTCTCGACCGCCGACGACAACCAGTCGGCCGTGACGATCCGCGTCTCCCAGGGCGAACGTGAAATGGCAGCCGACAACAAGCTGCTCGGCCAGTTCGACCTCGTCGGCATTCCGCCGGCACCGCGCGGCATGCCGCAGATCGAAGTGACCTTCGACATCGACGCCAACGGCATCGTGCAGGTATCGGCCAAGGACAAGGGTACGGGCAAGGAACACCAGATCCGCATCCAGGCATCCGGTGGCCTGTCCGACGCAGACATCGAGAAGATGGTCAAGGACGCCGAAGCCAATGCCGAAACCGACAAGAAGCGCCGCGAAGGCGTGGAAGCGAAGAACCAGGCAGAAAGCCTGATCCATTCTTCGGAAAAGTCGCTGAAGGACTACGGCGACAAGGTTTCGGAAACCGACCGCAACGCGATCTCCGACGCCATTGCCGCGCTGAAGACCGCCGTCGAGGCTTCCGAGCCGGACGCCGAAGACATCAAGGCCAAGACCAACACGCTGATGGAAGTCTCCATGAAGCTTGGTCAGGCGATCTACGAGGCCCAGCAGACGGACGCCGCCCATGCGGATGCCGCCGCTGACGCCGCGCGCGACGGCGATGTCGTCGACGCGGACTATGAAGAAGTCAACGACGAAGACGATCGCAAGCGGTCGGCCTAAGTCGCCCTCTCCTAGAGACGGAAAAGCCCGGGGCGACCCGGGCTTTTTTGTTGCCTTTTTACCCCTCAGGCGCCTGCGCCAGACAGCCTCTGAAGGACGTCGGCCCCGTGAGGCCCGCGCCGCTGAAACCGCCGCTACAGAGCATCCCTGGGGGCAGGAGTGCCACCCAAAGCGGGTCTACCGGGCGCGAGACCGGCAGAAACGTCATTTTTCCGACAAAAAACCGCATCCGCGGCCCGATGGGCTATGGTATCGCGCTTCAAGGTTTACTAAATCCTGTGGCAAGGTAACCAGGCAGCCGCCGGGCCCCCGCGCTGGCACGCCTTGTCAACAGGACAATCTTTGAAGAATGAAACGTGATCTTTACGAAACGCTTGGCGTTGCCAAGAACGCGGATGAGAAGGAGCTGAAGAGCGCCTTCCGCAAACTGGCGATGCAGTATCATCCGGACAAGAACCCCGGCGACGCCGCCTCGGAAAAGACCTTCAAGGAAATCAACCAAGCCTACGAGACGCTCAAGGACCCGCAGAAGCGCGCGGCCTATGATCGTTACGGCCACGCAGCCTTCGAGCAGGGCGGCATGGGCAACGGCTTTGGCGGTAGCGCCGGTGGCGCAGGCGGTTTCTCCGACATCTTCGAAGACATCTTCGGCGAGATGATGGGTGGCGGGCGCCAGCGGCGTTCATCGGGTGGCCGCGAGCGCGGCGCCGATCTGCGCTACAACATGGAAATCTCGCTGGAAGAGGCCTATTCCGGCAAGACCGCGCAGATCCGGGTGCCGACCTCGATCACCTGCGACGTCTGCACCGGGTCCGGTGCCAAGCCTGGCACCAGCCCGAAGACCTGCGGAACCTGTCAAGGCTCGGGCCGCGTACGCGCCGCCCAGGGATTCTTCTCGATCGAGCGCACTTGCCCGACCTGCGGCGGCCGCGGCCAGACGATCACCGATCCCTGCACCAAGTGCCACGGCCAGGGCCGCGTCACCGAGGAGCGCACGCTCTCCGTCAACATTCCGGCCGGCATCGAAGACGGCACTCGCATTCGCCTCTCCGGCGAAGGGGAAGCGGGCCTGCGCGGTGGACCAGCGGGCGATCTCTACATCTTCCTCTCGGTCAAGCCGCACGAGTTCTACCAGCGCGATGGCGCCGATCTCTATTGCAGCGTGCCGATCTCGATGACGACGGCGGCGCTTGGCGGCAAGTTCGACGTCACCACGCTCGACGGCACCAAGTCGCGCGTGACCGTGCCGGAAGGCACCCAGGCCGGCAAGCAGTTCCGCCTGAAGGGCAAGGGCATGCCGGTGCTACGTTCCAGCCAGACCGGCGATCTCTACATCCAGATGCAGATCGAGACGCCGCAGAAGCTGACCAAGCGTCAGCGCGAGCTGCTACAGGAATTCGAGCAGATCTCGTCGAAGGACAACAATCCGGAATCCGCCGGCTTCTTCGCCCGGATGAAGGATTTCTTCGACACGCTGAGCGACTGACGCTCAGCGGTTGCCCCTACTGCATGTTTCCTTAGATCCTATCCGATCTAAGGATAAAAACATGCAGCAATTCAAAGTGCTACAGCGACCTTTGCGCGTCCAATAAGACGCGCGGCGCTGTAGGATCACGTCATGGCCGCAAGCTGCCACAGCCCGGCCATGACGACCGCGGCTCCCGCGACGCGGGACAGCATCCGGCCGCCGGGCACCACCTTTTCGGCGAGCACGAAAATCGCGATCACCGCGATCCACAGGACGTTCATCACGCCGCCGATGAACAGGAGCGCCATCAGCGCCCAGCAGCAGCCGACACAATAAAGGCCGTGAAGAAGACCGAGCTGGTAGGCGCCGCCGGCATCGCGGCGAAAGCCGCCATGGCTCTGGATGAACATGAGCGGCGCCTGGCACTGCCTTAGGCAGGCGTCCTTCAACGCCGTCCATTGAAACAGTCCGACCGAAATCAGGATGATGCCGCTGAGAATACGGCTGCCGCTCGCCAGCATCGGCGTCAGCAGCAGAGCAGACTCCAGCAGCCATTGCCCGAGCGTCGCCAGAGCCGCAAACAGGACCCAGGCGGTGAGATAGCCGCCGGCAAAAAAGCCGGTCGCGGCAAACGGCCTGTCGTCGAGCGCCGCCTGCCGCCCGACACGGGCAAAGAGCAGGATCATCGGCGTTGCCGAAGGCGTCATCATGCCGACCATCATCACCGCCCACATGACAAAGGCATAGGCGAAGGTCGACACACTCCAGGGACGGAAGGCGACGTCGGCCATCGACGCCATGGCACCCGGCGACATGTCCATGGCCATGCCCTCGTCTGTGCCCATCGCCATGTCGCCGCTCATGCCATCGCCAGAGGCCGGCACGTGCGCCATGGCCTCCATGCCGACTGCCAGCCAGAGAATATAGAGCCAGGTAATTCCGGTCAGCGCCAACAGCGAGACCACGACGATGAGCCGGTCGCGCCTTAAAAGCGTTTCGAGCGCAGTGTCGGCCATGGGCGTCAGTGAACCACGCCGCTTTCAGACAGATGCATGCTGGCGAAATGGGCGTGCGAATCCGGAATGGACAGCGTCAGCGGCCCCTTCGTGTCGGCCCACCCGCGTCCAACCTCGCAGACGTCGTATTCGAAGCCCTGCGGCAGGTTGATGCGTGCCTGATGCGGGTTTCCGGTCACGGGGTTCAAGATCGGCTCGCCACGCGCCACGATCCACCCGGGCACATTCAGCCGTGCTGTCCGCGCGCCGACATCGACGTCGAAGTCGATCTCGGCAAAGACCGGGTCGTGAAAGGTTTCGAAGGTGGTGGCGAACACCTGGAAGAAGGTTGCTCCCGGCTCGGTATCCTGGCCGCTCATGATGCGCAGCAGCGACTCGCGCTGGGCCGGCGTGGCACGGATGTCGACGATCGGCACGACCTCACCCCTGCCCTCATGAATTGCACCGGGCCAAGCCGCAATGATCCCGCATCTCAAGCCGTCGAGGCGCGTGTCGCCGTGATGGCCCGTCTCGATCTCAAATCCACCGACGGCGCAGCAATTGCCGTGGGTCGGCAGCGCATTGAACTGGCAGGGGCAGCCATAGGCGCAATTGCAATGAATGAATTCTCGACCCTTGATCGTCCAATTGACACTCGTCATCGTCTCCTCCCGGATCTGATCGGTGTGGGATCTGCTTCATTCCGCTCGACTGTTCGACGACTTATTAGGTTTCAAGAATATACTCTCCTCCGGGCGCCCTGCCAACGCCGCCCGCGGCGTGCCGTCGATGACGAACAGGACTTTGCCGCCACGCGCGATCGAACGCGCGCGGCGGCAACAGACAGGTGAGTATCAGAGCGTGGCCATGCCACCATCGATGATCAGTTCGGCGCCCACCGTGAAGGCGGCCTCGTCTGAGGCGAGGAAGACAATTGCCTTGGCAATCTCGCTTGCATCGCCGAAGCGGCCGAGCGGGATCTGCGCGGCGATCGATGCGACGATCTCCTTGTTTTCGGCAGGCGTGGCACCGTGTCCGTCATGCAGTGGCGTCTTGATCGGGCCGGGGCTGACCGCATTGACGCGAATGCCGCGGCCGATCAGTTCGCCCGAAAGCGTCTTGGCAAGCGACAGGAGCGCCGCCTTGCTGAGCGCGTAGACGCTGGAGGTCGGCATGCCGATATGGGCGTTGATCGAGGTGTTGAGCACGATCGAGGCGGGGTTGGAGAAGATCGGCAGCAGCGCCTGGATCAGGAAGAACGGGCCCTTGACGTTGATCGCGAGCGACTGGTCGAAGCTGGCTTCGTCCCATTTTTCGATCGGCTGAAGCTTGGCGATGCCGGCGTTGACGAAGAGGATGTCAAGATGGCCGAAGGCGGCCTTGACTTGCTCGGCAACCGCCGCCTGTCCGGCGGCGTTGCCGGCATCGGCCTGGATGATGACGGCGCCTTCGCCGAGTATCTTGCGTGCTTCGGCAATGTTCTTCGGATTGGTGCCGGTAACGGCGACCCGGGCACCCTCGGCGATGAACTGGCGCGCCGTTTCGAGGCCGATGCCGCTGGTGCCGCCGGTGATGAGCGCGGTCTTGTTGTGCAAACGTGGCATGATGGAATTCCTTCTTTTGGGTTGGCCTGGCTGTTGGGTTGGCTTGGGACCGGTCTTCTTTCCATCGACCGCCGTCCTTCGTTGCCAATAGATATGGCCGAAGATTGCCGTTCGGATTAGTCTGCCAATGATGGAACTCGAATTCGGAAATGCCGAACGATGCTGAAGATCGAAGGAATTGCTGCCTTTGTCGCAGTTGCGGAAGCCGGCTCGATCAGCGAGGCGGCGCGCCGGCTGCGGCTGTCGAAATCCGTGATCAGCGAACGGGTCTCGGACCTGGAACGCCACCTGAACGCAACGCTGTTGCATCGCACGACGCGCAAGCTGACTCTCACCGAAGATGGCATCGCCTTTCGCGAGCGCGCGGTGCGGATCGTCAGCGAGGTGCAGGCCGCCGCCAGCGATCTGGCGGAGCGCCGCGGGACGCTGACCGGACCATTGCGGATCGCCGCCCCGGTCAGTTTCGGGCATCTGCATCTCGGGCCTGCCCTTTACCCCTTTCTGGCGGCACATCCCGAGGTCGAATTGACGCTCGATCTCGACGATCGCCGGGTCGATGTCGCCTCGGAGGGTTATGACGCCATCGTGCGCCACGGGATCATCGCCGATTCACGGCTGGTCGTGTGGAAGCTTGCCAAAAGCAGGCGCCTGCTGGTCGCCTCGCCCGACTATCTCGATCGCAACGGCACGCCGGCCTCGCTTGCGGAACTCAACGATCACCGCGGTATCTTCTACACCAATCGCGGCGCTTCCGACTGGCGGTTCGAGGGGCCGACCGGTTCGACCGTTATCCGCGCCCGCATGGCGCTGCGCATCAACAACGGCGACATGATCCACGATGCTGCCGTCGCCGGGCTCGGCATCGCGCTGCTGCCGACATTCATCTGCGGTCCTGCGGTGCGCGACGGTCGGCTTCGCGAGATCGATGTCGGTTTTCGCCCAGAGCCGGAATTCATCTACATGGCCCATCCGGAGGGCCGACGGCCGTCGGCCAAGCTCCGGGCAATTACCGATCATCTGAAGAAGACCTTTGGCGATCCTCCGCACTGGGACCCGTGAACCGCTGCGCGGCTGTGGGCGCGACCGTTCATGCGCAACCCCCATTCGCTACATCTTGATGGGCGCCGCCCAAGTCGCGATCACGACCGGGCCGGATATCCCGGACGAGCCTTGCAACCGAAAGTCGGACGCCTGTTCCCTGAACTGGATCGTCTCATGACGCTCAGTCCCACCGCCAATGCGGAGGCTCTCTCCCCAACCGCGAGCCCCGCCCCCGGCATTGCAGCCGGAGGCGGACAGGGTCACAGGAACAGATCGACTGCGAAGTAGGTGAGCGCCGAAATCGCAGCAGCGGCCGGCATCGTCACGAACCAGGCGATGACAATGTTGCCGGCAAGGCCCCAGCGCACCGCCGAGACACGCTTGGCGGCACCCACGCCGATGATCGCGCCGGTGATCGTGTGGGTGGTCGACACCGGAATGCCGAGCCAGGTGGCGGCAAACAGCGTGATGGCGCCGCCGGTTTCCGCGCAGAAGCCCTGCATCGGATTGAGCTTGGTGATCTTCGAGCCCATGGTGTGCACGATGCGCCAACCGCCCAACAGCGTGCCGAGCGCGATCGCCGCCTGGCAGGTGATCACCACCCAGAACGGCACATAGAACTCGGAGCCGAGATAGCCCTGCGAGAACAAGAGCACGGCGATGATGCCCATGGTCTTTTGCGCATCGTTGCCGCCGTGGCCGAGCGAATAGAGCGACGCCGAGACGAACTGCATCACCCGAAAGGTACGGTCGACAGCAAAAGGCGTCCGGCGCACGAACAGCCAGGAAACGATGAGGATCAGGAGCAGCGCCAGGAAGAAGCCGATCATCGGCGACATCACGATGGCGCCGACCGTCTTCAAGAGACCGGTCCAGACGATGGCATCGCCGCCAGTGCGGGCTAGGCCGGCACCGACGAGGCCGCCGATCAGCGCATGCGACGAACTCGACGGAATGCCGAAGATCCAGGTCGCGATGTTCCAGACGATCGCCCCCATCAGGGCCGAGAAGATCACCAGCGGCGTAACGATGCCGGGATCGATGATGCCGCGTCCGAGCGTCTCGGCCACATGCAGGCCGAAAAACAGGAAGGCGATGAAATTGAAGAACGCCGCCCACATGACCGCATATTGCGGCCGGAGCACCCGGGTCGAAACGATGGTTGCGATCGAGTTGGCGGCGTCATGCAGCCCGTTGAGAAAGTCGAAGAACAGGGCGATTGCAATGAGGGCGACGAGCAACGGCAGGGCGAGCGTCGCGTCCATCAGACGTTCTCGATCACGATGCCGCTGATCTCGTTGGCGACGTCCTCGAAGCGGTCGACGACCTTCTCGAGCTCGCCGTAGATCTCGCTACCGATAATGTAGGCCATGGCATTGTTGGCACCGTAGCGGCGGAAAAGATCCTTCAGGCCCTGGTCGTGCAGCTCGTCGGACCGGCCTTCGATGCGCGTGACCTCTTCGGCGATGGCGATGAGCCGGCCGTGGTTGACGCCGATGCGATTGAGCAGCGGAATGGCCTCGGCGATCAGGTGCGCCGCCTGGACGACGATGACGCCCATTTCCTTCATGCCCGGATCGAAGGTCTTCTGCTCGTAGAGCCGGATGGTCTTGACCGTCTTGTGCATCATGTCGATGGCATCGTCCATCGACTGGATGAGATCCTTGATGTCGCCACGATCGAACGGCGTGATGAAGGAGCGACGAACGGCCAGAAGCACTTCGCGGGTGACACCGTCTGCCTCGTCTTCAAGCGCGACGATCCGGTCGCAGTGCTTTTCGAGATCGTCGCCGCCGGCGAGGAGCTTGTCGAGCGCTTCGGCGGCACCGACGACGGTACGCGAATGTTGCGCGAAGAGATCGAAAAAGCTGTCTTCGCGGGGAAGGAGTTTGCGGAACCAAGCCAGCATCACAAATATATCCGTTCGTGGATTGTCATGCGGCTGTCATATTGTACGCAAGCGATCAAGAAAAGCGCTGAACGACTGGGATTATAAGGCTTTCCCCGCCGTTATCGCGCAATTTTGCCTGGAAATGACTCAGGTCACCTTTCGTCTTGCCTTAAAGCCCGCTTTCGTCCTACTGCATAGCTCCTTAAATCGGCATCGATTTATGGAGCTATGCAGCAAGTGTTGCAGCGTCCTTTGCACGTCCTGTTCGACGCGTGGCGCTGCGACTGGCGCCGACGTCGAATCCGGACCCGAAATGCCACAAAAGGTCTTTCTCAATCGCCTGAAGCTGAGCGAGTTCCGCAATTATGCGGCGCTGTCGCTGGCGCTCGACCAGAGGCACGTCGTGCTGACCGGCGAGAACGGCGCCGGCAAGACCAATCTGATGGAAGCGGTGTCGTTTCTGTCGCCAGGCCGTGGCCTCAGGCGTGCGGCCTATGCCGATGTCGCTCGCGTCGGCGCAAGCGACGGCTTCTCGGTCTTTGCCGAAGTCGTGGGCATGGAAGGCCCGGTCGAGATCGGTACCGGCACGGCCGGCACCAGTGAGGGGCAATCACGACGCCTGCGGCTGAACGGCACGACAGCGAGTACGGTCGATGAGCTGACCGACCATCTGCGCGTGCTGTGGCTGACGCCGGCCATGGACGGGCTCTTCACCGGCCCGTCGGCCGATCGCCGCCGTTTCCTCGATCGGCTGGTGCTTTCGCTCGATCCGGAGCATGGGAAGCGCGCCAGCGAATTCGACCGTGCCATGCGTAGCCGCAATCGGCTCCTCAGCGACTTTCGTCCCGACCCGGCCTGGTTGACTGCCATCGAGCGGGAAATGGCGGGGCTCGGCGTGTCGATGGCGCTCGCACGGCAGGAGATGCTGGGTCTGCTGACGGCGCTCGTCGAGAGAAACACCGGCGACAGCGTCTTTCCATCTGCGCGCCTGGCGCTGGCGGGCTTCCTCGACGACGAGAGCCACAAGCCAGCCTTCGACCTCGAAGAACAATATCTCACCATGCTGCGCGAGGGCCGGGCGCGCGACGCGGCCGCCGGCCGGACACTGGACGGACCGCACCGCACCGACCTCCTGATTCGCCACCGCGAAAAGGACATGGAAGCCGAGCGCTGCTCGACCGGCGAGCAAAAGGCGCTGCTCGTCGGCCTGGTTCTTGCCCATGCGCGCCTCGTCGGCGACATGACCGGTCACGCTCCTATCCTGCTGCTCGACGAGATCGCCGCGCATCTCGACATGGGCCGCCGCGCCGCCCTATTCGATCTCGTCGACGGACTTGGCGGCCAGGCCTTCATGACCGGGACGGACCGTGCGATGTTCGACGCGCTCGGCGATCGCGGCCGGTTCCTGACGGTGGAGCACGGAAGCGTATCGGGATGATGGAGCCGATCATGGAAAGTGTCCGCTCATGACTAGTACAAGCCTCGAATCATCGGAAATTGCCCGCTACGCGCGCCACATCATGCTGCCCGAACTCGGCGGTGGGGGGCAACAGAAACTCAAGGCGGCGCGCGTTCTCGTCATTGGCGCCG
The DNA here is from genome assembly GCF_001426785.1 of Ensifer sp. Root142. Classification (NCBI taxonomy): domain Bacteria; kingdom Pseudomonadati; phylum Pseudomonadota; class Alphaproteobacteria; order Hyphomicrobiales; family Rhizobiaceae; genus Ensifer; species Ensifer sp. Root142. Next base: position 147,171 of record NZ_LMFK01000003.1, read on the forward strand.
GCGGCCTCGGCGCTCCTGTTCTTCAATATCTCGCCGCCGCCGGCATCGGCACGCTGGGCATCGTCGACGATGACGTGGTGTCGCTGTCGAACCTGCAGCGGCAGGTGATCCACCGCACGGCCGATATTGGCCAGACAAAGGTCGAGAGCGCCTCGGCAGCGATCGGCGCGCTCAATCCGCATGTGGTGGTCGAGAGGCATCCCCTTCGTCTGGCAGCCGACAACGCCGAGGCGCTGTTGCGCCAATATGATCTGGTGATCGACGGCTCGGACAATTTCGACACGCGCTATCTCGCCGCCGATACGGCAGCAGCCGTCGGCATACCGCTCGTCACCGGTGCAGTCGGCCGCTTCGACGGTTCGCTTACAGTGCTGATGCCTTATCGCTCGGGCGCGGATGGCGAACCGAACCCGTCCTACCGCGATCTCTTTCCCGAAGCGCCGCCGCCGGGCGTCGTGCCCTCCTGTGCCGAGGCCGGCATCATCGGCGCGCTCACCGGCGTCATCGGAACATTGCAGGCTATGGAAGCCATCAAGGTGATCGCCGGGATCGGCGAGCCACTCGTCGGTCGGCTGTTGATGTATGACGCTCTCTCGGCGCAATTCAGCACCATCCGCTATCGCCGGCGCAAGGACAGGAGCGCAGACTGATGCAGATCATCAGGATCGACGCTGCCTTCGATCGCTACAAGGAATTGCTGGCCCTGATCCTTGACGCCTTTGCCTATATGGACGGGCGGATTGATCCGCCATCCTCGGCCCATGCGCTAACGATTGAGGGGCTGAGCGAGAAGGCTTCGGCAGAAATTGGCTTCGTCGCCGTCGACGGCTCAGTGCTTGCCGGCTGCATCTTCTGCAAGCCGGAGACCGACTGCCTCTATATCGGCAAGCTTGCGGTTTCCGCGACCTGCCGGGGAAAAGGCGTCGGCCGACTGTTGCTTGCAAGCGCCGAAGCAGCGGCACGCGACCGCCACTTGGCCGCTCTGAGGCTGCTGACACGGATCGAACTCACCGAAAACCACAGGACGTTTTCGGCCTGGGGCTTCGTCGAAACCGACAGAACCGCTCACCCGGGCTTTACCCGGCCTACCTCGATCGAGATGCGCAAGACGCTTTGATCAGTCGCGAATCAATCGCGACCCGGCAGCACCCGATCCGGCGGCCGGTGACCGTCGAAGAAGGTGCGGATATTGATCACCACCTTGTCGCCCATGTCGATGCGACCCTCGAGCGTCGCCGAACTCATATGCGGCAACAGCACGACCTTGCCCTCGCCGGCGAGCTTGATGAGCTTGGGGTTGACCACGGGTTCATTCTCGAAAACGTCGAGCCCCGCACCGGCGATCTTGCCTTCGCGCAGGCACTTGATCAGCGCCGTCTCGTCGATGATGCCGCCGCGGGCGGTGTTGACGATATAGCTTTCCGGGCGCATCAGCGCGAGCCGACGGGCCGAAAGCAGGTGATAGGTCGCCGGCGTCGAGGGGCAATTGACCGAGACGATATCGACGCGGGCAAGCATCTGGTCGAGGCTGTCCCAATAGGTCGCCTCCAGCATCTCCTCGGTCTCGGCCTTGACCCTGTGACGGTTGTGATAGTGGATCGACAGGCCAAAGGCCTTGGCACGGCGCGCGACCGCGGTGCCGATGCGGCCCATGCCGACGATGCCGATGCGCTTGCCGGCAATGCGCCGGCCGAGCATCCAGGTCGGAGACCAGCCGGCCCATTCGCCCTTGCGATCGGTCAGGATCTGCGCACCCTCGGCGAGCCGGCGCGGCACGGCGAGAATGAGCGCCATCGCCATGTCGGCGGTGTCCTCGGTCAAAACGTTCGGGGTGTTGGTGACGGTAATGCCCTTGCGTGCGGCCGCGTCGACATCGATGTTGTCGACGCCGTTGGAGAAACTGGCGATCAGTTTCAGTTGCGGGCCGGCCTGCTCGATCAACGCCGCATCGATGCGGTCGGTCACCGTCGGCACGAGCACGTCGGCGCGCTTCACCGCCGCCACAAGCTCTGGTTGGCTGCGCGGCGTATCATCGATGTTCAGTTCGGCGTCGAAGAGCTCACGCATTCTGGTTTCGACGATGTCCGGCAGTTTCCGGGTGATGTAGACCTTGGGCTTCTTCTTGCTTGTCATTGCTGCGATGGGCCTTGTTGACGGGTCCTTAACCAAGTTGGGCGATACTTTCTCCCTGTAGCCGCAATTTCTACCAGACCCGGTCGGGAAGACAAACAAAACTCGCTGCGTCGTCCCCGCGATTTACGCCCCGGCCAAGAGCCCTGGGTGAACTGCGCCTGCAAGTTGCCACGGAAAATGAGCTTCGTCATGCGTCACGTCATTTCCAAACTCTCGTTAGCGTTGATCGCCGCCTGCATCGGCGCGGTCATCACGACGTCGGGTGCCCATGCCCAGGCCGCAAAGGGGGCCAGCGGATTGCCGCTGCCGCGTTTCGTCAGCCTGAAGGCCAAGAGCGTCAACCTGCGCATCGGCCCGAGCGTCGACTACGCGGTGGCGTTCCGCTACCTCAGGCCCGGCGTACCGGTGGAAATCATCCAGGAATACGATAACTGGCGCCGTATCCGCGACGCCGACGGCACGGAAGGCTGGGTGAACCAGGCCCTTCTGTCGGGCGACCGCACGGCCGTCACCGCGCCATGGATGCGCGGCAAGGGCGAAGGCGTCTTCGTCAACCTGCGCCGCGAGCCGCAGAGCACGGCAGGGATCGTTGCGCGCATGGAGCCCGGCGTGGTCATCCGTGTGGGTGAATGCAATGGCGACTGGTGCCACATCGAAACCCAGGGCGTCGAAGGCTGGATCGTCCAGAGCGAGATCTGGGGCGCCTATCCGGGCGAAGCCTTCAAATAAAGGCTACGCCCGCTCTGACATAGGTCATATTTGGTGCGCGGCGCTGCAGCTCGCCTCAGGCGAGCTCGGCCTGCTTGGCGGCAGCGGCAAGCGATACCATCGGCCTCGGGCCGATCTGGCCGATGACGATACCGGCTGCGAGATTGCCGAGCTTGCTGCAATCCTCGAGCGACCGACCGGTCGTATATCCGTGGAGAAAGCCCGCAGCATAGAGATCACCGGCGCCTGTCGTATCGACCACCTGCGCGAGCGGCGTCGCGCCGACGCGGACACGTTCGGTGCCGCGCACGACGACGGAGCCTTCTTCACTCAGCGTGACGGCCGCAAGCTTGCAGTCCTTCGAGAGCTTTTCCAGCGCCAGATCGAAGTCCTCGGTCTCGTAGAGTGCGAGCGCTTCCTGTTTGTTGGCAAAGACGATGTCGACGGTGCCGGAGCGCATCAGCTCCAGAAACTCGTCGCGATAGCGGTGGACGCAGAAACTGTCCGACAGGGTCATTGCGGTTTCGCGGCCGTTTTCATGGGCGATCTTGGCGGCCTCGCGGATTGCATCCTTGGCACGCGGCGGATCCCACAGGTAGCCCTCGAAATAGGTGACCTTGGCCTCAGCGACGACATCGGCCTCCACGTCCTCCGGACCGAGCTCGACGCAGGCGCCGAGATAGGTGTTCATCGAGCGCTCGCCGTCCTCGGTCACGAAGATCATCGAGCGGGCGGTCGGCGGCACCGTTTCGAGCGGCTTGGTCTGGAAATAGACGCCCTGGGCGCGAATGTCGTGCGCAAAGATCTCGCCAAGCTGGTCGTTGGTCGTCTTGCCAAAATAGGCGGCACGTCCGCCAAGGCTGGCAACGCCGGCCGCCGTGTTGCCGGCGCTGCCGCCGGAAGCTTCGACGGCGGGGCCCATGCGCGAGTACAACAGCTCCGCGCGGTCGGCATCGATGAGGTTCATTGCGCCCTTGATGATGCCGTTTTCACTCAGAAAGCCGTCATCGCAGCGCGCAATGATATCCACGATCGCATTGCCGATCGTCAGCACGTCGTATTTTGTCATGAACTCCGTCCAGTTTCCCTAATGGCCGGTGTTCGTTAATAGCGGTTTTCCAGCCATTTGGAAGACAAAACACGCGTGGCTGCGATCATTCCGCTGGTAATGCGCTTGCCTCATAGGCGGCGGCGAACTCGGCGCTCGGCGGGATCGGCTTGATGACGTCGATCAGAACGCCATTGGGATCGGCGGTGATGAAGTGGCGCTGGCCGAAATCTTCGTCGCAGATCGCCTTCAGGATCGGCAGACCTGCTGCCTGGCAATCGGCATAGACTGCGTCGGGATCCTCGACTTCGAAGTTGAGGAGCAGGCCACTGACCGGCGCGCGGGCACGCTCCGGGATGGTTTCATGGCGATAGTCGAGGACGGCGAGCGTCACCGTCTCGGATTCCGTCGACTGCAGATGCATGTACCAATCGCTGGTGAACAGCGCCTGGAAGCGAAAGTTGTCGATGTAGAATGCCGCGGTTGCTGCAACGTCTGATGTCATGATCACAGGATAGTAGCTCGTCGATTTCATGGGGCTTTCCCTCGCGCTCGCATCATCATACAGTCTGCATGTATTTTTGAATTAACATACAGGCTGAATGTATGCAAATAAAATCCTCGCGCCGCTCCAATCGCGAGCGCTCCGACACGACGCGCGCCGCGATCCTCGATGCTGCCCACGGTCTCTTCGTCGCGAGGGGATATGCAGAAACGTCGACGCCGGACATCGTGGCTGCCGCCGGCATGACGCGCGGTGCGCTCTACCACCACTTCGAAGACAAGAGGGCACTGTTTCGCGCCGTCGCCGAGCGGGAATCCAGTGCCGTGGCGGCGAGGATCGAGGAAGCGACATTCGACCGCCTGACGCCGCGCGAGGCGCTGATAACAGGCGCGCGCGCCTTCTTCGACGCCATGGCGGAGCCGGGCAGAATCCGCATTCTACTGCTCGACGGCCCGGCCGTGCTCGGCACACGGGAAATGGCGACGATCGACGCGGCCAACGCCCAGAGAACGCTGGAAGAGGGCCTGGCGGAGGCGATGGCGCCGCAGGTCCACGATCAGGCCGCCTTGACGGCAATGGCGACGCTGCTGTCAGCCGCCTTCGACCGCGCCGTGCTGGAGATTGCCGAAGGCGCGCCGACAGAGGTCTACGTCGACGCCATCGGCCATCTGATCGACCGACTGATCTCCGCATGAGTCAGTCTCGGGCCGACAGCGCAGACAGATATAAGACGCGCGTCAGCCGGCGACCGGAAGAACTTGTTGCGGCAACTCGACCAGCGGCGCCGGGATATCGCAGGTCTTTTCCGGTGCCTTGCAGATATCGGCAATGACGCAGCGCTCGCATTCCGGCTTGCGCGCCTTGCAGCAATAGCGGCCATGCAGGATCAGCCAGTGATGCGCATGGTAGAGATATTCGTTGGGAATGATGCGCGAGAGCTTCGCCTCGACCTCATCAGGGGTCTTGCCCGGTGCCAGACAGAGGCGGTTGGCGATGCGAAGGATATGGGTGTCGACGGCGATCGTCGCTTGGCCGAAGGCCATCGACAGCACGACGTTGGCGGTCTTTCGCCCGACGCCCGGCAGCGTTACCAGCTCCTCCCGCGTGCGCGGGACTTCGCCGCCGAAATCGGTGATCAGCTTTTCGCTGAGCGCGATGACGTTCCTGGCCTTATTGCGGAAAAGGCCGATGGTCTTGATGTAGTCGCGGACCTTCTCCTCGCCGAGGGCCAGCATTTTTTTCGGCGTGTCGGCAACGGCGAAAAGTGCCCGGGTTGCCCGGTTGACGCCGGCATCAGTCGCCTGCGCCGACAGGGCGACGGCAACCACCAGGGTAAAGGGATTGACGTGCTCCAGTTCCCCCTTCGGCTCCGGCCGCTGGATCGAGAAGCGTCGGAAGATCTCGGAGATTTCCTCGCGACTGTAGACGCCTGAGGTACGCGGGGCGCGGCGGCCCGTCGCTGGCTTCGTTTTCGCGGGCTCGCCCGGCAATTTCGGCTTCACGTTTTTCATGATGCATCTATAGTCAATGGTCATGACTGATGGCAACGATCAGACGCTTGACGGCGAAGAGCCGGTGTTCAGCGCCGAACTGACCCCCTATCGCTCCCTGGGCTTTAAGGGGTTCAAGGTGTTTTTCCTGATCGCCGGGCTGCTCAGCCTGGTACATGCGGTCGTGTTCATGGTGATCGGCGCCTGGCCGATCGTGTTCTTCTTCGGGCTGGATTTCGCGCTGCTGTTCGGTGCTTTCTGGCTGAACTACCGCTCGGCGCGTAGCCGTGAAGAAGTCAGCGTCTCGCGAACCGACGTGTCGGTGCGCAAGTTCACGCCGTCGGGCCGGATGATCGAACACCGCTTCAATCCGTTCTGGGCGCGCTTCAACATCGCACGGCATCAGGAGATCGGCATCGTCTCGATGAGCATCAGCGGCGGCGGCCACAGGACCGATGTCGGTTCCTTCCTCAACCGCGACGACCGCGAAACCTTCGCCACGGCGTTTTCCGGGGCGCTTGCCACCGTGCGCCGCCGCTGACGCTAGGGCCAATCAAGTTTCGGGTGGCAACGACGCTGGCGGCATGGTTACCTGTGTCACGACAGGAGATGACCGATGAACATTGCGACAACCCTCCCCACCGACATCACGCCTGATGGCACCGATTACGACACGGTGAGAAATGTGATCGAGATGCTCACCGAAGAGTATCGCGAGCAGCCTTCGCTTGAAGCGATCGCGAAGCGTCTGAAGCAGTCGCCGACGCAACTGCAGAAGGTCTTTACCCGCTGGGCCGGGCTGTCGCCGAAGGCGTTCCTGCAGGCGGTCACGCTCGACCATGCCAAGCGCTTGCTGCGCCAGGAAGACATGCCACTCTTGGAGACCAGCATCGAGATCGGGCTTTCCGGCCCGAGCCGGCTGCACGACCTCTTCGTCACCCATGAGGCGATGTCGCCGGGCGAATGGAAGGCGCGCGGCGCGGGCCTCACCATCCGCTACGGCTACCACCCCTCCCCCTTCGGCACGGCGCTGGTGATGATCACCGATCGAGGTCTTGCCGGCCTTGCCTTCGCCGATGGCGGCGGCGAGCACGAGAGTTTCGAGGATATGGCGCATCGCTGGCCGAACGCCACCTATGTCGAGGACAGCGCGGCCACGGCGCGTTATGCGGCGCGCATTTTCGATCCTGAACGCTGGTGCGCCGGAGAGCCCTTGCGCATCTTCCTGATCGGCTCCGATTTTCAGATCCGGGTCTGGCAGGCGCTCTTGAAGATCCCGCTCGGCCGCGCCACGACCTATTCGACCATCGCCGGCGAGATCGGCCAGCCGACCGCCTCACGCGCCGTCGGGGCAGCCGTCGGCCGTAACCCGATCTCGTTCGTCGTTCCCTGTCACCGGGCGCTCGGCAAGAGCGGCGATCTCACGGGCTATCACTGGGGGCTGACGCGCAAGCGCGCAATCCTCGGATGGGAAGCCGGCAAGGCCTGAGAACGAAAAAAGGGGCGACCGGCGCCCCTTTTGTTTGCTCTGCAGTTTGCCTTAATGGGCAGCCGACATATCGCCGAGCACTTCCTTGGAAGCGACCGTCGAATTGGCGTTGAGCTTGTAGACCATCGGCACACCGGTCGCGAGATTGAGCTTCAGGATCTCTTCCTTCGTCAACCGGTCGAGAACCATGACGAGCGAGCGCAGCGAGTTGCCATGCGCGGCAACGAGAACCTTCTCGCCGGCCAGCACGCGCGGCAGGATATCCGTCAGGTAGTAGGGCCATACGCGGGCGCCGGTGTCGCGCAGGCTTTCGCCGCCCGGCGGCGAAATGTCGTAGGAACGGCGCCAGATATGCACCTGCTCTTCGCCCCACTTCTCGCGGGCATCATCCTTGTTGAGGCCGGAGAGGTCACCATAGTCGCGCTCATTCAGCGCCTGATCGCGGATGGTTTCGAGTGACGGCTGGCCGACGGCGTCGAGCACGAACTGGCAGGTGCGCTGGGCGCGGATCAGCGACGAGGTGAAGGCGATGTCGAACTTGATGCCGTAGTCGGCGAGCGCCTTGCCGCCAGCCTTGGCTTCTTCGACGCCAAGCTCGGTCAGGTCAGGATCGCGCCAGCCGGTGAACAGGTTCTTCAGGTTCCAGTCGCTCTGGCCATGCCGGACAAGGACGAGGGTGCCGCTCATATGATTTCCCCTTGAGACGATAGAGATGGTGTCAGTTGAGCCCGAGAACATCGAGCATGGAGTAGAAGCCGGGTTTCTGGTCGCGTGCCCAGAGTGCTGCGGTAATGGCGCCCCGCGCGAAGATGGAACGGTCGGTGGCGCTGTGGGACAGCGTCACCTGTTCGCCTTCTCCGGCGAGAATGACCGAGTGTTCGCCGATCACCGAGCCGCCGCGCAGCGTCGCAAAACCGATCGTGCCTTGCGGGCGGGCGCCGGTGTGGCCGTCACGGACGCGCACGGAATTTTCAGACAGCGCAATGCTGCGCCCCCTCGCCGCCGCTTCGCCAAGGAGCAGTGCCGTGCCGGAGGGGGCATCCACCTTGTGCTTATGGTGCATTTCGAGGATTTCGATGTCCCAGGCAGCAGGCCCGAGAGCACGCGCCGCCTTCTCCGTCAGCACGCCGAGAAGATTGACGCCGAGACTCATATTGCCCGACTTGACGATGCGGGCATGACGCGCGGCAGCGCGGATCTTCGCGTCGTCATCCGCCCCGCAGCCGGTGGTGCCGATCACATGCACGATGCGTGCCTGTGCGGCGAGGCCGGCAAATTCGACGGTGCCGGCCGGCGACGTGAAATCGAGCACGCCTTCGGCTTCGACAAAAGCTTCGAGCGGCTTGTCGGTGATCGCGATGCCGATCGGTCCGAGCCCGGCGAGTTCGCCCGCGTCACGGCCGACGAAGGGTGAGCCTGGACGTTCGACGGCCGCATGCAGGCGGACGCCGTCCATGCCGTGAACCATACGGATCAGCGTCTGGCCCATGCGACCGGCCGCGCCGACGACCACAAGCTTCATGTCCGTCGTGCTCATCGGCGATATTCCTTCCAGCTCATGTTTAGATTTCGGCGTCGGCCGACGCCTCTGGGGCCTTGCCCTGGAGATTGTGCAGGCGAGCGTAGAGACCGTCCTGGCGGCGCGCAAGATCCTCGTGCGTGCCTTCCTCGACGACGAGACCGTCCTTCATGACGATGATCTTGTCGGCATTGACGACCGTGGACAGACGGTGGGCGATGACGATGACCGTGCGTCCGTGCATCGCCTCGTCGAGCGCCTTCTGCACCGCGGCCTCCGACTCGGTGTCGAGCGCCGAGGTTGCCTCGTCGAGCAGCAGGATCGGTGCATTGCGCACCAACGCGCGGGCGATCGACAGACGCTGCCTCTGGCCACCGGACATCGTGACCCCGTTTTCGCCAACCGGGGTGTCGTAACCCTGCGGCTGGGTGAGGATGAAGTCATGCGCATAGGCCAGACGCGCGGCTTCCTCGATTTCCGCATCGGTCGCGTCCGGGCGGCCATAGCGGATGTTGTCGCGGATAGAGCCTTCGAAAAGATAGGGCTGCTGCGAGACATAGGCGATGCCATTGCGCAGCGACTGCTTGGTGACGTCGGCGATGTCCTGCCCGTCGATCAGAATCTGGCCGGAGGCCGGATCGTAGAACCGCGGAACAAGGCTGATGACCGTCGACTTTCCGGCCCCGGACGGGCCGACAAGCGCAGTGGTCTTGCCGCCTTCGGCGACAAAGCTGACGCCCTTCAGAATCTCGTCGCCATTGGCGTAGCGGAAGCGCACATCGCGCAGCTCGACGTTTGCACCGTGGAACTCGAGCTGCTTTGCATCCGGCTTGTCACGCTGATGCGGCACCGTGTCGAGGATTTCGTAGACCATGCGGGCGTTGACCGCGGCACGTTCCAGCGAAACCTGCAGGCGCGCCAGGCGTCGGGCCGGGTCATAGGCCATCAACAGAGCGACGACGAAGGCGAAGAAGGCTCCCGGCGGTACGCCGGCATAAATCGCGCGGAACGCGGAATAGGCAAGCACGCAGGAAATCGCGAGACCCGCAAAGGTTTCGGTCATCGGCGCGGTGCGTTCGCTCAAGCGCGCAATCCGGTTGGCCCGGTTTTCGGCCCGCTCGATGATCGCTTCGACCTTGCCGCGCAGTTCGCGCTCCATCGTGAATGCCTTGACGATGGAAATGCCCTGGATCGTCTCCTGCATGGCACCGAGGACACGGCTGTTGACCTCGATGGATTCACGCGTCGCCGAGCGCAAGCGCCTGGAAACGTAGCGCAGGCCCAGCAGCAACGGCGGCGCTGCCACGAAGACGATGATCGACAGCAGCCAATCCTTGGCGAACATCACGCCGACGAGCCCGATCAGGGTCAGGAGATCACGGGCGATCGAAGTGACGGTCAGATTGAGCACGTCCCGAATGCCGCTGACATTCTGGCTGATCTGGGCAGCGAGCTGCGCCGAGCGTGTCTCGTTGAAGTAACCGACGCTCAGTGCCATCAGATGCGCATAGAGCCGGCGCTGGTAGCGCGCGACGATATTGTTGCCGATCTTCGACAAGGCGACCGCCTGGCCGTAGGTGGCAAAGCCGCGCAACACGAACGCGCCAAAGATCGAACCGCACACCAGCAGCACGATACCCGCATTTCTGTTGGCAAAAGCCTCGTTGATCACGGTCTCCATGATCGAGGCGGTAAAGCCGGTCGTCACGGCGACGACAGCCAGGCACGCAATGGCAAAGACGTAGCCGCGGATATGATCGCGACCGTTTTCTGCGATGACCCGCTTCAAGATTCCGCTGATCGTGTCAGAATCGACAGCGTGCTGTTTTCTATCTCTGGCGCTCAAAAAGCCTGTCTTCCCTGAGCCTGCGCGGTAAGTCGGACGCCGACACTACCTTTCTCGGGCTCTATAGTGCTTTGATGTCGCTTTGGCGAGTCTTTGCGCACGCCGCCGCCATCAGCTTCGCCAGCGGCGTCCCTCCGTTGCAACACCGAAGTCTCTCGGCGTGCGCGCGAAAGCTGCCAAACCCGACAGTGCCGCCATCGGATGAATGACCGCGAAGGTCGGGATGGTCTTCATCAGCGCGGAATGCGGCGCCTTGTCTTCGAAGGCGGCCCGGAATTCCGGTTTTTGCAGCGCCGGCAGGATCTTTTGCGAAATGCCACCGGCCAGAAACACACCGCCGCGCGCCATGAAAATCAGCGCCATGTCGCCGGCCACGCGACCGAGATAGGTCGAAAACAGCGATATACTCTCGACCGCGGCGGGGTTGTTGTCGGCAAGTGCTGCTGTGGTGACCTCGGCCGGATCGTTCAGGACCGGTTCTTCGCCATTGGCGGCGCAAACGGCCCGATAAAGATTCATGATGCCGCGACCGCAGAGGATCTGCTCGCCGGCCATGCGCCCCTCGATCGGCTCCAGGAAAGGCCAGATCTGGAAGTCGCGCTCGGTTCGCGGGCCGATATCGACATGACCGCCTTCGCCGGGCACCGGAAACCAGGTGTGCTGCGCGAAGACCAGGCCGCCGACACCGAGTCCGGTACCCGGACCGAGAACGACGCGGGAGGTCAGCGGGCGAACGCTGCCGCCACCGATCTTCACCAGATCTTCGGCAGCCGGGGCGGCGACGGCCAGCGCCTGCGCCTCGAAATCGTTGATGATCAGGACGTCCTCAAGGCCGAGGCCCGACAGCATGTCCTTGGGGCGTAACACCCAGCCGGCATTGGTCAGCGGAATCTCGTCGCCCTTGATCGGGCCGGCGACGGCGAGGATCGCCGACCGCGGCTGGACCGAGGTCTTGTCGAGGATGCTCTTCTGCAACGCTTCCTCGATCGTCTCGAAATCGCCGGTCTTGATCGGCGGCAGCTGCTTCGGCTCGGCAAAGGCATCGAGCAGCAAAGCGAAGCGGGCATTGGTGCCGCCGATGTCGCCGATCAGGATCGGAAAGGAAAAACTGTTGTCACTCGCACCGGGCATCACACTGTCCATCCTGATCGTCGCCGTGAGGTTTCGAATTCTCTACAGCGCCGCGCGTCAAATATGACGCGCAAAGGACGCTGTAGCACTTAAACTTGCTGCATGAATCCTTAGATCGAATCCGATTTAAGGATTCATGCAGTATCAGTTGTGGTTGAAGTCGATCAACTGCTCCGCCGTTGCGCGATTGAGCGCCATCGGAATATCGTAGACGATCGCAAGCCGCATCAACGCCTTGACGTCAACATCGTGCGGCATCGCCGTCAGCGGATCGACGAAGAAGATCAGAAGCTGGATATCGCCGGTGGCGATCATCGCGCCGATCTGCTGGTCGCCGCCGAGCGGACCGCTTTTCAGGCGCGTGATATCGAGGCTGGGACAAACATCGAGAACGCGGCCGCCAGTCGTGCCCGTGGCAACGATCTTCCATTGCGCGAAGACCGCTTCGTTTGCCTTGGTAAACGCGGCGAGATCATCCTTCTTCTGATCGTGAGCGATCAGGGCAACGCATTTCCGATCCGCCATGCCGTATCCCCGCCAGCAAATTTAAATCGATTTGATGGCCGTATACATGAGCCCGGCAAGATTGAAAAGGCGCAAGCCGAGACGGCTACTGCAGCGTCGGGCGCGCCAGGGGAACGGGAATGTCGGCTGGCGGCAAATCGGCTGCGGCATTGCCGATCACCTGCTCGATGCCCTGTTCGGCAGGCACTGGCGACGCAGCGCGATAGGCCATGCCGAAGGTCGCATCCTGCTCGGTGGCCGGGGCCGGTCCGTTCAGCACCAGGGTGCAGGCCTTCGGCAGATCGGCCATGGTCGTCAACCGGGGCTTCACCGGCTTTTCGCCCGGCTTCTTCTTCGGCTTTGCCCATGGTTCATCTGTAAACCACCAGGCCAGCGATTTGTCGCAGCCATCGCCGGCCGGGACGGCCGCCTGGTCCTTGCAGGTCTTCGAGCCTGCCGGGCATTTGATGCGGATGTGGAAATGGTAGTCGTGGCCATAGATCGGCCGGACCTTGCCGAGCGCAGAACGGTCACCGTTCCAGGTGTCGCAGAGCTTCTTCTTGATCGCCGGATTGACGAAGACCCGTTCGACCTGCGGGTAACTGGCGGCCAGCATGATCAGCCGGGCATGCGCCGGCGTCCAGATCGATGGGTCGACGGTCAGAAACTTGTTCTTCTGCAGCATCGACGTTGCGGAGATGTCTTCCCGCTCCCGGCCCGTCAGCGTCCTCTGCGGCATCGGCGTCAGCCAGATATCGGCATCGAGACCGATCTGGTGCGAGGCGTGGCCGGAGATCATCGGTCCGCCACGCGGCTGCGAGATATCGCCGAGAAGCAGACCCGGCCAGCCGACCTTTTCGGCGGCATCATGGGAGAATTGTTCGATCAGTGCGATCATCTGGGGATGGCCCCAGCGCCGGTTGCGCGACAGCCGCATCGCCTGCCAGGTGGGACCATCCGTCGGGATCGCGACGCCGCCGGCAAGGCAGCCCTTCGCATAGAAGCCATAGGACGAAGGCGCCATCTGAGCCGGCAGCGTCTTGGCGCCGAAAAGCGTCTTTGCCGGCGTGTCGTCGGCCCTGGCAGCATCGGCGATCAAGAAACTCGTTCCGAGCAACAGCGCCAGAAGCGCCGAGCCGCAACGTTGAAGTGGAGCAACCATGTCATTTCGTCCCGTTCATGTCCCGCAGACCCCGACGCCGACGCGCCGTGTCCGATGAACCCCCATCCTAAGGCGCGGTCTTTGCCTCAGCCTTGTGAATCACCGGGATGTGACGCAAAAATTTCGCCTGATTTGCGGCGGTGCCTGTCAATTGCCCCGATTTCGCCTATGCTTTCAAAAAAGAACATTGGAATATAGGGGTACCGGCTGGATGCCAAACTTCTGCAGGACCGTGAAACCTGGCCTCGCGGCCTCGCTTCTGACAGCAGCGCTTCTTCTCCTTCCCCCTGCATCGAATGCCGAAGAACAGCCCGTCTGGCGCAATGGTACGTCGTCGATCGGTGAGCCAAAACATAAGGATGGCTTCGCCCGCTTCGACTACGTCAATCCGGACGCACCGAAAGGCGGCGAGCTGCGGCTCTCGGAAAACGGCACGTTTGACACGTTCAACCCCATCCTCGCCAAGGGCGAAGCGGCGACCGGCGTTTCGTCCCTGGTCTTCGATACGCTGTTGAAAACCGCCGAGGATGAAATCACCACCGCATACGGCCTGCTTGCCGAGGGCGTCTCCTATCCCGACGATATCTCGTCTGCCACTTTTCGCCTGCGTGCGGAGGCCAAGTGGGCCGACGGAACGCCGGTGACCCCGGAGGATGTCATCTTCTCCCTCAACATGGCGAAGGAGCACAATCCACTCCAGTCCAACTATTACCGCCACGTGGTTTCAGCGGAAAAGACCGGCGAGCGCGATATCACCTTCCGCTTTGACGAGAAGAACAACCACGAACTGCCGAACATTCTCGGCCAGTTCCCGATCGTTCCGAAGCACTGGTGGGAGGGGCAGGACGCCAAGGGCAACAAGCGCGATATCTCCCGCACAACGCTGGAACCGGTGATGGGCTCCGGCCCCTACAAGATCGCCTCTTTCCAGGCGGGTGGCTCGATCCGCTTCGAGCTCAGGGACGACTATTGGGGCAAGAACCTCAACGTCAATGTCGGACAATACAATTTCAGCACGATCACCTATGCCTTCTTTAGCGACAGAAACGTGGAATTCGAGGCTTTTCGCGCCGGCAACGTCGATTTCTACCGAGACAGCAGCGCGAGCCATTGGGCGACCGCCTACGACTTTCCGGCCATGAAGGACGGCCGTGTGATCCGCGAGGAGATCGAGAATCCGCTGCGCGCAACCGGGGTCATGCAGGCGCTGGTGCCGAACATGCGCCGCGAGAAGTTTAGGGATCAGCGGGTGCGCGAGGCGCTGAACTACGCCTTCGACTTCGAGGATCTCAACCGCAATCTCGCCTACAACGCCTATCAGCGTGTCGACAGCTATTTCTGGGGCACCGAGCTTGCCTCCTCCAAGCTTCCCGAGGGCCGCGAAAAGGCAATCCTGGAGGAGCTGAAGGACAAGGTTCCGGCCGAAGTCTTCACCACGCCCTATGTGAACCCCATCAACGGCGACCCGCAGAAGGTGCGCGGCAACTTGCGCAAGGCGCTCGACCTGTTCAAGGAGGCGGGCTACGAGCTCAAGGGCAACCGGTTGGTCAACGTCAAGACCGGCGAACCCTTCGGCTTCGAGCTGCTTCTGTCCAACCCGTCCTTCGAGCGCACGGTCACGCCATTCATTAACAGCGTCAAGAAAATCGGCATCGATGCCCGCATCCGCACCGTCGACGATTCGCAATACACCAATCGCGTCAGACGCTTCGACTATGACATGATCTATGGCATCTGGGCGCAGTCCCTGGTGCCAGGAAACGAACAGATCGACATTTGGGGCTCGAGCTCGGTCAACCAGCCGGGATCGAGAAACTATGCCGGCATTGCCGATCCAGCGATCGACGAGCTGATCCGAAGGATCATCTTCGCGCCGAACCGCGAGGAACTGGTTGCGACGACACGGGCGCTCGACCGCGTTCTCCTCTCCCATAACTATGTCGTGCCGCTCTTCTATTCCAAGGCGGTCCGCGTGGCCTATTGGAACCACCTCGCCCATCCGCAGGAGCTGCCCTATTACGGCACCGGCTTCCCGGATGTCTGGTGGTCGAAAAACGCCACGGCCAAATGAAGCCCTTGCACTTGGATGCCGTCTCGATTCCAAATGCAGAAAAACGAATCACTGAAAACGAATATAGGCCCGGCTTGGGCCTGAAAGCCGCAAGGAGACGTGAGGATTGAGACACCATAGGGCGCACGCCGACGCTTCGCGGGTCCGGGCCACCGGCAACACGTCGATCGAAAGGCTGGCCTGATGGGTGCCTATATCCTGCGACGCCTGCTGCTGATGATCCCGACGATCATCGGGATCATGGCGATTTCTTTCACAGTCATTCAGTTTGCGCCCGGCGGACCGGTCGAACAGGTGATTTCGGACCTGACGAACGCCGGCGGCTCCGACCGGCTGAGCGGCAGCAGCGGCGACCTGATGCAGACCGGTGGCGATCAAGGCGGCCAGTACCGAGGCGCCCAGGGGCTCGACCCGGAATTCATCGCCAAGCTCGAAAAACAGTTCGGCTTCGACAAGCCGCCGCTCGAACGCTTCGGCACGATGATGTGGGACTATATCCGCTTCGACTTCGGCGAGAGCTTCTTCCGCAACACGTCGGTCATCGATCTGATCAAGGAGAAGATGCCGGTCTCGATCTCGCTGGGGCTCTGGATCCTGCTGTTTTCCTACGCGATCTCGATCCCGCTCGGCATCAAGAAGGCGGTGTCTGATGGATCGACCTTCGACATCTGGACCTCGGGCATCATCATCGTCGGCTATGCCGTTCCGAGCTTCCTTTTCGGCATCCTGCTGATCGTCGTCTTTGCCGGCGGCTCGTTCCTCGACTGGTTTCCGCTGCGCGGCATCGTTTCCGACAATTTCTGGCAACTGCCCTGGTGGCAGAAGATCCTCGACTACTTCTGGCACATGACGCTGCCGCTGATCACGCTTTTGCTTTCGGCCTTCGCGACAACGACGCTCTTGACCAAGAATTCGTTCATCGACGAGATCAAGAAGCAGTATGTGACGACGGCGCGCGCCAAGGGCCTGAATGACCGTCAGGTGCTCTACGGCCACGTCTTCCGCAACGCTATGCTGATCATCATCGCCGGTTTCCCGAGCGCCTTCATCTCGGCCTTCTTCACCGGTTCGCTGTTGATCGAATATATCTTCTCGCTCGATGGCCTTGGGCGGCTCGGCTATGATTCCGTCGTCAAGCGCGACTATCCGATCGTCTTTGCGACGCTGTTCATCTTCTCGCTGATGGGGCTGCTCGTCAGCCTGCTCTCCGACCTCATCTACACCTGGGTCGATCCGCGCATCGATTTCGAGCGGAGGGACGTGTGATGAGCACCGTAACCACTGCCCCCACCCAGGTTGCCGCCCCGCCGCGTGGCTGGCTGTCGCCGGTCAACAAGCGGCGCTGGCAGAACTTCAAGGCGAACCGGCGCGGCTACTGGTCGCTCTGGCTGTTCCTTCTGCTGTTCGTGCTCAGCCTGTTTGCCGAATTCATCGCCAACGACAAGCCGATCATCGCCTCCTACAAGGGCGAGATCCTGTTTCCTGCGGTGGTCAACTATCCGGAGGAGAAGTTCGGCGGCTTCCTTGCCGAGACCGACTATCGCTCCGACTACATTCGCGACGAGATCGAGGGCAACGGCTGGATGATCTGGCCGCCGATCCGCTACTCCTACCAGACGGTCAACTCGAACATTCCGCATTCGGCGCCGACAAAGCCCTTCTGGCTGATGAGCACGGAGGAACGCTGCTCGGCCTATCCGGAAGGCACCGCCGACCGCAACTGCATTGCCGGCAACCTCAACTGGCTCGGCACCGACGACCAGGCGCGCGACGTGACGGCGCGCATGATCTACGGCTTCCGCATCTCGGTGCTCTTCGGGCTGGTACTCACCATCGCCTCCGCGATCATCGGCGTGACGGCCGGCGCAGTGCAGGGCTATTTCGGCGGCTGGACCGACCTCTTGATGCAGCGCTTCATCGAGATCTGGTCGTCGATGCCGGTGCTCTACATTCTCTTGATCATCGCCGCGATCCTGCCGCCGGGCTTCTTCATCCTGCTCGGCATCATGCTCTTGTTTTCCTGGGTCGGCTTTGTCGGCGTCGTGCGCGCCGAGTTCCTGCGGGCACGCAACTTCGAATATGTGAATGCAGCGCGCGCGCTTGGCGTCGGCAACGGCACGATCATGTACCGTCACCTGCTGCCGAACGCGATGGTGGCGACCCTGACCTTCCTGCCGTTCATCCTTTCTGGCTCGATCACCACGCTGACCTCGCTCGACTTCCTCGGCTTCGGCATGCCGCCGGGCTCGCCTTCCCTTGGCGAGATGATCGCGCAGGGCAAATCCAATCTGCAGGCGCCCTGGCTCGGGCTGACGGCCTTCTGCGTCATGTCGGTGATGCTGTCGCTGCTGATCTTCGTCGGCGAAGCGACCCGCGATGCCTTCGACCCGAGAAAGACATTCCGGTGAGCGCGACGATGACCGATCCCATTCTCTCCGTCCGCGATCTGTCGGTCGCTTTCCATCAGGGCGGTAACACCTCGCTTGCGGTCGATAGCATTTCCTTCGACATCAAGCGCGGCGAAACGGTTGCGCTTGTCGGTGAGTCCGGCTCCGGCAAGTCCGTGTCCGCCAACTCGATTCTGAAGCTCCTGCCCTACCCTTCGGCAAGCCATCCGAGCGGCGAAATCCACTTCAACGGCAAGGACCTGCTGAAGGCCAGCGATGCGGAGCTGCGCCATGTGCGCGGCAACGACATCACGATGATCTTCCAGGAGCCGATGACATCGCTCAATCCGCTGCATCCGATCGAACGGCAGATCGGCGAGATCCTGGAGCTGCATCAGGGACTGGAAGGAGCCGCGGCGCGCACGAGAATTCTCGAGCTCTTGAACCAGGTCGGCATCCGCGAGCCGGAGAAGCGGCTTGGCGCCTATCCTCACGAGCTTTCCGGTGGCCAGCGCCAGCGCGTGATGATCGCCATGGCGCTCGCCAACCGGCCGGAGCTTTTGATCGCCGACGAGCCGACGACGGCGCTCGACGTCACGGTGCAGGCCCAGATCCTCGAACTCTTGAAAACGCTGAAAGACGAGCACGGCATGTCGATGCTGTTCATCACCCATGACCTCGGCATCGTGCGAAAAATCGCCGACAGGGTCTGCGTGATGACCAAGGGCAAGATCGTCGAGACCGGGCCGACCGCCGAGATCTTTGCCAATCCACAGCATGCCTATACCCGCCACCTGCTCGCATCCGAGCCAAGGGGTAACCCGCCGCTTTCGGACGCCTCGAAGCCAGTCGTCATGGAAGCGGCTGATGTGAAGGTTTGGTTTCCGATCAAGGCCGGCTTCCTGCGCAAGGTCGTCGACCACGTGAAGGCGGTCGACGGCATCGACCTTAAGCTGCGCGCCGGCCAGACGCTCGGCGTCGTCGGCGAATCGGGTTCCGGCAAGACGACGCTCGGTCTGGCGCTGACGCGGCTGATATCGTCCAAGGGACGGATCGCCTTCGTCGGCAAGGACATCGCCGCCTACAGCTTCCGCGAAATGCGGCCGCTTCGAAACCGGATGCAGGTCGTCTTCCAGGACCCTTACGGTTCTCTGAGCCCGCGCATGTCGATTTCCGACATCATCGCCGAAGGGCTGAAAATCCACGAGAGCGCGCTGTCGGACAACGAGCGCGATCAACGCGTCGCCGCAGCGCTCGAGGAAGTGGGGCTCGACCCCGCCACCCGCTGGCGCTATCCGCACGAATTCTCCGGCGGCCAACGGCAGCGCATCGCGATTGCGCGTGCGATGGTACTGAAGCCGAAATTCGTGATGCTGGATGAGCCGACCTCGGCGCTCGACATGAGCGTCCAGGCGCAGGTGGTCGACCTGCTGCGCGACCTGCAGCACAAGCACGACCTCGCCTATCTCTTCATCAGCCACGACCTCAAGGTTGTGCGGGCGCTTGCCAACGAGATGATCGTGATGCGCATGGGCAAGGTCGTCGAGCAGGGCCCGGCGGAGCGCATCTTCAATGCGCCGCAGGAGGATTATACCAAGGCCCTGATGGCGGCAGCCTTCAACCTCGAAGCCGTCAACCTGTCCGCCATCCGCCAGTAGAGTCCTAACAATGCCCTCGAAAAGCTCCGTCATCATCGATCTGAAGTTCATTCCCGAGGAGGTTGCGGCAGCCCTGAAGGGCGCCTTCCCGGACCGGGAGGTGATCAACCGAGCCGATGCCATCCACGACAATCGCGATCTCTCTGATATCGACTATGCCGTCGTGTGGAAA
Source organism: Ensifer sp. Root142 (assembly GCF_001426785.1). NCBI lineage: Bacteria > Pseudomonadati > Pseudomonadota > Alphaproteobacteria > Hyphomicrobiales > Rhizobiaceae > Ensifer > Ensifer sp. Root142. The sequence goes on from NZ_LMFK01000003.1 coordinate 166,994, forward strand.
TCGGCACCGGACCTTTTCGAGAGAGCGCCGGATCTCAAGGTGGTGTTCTCCGGCGGCGCCGGCGTCGACCATGTCCTGACGCTGCCGGGATTGCCGGATGTGCCGCTTGTGCGCTTCGTCGATCGCAGCCTGACGACACGCATGAGCGAATGGGTGGTGATGCAATGCCTCATGCATCTGCGCCAGCACAGCACCTATGAGGCGCTGGCGGCAAAGCGGGAGTGGCGCGACCTTTCCCAACCCGAGGCGGCGGACATTACCGTCGGCATCATGGGCATGGGCGTGCTTGGACAGGATGCGGCCCGTAAGCTTTCGGCCTTGGGCTTCAAGGTCGTCGGCTGGTCGCGCAGCACGAAGGCGATCGACGGCATCGAGACCTATGGCGGTGACGAGCTGGACGCCTTCCTGGCGCGCACGGACTTCCTGGTTGGCCTGTTGCCGCTGACGCCGGAGACCCGCGGCATCTTCAATGCCGGACTTTTTGCCAAGCTGAGCCGCAACGGCCCCTTTGGCGCCCCGGTCTTCATCAATGGCGGCCGCGGCGGCAGCCAGGTCGAAACCGATATCTTGAGCTCACTCGATTCGGGCCTTCTCGGCGCAGCGTCCCTTGACGTTTTCGAGCAGGAGCCGCTTTCGCCAGAAAGCCGCTTCTGGCAGATGCCGAATGTCTATGTAACGCCGCATGTCGCAGCTTCGTCCGACGTCAAGGCGCTGTTCCGCCACGTCGAACAGCAGATCGCCCGCCTCGAAAGCGGGCAACCTTTGCAGCACGTCGTCGATAAATTAGCCGGCTACTGAGCGCTTAGAACGCTTCCGGCCTCGAGAGAGCCGCCCAAACCCTCTATCTCTTTGTTTTTGCGCATTACCTGACGGAAAACCGCTTCGCACTTTTCCTGGAAATGCTTAAGGGCGGCGATAGCCCGTCGGCTGGTCGTAGAGCCAACCGATGCGTTCGATCGACGCTTCCAGTCCCTCGCGGGCAACGGTCATCGTATGGCCGTTGGCATGGATCAGCGTTTCGTCGTCTTCCATCAGCGCAACGTGGCCCTTCCAGAAGACGAGGTCGCCGCGCCTAAGCTCCTCACGGGCGATCGGCGTTCCCAAGCCTGCAGCCTGCATGTCGGAGTCGCGCGGGGCGAGCTTGCCGACCATCATCATCGACAGCTGCACAAGGCCGGAACAATCAATGCCGAAACCGGAACGACCGCCCCAGAGATAGGGAGTTTCGACGAAGCGGGCGGCAACCGAGACATAGTCTCCGGGCACGACGCTGCCGACCTCGATGCAATGGTTGGCGATCACCGCCTGGCCGCCGTCGAGCAGGAAGTAGCGCGTGCCACGGGTCTCGCGCTCGTCGACAACGCTGAGACGGCTGCCCATCGACAACGGATAAACAGTCGGAAAACGCAAGTCATGACCGGAATAGACGAAGGTGCGCGGGGCCGAGACGATGTGCGTCGGGCTCTTGACCACCGGCGCAAGGCAATATTCCGGAAGGTAGCCGACATAGCCGTCGAGATCCGCCTTCACCCAGCACCAGCTCTCGTTGGTATCGAGCACCCGAACCGATTCGCCGAGCAGCAGTTCGGTATCGGTACCGCAGGCAAGATCGGGCTTTGCCCTGAGCGGCGTTACCGGCACGGAGACGCGGGCAACGCTTCCCTCGACATAGCGCTCGGCCTCCACGACACCGCGAAGGCGGCTTTCGGCGAGGTCGGCTCGATAGGCATTCAGGCGGCGATCGGGAAGTGTCGACATGTCAACTCACTTAGGCTGTTTGCGGCCCTGATCAATGATCAGATCGCCGAATTTTTCAAGATAGAGAGCACCGTCGACTGTCCTTTTGATGACCACGTTGCGCCGATCGCGGTCGTCGCGGGCGCGGTCGACAAGGCCGAGGGCGCCCATGGTATCGAGTGCTCGCGTGATCACCGGCTTGGTGACGCCAAGGGTTGCGGCAAGGCCACGAACGGTGTGGGGCGGCGGCACGAGATAGATCTGCAAGAGGATCGCCATCTGGCGCAGCGTCAGATCGCGACCGTCCACCCGCACCTGTTCCAACGATACCATGTGCCAGAGCCCGAGGGCCTGGGAGGGCGTAAGCTCGACCGGCAATGGCAACTCCTGCGCAACCGCATGAATCCCTCGATCGCTCTCCGGTTCGAGGATTCAAACAGACAGTCAACGAACGACAGCGACCAATACACTTCCAAGGGAAGCGCGGCGCTGCGGTAGTCCGCCACCATAGCGGCGGACCGTTACGCAAGCGTTGCTTTTTCGGACGACCGGCGCAGGGTCAGCGCCGGTCGTCTTCATCAGAGACTTACTTGGCGATCCGCCCGATATGCTGATAGAGCGCGCGAATAGCCTGAGCCTCACCGCCAACAGGCGAATGCGGCCGCTCGGACTGGGCCCACCCGAAGATATCGAAATGCACCCAGCTTTTGGTGTTGGTGACGAAGCGCTTGAGGAAGAGCGCGGCGGTGATCGAACCTGCCATGCCGCCCGAAGGCGCGTTCGTCAGGTCGGCAATGCGCGCGGAGACGTCCTTGTCGTAGCCCATGTGCAGAGGCATGCGCCACATCGGATCGTCGACGCTGAGGCTCGCCTCAGAGAGATCCTGCGCCAGCTCGGCGTCGTCGGTGAAGAACGGCGGCAGGTCGGGACCGAGTGCAACGCGGGCGGCACCGGTCAGCGTTGCCATATCGACAAGCAGCTCGTTCTTTTCCTCGTCGGCATAGGCGAGCGCATCGGCAAGAATGAGACGGCCTTCGGCATCGGTGTTGTCGATCTGCACCGTCAGGCCCTTGCGGCTGCGATAGATGTCGCCCGGCCGGAAGGCATTGGCGGAGATCGAGTTCTCGACGACGGGGATGATGACGCGCAGATCGACCTTGAGCTTTGCATCCATGATCATCAGCGCGAGGCCCATGACGTTGGCGGCACCGCCCATGTCCTTCTTCATTAGCAGCATTGAGGAAGCGGGCTTGATGTCGAGGCCGCCGGTGTCGAAGCAGACGCCCTTGCCGACCAGCGTCACTTTCTTGTGGCCCTTCTTGCCCCAGCGCAGTTCAAGAAGACGCGGCGCTTCTGCGCTCGCACGGCCGACCGTGTGAACAAGCGGGAAGTTCTGCGTCAGAAGAGCCTCGCCCGATATCACCGAGACATCCGCCTTGTAGTGCGTCGCAAGTGCGCGGAATGCTGCTTCCAGCGCCTCAGGGCCCATGTCGTTGGTCGGCGTGTTGATGAGGTCGCGGGCAAGGAAGACGCCGGCGAGCTGACGCTTGATATCGGCAGCATCGGCATCGGTCGGGATGAGCAAGGTCGGCGGCTCGCCCTTTGCCGACTTGTAACGCTCGAAGCGATAGGAGCCGAGACCATAGCCGAGTGCCAGCCGGTTGGCTGTGAGCGGCGCCGTTTCGATATGCCACTTGCCGGGTGGCAGGGCGCGCGCGAGCTTGCCGGTCAGGAACGGCGCCTCGGATGGGTTGCCGCCCAGGCCGAAGAGCGCGCCGCCGAGATGGCCATCGGCGGATGGGATCAGAAGGACCGCGCCCGATTCGGCCTTGAAGCCGGCCTTTCGGGCCCAATCAAGCGCGATCGGATCGATGGCTCCCGTTTCGATATGCGCCGGCGTGACCGCGAAGATCGGCAGAGTCTTGCCTGCGCTGGTGTTGAACGGCGACGGCCGCTCGATGAACTGATAGGGGGCCATGGAAGTCCTCGGCTGACAGAGATGGATTCGCGCAATTAACGCTCTGTTAGGGTTAACAGATTATTGCTGGAGTGAAAGTTGCGCCGATGTTGTTTGGAGTTCTGGTGCGCGAATGCATGCTGGGGACACCGCCGATGGCCAAACGCACGATCTCATCCCTAAACGCCAACCGTCTGCTGCAAGGCGCCGCGATCGCGATCGTCGCCCTGTCTGTCGCCGGCTGTGCCAACCAGCCGAAGAAGGAGCTGACGACCGGTTCCATTTCGGGCACGTCGAAGTCGGTTCAATCGATGACCGCATCGGAACTGTCCCAGGCAGCCGAAGGCATCGGCCAGGCCTATGAGAAGAACCCGCGGGATCGCGAGGCGGGGCTCAACTACGCCAATCTTCTGCGCATGACCGGGCGCAACGAACAGGCGCTTGCCGTCATGCAGCAGGTCGCCATCAACCATCCGCGGGACCGCGAGGTCCTCGGCGCCTACGGCAAGGCGCAGGCAGCGGCCGGACAACTGGATCAGGCACTGAACACGATCAGTCGCGCGCAGACGCCGGATCGGCCGGACTGGAAGCTGAAATCGGCCGAGGGCGCGATCCTTGACCAACTCGGACGTGCCCAGGAGGCGCGCCTGCGCTATCGCGAAGCGCTCGAGCTCAAGCCGAACGAGCCTTCGGTGCTCTCCAACCTCGGCATGTCCTATCTTCTGACCAAGGACCTGCGCACGGCGGAGACCTATCTCAAGTCCGCCGCGAGCCAACCCGGCGCCGACAGCAGCGTACGGCAGAACCTCGCACTCGCCGTCGGGCTGCAGGGACGCTTTCAAGAGGCCGAAACGATCGCCCGCCAGGAGCTTTCCGGGGAGCAGGCAGAAGCCAACGTGAAATATCTGCGCTCGATGCTGTCGCAGCAAGGTGCGTGGACGCAGCTGGCCAAGGCGGACGAAACCAACACCAACTGAGATCACGGAACGGAACCGGTGTCTGTCGCACGCCCCAAGCCCGCTACAGCGACCTTTGCGCGTCTAATAAGACGTGCTGCGCTGTAGGAATCGCTGACTGCGCTTTAAGCCTTTGTTTTTGCGCATGTCGCGCAAAAGTGCGTAGCGGTTTTGCGATAGTGACATGCGCTAGGCTGATCTCAAGCCGCCTCTGATTTGCAAGCCTCCACAGCCTCGCGCGTTCAATGGAATACGCGACGAGCGCCATGGGCGGCCCGACTTTTCGGCACAATTTCCCAAATTGCATCCGCTCTGAAGAATTGTGCAGCAGCGGGATCAGAAACGATCGGCGACCTGGATGCCGGCCGGACCGAGGATGACGGCGACGAGAACCGGCAGGAAGAACAGGATCATCGGCACTGTGAGCTTGGGCGGCAGCGCCGCCGCCTTCTTTTCAGCGGCATTCATGCGCTGATCGCGGCTTTCCTGCGCCAGAACGCGCAGCGCCTGGGCAATCGGGGTGCCGTAGCGGTCGGCCTGGATCAGCGCCTGAACCACCGATTTCACATCATCGAGGCCCGTCCGGTGGCCGAGGTTTTCGAGCGCGATCCGGCGTTCGGGCAGGAAGGAAAGCTCGGCCGTCGTCAACACCAATTCCTCCGCCAGAGCCGGCGACTGGGAGGCAATTTCATCGGCAACGCGCCGCATGCCAAGCTCCATCGAGACGCCGGATTCAACGCAGATCAGCAGGAGATCGAGCGCATCCGGCCAGGCGCGACGAATGGAATGCTGTCGCTTCGAGATGGCGTTGGCGACAAAGATGTTCGGCGCATAGAAGCCGACATAGGCAAAACCGACGGCAAATGCGAACCGCATCATGAACGGCTTTTCGGCAAAATTGCCGAGCACGAAAACATAGATGATCGCGATGACCAGGAACAGGAACGGAAGGCAGAAGCGCGCGAAGAGGAAGGTGTTGAGCGCGTTCTGGGACCGATAGCCCGCCGTCTTGAGACGGTTGACCGTGTTGTCGTCAACGAGGGCTTTGCGCAGATTCAGCCGCTCGACCACCTGGCGAACGGACGTATTGTTCTGACCGCGCAAATTGGCCTTGCCGCTCGAGACTTCGGCCGCCAGGCGCGCGCGTTCCCGTGCGCGGATCTGTTCGCGCTCGGTCGCCACCGATTTCATCCGCTTGCCGAGGTCTCCGCGCTCCAAGAGCGGCACCACGAGAGAATAGAAGGTCGCCAGCACTGCAAATGAGACAAGAACGGCAAAGACGACATTGGGATCCGTCAGTGTCTTGATCAATCCTTCGCTCATAATCGTCCCTCAGATATCGAAATTGATCATGTTGCGCATCACCAGAATGCCGATACTCATCCAGACCAAGCCAGCGCCAATGATGAGATGGCCGCGCGGGTCAGTGAACAGGACCATCATGTAGTCGGGTGAGGTAACGTAAACGAGGAACGACACGATGAATGGCAGGGCGCCAATAATGCAAGCCGAAGCCTTTGCCTCCATCGACAGAGCGCTGACCTTGGCCTTCATCTTCTTTCGTTCACGCAACACCTTCGACAGGTTGCCGAGCGCTTCGGACAGGTTGCCACCCGCCTGCGCCTGAATACCAATAACAATGGCGAAGAAATTCACCTCTGCCAGTGGAATGCTATTGATCATGCGGGCGCATGCCTCGGTGACGCTGAGGCCGACCTGCTGAGAATCGACGACGCGGCGAAATTCGGTTTTGACCGGCTCCTGGCCGTCACCGGCGATGAGGCGCAGGGCATCATTCAACGGAAGACCCGATTTGATCGAGCGAACCATGATGTCGAGCGCGTTCGGAAACTCCTCAAGGAATTTCTTGCAGCGACGCTTGATCAGGAAGCCGATGAACCAGCGTGGCAGGCCAGCGGCGGCGATCAGGCTGATGCCAGCCGAGATCGCGAGACCGGCGCCAGCCATGAGCGTTATGATGAAGGCGACGAAGCCGAAAGCCGCACTGAAAAGATAAAACTGCGTCAGGGAAATGGACAGGTTTGCCTGTGCCAGGCGGGCCTTCATCGATGGCGCCGTCTTGCTCGATTTTTCCTGTTGCTTCTTCTCGAGTTCCTTCAACGAGTCCTGAACGGACTTGCGTCGCTTCGACATTTCGCTGACACGATCGCGAGCTGCCTTGACCTTGACCCGATCTGTTTCGGCGGCGCCGACTTTGCGAATTCGACCTTCCGCCTTCTTCTCGGTTTCTATCCGCGAATACAGGACAACATAGGCAAGGGCCGCCGCTGAAATTGCGACGAGGAAGGCCAGCGCCAGGACGGGGATGCCTATGCCGAACATCGCGGCTCCTAGCCCTTGTCCATAGCGTCGAGTGTCGCCGCCAGGCGTTTGTCTTCGTTGAAGTACCGGGCGCGATCCCAAAAGTGCGGGCGACCGATGCCGGTCGATACGTGGCGGCCGACAATACGGCCGTTGGCATCTTCCCCTTCGATCTCGTAGCGCATCAGATCCTGCGTGATGATGACGTCGCCTTCCATACCGACCACTTCGGTGATGTGGGTGATGCGGCGCGAACCGTCGCGCAGACGCGCGGCCTGGATGATGACGTCGATGGATCCGGAGATGATCTCGCGCACAGTCTTGGCCGGCAGGGTGTAGCCGCCCATGGCGATCATCGATTCCATACGCGCCAGGCATTCGCGCGGCGTATTGGCGTGGATCGTCCCCATGGAACCGTCATGGCCGGTGTTCATCGCCTGCAGCAGGTCGAACACCTCAGGTCCGCGCACTTCGCCGACGATGATGCGCTCGGGCCGCATACGCAGGCAGTTCTTGATGAGATCCCGCATGGTGATCTCACCCTCGCCTTCGATATTCGGCGGTCGGGTTTCGAGGCGAACCACGTGCGGCTGCTGCAATTGCAGTTCGGCGGTGTCTTCGCAGGTAATCACTCGCTCGTCGAGGTCGATGAAGCCGGTCAGGCAGTTCAGAAGCGTCGTCTTGCCCGAGCCGGTACCGCCGGAGATGACGATGTTGCAGCGGACGCGGCCGATGATCTGGAGAAGGACTGCCCCCTCGGGCGTGATTGCGCCGAATTTCACCAGCTGATCGAGCTTCAGCTTGTCCTTCTTGAATTTGCGGATCGTCAGAGCGGTGCCGTCGATGGCAAGCGGCGGCGCAATGACGTTGACGCGCGAGCCGTCGGGAAGACGCGCGTCGCAGATAGGGCTGGATTCGTCGACGCGCCGCCCCACCTGTCCGACGATCCGCTGGCAAATCGACAGGAGCTGGGCATTGTCACGGAATCGGACTTCGGATTCGATCGTCTTGCCGCCCACTTCGATGAAGGTCTGACCGGCACCATTGACCATGATATCGGCAATATCATCGCGCGCGAGCAACGGCTCCAACGGTCCATAGCCAAGGACGTCATTGCAGATATCGTCGAGCAGTTCCTCCTGCTCGGAGATCGACATCGCGAAGTTCTTGATCGTGATGATGTCATTGACGATATCGCGAATTTCTTCGCGAGCGCTTTCCGTGTCGAGTTTCGCCAGCTGCGAAAGATCGATCGTATCGATCAGCGCGGAGAAAACCTGCGACTTCGTATCGTAGTAGTCCTCGTTGCGGGCGGGTCGCTTTCTTTGTGCCGGAGCTGGCGATTGCGGACGCGACGCCGGTGCTTGAGCATCGCCAAGCACCGGCACGTGGGCGCGCTCGATGACGGCCGCTTGCGTGGCAGGGACGATCGGCGGCAGAGCAGCACCTGTCGTGCCGCTCTTGCCGAAGCCTTCGTTTCCGCGTTTGCCGAACATGTTCCTGATCCGTCCGTTGTACAGCGCCGCGTGTCAAGCATGACGCGCTAAGGACGCTGTAACGCTTTAGATTTGCTGCATAATTTTTTTCTTAAATCGAATCCGACTTAAGGAATTATGCAGTATGCGTCGTCTATTTCTTGCCGAGTGCGGCCAGCACCTTGCCGAGACCGCCGCGTCGCGCCTTCTTCATCGACGCACGGCCGGTCAGCAGGTGCGCGAGCTGGGAGAAGGTTTCGGCAGCGGCCGACTTCTTGTCGATCTCCGCAATCATGCGGCCGCTGTTCGACGCGTTGCCGAAGAGAACGGCGTCGAACGGGATGATGGCGGCCGCTTCGATTTCCAGCGACTCGCAGAATTCGCTCACCGCAATCTCCGGACGCTTCGGCATGCCCACCTGATTCAAGATGAGATGAGGTTGCTTGTCGTTCGGCCGAAGCTTCCTCAAGGCATCGAGCAGGTTCTTCGTGTTGCGAAGACTTGCGAGATCAGGCACGGCTGTGATCACGATCTCATCGGCTTCGCCGAGAACCGCGCGCGTCCATTCCGTCCACATATGCGGGATGTCGAGCACCGAAACGGGTGCACTGCGTTGCAAGATCTCGAGGATCGGATGAAAGGCGCCACCCTCGAAGTCATAGGCGCGATCCAGCATCGACGGCGCCGCCAGCAGCGAAAGATGCTCGGAGCATTTGGTCAGAAGACGATCGAGAAAGACCTCGTCGAGCCTCTCCGGTGCGAAAACCGCTTCCGAGATGCCCGTTGGCGGGTCCTGATCGAAATCGATATTGGCCGTGCCGTAGGGCAGGTCGAGATCGGCAAGAATGGTTTCGGTCGAAAAAAGGTTAGAAATGCCCCAGGCGCAATTGTGCGCGATAGCCGAGGAACCGCTGCCGCCCTTGGCGCCGATAAAGGCCAGGCTGCGCCCCAGCGGCTCGGCGTCGGGATCGACGAAAATCGATGAAACCGCCGACAGAATATCCGGCATCGCCACCGGCGCGACCATATACTCGGAAATGCCGTTGCGGATGAGATCGCGATAAAGGGCGATATCGTTGTGTTTGCCGACGAGAACGACCTTGGTGCTTGGGTCGCAGACCGCAGCCAAAGGTGCTAGCTCCGTCAAAAGCGACCGCGGCTCTGTTGCCGTTTCCAGAATGATCAGATTCGGCGTCGACACCGTCGCAAACATGTTTGCCGCAGCATCAATGCCGCCACTGTTGATGCGCAGGCTAACCTTCGCCATGCGGCGGTCCTGGCCGCAACGCTCCATCAGCCGCTGCATCGCCTCGCTTTCGCAAAAGGCATGGATAGAAATGCGCGGCAGCGGACGGACCTGCTCAAGGTCGCCCGGTTGCACCGTATCGAAAACGGAATCGCCCGCCCCGGCCCCCGTTTCGATCCTGTACTCAATGGTGCTCATCTGCTGATCCCAACGATATCAATTGACGATGATGACGGGTCCGTCACTCTTTTCGGTTCCGCGCCAGTCCGTGATGACCTGGCCGCGCTGCTCCGCATCGATCGGCGACATCTGGCGCGGGCCGAGCAGATCGGTCGGATTGGAGATCTGGGCCGCCAGATTGGATTGCGACGCGCAGCCGAAATTATAGTAGTTGCGGTTCTGGATCGTGTTGAGTGCAACGTCCTCCGGCCACTCACCACAGGGACCGGTCTGGGCGGTGATCGCCACATAGCTCAAGCGAACCGGAGCGGCATCACCCATGGGACCGGCCTCGTAGCCGGCCTCGATCAGCCGCTTCGCGGGGACGCCAGCCGCGACGAGAACGCTGCGGATCTCCTTGCGCATGGCCTGCACGGCATGGCTGTTTGCCGAGCCGCGCGGCAGCATGATCTGGACGACGCCAGTCGATGAATTGCGATAATCGGCAGCAAAGCCGCTGATGACGTCGCGCGTGCCTTGCGTCAGCCGACGGTCACCGGAGGCAATGGGGATATCGATCGTACGCTCGCCCTCGGCAAGCACGATCGGATGCCGTGTCCGGTAATCATCGGGGATGGAGCCCGTCGAAAGATTATCCTTGGTGCCGCAGCCGACAAGCAGCCCGGCAGCCACGAGGAGGATTGCAGCACGCCGCAAATGACGGACGGGAACTCCGGATCTGTTGAGGGACATGGCACTCGGCCTTTCAGAATTCTCGTGGAAGCTGCTTCGCGTTTGCATGACCCAGCCCTATTTGTAGATGAAGCCAACATTGCCATGGTACTGACCCGCCGGTGCGGATGCTTCCGGGCGCCCGTAGATGCGGTTCACGCGACCAAGGAAGAAGCTGTCGAGATCATTGGCAGGGTTGAAATTGTCGTCGGGCCTGGCGATCGCGCTTCTGGCAACCGGGCGCACGAGGTAGGGCGTCGCAATGATGACAAGTTCGGTTTCGTTGCGCACGAAATCCTTGCTGCGGAAGAGCGTTCCGAGGACCGGGATCTTCGACGCTCCCGGCAGGCCGGACATCGCCTGACGGATATTGTCCTGCACGAGGCCGGCGATGACGATAGAGCCGCCCGAGGGAAGCTCGACACTGGTCGACGCCTCGCGCCTGCGGATGCCGAGGAAGGTGTTGCCAGGGACAGAGGTGACGCCGTTGCCGGTGACGATCGAGCCCTCATAGGTCGGCTCGGAAACGTTGGTTTCGATCTGCAGACTGATACGGCCCGGTCCCAGGACGACCGGCTTGAAGTTCAGGCGAATTCCATATTCGACGTCGTTGATCTCACGCGTAACCGTTGGGTCGCCGGTTTTGTCGTCGACCTTGACTTCCTGGGTGCCGCCGAGCCGAAATTCCCCACCGACATAGAAATTGGCCTCTTGTCCCGAAATTGCCGTCAAGGTGGGTTCTGCCAGTGTGCGCATGACACCGGCTTGCTCCATCGCATTGATGTAGCTCGAGATCGTCGTTCCGCCGATGGATCCCTTGATCAGCGCGTTTGCGCCGACACTGATCGCATCACCGAGGTTTGCAGGATTGCGGAAGCCGATACCGCTCTCGCCGTCTCCTACACGCCCGTTGAAGCCCAATTGCTTCAAGACCTGGCGGCTCACTTCGGCAACCGTCACCTTCAGCGTGACCTGATCGTCACCTTCGATGGTCAACAGGTTGACAATCTGCGAGACCTGCCGATCCTCGGCAAAGATATCGGCATCACCATTGTTTCCCTGCGCAGTGATGTTGCGTGTCGTCGCTTCACCGCCCTGCAGGAAGGCCTTGGCGAGATCGACGGCTCGCGTCGAATCGAGCGGTGTGCGCACGGTACCCGTCAGCACGATGTTGTCGGAGATGATCTCAACGTTGATTTCGGCATCGGGAATGAAACGACGCAGGTTTGACTGCAGATTGGCGATGTCGCGCTCAACCTCGACGTCAAGACTGACGATCTCTTCGCCATTCGGCCCGAAGACAAAAATGTTGGTCTGCCCAACGGATTTTCCAAAGAGATAGATACGCCTGGACGTGCGCGTGACGGCATCGGCGAGCGATGGGTCGGCGACGAGAATATCATGGGCATCGGCCGGTAGATCGACGACGACGGCCTTGTTCAGCCCCAGGCTGATCTTCTTCTTCACCCCGGGCCCGCTTTCAACGATCCTGACGACCGACGAGGCGGCCGCATGGGCGAACGGGAGCGTTGGCAGCGCCATGCCCGAGAATGTCAGGCAAAACGACAGACCGGCTGCAACAGACGTCCGAAATTTATTCCCGCTCCGCTTCACCTTGCGCTCCGCTCGATCGCTCATTGTTGCTGGCCTTGGCTGATGGCACCGTCGTTCTTGACGATCGAGCCCGACTTGATGACCTGGATGCTGGGCTGGCCATCGCCACTCAGAAGGTAATCCGCGGCGTTCGTATCCGGCTCTTGAGCATCCGCGACACTGCGAAGGGCAAGTGAGATGCGTTCAGCCATTTGCTGCGCGACGGTCATGACCTTTGATTGATCCGGCGTCAGTTCCAGCGTCGCCGTGGTACCGACAACGGATTTTGAGCCGTCATCCTTCTCCTCGACCTGCTGATCAATCGCCAGCACGCGAACATTGCTGAGCACGGTTTCCGTCAGGTAGAGATCGCCGTCCGATTTACGGACCATGATGACGTCGACGCGGTCATTGGGCAGGATGAAGCCGCCGGCGCCGGTCGCCACTGTGATCTCTGTGGCAACGGCGCGCTTGCCAGCAGGCAATAGCGACGACATGATTCGGCTGGAGGAGTCCGCGACCTTCTCGCTGCGCACGGGCTCGCCGTTAAAGATCGGCAGGCGAACGACTGCGCCGGTTAGGTCTTCAACGGCAGAAGGACGGTTTTCTTCGGTGATGAGCCCGTCGACGACACCGTCCTTGGGCCATGCCATCCAATGGACAGCATCACCACCCAACCGCGACCCGACGGGCAAGCTCTTGCTCGCAACAAGGACATTGACGGTCGGCGCTCGCTCGATCAGCGGCTCCGCCATTTGTGGCGAGGGACCACGGGTCAGCTTCATCGCCAACAACCCGGCCATCGCCGCCGAGGCGACGGCCACCGCCAGTATGATGATGCGAACCGGTTTCATGATCGTTTCTGAGCCCCGCAGATATGCCGGGGTCAGATTGATCAGGAATTGGTGTAATTATAGTTAACAAGCCTCTTACGGGCATGGTTAACAATTATTATACAACCTTCACTCATTGCCTTGATCAGCAAGACAAGCGGCTCGTGTCTAGCCCTTTAGCTGAGAAAATGCCTGCAACATGAGGGGCGACGCCGGATAGGCAACAAATCCTCCAAGTGCGATTGCAATGCCATAGGGAATCTTCTTGGCCGTAAACAGGAGGCGCGGAAGCGGAATCCCAGCCGCCAATATTCTGGTCTCCTGCGTCCTGAGCAACAGGATGGCTACAGTCAAAAGGCCGCCGAACAACGATACATAAATGAGAAACGCTACCAAGGCGTTGGTGAGGCCAAACCAGACTGCGCACGCGGTCAAAAGCTTGGCGTCACCGCCACCCATGACATTCAACGCAAAAAGAAGAAAACAAACCGCGAAGACAGCCGCCGCGGCAGCGACATGCAAACCGATCTGCCAAAAATCGAAGCCGGACATCAAGGCAACGACAAAAAATGTACCTAGGAGAACGGCTGACACACGATTCGGGATAGTCATCGTGAGCAAATCCGACATTGCAGCGAATGCCAAGCAAAGAGGGAATACAATAAAGACCGCAGCGCTACTCATAACACTTTCCTATTCGTGGAATGGATACATTGCAGTGAATTTATAAACGAAGAATAATCTCGCGGAGAGATCGAACGGCGCCATAAAGACCAAAGGCCGCTCCACACGGGAACGGCCTTCAGAAGAAAAGGACGATAGTCCGAATTATTACGGCATGCTCTTGACGGCGGTCGACATTTCAGTCGAGAGCCCGTTAAAGAGCAGATCAAGCTGGTTGCCCAGGGCGGTCGCGCCGCCGATGAGGGCAACGGAGATCAGAGCGGCGATCAGGCCGTATTCGATGGCGGTTGCGCCGGACTCGTCCTTCATCAGACGGGCAAAAATCTTCTTCATGATGATTCTCCTAACTTCACGTTTGTTGTTCAGCACGTCCGCCAACTGTTGCCGTTGATCGGATGAACTCAATCTAATCCTGGCGAATTGCTATCGGCTTAAGGAAGACAGCTACCAAAAGATTAACGGCCCACCGCTGATTTTTGGGTAAGCGAATAGGAAATGTGCCGGCTTAGGATGCGCCGACTCGGCTTAACGGTTCATTCACCAAGAGTGCCGATGATGGGGAGAACGCCATATCAGGGACCTACCATGATTTTGCCCCTCGCGGCCAACCGGACCGCCACGCTGACAGTTGCGATCTTCGGCATGCTTTCGCTCATGGCGGCGTCGGTCGCAAACGCGCAGGACGATATGATGCGCGTCTACATGGACCACGCACGGGTGCTCAAGCTCGACCGGCCGGTCGCCAAAGTTATCATCGGCAACGCGGAAGTTGCAGACGCAACTGTGGCCGACGCCCGCACGATCGTCATTACCGGCCGTAGTTTCGGCACGACAAATCTTGTCATTCTCGATCAGGACGGAAACGCCATCGTCGATGAGCAAATTCTCGTGTCGATCGACGAAGCAAACACTCTGCGCGTCTATCGACAGACGTCGCGCACAGTCCTTTCCTGTACGCCAAGTTGCGAGCGGCATGTCGAGCGCAAAACCGCAAGTGGTGGGAGCTGAACAAACTGCGAGAAACACTGGGAATTCACTAAAATACCCGCGATTATCGCAAACGAAATATCAATAGTTGCTCCCTATCTTCCCTTTCCGTCAGGCGTAACATGATGGGACGGCGCGATGAGCATCGAGCAGGAAACACTGCAGCCCCAAAAAGCCGCAAAGCCTCCAAGAGGCGTATTGAGGCGTTTCCGGCGCGACAGAAAGGGCACCGCGAGCATTGAGTTCGCGATACTGGCTCTTCCCTTCTTCATAGTGATTTTCGCCTCCATCGAAACATTCCTCGCCTTCTATGGCGACCAGCTCCTGGCCAACGCGACGGAGACGTTGGCACGCAAGATCCGCACCGGCGAAATCACCTTCAACCGCGGCAAGCCGGCGACTGATATGGACGAGGTCAAGTTTCGCCAGGCATTCTGCAACGAAATCTCGGTGTTGATGACATGCTCGGCGACGGAGGCTGCCCAAGCCTCGAAGCTCTATATCGACGTCAGAAGTGTCACCGATCTCACCAAATTCCCGGTGCTCGTCCCGCGAATGGACACCTCGTCGTCGTCGGATCTCAAGACAGCCGAACTGAAGTTTGCGCCGGGCGGCCCCGGATCCTTCAATGTCATGCGCGCGTATTATCGCTGGAGTGTGACGACCGATCTGATCAGGCCATTTGTGACCAACCTGCGCCCGGCCGGATCCAGCATGCCTAAAGACTATCTCATGGTTTCCACAACCACTTTCCGCACAGAAAACGAGTGAGGCGCGTCGTGAAGACTTTAGCGATGCACTGGATGACGACAATCCGCCTGACCTTCGCAAGCTTCCGCTCGCTGCTCAAAGACCGGGGCGGGCTTGGCGGTGTCGAATTTGCCATCGTCACGCCGCTGCTGATCATGATTTACGTCGGCGCATTCGAATTATCGCTCGGCTTTACCGTAGCGGGCAAGGCTGCGCGCGCCTCCAGCGCGGTTGCCGATCTGGTTTCCCAGCAAAGCGAGGTCAACAAGACCTATCTGGGAAACATGTCGAATGTGGTGAAAAGCATCCTCGCCCCGTACGAGGGTTCAAAATACACGCTCAAGATCACCGGCATCGAGGTCAGCGGAACGAACACGGGAACCGTCGTCTGGTCGCGCGACCAAAACGGCGCCGTGCCGTATGCTGTCAACTCAACCACCACCGTTCCGAGCCAGTTTACCGCAACCACGGCCTTCATCATCCGTACGGAGCTGGTCGTTCAGCATGAACTGTTGATGTTCGCGCCGAGCCTTGCATCCAGCACGAAGATCGTAAATCTGTCCAAAACCGCGTATTTCCGCTCACGCCAGGCCGAAACCATAAGGTGCCCGGATTGCTGACCGCCTACTGCATGTTTCCTTAAATCCTATTCGATTTAAGGATCAAAACATGCAGCCATTCAAAGTGCTACAGCGACCTTTGCGCGTCTAATAAGACGCGCCGGCGGTATTCCTTCGGGATTGCGCTGGCGGCATCTGCGTCCGCGCTCGTTGCAGCACCGGACCGCAGGCCCTGCCCCGCGCTTCGGCTTACCGGAACTTTCATGGCGCGCGCGTTTCTCTTTGTCCTCGATTCCTTCGGTATAGGCGGTGCGCCGGATGCCGAAACCTATGGCGACCTGGGTGCCGACACGCTTGGTCACATCGCCGAGTTTTGCGCGACGGGCGCCGCAGATCGCGCCGGTGTGCGCGAAGGCCCGCTGCACCTTCCCAACATGTCTGCGCTCGGGCTCGTGCATGCGGCGAAATTGGCCACGGGCCGCGTGCCGGCGGGCATGCCGGTTCCGGGCCGGGTCTACGGTGCCTATGGCGCTGCCAGCGAAGTCTCGCGCGGCAAAGACACGCCATCGGGCCATTGGGAAATCGCGGGAACGCCCGTCATGTTCGACTGGGGTTACTTCTCGGCCGAGGGCGACGCGTTTCCCGCCGAATTGATCGAAGCGATTTGCCGAGAGGGCGACATTCCCGGCATTCTCGGCAACTGCCATGCATCCGGTACTGATATCATCGCTCGCCTCGGCGAGGAGCATATGCGAACGGGAAAGCCGATCTGCTACACCTCCTCGGACAGCGTCTTTCAGATCGCCGCCCACGAGCACACCTTCGGCCTGGAGCGCCTGCTGGAATTCTGCCAGGTCGTCCGGCGCCTGCTCGACGACTACAATATCGGCCGCGTTATCGCCCGTCCTTTCATCGGCCACAACGCGCAGACCTTTGCCCGCACCGGCAACCGGCGCGACTACTCGGTGCTGCCGCCCGAGCCGACGGTCCTCGACCGGCTGGCGCAAGCGGGGCGCACCGTGCATGCGATCGGCAAGATCGGTGACATCTTCGCCCATCAGGGCGTGACGAAGCTGACCAAGGCGGACGGCAACATGGCGCTCTTCGACGCCAGCCTGGCGGCGATCGACGAGGCGGAGGATGGCGACCTCGTCTTCACCAACTTCGTCGACTTCGACATGCTCTTCGGCCACCGCCGCGATGTCGCCGGCTATGCCGCGGCGCTTGAAGCCTTCGACGCACGATTGCCCGATCTCGACCGGCGGCTGAAACCCGGCGATATCGTCATTCTCACGGCGGACCATGGCTGCGACCCGACCTGGCGCGGAACGGACCACACGCGCGAGCGCGTGCCGGTGCTGATGTTCGGCCCGGCTGTGCGCAGCCGTTCGCTCGGCGTTGCCAACACCTTTGCGCATATCGGCGAAACGGTCGCCAGACATCTCGGGATCGCACCCGGCCTACATGGGAGAAGCCTCATTTGACCGCACATCTGAAGAAGGCGGAACTGCACTGCCACATCGAGGGCGCGACACCGCCGGAATTGGCGCTGCTGCAGGCGGAGAAGTACGGGCTCGACACCAGCGAGATCATCGCCGACCGAGCCTATGTCTGGACAGACTTTACCAGCTTTGTGAAGTGCTACGACAGTGTCGCCTCGCTGTTTCGCACGCAGGAAGACTATGCACTTCTGGCCGAAGCCTATCTGACGGAACTGGCCGAGGTCGGAACGATCTACAGCGAGATCATCGTCTCGCCGGATCACGGCAACACGATCGGCCTCGGGGCCGACGCTTATCTTGAGGGGCTTGCCGCCGGCATGGAGGCCGCCAAGGCAAAGACCGGGATCGAATCGCGCATGCTGATAACCGGCATCCGTCATCTCGGGCCGGAATCGGTCGCCAAGACGGCCGAATTTGCCGCCAGGAGAGACCATGCGCTGGTCACCGGCTTCAATCTGGCGGGTGAGGAGCGCATGCACCGCGTCGCCGATTTTGCCCGGGCATTCGATATCGCCCGTGACGCCGGCCTGGGTTTGACCATTCACGCAGGCGAGCTTTCCGGCGCCTTCAGTGTGCGCGATGCGCTCGACCATATCAGGCCGTCGCGCATCAGCCACGGCGTGCGGGCGATCGAAGACGCCGATCTCGTCAAGCGGCTTGCCGACGACGGCGTCGTTCTGGAGGTCTGCCCCGGATCCAACATTTCCCTGCAGGTCTTCCCGGACTTCGCCGCGCACCCCTTGCGGAGCCTGCATGGCGCCGGGGTGCGGGTGACGCTCAATTCCGACGACCCGCCCTTCTTCCACACTTCGCTAGCCCAGGAATATGACATAGCTTCTTCGGTGATGGGGTTTGGCGACGACGACATCAATAGCATGACCAGGACGGCGATCCAGGCGGCTTTCGTCGACGAGGCGACCCGCCAGAAACTGCTTGCCCTAATCTGACCGAGCCTTGCGTTCACCTACAGCGCCGCGCGTCAAATTTGACGCGTTAAGGACGCGGTAGCGCTTTAAGCTTGCTGCATAATTTTCTCCTTAAATCGATTCCGATTTAAGGAATTATGCAGTAGCGCGGGTGGCCGCGGTTGGGGATGAACACAACGAGCCGCCCAACGCCCTTGCGGCCGCGGAGCATTCCATGGAAAAAGGGCGGATACATAAACTTCGGGGAAGGTGGCCATGGACGGCGTAACAGTGATCGATCATCCGCTTGTGCAACACAAGCTGACCATCATGCGCAAGAAAGAAACCTCGACCGCGGGTTTTCGGCGGCTGCTTCGGGAAATCTCGACGCTGCTCTGCTACGAGGTGACGCGCGATCTGGAACTGACGATGGAGCGCATCGAGACGCCGATGCAGGCGATCGACGCACCGGTGCTCGAAGGCAAGAAGCTCGTTTTCGCTTCGATCCTGCGCGCCGGCAACGGCCTGCTTGAAGGCATGCTCGAACTCGTGCCGTCGGCCCGCGTCTCCCATATCGGCGTCTACCGCGACCACGAGACGCTGAAGCCGGTGGAGTATTACTTCAAGGCGCCCGAGAACCTATCCGAGCGTCTGATCATCGTCGTCGATCCGATGCTTGCGACCGGCAACTCCTCGATCGCGGCCATCGACAAGCTGAAGGAACGTGGCGCGAAGAACTTGCGCTTCCTCTGCCTGCTCGCAGCGCCCGAGGGTATTCGCAACTTCCAGGCCGCCCACCCCGACGTGCCGATCTTCACGGCGTCGATCGATAGCCACCTGAACGAACTCGGCTACATCATGCCCGGGCTCGGCGATGCCGGCGACCGCATGTATGGAACCAAGTAATTTTCCGTTTCTTAACCAGAGCGCAAAATTGATGAAAAACCGCCGGCAAACCGGCGGTTTTTTTGTATCGCATTAGCCATCCCCTGCTCTACTGGACTTCATCGGCGCGGGCGTCTGCGGCCCGATGCGCGGGAGGTCAGGTCATGTTCGTCCGTCTGCTGACATTCGCCGGCGGTATCGCTATTGCGGCCCTGGTCATTCCTGACCTCGCGAGTTCCTATCTCTCGAGCGCTGAGACTGCCGCCACGGACAAACCGGCGGTGAACAACTCCCTTCCGGCAACGACGGCGAAATATGCTTCGGGAAAAGGCGTGGTGCTCGAAGCCGACCGCTCGGGCCATTTCTTCGGAGCGTTCCGCATCAACGGCCGCACCGAACGGGGCATGGTCGATACCGGCGCCAGCACCATCGCGATCAATGTCTCGACCGCGCGCAGGCTCGGCCTGTCTGCCGGAGCGCTTACTTTCAACGCACGCGTTCGAACGGCCAATGGCGATGTCGATGCAGCGCGGGCCAAGCTGACGAGGGTCGAAATCGGCGGCATATCGTTGCGCGACGTCGACGCCCTGGTGCTGCCCGACAAGGCGCTTGCCGGCATGCTCGTCGGCATGAGCTTCCTCGGCCGACTATCGTCCTACCGCGTCGAAAACGGCGCGCTGCATCTGGTCAGGTGATCCTTGAAAGGATTGGCGAGCGCACCTCAGGCTGAGCGTCGGCGATCGTATAGAGCGCCAGCAGCTCTTGCCGCGCATGTTCGGCCGCGGTCTCGTCCGCCGCATGGACGAAGGCGATCGGTTCGTCCTCGGCAACTCGCGTTCCCAACGGTTTCAGCTCGGCAAAGCCGACCCGATGATCGATCCTGTCGTTCGGATGTGTCCGACCGCCACCCAGAGCGATGACGGCCATGCCAAGGTCACGGGTCCGGCAGGATTGTAGATAGCCGTCTCTTTCTGCTTCCACCGGAAGGATAACTGGGGCAGGCGCCAAGTGCTGTTCGGGACGCTCGACGAAATCGGCGGGACCACCGAGCGCGTAAACCATCCTGGCGAAACGCTCAAGCGCTGCACCGTTTGCAAGCGCCGTGCGCGCCAATGCTTCGCCGGCTACCGGGTCGACTGCCACACCGGCCGCGACGAGCATCTCCGCGGCGAAAGCCATGACCACGGTTTCAAGGCGGGTGCCGCTTTTCTCGCCCTTGAGAAAGGCGACGCAGTTCCGGATTTCAAGCGCGTTTCCAGCCGCATCGGCCAAGGGCTCGTTCATATCCGTCAGCAATGCCGACGTGCGAACGCCGGCACCATTGGCGACATCAACTAGCGACCGGGCGAGTGCCTCGGCTTCGCCAGCATCGCCCATGAACGAGCCATTGCCGAGCTTGACGTCGAGCACCAGCGACTGCAGCCCGGCGGCAAGCTTCTTGGAAAGGATCGATGCGGTAATCAGCGGAACTGAATCGACGGTCGCCGTCACGTCACGGATGGCGTAGAGCCGCTTGTCGGCGGGCGCCAGATTGGCGGTCTGGCCGATGATGGCGCAGCCGACCTCGTCGACCGTCTTTCGGAATAGCGCAGCAGACGGCTGAATATCATAGCCGGGTATGGATTCGAGTTTGTCGAGCGTGCCGCCCGTGTGCCCCAATCCCCGTCCCGAGATCATCGGCACGGCCAAACCGCATGCTGCGACTATCGGGGCAAGCATCAGCGAGACGTTGTCGCCGACGCCTCCGGTGGAATGCTTGTCGACAATGGGTCGGCCGATGCTGCTCCAGTCGAGGGTTTCGCCGGAATCGCGCATGGCGAGCGTCAGCGCCACCGTCTCGTCCCGGCTCATGCCCGAAAACCAGATAGCCATAGCGAAGGCAGCGACCTGACCCTCCGAGATCGAACCATCGGAAAGGCCGCGGACGAAGCCCGTGATATCTGCCGCCTCGAGGCGCTCGCCGTTTCTCTTGCGGCGGATGATCTCCTGGGGAAGCATGGTCACTGAACCGCCGCGTCCGTGGAAATCATCTCCTTGAGAATGGCGGCCAGGCGTTTGCCGCCGACCGGCGCCATGTCCTTCGTCTCGTGATGGCTGAGTTCGCCGCCCGTCATGCCCGCGCCGAAATTGGTGATCACCGACGCTGCAGCAACCTTGAGGCCGAGGAAGCGCGCGAGAATGACTTCCGGCACGGTCGACATGCCGACCGCATCGGCGCCGAGCACGCGCGCCATGCGAATTTCCGCTGGCGTTTCAAAGCTCGGCCCGGAGAACCACATGTAAACGCCGTCCTGCAGCGGAATGCCCATCCGGTCGGCCGCGCGCCGCATGCGCGTCGCAAGCTCGGTGTCATAGGCGTTGGTCATGCCGACGAAGCGATCGTCGCTTTCGACGCCAATCAGTGGATTGAATCCGGAAAAGTTGATGTGATCCGAGATCCGCATGACCGAACCCGGCGGCAGATCATCACGCAGCGAGCCAGCGGAGTTTGTGAGCACGAGATTTTCGACGCCGAGTTTCTTCAGCGTCTGCAGCGGCACGCGCATCGCGTTGGCATCGCCGCTCTCGTAGTAATGCACCCGGCCGGACAGCATGACGACCGGGACGGCGCCGAGCAAACCTGCGACGAGTTCGCCGGCATGGCCAGAAACGCTGCTGACGGGAAAACCCGGGATGTCGGCATAGGAAATGCGTGTCGGGTTACTGACCGCTTCGACGAGCGTCCCAAGCCCTGAACCAAGGACAATACCATAGCGGGGAGCCAGGCCGCCGAGCCTGCCCCTCAGGAATTCAGCAGCGCTGCTCATCCGAGGATCTCGGTCTCGAAGCTGTGCGGTAGCAGATCGGACAGGGCGAGCGTCTTCTTCACGCCCGTCTCGTCGCAGAGGTAGATGCGCGTGCTGGCGCCGGAAAACTCCGCAAGCCGTTGCCGGCACCCGCCGCAAGGCGGGCAGAGCGCCAGCTTCTCGGCGATAACGGCGACTTCCATGATCTTGCGCTGGCCGGCCATGACCATGTGGCTGATGGCCGTGGTCTCGGCACACCAGCCTTCCGGGAAGGAGAGGTTTTCAATGTTGGCGCCGGTGTAGATATGGCCGTCTTCCGCACGGATCGCGGCGCCCACCGGAAACTTGGAATAGGGCGCATGCGCCTTGGCCATCGCTTCGCGTGCGGCTTCGAAGAGTTCGTTTTCCATAGCCTTACCGCTCCTTCACATAGGGGACACCGCCGGCCTTCGGCGGGATTGCCTTGCCGATGAAGCCGGCAAGCAAGATGACGGTGAGAATATAGGGCAATGCCTGCATCAGCTGCACCGGCACCTGGCCGATCAGCGGCAGGGGATTGCCCTGCAGGCGGATCGCAAACGCATCGAGGAAGCCGAACAGCAGGCAGGCAAGCATGATGTTGAATGGCCGCCATTTGGCAAAAATCAGCGCTGCAAGCGCGATGTAGCCCTTGCCGGCGGTCATGCCCTTGACGAAGCCGGCGGTCATCGCCAGCGACAGGTAGGCGCCGGCAAAGCCACACAGGATGCCGCAGCAGATGACGGCGCGGTACCGCATCCAGACCACCGAAATGCCGGCGGTGTCGACGGCACCCGGGTTCTCCCCGACCGCACGGAGCCGCAGGCCGAAGCGGGTGCGGTAGAGGATCCACCAGCTGAGCGGCACCATGGCGAAGGCCACATAGGTCAGGATGAAATGCCCGGAGAGCAGATCGGCATAGATCGGCCCGATGAAGGGAACATCGCGAATGGCGTCCGCGAAGGGAAAAGTGATCGTCTGGAACCTTGCACCTTCGGCCAGTGCCGGCGTGCGCCCGCCCTGACGGAACCAGGCCTCACCGAGGATGACGGTGGAACCCGCGACGATGAAGTTGATGGCAACGCCGGAGACGATCTGGTTGCCGCGCTGGGTGATCGACGCATAGCCGTGGACAAGGGACAGGGCGATCGAGATGAGGATGCCCGCAAGCAGTCCCAGCCAGACGGATTGGGTGATCGCTGCGACCGCGCCGGCGGCAAAGGCGGCGCCCAGCATTTTTCCTTCAAGGCCGATATCGAAGATACCGGCACGCTCGGTGAAGAGACCGGCGAGGGCTGCGAAGATCAGCGGAACGGAGACGCGGATGGTGGACTCGAGGAGCACCACGATGACGTGGAAGAAATCCATGGCTTCAAGCTCCCTTGGTCTGGGCAACGACCGCGGCGCGCCGGCTGGATGTGGAAAACAACCGGGTGATCGCCGGCCGGAACATGTTTTCAAGGGCGCCAGCAAACAGAATGACGAGGCCCTGGATGATGACGATCATGTCGCGCGAGATCGACGGCATTTCGAACGAGATCTCCGCCCCACCCTGGTAGAGCACGCCGAAGAGAACGGCCGCCGGGATGATGCCTGCCGGATGCGAGCGGCCCATGAGGGCGACGGCGATGCCGACGAAGCCTGCACCCTGGACAAAATCAAGCTGCATGCGGCCCTGCTCACCCATGATCGGGTTGAGCGCCATCATGCCGGCAAGCGCGCCGGAGATCATCATGGTGATGACGGTGATGCGGCTCTCGCTCATGCCGGCATATCGCGCGGCCGACGGACTGTGGCCCATGGTGCGCATCTCGTAACCGAGCTTGGTGCGCCAGATCAGGAGCCAGACGCCGAAGGCCGCGACAAGGGCCAGCAGGAACGAAACGTTGAATGGCGCCGTGCCGATATCGAGCCCGAAGATCCCCAGAAGCCAATCGAGCTTGGGCAACTGACCGCCTTCGGCGAAGGTGCGCGTCTGCGGCGACATCGAGCCGAGCGGCTTCAACACCCGCGTCAGCAGATAGACCATCAGGCTCGACGCGATGAAATTGAACATGATCGTGGTGATGACGATGTGGCTGCCGCGCTTGGCCTGCAGCCAGCCGGGCAGAAACGCCCAGGCAGCGCCGAAAGCGGCCGAACCGATGATCGCCAGCGGGAAGACCACAAACCACGGCATCGTCTGGTCGAGCCAGAGGCACGCGAGCGCGACCCCGATGCCGCCGACATAGGCCTGGCCCTCGCCGCCGATGTTGAAAAGCCCGGCATGGAATGCGACCGCGACCGCAAGGCCGGTGAAGATGAAGGTGGTGGCGTAGTAGAGCGTGAAGCCGATATATTCGCCGCGACCGAAGGCACCGTTGATCAGGTGATAGGCCGCCTCGAACGGATTTTCGCCGACGAGCAGAACCACGAGGCCGGCAACCAGAAACGCGACGGCGAGATTGACCAGCGGGACGAGGCCGTATTCGACCCAACCTGGAAGCTTTGCATAGGGATTGCTCATTCTGCGGCCTCCTTGCGGCCTTCGACGCCGGCCATCAGCAGGCCCAGCTCGCCCTCGGTCGCATCGGGATCGCGCTCGCCGACGACACGGCCGGCAAACATGACCAGGATACGGTCCGACAGGGCGCGGATCTCATCGAGTTCGACGGAAACAAGCAGGACAGCCTTGCCCTGGTCGCGCATCTCGATGATCCGTTTGTGGATGAATTCGATGGCGCCGACATCGACGCCGCGGGTGGGCTGGCCGATGATCAGCACGTCCGGCCCCCGCTCCATCTCGCGGGCGAGAACGATCTTCTGCTGATTGCCGCCGGAGAAATTCGCGGTCTTCAGCCGGGCGTTCGGCGGACGGATGTCGTATTCGGCGATCCGCTGCTCGGCATCCTTGCGGATGGCGTCGACATTCAGGAAGACGCCGTTGAGGTAGCGCTTGTCATGGTGATAGCCGAGGATGGCGTTTTCGCATTCCTCGAATTTCAGCACTAGGCCGACGTGGTGCCGGTCTTCCGGCACATGAGCGAGGCCACGATCGCGCAGCTCCTTGGGGTCGGCATGGCCGGTGACGTCGATCGGCTTGCCATTGAGGTGCACCTCGCCGGAAACGGCACGGCGGATACCGGAGATCGCCTCCAGGAGTTCCGACTGGCCATTGCCGGCGACGCCGGCAATGCCGACGATCTCGCCGGCCCTAAGGTTGAACGACACATTGTCGACCATGGTGACGCCGCGGCCGTCCTTGACGGTCAGACCGTTGACCGAAAGCTTGACATCGCCGGGCTTGGCCTCGCCCTTTTCGACGCGCAGCAGCACGCGGCGGCCGACCATCAGCTCGGCGAGTTCCTCGACCGAGGTTTCCGCCGTCGTGCGCGTTGCCACCATCTCGCCGCGGCGCATCACCGAAACCTCGTCGGTGATCGCCATGATTTCCCTGAGCTTATGGGTAATGAGAATGATGGTCTTTCCCTGGCTCTTCAGCTGTTCGAGAACGCGGAAGAGATGATCGGCCTCGGCCGGCGTCAACACGCCGGTGGGCTCATCGAGAATGAGGATATCGGCCCGGCGATAGAGCGCCTTGAGGATCTCGACGCGCTGCTGCAAGCCGACAGGCAATTCCTCGATCACGGCATCCGGATTGACCTCGAGCGCGTATTCGCGCTCCAGCCGCTTCAGCTCGATGCGCGCCTTGGCAATGCCCTTGTTGAGGATCTGGCTCTCTTCCGCGCCGAGCATGACGTTTTCGAGAACGGTGAAGTTCTCGACCAGCATGAAGTGCTGGTGCACCATGCCGATGCCGGCAGCGATCGCCGCATTCGGATCCCGGATCGAGACCTGCTTGCCATCGACGTGAATCTCGCCGCTATCGGCCTGGTAAAAGCCGTACAGGATCGACATCAGGGTCGATTTTCCCGCACCGTTTTCACCGATGACGCCGTGGATCGTACCCTTGCGGACTTTCAGATTGATATTCTTGTTGGCGTGAACCGGACCGAAGCTCTTGTCGATCCCACGCAGTTCGATGGCAATACTGTCCATATTGGCCTTACGATCCCCAAACTGGCCCGCTTCGGTCTTCTTCCCAGAAACCGTGCCGGCGATTTTTTTACCATTTGGTATAAGTTTATCATCGATTTCCCGGCACGGAAGCCCTCAATCGAGATCTCCTTATACTCTCACCGGATCGCTGATGAGAGTCCAGCGTGAATATACACAGGCAGATCGGCCGTAATCGCAACAAAAAACCGGCGGCATTCGATGCCGCCGGTTCAGTTTTATGCTTTTGCTTCAAGCGGTTTGGACGGGCCGCAGCAGGCGCAGCGCATTCATGGTCACAAGCACCGTGGCGCCGGTATCGGCGAGAATGGCCGGCCACAGACCGGTGATACCCGCAATCGTGGTGACGAGGAAAACAGCCTTCAGGCCAAGCGCAATAGTGATATTCTGGACAATGTTTCGCATTGTAGAGCGGGAAAGCCGGACCATCGCGGCGACATCGCTGACCCTGCCGTGCAACACCGCCGCGTCGGCGGTCTCCAACGCCACGTCCGTGCCGCCGCCCATGGCGATGCCGACGTCGGCTGCAGCGAGCGCCGGCGCATCATTGATGCCATCTCCGATCTTGGCAACATTGAAGCCGGATTTCTTCAATTCTCCAACGATGCGCTGCTTGTCCTGCGGCAGCAGTTCGGCGCGCACCTCCATGCCGAACTGACGGCCGATCGCCTCCGCCGTGCGGCGGTTGTCGCCAGTCAGCATGACCACATGAATGCCGGCGTCGGTCAACGCCTTGACGCCGACTGCCGCATCCGGGCGCGGCTCATCACGCATGGCGATGGCGCCGATAATCTCATTGCCGGAGATCAGCACCGAGACCGTCTTGCCCTCGTCGTTCAGAGCCGCAATGCGCGCCTTCTGATCAGGCGACATCGGCACGCGGTCATCGGCAGCGTGGGGCGAGCCGAGGAACAGGGTGGCGGCGCCAACGACGCCTTCAAGACCCTTGCCGCCGATAGCCTTGACCGTCGTGATGCCCGGGACCTGCAGTTTCAGCTCGTCGGCGCGCTGCAGGATTGCCCGTGCCAGAGGATGGCTCGATCCCTGCTCAAGAGCTGCGGCCAAGCCCAGCACCTCGTTCTCGGCGCGGGCGAAGCCGACGATATCAGTCACCCGCGGTTTGCCTTCGGTGAGCGTACCTGTCTTGTCGAATGCTGCGGCGGTGATCTTGCCGACATTTTCAAGCACGGCGCCGCCCTTCAGGAGCAGGCCGCGGCGGGCACCGGCCGAAAGGCTGGCGGCGATCGCAGCCGGAGTCGAGATCACCAAGGCGCAGGGGCAGCCGATCAGCAGGATCGCCAACCCCTTGTAGACCCACTCGCTCCAGACGCCGCTGCCCAGAAGTGGCGGAAGGATCGCGACCAGGGCGGCGACAACAACGACGGCCGGTGTATAGTAGCGCGAGAAGCGATCGATAAAGCGTTCGGTCGGCGCCTTGCTCTCCTGCGCCTCCTCGACGAGCCGCACGATTCGGGCAATGGTATTGTCCGAGGCCGCAGCCGTGACGTGTACGCGCAAGGCCCCGTCGCCATTCACCGTTCCGGCGACAAGCGCATCATCCACTGCCTTGTGCACCGGCGTGCTTTCACCAGTGACCGGTGCCTCGTCGACGGCGCTTTCGCCAGAGAGGATGATGCCATCGGCCGGAACGCGGTCGCCGGGTCGGACGAGAATGACGGCGCCGACCGCCAGGCTATCCGCCGGGACCTCATCGACCCGACCGCTGCGCTCGAGATAGGCCGACTTCGGCACGAGCGCCGTCAGCGATTGAATGCTGGCCCGCGCCTTGCCGGCGGCGACGCCTTCCAGCAGTTCGCCGACGAGGAAGAGCAGCACGACCATCGCCGCTTCCTCCGTCGCGCCGATAAAGACGGCACCCACCGCCGCAATGGTCATCAGCATCTCGATCGAGAACGGCGTGCCCGAGGTCGCCGCTGCGAAGGCGCGCCGCGCAATCGGCAGCAGGCCGACCAGCATGGCAAGCGTGAAGATCCAGGGCTCGGTGGCCGGAACAAGATGCCCAAGGCCATAGGCGGCGGCCAGAGCCAGACCACAGGCGATGGTCAGCCGGCCCTTGGCCGAGCGCCACCAGGGGCCGTTCGTTGGCCCGTGATCATGGGCATGGGAACTGGGCTGCTGCGATGAAGCTGCCCCGGCCGCGGTGTGGCTGTGCTGATGTTCGTGGTCGTTGGTATGCGCGTGCTTCTCATGCTTGTCGCCGTGCCCATGATCGTGATCGTGATCGTGATCGTGATCGTGAGGATGGTCATGGTCGTGATCGCCCGAGCAAGTGTGTATGGCGACAACCGCGGGCTTCTGGTGGGCGGCAATCGGATGCAGCCGGTAACCGAGCTTTCCGACCCGGCTGACGATATTCGCGGCAAGATCGCCGTCGTCGGCATGCTTGACCGACATCGTGCCCGCGGCAACGGAAACCGAGACATCTTCAACACCAGGCATGCGCCTGACGGCGGTGTCGATCTTCGATGCGCAGGAAGCACAATCCATGCCTTCGACCCGATATCGGTTTTCGCGAATATTTGCTGCCATGACCTGCTCCTTGCATATCTTGACGCAAGGCTACGACCTCTAGTGACTAGAGCTGCAAGGCCAAATTGCACGACCAAGCGAAGTTTTTCGCCGAATGCTGCCTTGCGGAGTCGTTTCCGCATGCTTGAAAAGGGCATGGCCTACCTCTGGCGGATGAGGGCAAACCAGAGATAGCGGACTGTAGGCCTTCGTTGCATATTGCAGGCTGCCGTGGGCCATCGTGGGCCATCGTCTTCTTAGACCGAAGGTCCTGGACTTTGTTCTGGGCGCGCTTGGCGGTTAGCCGGTTTTGTTTTCTTTGCCCCTGAACGCCAAAAAGCCCGCGGACCTTTCGGTCTCGCGGGCTTTTTTTTTGATTTGGTTGCGGGGGCAGGATTTGAACCTGCGGCCTTCAGGTTATGAGCCTGACGAGCTACCGGGCTGCTCCACCCCGCGCCATCTCGGTAAACCGCT
>NZ_LMFK01000004.1:0-152024 GCF_001426785.1 Ensifer sp. Root142
TCGCCCAGCACACCGTTCGAGCCGTGTTTGGTCGACAGCCGCCAGAGCCATTGCGATTCCGTCGCCCAGTCGCCCCACGCCTTGGAGACGAGCCAGCTCTGCAGRTAGGASGCYTCSAGRTGACGCAGKYTGCCGACGTCGCCGGCCAGCACCATCGCCCGCGCCTTCTGCAGCGGCGCGACATTGCGATAGGTCAGGTTGACCATGGTCACCAGCCCCGATCGCTCGGCGGCATCGGCCATTTCCGCCGCCTTGGCGTAGTTTTCCGCCAGCGGCTTTTCGCACAGCACGTGCTTGCCGGCGGCAAGCAATGCCAGTGTCGTCGGGTGATGCGCCTTATCGGGCGTCACATTCGTCGCCGCATCGAACTTGCCCCAGGCAATGGCGTCGTCGAGCGAGGTGAACGTMTTGGCTATGCCGTGTTTCTCGGCAAAGCCTTTGGCGCGCTTGGGGTCGACATCGACCGCTCCCACCATTTCCACGCCTTCGATCTGAGCGAAGGCTTGGGCATGGCTGTTGGCCATGCCGCCGGTTCCAACAACGAGAAGACGCATGATGCTCACCTGTAACCCGCTTCGCCGGCCTGATGTAGCCTGGGCCCACGCTCGACGATCGGCTCCAGCGCCTTTTCGACCGGCACGTTCGGCGCGTCATGGATCGCCGTGTAGCGATTGTCGACGTTGTAGGCCCACTTGACCGAATTGCGCAGCACCTTCTGCACGTTGGCGTCGTGATAGGTCGGATAGGTCTCGTGACCCGGGCGGAAATAGAAGATGTTGCCGGCGCCCCGACGCCAGGTCAGACCCGAACGGAACACCTCGCCGCCGGCAAACCAGGAGATGAACACGGTTTCGAGCGGTTCCGGCACGGAGAACTGCTCGCCRTACATCTCYTCGTTCTCGAGCACGAAGTTCTCGCCGATGCCCTCGGCGATCGGATGACGCGGGTTGATCGCCCAGAGCCGTTCACGCTCGCCGGCCTCGCGCCACTTCAATGCGCAGGGCGTGCCCATCAGCCGCTTGAAGATCTTGGAGAAATGGCCGGAATGCAGGACGATCAGGCCCATGCCTTCCCAGACGCGCTTGGCAACGCGCTCGACGACCTCGTCGCTGACGGCGCCGTGGTCCTTGTGCCCCCACCACAGAAGCACATCGGTCTTCGCCAGTCGCTCCTCGCTCAGGCCATGCTCCGGTTCCTGCAGCGTCGCCGTCGTTGCCTCGATCGAAACGTCCGTGTTCAGCGCCGCCGCGATGGTGTTGTGCATCCCGTTCGGATAGATGCTCCTGACCACCTCATTGGTCTGCTCATGGATATTCTCGCCCCATACGANCCGTGTTCAGCGCCGCCGCGATGGTGTTGTGCATCCCGTTCGGATAGATGCTCCTGACCACCTCATTGGTCTGCTCATGGATATTCTCGCCCCATACGACTGTTTTGATAGGCACGGTCATTCTCCCTGCGTGTTCGCCCGTCACGGGCATGTCGTCTTACGATTGATCGGGTCGCCATGAATTGGCGACCCCGAAGCTTAAGGCCGTCTCAGTGTTCACCAGGGCTTGTCAGGCGGCCCCTCTCATGGGCGCACGGCCCAGGGCCAGCCCCGACGCATCAAAGCGGTGAATGTTGTCGCCGACCGGCGAGATCTGTACGATCTCTCCCGGTTGGTGAAGCGAGGTGCCACCTTCCCGGACGATGACCGGTTCGGCGGAGCCGATATCGAGATAGATGTAGCTGTCGGACCCCAGCATCTCGGAATGCACCACCGTCCCGGACCATTTGCCGTCACCCGCCCTGATTTCCAGATGCTCGGCCCGGATGCCGATCGTGTGGGCGTCGTAGGGAGCAGCAAGAGCGCCCGAGAGGAAGTTCATCTTCGGCGAGCCGATAAAGCCGGCGACGAACACAGAATTCGGGCTCTCGTAGAGTTCGAGCGGCGTGCCGATCTGTTCGACCACGCCATCCCGTAGCACGCAAATGCGATCTGCCAATGTCATCGCCTCGACCTGATCATGCGTGACATAGACCATCGTCGTCTTGTGCATACTGCGATGCAGCTTGGCGATCTCGATCCGGGTCGCGACCCGAAGTGCCGCATCGAGATTGGAGAGCGGCTCGTCGAACAGGAAGACCTTGGGGTCGCGTACGATCGCGCGGCCGATCGCGACGCGCTGCCGCTGGCCACCGGAGAGCTGCCGGGGCAGTCGCTTGAGATAGGGGGTGAGCTGCAGCATCTCCGCCGCCGCTTCCACCCTCTTTTTGCAACTCTCCTTGTCCTTGCCCGCAAGCTGCATGCCGAAAGACATGTTCTCGAAGACCGTCATATGCGGGTAAAGCGCGTAGGACTGGAACACCATCGCAATGCCGCGCTTCGACGGCGTCAACTGGTTGACCACCTGCCCGTCGAAGGAAAGCGTGCCGGACGTGATTTCCTCGAGCCCGGCAATCAAGCGCAGCAGCGTGGACTTGCCGCAGCCGGACGGTCCGACGAAGACCATGAACTCGCCGGCCCGGATATCCATGCTGACGCCCTTGATCACCTCGAAGGCGCCGAAGGACTTGCGCACGTTGCGCAATTGAAGCTCTGCCATGTTTTTCTCCCCTATCCTTTGACGCCGCCGGCCGTGAGCCCGGAAATGATCCGCCGCTGAAAGATCAAAACGAGGATCACCAGCGGCACGGTGACGATGATCGATGCGGCCATGATGTTGCCCCACGGAATTTCGTACTGGCTGTTGCCCGAAAGAAGCGCGATCGCGACCGGCACGGTGCGCTGGCTGTCTGAGGACGTGAAGGTCAGCGCAAACAGGAACTCGTTCCAGGCGGCGATGAAGGCGAGCAGGCCCGTCGTCACCAGCGCCGGCCACATCAGCGGCAGGAACACCCGGGTGATGATCACCCAGGGTGTGGCGCCATCGACGATCGCCGCTTCCTCGATCTCGATCGGCAGATCCCGCATGAAGGTGGTGAGCACCCAGACCGTGAAGGGCAGCGTGAAGATCATGTAGGAAAAGATCAGCGCCAGCGGCGTGTTGAAAAGCCCGACCGAGCGGATGAGTTCGAACAGACCGGCAAGCACGGCGATCTGCGGAAACATCGACACCGACAGGATCGTCAGAAGCAAAAGCCCGCGTCCGCGAAACCGCACCCGTGCCAGCGCATAGGCAGCGGTGACCGCGAGCAGCAGCGACACCGCGACGACGACGGTTGCGACCAGCAGGGAGTTGGCGAGGTTGCGCAGGAAGCCACTGCTCGAGACGATCCCTGCGTAGTTCTCGAAGGAGATCTCAGTCGGCCAGTAATCGACCCGAAAGAGCGCGGTTCCGGATTTAAAGCTCGTCAGGACCGCGTAATAGAACGGGAAGACGGCCATGATGATAATGGCGGCGACGAGGGCATAGAACGCCGTGCGTCTGGTAAGAGTGGCGATCATCAGCGCTCTCCTTCGAGATTGACCCGGCCGAACCACATGTAGGCGACGGTGATCGCCGCAATGATCAGGAACAGCATCGTCGAGGCGGTGGCGCCATAGGCGAACTTGTCGAAGTCGAACAGGTTTTCGCGCGCCAGTACCGACATGGTCTTGGTCTGCGCATTGTTGGGCGTCAGCACATAGATGAGATCGAAGATGCGCAGCGCATCGAGCATGCGGAAGATCACGGCGACCATCAGAGCGGGCCGGATCAGGGGCAGCGTCAGCCGCCAGAAGACCTTGACGGGATGGACCCCGTCGATTTTGGCCGCCTCGTAGATATCCGACGGCACCATCTGCAACCCGGCGAGGATCAGCAGCGCCATGAACGGTGTCGTCTTCCAGACGTCGACGATCAAAACCGCGACCATCGCGGTCTCCGGATTGGCCGTCCAGGCGATCTTCTGGCTGATCAGACCAAGGCCGAGCAGCAGGTCGTTGAGAATACCGAACTGGTCGTTGAGCATCCACGCCCACATCTTGGCGGAAACGATCGTCGGAATGGCCCACGGGATCAGGATCGCCGCCCGCACCAGCCCGCGCCCCGGGAAATGGGCGTTCAGCACCAGCGCCACAACCAGTCCCAACACCGTCTCAATGGTGACGGATAGCGCCGAGAATTTCAGCGTGTTCCAGACGGCGTTCCACCAGGCGGGATCGGCAAGCAGGCCGTTATAGACCGTGCGCCCGCTCTTCAGCGTGATCCAGCTCAGATAGTTCTTGAAGCCTACGAACTCGGCGCCCTCAAGGTTGGTCAGCGACGCATTGGTGAAGCTGAAATAGATGGTGCGCAGCAGCGGCCAGCCCGCCACCAACGCCAACACCAGCAAGGTCGGCGCGAGAAAGACCCAGGCGGAACGAATGCGCTGAGCATTGAGGTCGGAGCCGATTCTGGCACCACTCTCGAGTGTTCCAGGAGGCTCTGCGAGGGAAAGGTCGGTCATGTCTATACTCACCCTTGCCATTCGGCGCACGGCCGAGCGGTTGGCCTGAGAGGAACGGCGCCGCCAAGGCAATTCCGGGGAAAGTGTGAAACTGTTCTCTGTCCGGAATTTCCTGTATTCCAGCGCGCCGGAGTGGCTCGGTGGAGCGAGGGAAGGCCCTGAAGCACTTCCCTCGCCCCCGGGAGGATTACCAGCTGTCGCCCTTCATCTCCGTGAGTTCGACTTCGAGCAGTTCCAGGTTTTCTGCCGCCGTGCCGTTGCCGGACAGCGTGTTGTGAACGGCATTCCAGAACTTGGCGGAAACCTCGTTGTATTTGACCTTGGTGACCGCCGACGGCCGCGGCACGGCACTTTCGAAGATCGGCTTCCAGGCCGGCATGAACGGCTGTGCCTTGGCAATCTCCGCATCGTCGTAAAGAGCAGCAACCGTCGGAAGGTTAGAGAGCTGGATGGCCCGCTGCTTCTGCACCTCAGGCGATGCGAGGAACTTGACGAGAGAAATCGCCGCTTCCTGATCGTCGGAATATTTGGAGACGGCAAGGTTCCAGCCACCGAGCGTCGAGGACGGTTGATCGCCATCAGTCGCCGTCGGCAGCGGCGTGACGGCGAACTTGGCCTTCACCGCGCTGTCGTCACCATTGCCAAGCGCATAGGCATAGGGCCAGTTGCGCATGAAGACGGCGTTGCCGGTCTGCCAGACACCGCGCGATTCTTCTTCCTGATAGGCAAGCGCGCCTTGCGGCGAAATCGTGCCGATCCATCCCTTGATGCGGTCGATGGCTGCCGCCGCCTTCTCGTTGTTGATCGAGATTGTGCCGTCCGGCTCGACGATCTGGCCGCCACCTGAAGATTTGACCCATTCGAGCGCATTGCAGGTCAATCCTTCATAGGCGTTGCCCTGGAAGACGTAGCCCCAGAGGTCTGCCTGGCCGGCGGCGCGTTCCTTCTCCTGGATTTCCTTGGCGGTCGCCGCCAGTTCGTCCCAGGTCTTCGGCGGCGCCTTGCCGTATTTTTCCAAGAGGTCCTTGCGATAGTAGAGCGCCGGCGCATCGGTAAAGGCCGGCAGGGCCACCAGGCGGCCGTTGACGGTCTGCGAGGCAATGATCGACGGGAAGTGCTGACCGACGACATCCTTGGTCGCTTCGGTCAAGTCGACGAACTGGTCGGCGAGCTGCGGCGCCCAGACGACGTCGGTCTGGTAGACGTCGACGTCCTTGTTTCCGGCGGCAAGCCACAGACGGTACTGGCTGAACTGCTCGCTGCTCGACGGCGGCATGGTGACCAGGCTCACCTTGTGCCCGGTTTGCTTCTCGAAGACGTCGAGTTGCTCGCGGATGAAATTGACGTTCTTCCCGGTCGTGTTGGCCGCCAGCGAAAGCTCGGCGGCTACGACGACATCGGCTGCGGCGATGGCCGTGCAAAAACTCAAGGCGCTGAGAATGGCTCTCATGTCGGTTGACTCCTCCTGGTTCCCCTATGCCGCTCGAAAACTCCTCAGTAATTCGAAAGCGGTTTGGTTGGAAAAAGCTGCCAGAAGCAGAAAAATCTGTCAACCCTTTCGAGAAACCCCCTGCAAATACATGGGTACTCAGAATTTTATTATTATGATTCAATATATTGCCGAGTGCATGATCGTTTATGATGGAGACAAGCGGCAAATATGGATTTACGCATGTTCGGTCAAAATTTAAAACGCTTTGGTTATTTGCTCGCGAGGAGATGCATGTGGGAACGCGCCGACAATTGGATTGTTACCGGCGGTGAAGGCGTATATTCCTGCAGGATAATGAGGGCTGAGGATACGAGTATCGCATGAAGCTAAGGGAGTTCGCGCAACAACTGGGCCTTTCGCCGACGACAGTCAGCCGTGCTCTGAGCGGCTATCCCGAGGTCAGCGAGAAAACGCGAACAAGGGTGGCCGAGGAAGCCGCCCGCCTCGGCTATCGTCCGAACATCAATGCTGTGCGGCTCGTCACCGGGCGCGCCGGCGCCATCGGCGTCGTCATGGGGCGGTCCGGTGAATTCCACTTCTCCGAGTTCATGAGTGGCATGGCGGAGAGATTGGGAACCCAGGACATCGACATCCTGGTCAGCCCAATGGACGAGAAAGCCACCAAGGGCGAGATCCAACTCTACAGCCGGCTGGCCGTAAGCGGCCGGGTGGACGCCGTGATTGTGCATTCGCCGGAACCGAATGATGAACGCATCACCTTGCTGCACAGGCTCGGCATGCCCTTCCTGGTCCATGGCCGTTCCGAAACCGACGTGCCCCATGCCTGGCTCGATATCGACAATGAGGGCGCCATTCACCGTGCAACATCACATCTGCTCGATCTCGGGCACCGACGCATCGCGATGATCAATGGGCGCGAGGGCCGAACGTTCTCGCTTCATCGCGACAAGGGATACAGAGATGCATTGCAACAGCGAGGCATCCCGTTTGACCCGCGTCTCGTCGCCCACGGCAACTTTACCGACGAGCTTGGCTTCCGCTTCGCACGTTCCTTCCTCGAGCAGACCCCCCGCCCGACGGCGTTCGTCGCCGGCTCAATGATGACGGCACTTGGAGTATACCGGGCAGCGCGCTCCATCGGGCTCGAAATCGGACGCGATATCTCCGTGATCGCCCATGACGACGTCTTTCCCTATCTGACACCCGAGACCATGGTCCCCTCGCTCTCCGCCACTCGTTCGTCCATGCGCGCCGCCGGCGCGCGCACCGCCGATCTCGTGCTGCAACTGCTCGCCGGCAGACCCGCATCCGAGATCCACGAACTCTGGCCGGTCGAGCTTATTCTTCGTGAATCGACCACGCCCCTCCGCCAAAGCTAACAAGGAACGCTGGCCATCGGCTGCTACAGGCCGGGCTTCGGCAGCTTCTTCGAAGGCTACATCTTGCAATCTTCGGCTATCCCTCCGCGGTTCGACCAGGCAAGAAGGCCGCCGCCCAAACAACGATTCGCAAACCTGGGACCAGGACCTCCAAGGCTCAGTCTCGTCCCTGCGCCAGACGGCAGTTATGCCTCCTTTCTTGCCGAGCTCCGAGCGCTCCGCAACAAACGATCACCGTAATACAGACTGTCCCACCGCCCCTTAAGCCACCTCAAGGTAACAATGCCGGCGCTGCCCTCATAGCCAAAAGCGGGTGGTCTTAGGGGTCGCTCGCATGCCGTCGTGCGCATAGAGACGACCGGGGGCTTCCGGGTGACGAAGGAAGTGGAGTTCCTTGCCGGCCGCGGCGTAGGAATGGGGCGAGAATTGTTCGAGGCACTCGGGGACCCGGTTGGCGGCGTTTGCGGCCTTGACGCCGAACCAGTTCAGAGCGTCCTGCGGGGAATAAGCCTCCGCGACGAGGAGGGCACCGCTCGGCTGAAGGGCCACGGTCAGCGTGATACCCCTCACCTTCCTGAGCTCGAAATTGCGGTTGGGCAGATCCAGCGTCCATTCCGGCGCAAAGCCGATGCCAAGACTGGCCGTCCTGATTGTCAACAAATCAGTTATAAATAGTACTCAACATTGTCGACAATTACGTTGACAAATGCTGTCTGTGTGCGATGGTCCCGGTTAGCAGGCACGAGCTAGGGAGGAGCAGTGTTGATGCAAGGTCCTTGGAAGACCGTCGCGACAGCGTATCCGCTGGGCTTTTTGCGAGTGGCGCACACCCAACACGCTCCGCTGAGCCGATCGGCGTGCATCTTCTCACTCTATCCCCATTCCGCATCGAACGTTCCTCAACCACGTCGATGGTGTTTGCGCTGGCTATCGACTGGCAGCTTATCGACAACAAGATTTGGCGTTTCAAGCGACGCAAGGTGGCGAGTTTGGCAACGATACGGATTTCAACGCTGACAACTTGATTACCTTGCTGGCTAAGGAGCTCGACCGCCAAAGCGTCTGGCGATCGAAACGGGGGCGCTCAGTTCAAGCACGCGTTGCTCATGTTCCCGCTGTAGCGGCAGCCGGTGGCCTCGGGCGATGACCGTCAGGATTGAGCAGATCGTGTCCGCGCCGACAACAAGCCGCGCCACTGGCTGACCCGGCGATCCGACGTATCGGCTGCGAGCCGTCCGTGCCTTTTACGAAAAAGATTCCCGTCAAGGGGATAGGTGACCTCAACCAGGGAGAACTGCAGAATGCTCAAGAAACTGACCCTCGCGGCCGTCATGTCGGCTGCGCTTTCCGCGGCTGGTCACGCGGAAACGCTCAAATGGGGCGCCTCGCGCGACATCTATTCGCTCGACCCTTATTCTTATGGCGACAGCTACACGCTGTCTTTTCTCAATCACGTCTATGAGGGGCTTGTCCGCTTTGACGCCGAACTGAAGATCGAGCCGGCGCTGGCGATATCCTGGGAGACCGTATCGGATACGGTCTGGCGGTTCCATCTGCGCGAGGGCGTGAAGTTCCATGATGGCGCCGACTTCACCGCGGACGACGTGATTGCCTCTCTTACTCGGGTCAGCGATCCGGTGTCCCCGCTCCGCGGCAACCTTCCGGCCTACAAGTCGGCGAAGAAGGTCGACGACCACACTGTCGATATCGAACTGGTCGGACCCTCCCCGCTGCTGCTGAACGACCTGACGAATATCCACATTTTCGACGCTACCTGGCTCACCGACAACAACTCGCTGAAGCCAACGGATGTCGGCAAAAGGATCGAAGGCTACGCCACTTACCACGCCAACGGCACTGGTCCGTTTGAGCTCGAGAGCCGCGCGCCCGACAGCAAAACCGTTCTCGTCAAGAACGCCGAGTGGTGGGACGCGTCGCAGTCCAACATCGATCGCATCGAGTTCACACCGATCATCTCGGCAGCGACGCGAGTAGCCGCGCTGTTGTCGGGCGAGATCAACTTCACCGAGAATGCGCCTGCACAGGATATCCCGCGCCTTGTCGCGCAGCCGGACCTGAAGGTCATGGAGCGCACCGACCTGCGCACCATCATGGTCGGTTTCAACCGCAAACCGAACCTGGCCAACGGCGTCGACAACAAGTTCAACGACCTGCGTGTCCGCCAGGCTGTCGCCCATGCGCTGGACAAGGACCTCATTCAGAAGCGGGTCATGCGCGGCAAGTCGAGGATCGCGGGGACGATCATTGCGCCTGAGATTCCCGGGTATGCCGAAGCACTGGACATGGTGGTGCCGTTCGATCCCGAATTGTCAAAAAAGCTGCTCGCCGAAGCCGGCGCCAGCGATCTCCCCTTCACCCTCGTCTGCACGAACGAGGCCTATATCAACGAGGAGGAGCTTTGCCAGAGTATCGTCAACATGCTGAGCCGCGCCGGTTTCAAGCCGCAGCTCGACATAGGCCCGACGGCTGCACAGGCGCCCAAGCGCACGGGGGGTCTATCTGATGTCTACCTCATCGGCTGGGCGAACGAGCCGATGCTCGACAGCTACTCGATCCTGCTCCAGATGATCGAGACGAGGAGCGACAAGGCGGGCGTTTTCAACTGGGGTGGCTGGAGCTATCCAGATATTGATAGGCTGATCATCCAGGCATCGACCGAAATGGATCGAACGAAGCGGCTCGAATTGCAGACCAAGGCACTCCAGATGGTCAAGGACGAAATGATCATGTTGCCGTTGCACCAGCAGCCAATGGCCTGGGCGATGAGCAATGAGATCGACCGGGTCGCTCAGCTGGCGGACAACAAGCCGCGCCACTGGCTGACTCATTTCGCCGAGTAACCGCCGTGAGGAGCTGGAACGACAGGCGTTCCAGCTCCTGCCCAACTTGCGTTTTCAGCGCGTCCCAATCGCGATCGTGGCGTCGCCAGCCTATTTCGAGCGGCATCCGCTTCCACAAACCCCGTATGGATCGTACGGCGGCTTCTGCCTTGAGCCCACTTCAGAATGTAAAACGTTAGGCAGATGTACGCGACAGGATTAAATGGCAAGATGAACGGCATTTTCACCAAGCTCTGTGCTCCCGATCACACCGCCGAGATACTGCCCATTTCCGAGGGCCTTCACGTCTTTACGGACGGCTCGTATGAACCGACCTCTGCCAAAGGCGGATGGGCATTCGTCGTCTATCGCAATGGCGCGGAAATAGCATCCGAGTTTGGCGGCGCCCGACCTTCCGCCGACAACACAATGGAGTTGACCGCGCTCTTCAAGGCAGCGCTGTGGGTCAACGGCAATGCCTCAGGCGAACGCGCAATCGTCTGGTCCGATTCCGTTTACGCGGTAAATGGCTGCAACAGCTGGCGCCAGATCTGGAAGAACAACGGCTGGAAAAAGATTGTCCCGAATGCGAAGGCCAGAAGCCGGACAATAGCCAATGCCGAGCTTTGGATGGCGATCGATCTTCAGCTGTCTCGCAATCCCCAACTGGCTATCGCGTGGTGCAAGGGCCATTCCGGGCTCGTTGGCAACGAGCGTGCGGATACCCTTGCGGGACTTGCGCGCCAATCTGCCCGGTGCAGCGACCGTTGAAACCGTCAGTGTCTTTCGCCAATTCGGCGATGCCAATGACGGCATTGCCAGGACGGCCAGAGCGTTTCCGCGAAACGCTCTAACGCCATGTTTTACCCATTTCCGGACGGAAAACCGCTTCGCGCTTTTCCTGGAAATCCTCTAATGGCAGGCTTCCGGTGTGTGGGTCATCACAGCAGCCACGGCAGCAGTTGATCTCGTCGAGGACAGATGCACGAGCGTAATCCCCAGCTCGAGAAGAAGCTCGGCAGATTTGAGATCCTGCGTTCCGAGGTTGTCGGCATATCCGCGGATCGTGC
Organism: Ensifer sp. Root142; assembly: GCF_001426785.1. Lineage (NCBI taxonomy): Bacteria > Pseudomonadati > Pseudomonadota > Alphaproteobacteria > Hyphomicrobiales > Rhizobiaceae > Ensifer > Ensifer sp. Root142. The sequence continues at coordinate 11,156 of NZ_LMFK01000004.1, forward strand.
ATGCAACACACTTCGAGTTGGCGGCAAAACGGGCGTCGCCCAGGTCTTCGGCCTCTTCGGCGACAGCATCGAGCGCACCGGCGACCGTTTCGAGCATGCAGCACCGTTCGCGCATGCTCATGTCTTCAAGCGTTTTTGGGATCCCGACCATGTTATCTCCTTCGCGCCCGGCAGGATGAGCCGCGGCGCTGGTATCACGTTCGAATTCTGGTGTTGCACCTCATATGGAAATCGCAGCGGCTATAAGCAAATCATGCCGGCCATGCGGCTGCTGCATGGCACGCGCAGCAATTCAAAGTGCTACAGCGACCTTTGCGCGTCTAATAAGACGCGCGGCGCTGTGGGGCTGCAGCGGTGTGTGCCACCGCGCGTCAGGTTCCGCCAGGTTTCATCATCACGTGCGTGTGGTATGACGTCTCACGGCCCCAACGTTTTGGGGTCAATCATCAGATTGGGATGCGGTAGCCGGCGAAGCAGAGACATGTTTGAATTGAGTGCTCATTTTACGCTACGCGTGTTGGATCAGGCCGAAGACATCGGCAGCAGACCAGCCACGTCATCTTTGACCCTGGTTGAGTTTGAGTGAGCAACACCCTCTTGAAGTCCTGGTTGTTCGGCGTGGCGTTGTGGCTCGCTGCGGTCTCGGCATTTGCGCTCTATTCCGTCGAAGCGTCGCGGCAGCGGCTGACCGATGAACTGGCGGTGACGGGCCGGACCCTGCACCGCTTGATATCCCAGCGTGCCGCGCAGCACGACGCCCACATGACCAGCCTGATCGCATTGACCAGCGACACGGACCCCACACGATTGGACGCCACCCGGCAGGTGATGGAAAGTGTTGCGCGTTTCTATCCGCGCATCGCCTGGCTCGCGCTTGTTTCGCTCGATGGCAAGGTCGGACTGCAAGGCGCCGCAACGGCGCAAAGTGGCGGTGCACCTAAACTGTTGCTCGAAGTCCCCTCCGGCGGGGGCGAAGATCTTTCCCCGTTGCGCGACGCAATCACGCGACAACAGCGCGGCAAGGGAGGGGCCTATGTCGGCAGTAATGGCCGGTATCTGCTGGCCAAGCGGGCACAGGCGCCTTCGGACACCGCGCTGGTGATTTCCATCGACGCGCGCCATCTGCTGGAGCAGGAGGAACAACCGCGATGGGCGCACGTCAGGCTTACGCTCAACGAGCAGCTGTTGCTCGACCTGCCGGCCGAGGATGCCGTCAGTGGCAACACATCTTTCGTCGCGCCCGCCCATTTCGAATCGACGATCGACAGTGAGAGCCAAAGGATCTCGCTGTCACTCGACCGGCCGATGCCGACTGAGGCGCTCCTGCCTTTGAGACCGTTGATCGGCTTTGCGGCAATGGCCGGACTGGCGTCGTTCGCGCTAGTGTTCGCATTGCGCCAGCGCGCCGCCGTCCAGAAATCCCAGAAGTCGACGCGAGAGGCCGAAGCCCGAGCGCTCTTGCAGGAGCGACAGGCGCTGCTTGCTCATGCTTCGCGTGTCAACGCCATGGGCGAACTGGCGTCAGGCATAGCGCATGAACTGACGCAGCCCTTGACGGCAATGCTCAGCCGCAGCCAGGCGGCGCTCAGATTGGCCGGCACGGACAAGCCCGATATCGGGCTGATCTCAGACGCGCTTGAAGTCAATGTCCGCGAGGCGAAGCGTGCGGGAGAGATGCTGCGGCGGATGCGCGACTACGCCTCCAACCGCACGCCCGAGCCCGTCACCAGCGCGATCAATGGTATCGTTGCCGAAATCGCGGCGCTTACCGGCTCCGATCTTCAGCGACGCGGCATCCAGTTTAGCCTCGACCTGACGAAGGAGCCGCTTGCAGCCGACGTCGATCCGATTGAGCTGGAGCAGGTATTACACAATCTGATCCGCAACGCGGCCGACGCGCTGGAGGGCGCAGGGACCAAAGACGCGCAGGTCGAAATCGAGACACGAGCCATTGGTGACGAGGTAAAGATCATTGTGCGTGATAATGGACCGGGGATCGCCCCAAATGCTTTTCCCAAGCTGTTTCAACCGTTTTTTACGACCAAGCCCGATGGCATGGGCCTGGGGCTCTCGCTGTGTTCGACCCTGATCGAGCGCGTCGACGGCCGAATAGAAGCGGAAAATGCTGCAGGTGGCGGGGCGTGGTTTACGATTACGCTGCCACGTGCGCAGGAACAGGAGCCGCAGTGAGCAAATACCGGGTCTATCTGATCGACGACGATGAGGCGGTACGGACAGCGATCGCCTTTCTGCTCAGCACTTATGGCATCAATGTCGAAACATTTGGCGATCCCCAGACTTTCCTGACGCATATCGATGAGGAGAAGCCGGGATGCCTTATCGTCGATCTGCGCATGCCCTTGGTTTCGGGGCTGCAACTGCACGCGAAACTGGCCTCGCGCGGCATTGATTGGCCGACGATCATGATCACTGGCCATGGCGACGTCGCAGCCTGTCGACGGGCGTTCAAGGCGGGTATCCAGGATTTCCTGACCAAACCGGTGGACGGCGAGGTGTTGGTGGAGGCGCTGCAGCAGGCATTCGCCAGCTTCGATGCACGGCTCGAAAAGCGCGAGGCACGACTGCAGCTCGCACGGCTGACCGAACGCGAGCGGGAGGTTCTCGATATGGTCGCCTTGGGTTGGGCGAGCAAGGAGATCGCGGCAGCGCTCAACATATCGGCACGAACCATCGATGCGCACCGGGCGAAGATAGCCGAGAAGCTTGGCACCAGTTCGGTGGCCGAGTTCGTGCGGCTAACGCTCGCGGATAAGGGACCGGCATAGGTTGTCCTACCTATGCAGGGTGGTGCCATCGCGGATTCAGCAGGCGGGGCCGATTGGATAGTTCTGGTTTCGGAAAAGCGAAACGCTTCCTCCGGAAAAAGGACAGGAACCACGCCATGATCAAGACCCTTCTCGCAACGGCTTCCGCGCTCGTCATCGTCAGCGGCACCGCCCAGGCCGAACTGCTGACCGAAAAGAATATCCCGTCGAACCTGGCCGTCGAGTTCGCCACGAATGCGGTCCAGGCCTGCGCCGCCGACAAGTACAACGTGACGGCAGCAGTGGTCGACCGCGCTGGCGTGCTGCGCGCGCTCGTGCGCGCCGACAACGCCGGACCGCATACGGTTGAGGCGGCTCGCGCCAAGGCATTCACGTCGGCATCCTCGCGCACACCGACCTCGAAAATGGCAGAGAACGTCGCCAAGAACCCGGCCGCAGCCGAGCTGGTCAACATCGAAGGCTTTCTCGTGCTCGCCGGTGGTGTACCGATCAAGGCCGGTGACGTCACGATCGGCGCAATCGGCGTGGGTGGCGCTCCTGGTGGCAATCTCGATGAGGCCTGCGCAGCGGCCGCGATCGAAAAGGCTGCCGGCCAGCTGAAGTAATTCAGAAGCATGTCGCCCAAAAAAGCCCAGCAGTTTTGCGCGACATGGAAAGACAAGGCGCAGAGCGCAGCGACCGAATTTTTGACATCGCGACGCGCTTGGGCGACCGCCGGTAGGACCCGCCCTTCCGGTGCGATCGGCGGCCTTTGCTCACACTCCTATGCATGGTCTCGGCCAGGCTGGCATCGCTCGAACAGCGAAGCCGGCCTGGCCTGCCACTGTCTAGGCGCGGGTAACGGTCGCCATCCAATGCAGGGATCATCCCCCTTGGCGTCCCGGCCGATAAATGCGGCTGCCATCAATCGGCCAACAGAAAAACACCCCCGAACAGACGAGCCTCGTCCTTCCGGTTTCACTAAGAACTTCGGCAGGCAAAGGCAGCGAGAAGAACGGCGGAACGCTTCCGCGATCACCGCTCCAGGCGACGGGCGCCAGTGGCCGTAGCACAGCGACAGTCTTTGCGGCAGCAGCCTTGTCTCATAGAACGGCAGAGCCAGCGTGCGCTGGTGTATCGATGCCCGGGCAACAGAACGGTGTTGCAACTCAGCAACATATCTCACATCAATATTTGCAATTCGAAATTGCGACTTGCGAAGAGAATACTCTCATGCGACGTTGCATTGTCAGCAACCCACACTATAGGAGGCGTGAGATGACATATACTCTCTTTAATATGCGCACTTCTGGTGGATTCGTTGCTGTGCTCGGGATGCATCTCGCATCCTGCGTCGACCCATCGGGTTCACGAAGCGCCTAAACGCTGACTTTCGACGGCTCGGCATTTCCCAACTGACCTACCGCTACCGGCCCACCGCGAGACCATTCGCGTCCAAGCCCAAATCAACTTTTAGAGGACCCGATCGCGTCGCAGCATCGGGATGAACACATGCGTGAAACATCATTTCCGGCCGCCGGCACTCTGCCGGCAGCCCTCGACGAACTGTGCCGTACATTTGGCATCTGGAGAACAACAGCCGGCCTCGTCAGGGCAGCCTGGCGGCATCACCGACTGATCAACCAGACAACCGGCCTCTCCAACCAGATGCGCCGCGATATCGGGCTTCCCGAAGTCCGCGAACCGCCCGACGACCCCTGGATCACTGCGTGGGCATCGCCTCGGTGGGCCCCGTCGCTTCTGATCAACTGAGGTGGAAGGCAACCGCCCAACCCAACGGGCAAGGCGGTTGTCGCCATAGCGCAACACGGGCATGATGCAAGTCGTGCCCGTGACCTGCCGCGCGGACGGCGACGTAGACATCATAGCCGAGCCATCAGGCTCACGCTGGAACCGGCCCATCGACGGGTGGCGCCATCAGCCCCACGTCAGTGGATCGAGACGCAGGTAGAAATCGAGACGCGCACGATCGGGTGCTACAATTCCCAATGTATCAAACAGGATGGCAAAAGCCCGCTGCTCCTGATCCGGACTCGTCCAGCTTTCACGGGCGTTGGCTGTCATCAGCGCCAGATCGGCGTAGCGGTCCGCCGTTCCGAGACGACCGAGATCGATCATGCCGCTGCAGCGAAGGGTTCGAGGGTCGATCATGAAGTTCGGCATGCACGGATCACCGTGACAGACGACCCTGTCACCCGTTTCCTGCTCGAGGCGAACCGCAAGTTCGCGCTCCACGCGCGCCAAAAGTTCGTGGGCGGGTGTCTCCTGATCATCGACCGCAAGAAAATCGGCGTTCACGGCATCCCGGGCCACCACGTCCGCGGCGCGCGCGAACATGGGCGCCAGACCGCGGTCGAATGGGCATTGGCCGGCATCGAGCGCGTGGAGAGAGCCGAGTTGCCAGGCCATGGACGGCCAGGCCTCGAGTAGGTCGGCAGCCGAAAGATCCACTGCCGGGATGCCTTCGATTGCAGAAATGATCAGGCAGGCACCTTCGTCGGCAATGTGCCAATCAGTCACTTCAGGCGTCAGGATGCCTTTGCCCTGCAGCCACAGGAGCCGATCGCGCTCTCCGGAAAGCTCGGCCGACCGGTCCGCCGTCGCGACCTTGGCATAGGCTCGTCCGTCGCTGCGCTGATAGACGAAATCTCCGGACTCTCCCGTGACGACCGGCACCCATTCGAAGGGCGAACGCCCGAAAAATTCATGTGACAAACTCAATGCGAAGACTCCCGCGACCTCAAAAGTGCTTGTGTTAGCTGGGTACCGCCAGCAAAGATTGCAACATCGTAGATCCGACAGATTAGACGCCGTCTGCTGCCTCATGCCCGGCCGCGCCGATCACCGATGGTGGCTTTCCACAGAACGCTGGCCGATGCTCGATCAAACTGACGCCGGCAACGCCGCGCACTTCCAGCACAGGACAGAGGGTAAAATGAACCAGACGCTCGCACTCATCGCTATTGTTGTTCGAGACTATGACGAAGCGATCGATTTCTATGTGAACAAGCTGAAGTTCGCCTTGGTCGAGGACAGCTATCAACCGGAACAGGACAAGCGCTGGGTGGTCGTCAAGCCGGTCGGCGACGGCAATACCTCTCTGCTACTCGCCCGCGCTTCCAGTCCCCACCAGGAAAACTATATCGGCGACCAGGCGGGTGGCCGCGTCTTTCTCTTCCTGCGGACCGCTGACTTTGTGCGCGACTACGCCGATCTGGTGGCACGCGGCGTCGAATTCGTCAGGGAACCCAAGGATGCACCCTACGGGACCGTCGCGGTCTTCAAGGATCTCTACGGCAACCTTTGGGATCTTGTGCAGTTTACGGATGGCAGGCCCTGAGGCCCTCGAGCACGAAGGGTTCCAACGCCACGGACTTCCGCAAGGTTTGCCGCTGTACCTAACGTCGACGACGTCGGAACCGGGCTTGACTACCCATAGCTCGGCGGTTATTGATCCAATCCATAGCCAACGAGTTATTGAATTGTGACGCCACAGCCGCACGAGATCCTGTTCAAAACCCTTGCCGATCCGACGCGACGGGCGCTCTTTGAGCGGCTGTGCCGCGACGGCGACCAGACGGTCGGGGCACTTACGGCGCACGCCGGGATATCGCAGCCGGCCGTTTCCAAACATCTCGGGATCCTGAAGCGCGCCGGCCTGGTGCAAGATCGGCACGAAGGCCGCCTGACCCACTATAGCGCGCAGCACGGCGCGCTTGACCCGTTGATCGGCTGGGCAAACCAGATGGCCGGGTTCTGGCACAACCGCTTCGACGACCTCGAAGACTTGCTCAAAAGGATGGACCAATGACCGAAACATCAACCGAAACGCTCACCGTCATCGTCGAACGGGAGGTACCCTATCCGGCGGAGAAGATCTGGCGCGCGCTCACCCAGCCTCACCTGATCGAGGAGTGGCTGATGAAGAACAATTTCAAGCCAGACCGTGGGCACCGCTTCAATCTGACTGCCGACTGGGGCGCCGTCGACTGTCAGGTGCAGGCGGTCGAACCCAACAAATCGCTATCCTATAGCTGGGACACCAAGGATCTGAAGAGCCTCGTGACCTGGACGCTCACCCCGACGGGCGCCGGTACCCGGCTGCGCATGGAGCAGTCCGGTTTCCGGCCAGATCAGCAGCCGTACTATCAGGGTGCAACGGCCGGATGGCCGAGATTCCTTTCGGCGCTCGAGGCGGTCCTGGGCCGGATGGACTGAAGACCAACCCTATTCTTTGAGTTCGCGCCACGCGGATCGCCCGATCCGTTGCGGCTGGTATTGTGAGGAGGTGCCAATGAACTGGAACAACTGGATTCGTCAAATTCACCGCTGGACGTCGCTTGTCTTCGCAGTGGTGGTCGCCGCCATCTTCATCGCCTTGGGCGTAGGCAAGCAGCCCGCCGAATGGGTCTATTTCCTACCCCTGTTCCCACTCGCCATTCTCGTGCCCACCGGTCTCTACATGTTCGTGCTGCCTTACCTTAGCGGGCGACGCACCGCCGGATAGGAGAAAGCGCGATGGCCAGCAAGACATCCAAGAAGCCGGCGGCGGCAAAGGCAGACAAACCACGCGCCGCGGCACCGGCTCAGGCCGGCGACGTGCCCCTGCTGTCCGGTGGCAACCCGCAGATCGCCAAGGGCTATGGCGACGCCCCCGTCCAGGCCTATATCACCGCGATGCCGGGCTGGAAGAGCGATGTCGGCCGGCGCCTCGACGCGCTGATCGAACGCACAGTCCCCGGCGTCTACAAGGCCGTCAAATGGAACTCTCCGCTCTATGGCATTGAGGGTGAGGGCTGGTTCCTCGGCATCCATGTCTTCACGAAGTACGTCAAGGTGGCGTTCTTCCGCGGCTCGTCTCTCAATCCGATGCCGCCCGGCCAGTCGAAGCACAAGGAGGTTCGCTACCTCGACATTCGCGAAGACGACCAACTCGATGAAGAGCAGTTCACCGACTGGGTAGGGCAAGCCAGCCAACTGCCCGGCGAACGCATGTGACGGCCATGAGGCTGCGTGGCCCGACTCCGTCGATCTTCGGCAGTTCACCGCGCGCGTTAAAGGTTCATTAAGCATAGCTTGAATCGGGCCGCCCGATGCACTTGGGGACGCGCACAGCTTCACCTAAGTACACGCTCCTCACCCGATGCTGGGTGATTGAATGGAGTGACATGATGTCAATGGAAAATGAGGCAGCCGCCCAGGCGCTGGCGCTCGACCGTTCGGTCAGCGATGCCGAAATCAGTATCGCCATCTCCCACGCACAGAACGCGATCGAGGCCGCGGGCGAGACCCAGTCTCCGGGGCTTCGCCGCGCGATGCAGGTCAAGGATGCACTCGAAGGCGCTCTGCGTATCCGCGGTCGGACCACCGGCCGGCCGGTGAACGGATGAATTCCGTAGGTCCCATCCACGGCGGTCCGTTCAAGATCACCGCGCGCGCCCGATAGGTTCCGCACCGCCAAACAGGATTCACGATGCAGCTGATGTCCATGCCGGTTGTCGCCGGCATATCCCTGGGCGTTGCGATCATCACGATCTTCTCCCAAAAGCACCGTGGCAAAGCCGCCGGCGAAAGGGCGCTCGTCTCCCTCGGAAGCTTTCTCGCGAGCCTTCTTGTGCTGTTCATTCTCAACTTCGCGATCTTCTGCGTCCAGCAATCCTAATGCACGTCCGATCGAATCTGTTGAGCGATGCCGGCCGTATCATGTCGCGCAAAGACATGTGCGGCGACACCAGCGCCGCAAACAGCCCTGATGGCGTCCCGTCAACGTCGCGCGCCAAGGCCACGAGGCCACTTGGCCCGTTGACACGGATGGTATGCAGCACCGCGCTTTACGGTTTCCTTATTCCCAAACTCCCTCTTCCCAAGCGATTTTCTATGCACGCTTGGGCTAAGTGTTGCCGCGCCCCGACGCGTGATCAGTCGGTGCGCCAATGAAATATCGGCCGAGGCAGCGCTCGAACGCCACTGCCATGCTTGCGCCGCTTTCGGGTGGCTTGAGACGCCGGCCCCCTTTCCTTTGCGGCGTCACGGCCAGCAGCGATGCCTCAAGGAGCAAACGACAGATCCTATGACGAGTATCAGACGATGAAGATGAGAAACGCATTCAGGCTTGCGCCAAAACAGAGCCGGAGATTGCCCACCGAGTATTTCATTCTGGCGAATGTGCGTTTCGAAGGGCAGGTCGTCGGATACCTCGCCGGACGGCCAATCCGCGAAATAGCGACCGACGGCGGCGGGCTTCGATACCAGTTCGTCGGCGTCGCCGCGCGCAACGCTGCCGGAGGTCCGGACGTACAGTCGCTGCGCAAGGGCGAATGGATCGTTCAACCGGGGCTGGTCTATGCCAGTATCGGCGACGACGTCGTCGCTTCTGCAGACCGCGCCGCCTGACACCGGTCGAAGTGTCGGGGAAGCTATCGAATAGGACCGCAATGTCTATGTAATCTTGGCAGATTAGCTCCGGGGTAGACAATTCGAACCCGGGATCGAACATGCCCTTTTGCAAAGCGCGCGGCACCTTCGCCGCCATCGCTATCACCGCAGCCCTGATTCTGACCGGCTGCGCCTCCACCGTGATGAAGAACTATATCGGCCAGACGGTGGAATCGGTCGTCATCGACTACGGCCCGCCGACCGCCGTTCTTGACCTCGGATGGGATCAGCGCGCCTACCAATGGCGCAAGATCTCCACCAATGTCGTTTCCGGCTCGACGAGCGGCGAGATTCGCGACACGCGGCGCGGCCAGCGCTATGAAGAGACCGTAACGCCGGGCTATGTCGAGGAGCAGGAGTGCTTCTATACATTCTACGCCCGACAGCAGGGCGGCCGCTGGTATGTGACGAACTTCCGTCAACCGAAGCTCGAATGCGAGTGAGCGCTTCAACTCGCCCCCGATTTGAGAAATGATGCATTCGACACCGCGGCTCCGGCGCTTTCGGAACCGCATTCAGGAGAGATCGGCATGCGCATCCTGCTGCTAGAGGACGAGCCCGAAATGGCGTCGGCCCTGAAGGCCGCGCTCGAGCGTCGGCAGGTGATCGTCGATCATGTTTCGACGCTCGCCGACGCCGAGGCCGTGGTCGAGCTCTGGTCCTACGACGTAATCGTACTCGATCGCCGCCTTCCTGACGGCGAGGGCCTCAGCCTCATTCCGAAGCTGCGCGCGCTGCGCGTCGAAGCGCCGATCATGATGTTGACGGCGCTCGGCGCCATCAACGACCGCGTCGCCGGTCTCGATGGCGGTGCCGACGACTATCTCGCCAAACCGTTTGCGGTCGAGGAACTGATGGCGCGCCTTCGTGCACTTGGTCGCCGTCCCGTCACGCTCAAGTCCGACCAGATCATGGTTGGCCGCCTGACCTATGATTTCCGCCATCGCGAAGCGGTCGTCGACGACAAGCCGCTCGACCTTCTGCGGCGGGAAAGGCTGGCGTTGGAGGCGCTGATGCGCCGCCCGGGCCGCACGGTCCTGCGCGCAACGCTGGAAGATTCCGTCTATGCCATGGAAGACGAGATCGATTCCAACGCGCTCGATTCCCACCTTTCGCGGCTGCGACGAAAGCTCGAAGAGGTCGCAGCCGGCGTCGAGATCAGGGCAATCCGCAACCTCGGCTATCTCCTGCGCGCAACGGCATGAGAAAACCTCGCTCGCTTCAATGGGTCCTGGTGCGCCGCCTGATCCTGCTGCAGGCGGCGACGTTCGTCGCCTTTATCGCCCTGCTGGCTGCGATCCTGACGATCGCCCAGCCTCGGCTGATCATCGACAACGAGGCGGCCATCAAGCACCTGTCCGAGGCGGTGGCGCGCGACAAGAGCGGCGGCCTCATTGTGCGCGACACCGAGGAGCTTCGTGCGTTCCGGGAAGACTTCCCCAATCTCTGGTTCATCATCCGCGATGCCGACGGGCATGTGGTCGAGCAAGGCAGCGTTCCGGCCGCCTATGAAGCGGCTGGTGGAGAGCTGTTGAAGAATATCGGCCGCGCGACGCTGCGGTTCGATCAGGGCGACCTTCGACCGGAAGCCGCCCTTGCCAATGTCGACACCGATGTCGGCCGAGTGCAGATCCTTGCCTCCTCGATCTCGTCGCGCGACGAGAACGATGGGCTCGAAGTCGAGATCAACGTGAACGCCGAGATGGCAAAGGATGCCAATGGCAATCCGGACTGGCTTCGCGTGCTGCCGGTCCTGGCGCTGCTTATCCTTTGCCTGCTGCTGCCGATCATCCTGGTGATGGGCGTCGCCACGTTGGTCACCACGCCGGCCGTTGTGCGCCGCTCGCTTGCCGGTCTCGTTGCGACAGCCGATCAGGCCGGGCGGATCGATATCGACAATCGCGCGGTGCAGCTCGAAACCGCCCAGGTGCCGACGGAAATCGCGCCGATGGTGCATGCCTTCAACAACGCGCTTTCTCGTCTGGACGAGGGTTACGACCAACGCAATCGGTTCCTGACAGACGCGGCCCATGAATTGCGCACGCCGATCGCCATCCTTCGCACCCGCGCCGAATTGCTGCAGGAAGATCCGCAGAGTGCGCGGCTAAGGAAAGATATCGAGCGGCTGTCGCATCTGGCCCAACAGCTTCTGGAACGCCAGGTGCTTGAGCACGGCAGCGGCACCCGCGAGGTCGTCGACCTTGTGGCGCTCGCCAAAACGTTGGCCGCCGACTTCGCGCCGCTCGCCTTCGAGGCCGGCTACGAACTGGCCTTCGAGACGAATGCGACGCGGCCAGTGCCGGTCAGCATTCATGTTCAGCAAATCGAGCAGGCGGTCGCCAATCTCCTGCGCAACGCCGTCGAGCATGGCGCCAATCGCGGAACGATCACCGTACTGGTCGACGCCCGCGGCGGGATCGAGATCCATGACGAGGGTCCCGGTATTCCTGAGGACGAGCGAGACCGTGTCTTCGAACCCTTCTACCGCCTGCGCCCGCGTTCGAGCGGCGCTGGCCTCGGGCTCAATCTGGCCCGCGAAATCGCCCGGCTGCATGGCGGTCGTATCGATATCCTCTACGGTTCGTGGTCCGGCGCGCGGATCAGGCTGCAATTGCCGGTGGTCGACGGGCATCACCTCGCGGCGCTTTCGACCACCTCCGCCTGAACAGCACCGGGCGGCAGTCGGTCGGTCGAACAAGGCGTCAACGGCTTTGCAACTTTTCAGATCACTTTTCGCCTTAGCCCTTATCAACGGTCGGCCGATGGTCCACATATGTCTCGGCGTTTCGAGGTCAGCGTTCTCCGGAGCTTCCGCTTCGAGAGCAGCAAGGCCGTCAGAACAGAGTGGAGAATTGCGATGCAGACTTCATCCGAGGCAATGGCCGGACCGCTGCACGACAGCGGCGCCCGTCCCATCGACAGCAAGGGAATTCTCGACTGGCTGATCATGGAGACCCGTGACCAGCGCTTCATCGACAATATTTTCGTGGATCTGTGCGAACGACTGGTCCAGGCCGGCGTTCCGCTCGCGCGGGCCACCCTGCATTTCCGGATCCATCACCCGCAGTGGCTCGGCGCCCGCATCCTTTGGCGCAAGGGCCTGACGGAGGCGGATATCCGCATGTTCGATTATGGTGTCGAAGACACGACGCAGTATCTCAACAGCCCGCTCTATGCCGTCAACAACGGCGCCAGCCAGGTTCGCAAGAACCTCGAGGCGGCAACCGACGATGAGGTGCCGAACTCGCTCTATGAAGAACTCCGTGCCGACGGCTTCACCGACTACGTCGCCTTGCCGCTGGAACACACGCTCGGCAAGCGCCACGTGGTGACCTTCGCCAGTGATCGTAAGGGCGGCTTCGAGACTGTTCATCTCGAGGTTCTCACCAGTCTGTTGCCGGTTCTGGCCCTTGTCAGCGAAATCCGGCTGAAGAACCGGATGGCGCGAACGCTGCTCGAAACCTATGTCGGGCCGCATGCAAGCGAGCAGATCCTTGCCGGTGCGACGACACGGGGGAGCGGCGTGACCGTCAGCGCCGCGATCCTGATCTGCGACCTTCGCGACTTCACCAAACTATCCGACCTCTGGCCGCGCGATGATGTGATCGAGTTGCTCAACGGTTACTTCGATGCCATGTCCGAGCCGATCGAGCGGCATGGTGGCGAGATCCTCAAATTCATGGGCGATGGCCTGCTGGCGATCTTCCCGCTCAGCAATCCGCGGGCCTGCGAAAACCTGCTGCAGGCAATCGGTGAGGCGGAGGTCGCGATCGCCACCCTGAACCAGGAAAATCTGGCACGGGGGCGCGAGGCCCTCGGCTACGGCATCGGGGTCAACGTCGGCGATGTGATGTACGGCAACATCGGCTCTCGCCGGCGGCTCGACTTCACAGTGATCGGACCGGCCGTCAATATCGCTTCGCGCCTAGAGAACCTGACAAAGCAGGCGAAGCGCCCGGTGCTGCTGTCACGCGCCTTCGTCGAATTGGCGGGACGCACGCGCGACATGGAGCATTTGGGCGCCTTTCCCGTGAAGGGCCTCGACGATCCGATTGACGTCTTCGCATTTTCGTCCGGCACCGCTCAGGCGGCGGAATGATCGGTGCAGAGTCTTGGTTTTTGCCAATCGGGCGGGCGCGACCGTTTAAGGCAACCGCTCGCCGACCCAACGCGCGACGGTCTGCGCCATCGTTTTCAGATGATCTGCAGCGGAATAGCCGGAGATCGTCTTGCGTGGTTTGAGATCGTGGTCGCCATCTTCGAGCCAAAGGATTTCTATTGCACCGGACAGGGGGTATCCGGGGACCTCCTCGCGCGTGCCGAATTCGTCGCGCGTGCCCTGGCAGATCAGCGTCGGCGTCTTCAACTCCCCGAGGTGTTTGGTGCGCAGCTGATCGGGCTTTGCTGGAGGATGGAACGGATAGCCGAGGCAAAGCAGGCCGATGATTTTGCCTTCGGCATAGAGCTCGTCAGCAATCATGCTGGCGACACGCCCACCCATCGATTTGCCGCCGATTAGCAACGGGCCGACCGCACCAAGAGACGCCACGGCGGCCCTGAACTCCGGATTGAGCGTTTCGGCGCGCGGTGGCGGTTTGCGGCCGCCTGATCGACGCCCCGCCATGTAGTCGAATTCGAACCGGGCCACACGAAAGCCTTCGGCAGCCAGCGCTTTGGCCGATGCGGTCATCGAAGCCGAATCCATCGGCGCGCCGGCACCATGCGCCAGCAAGATGGTCACCGGCGCATTCTCTGGCCCATCAAACAACATCGTCTTTTCCATCTCGACACCATCCGGCGTATCCGCCAATGAAATGCTGACTTTTATGCTGCGCCAGCGTCTTTTGGTCGACGTGGCTCGTGGGTCAACGTGTTTTCTACTGCATGTTTCCTTAAATCGTATCCGATTTAAGGAAACATGCAGTAATTCAAAGTGCTACAGCAACCTTTGCGCGTCTAAATAAGACGCGCGGCGCTGTAGCATGTCGAGCGCCGTGAGCCAGGGGTGCAGCGTACCATAAGCAGTCACGATCGATTGCCGCAACCAGTCGCGCTGCAACGCACTCAATAGCGGTAGGCAGGCCCCGAAATCGAACTCGTCTTTTTGTCGGGGCGTTTTTGCCTTGTAGAACAACTGGACCTCAACAGCGAGGAACGGTGGATCCCCGCCAGCCGCCATCGCGCTGATCGGCCGGGTCACCAGAGGATTTCGGCGCGAACGCCAGCTTTCCCCATTACTGTGGTCGAACATCAGTTGAAAGCGCCATGGCCCTTGCCGCTCGCCACGGCACCAGACATCGTTTACCGTTTTCGGCAGGCTTTCCGTTTCGCTCCACCGGCGCAAATGCCCCGGCGGATCCGCAGCCCAGCAATCCCATTGCCGAAGAAAGGAACGAACGTGCGCGCTGTCTCTCTGCAGCACGAGGATATCGATGTCGCCGTGACTGCGAAAAGGGCGACCGACGAAATGCTCGATCGCATACCCACCAGCGATCCACCAGGGAAAGGGTGCGGGCGCGAAGAGTACCGCGATGTCTTCGGGCAACAGCGGCTCCCACGGTTTTTCATGTTCCTTCATCCGCAGATCATTCCCGTCTTGCTATTCTGGCCGCTGTGACACTGAACGGAACTTTCTTCGTGACTTGCCTGTTAAAGAACAGTTGAAAGCCGTTCAGGTGCTCAGATGTCCGGCAAGATCGATGCCTTTTCCCGATTTGCCAATGCCGTTTCGAAACAGTCCGGCAAGCCAGGCACATTCGCATTCGCAGTCGGTGCCGTTCTCCTGTGGGCGGCCACAGGTCCGATCTTCGATTTTTCCGAGACCTGGCAATTGGTGGTGAACACGGCGACGACGATCATTACATTCCTGATGGTCTTCGTTCTTCAGAACTCTCAGAACCGCGACAGCGCCGCCCTTCAGGCCAAACTCGACGAACTGATCCTGACCAGCTCGGCCGAAAACGAATATATCGGGATCGAGAAACTTGAGGAACATGAGCTGGAACGACTGACGGAACTCCTGAAGCAGCATGCGCGAGATGCGCACGATCACGCGCTTCACCAGAAAATTTCAAATGCCGTCGGCAAGAAACGCAAACGGCGAGTCGACCCAGCGGCGTGAGACAGCGCGTCGTGTCGCGGCAACCGTGCGGCGCTCGATCTAACCGAGCGGGCTCGGCGCAAATTGCGCCACCAATTCATGTCGATCACCCGGATAAGTCAATCGCACATGGGTGACCGGGGCGCGACCGCTCCAGGTGCGCCGCTCGATGACGAGACAAGCGGCGCCTGTCGAAATGTCGAGCGCCTGCGCCGCGTTGCGTCCTGCCGCCACGGCCCGGATGCGATGTTCGGCCGTACTCCACGGCACCTTTCCGAGCAGCCAGGAACCGGGCGCTGACGTCTCGAAAAGCTCTGTCTCGGCTTCGGGAACAGCCGCCAGGCTGATAAGCCGCTCCTCGAAACAGAAGGGGCGACCGCCGGCGAAATGCCGGCAACTCACTTCGAGCAGTCTTGCAGACGGCGGCAGGTCGAGCCGACCGGCATCGCTGCCCTCGGCCTTGCGGATGCTGCGTTCATCCAGGTGAAAACTGTAATCCAGTCCAAGGGACTGAACCTCCAGCTTGACATCGTGGATTTCCATCACCGCCGACTGCACATGCGGGAAAGTGACGTAGCTCCCCGACTTGCGCCGCCGCTCGATCAGTCCGCGTTTGACCAGTTCGGTCAGCGCCTTGTTCACGGTCATGCGCGAACAGCCATATTGCTCGGTCAATTCATGCTCGAACGGGATGCGATGTCCAGGTGGCCACGCGCCGGAAAGAATGTAACCTTCCACATCACCGAGGATTCTCTGGTGCAACGAAAGCGACTGGGGCTGGTTGCCCACTTCGTCGGCTGGCTGATCGCTCGGAATGTCGGCACCCTCAATGGTTTGCTGTTGCCGGCAAGCTTAAACATTTCCCGGCGCCGCGACAGCCCTCCCCTCGCCCTTTCCCGCTTTTTCGCCAAAGCTTCCTCGGCCCTCGGGTTACGCGACGGGTGGCTGCAGCTTATGTAAGCGGCGCACGCACTTCCAACCGCGGACGCAAATCCTCGCGACACAGCTAACGGCAGCACCAATGACGCTTGCCGAGATCAGCCTCACTTCGGCGGCGTCCACCCCAAGCTGGGCGATAACTGCCCCGCGGCTCGCCCATTCCGGCGCCGGCCTCCACCATACTACCTTATTGTAATTTATGGCTTTATTTTCGTGTTCGGCATTATTCGAAGCCGAGCGTTCAGCCGTTGCCGCCGAGTTGGCTCGATATCGCTTCTTGGACAAGAAGAGCGCGGGCGGTTGACAGCTGTCAACGTTGACGGCCAATCATTTTGGGCGCGTCATAAGCTCCCTGTTTCGCAACGAGGAGACGCAATCAAAAGAAGGTCCAGCGGCAAAGCGGCGTTCGGGCCGGACCCTATGCGACGGCTGCATTGGCCACCGCACATTTTGGGCAACCAGGGTCGTATCAATAAAACAGATGCCAGGGCGTCAGGAAGGCGCGGGCCCATTCCTGATCGCGATCGCGCTCACGATCGTCAGCCGGTTCGTGTGGCGTCAATTCAATGCGCGGCTTTACCGACTGCACGACGGCCTTCGGCGCTGGCGGCTCGAGGTAACCAAGTGTCATCCCGCCGAGATAGAACATGCTGCATCCCTTCCAGTCCACCTGACATCATCCTCATCGCACCACGATCTTGCCACAATTCAACTCGCTGTCAATAGTCGACTAAATCCATATTTTAATAGCCACAGTTTGCGATGGAGCATCAAGGCAGCGTTCTTCTCCCCCTCGGCTGCAAAACAGGTGCGCGCGCCGTTCGCGGGGAGCTGTAGTTGCTGGTTGGAATCGGGCCGACATGTTAACAACCTGGTCGGCCGTCGCACGAGTTGTCCGCGGACAACTGGCGCCATTGCGCGCCCTCCGTTGCTTGAGCCGGCAACACGGCCATTCGGCTATCCATTTGTACATTCAGGCCGAATCGGATCATAGTGCATCTGCGCATATTGCCTCGATATGACAATATTTGCGCAGTTTTTGGAGAACTCGATGTTGCAGCAGAAAATCCACGGCCTCGATGTACAGGAGCATTTGCCAACGCTCCTGGCTGCCGATGCCATGGAACTTGCGCACCAACTCCAGCAGCATCAGAAGAAAATCTTCCCGCCGCAAGCGCAAAAGACGTTGCGACTTTTCAGTCCGGCCGAGGCGGCCGCCTTTATCGGGATCGCCGAAGGCTACCTGCGCCAGATCGCCTCGGAGGGCCATGGGCCCGAGCCGTTGCCGAATGGACGCCGCATGTATGCGATCTCGGATATCGAGCGCATTCGACGTGTTCTCGACGAAGGTGGCAAGTCGGGAAAATACATTCCGCATCGCCGCGGCGACGAGCGGCTGCAGGTCATCTCGGTCATGAACTTCAAGGGCGGATCGGCAAAGACGACCACCTCGGCGCATCTTGCGCAATACCTCGCACTTCGCGGTTACCGCACGCTGGCGATCGATCTTGATCCGCAGGCTTCACTTTCGGCCCTGTTCGGTCACCAGCCGGAACTGGACGTTGGCGAGGCGGAAACGATCTATGGCGCCATTCGCTATGAGAACCCTCGCCCGATCGCAGAGATTGTCCGTTCCACCCATTTGCCCAATCTGCATTTGATCCCCGGCAACCTCGAACTGATGGAATTCGAGCACGAAACGCCGAAGGCCATGACCAGCGGTTCGGCGGAAACCATGTTCTTTGCGCGTATCGGCGACGTGCTGGCCGATATCGAGAGCTTTTACGACATCGTCATCATCGATTGCCCGCCGCAGCTTGGCTTTCTCACCATGTCGGCGCTGTGCGCGGCGACATCGGTGCTGATCACCGTGCACCCGCAGATGCTCGATGTCATGTCCATGTCCCAGTTTCTCTCGATGACCAGCGAATTGATGCGCGTCGTCGAGAACGCCGGCGGCCGGACCAGCTATGACTGGATGCGCTACCTCGTCACCCGGTTTGAACCCAATGACGGTCCGCAAAGCCAGATGACCGGTTTCATGCGCTCCATCTTCGGCAATCGCATGCTGCACAACGCCATGGTCAAATCGACGGCCGTTTCCGACGCCGGCGTGACCAAGCAAACGCTATATGAGGTGGAACGCTCGCAGTTTGTCCGCGGCACCTATGACCGCGCGATGGATTCCCTGACGCTCGTCAATGGCGAGATCGAGGACCTCCTGCGCAAGGTGTGGGGAAGGAAGTAACCCATGGCCCGCAAGAACCTGATCGGTGTTTCAGACAGTCATGCTGCAGATGGCGAGGATAATCGTCCGCTGGCCGGACGGCCGATCATCGGCCTCGATCCCGGCCAGCGACCACACAGCCCGATCGGCGGCATCACCCGGTCTCTGTCGAACATCACGCAGAAGGTGGAGCGAGCTCAAGAACTTGAACGCCAGCTTGCAGAAGGCCTGGCGGTGATAGAGCTCGACCCGGATCTGGTTGACGTTTCCTTCGTCGTCGATCGCCTCGGCGTCGCGGCCGATGTCGAACGCTCGCTGCTCGAACAGATCCGGGATCACGGACAACAGGTGCCGATCCTCGTGCGCCCGCATCCCAACGAGGACGGGCGTTATCAGGTCGCTTACGGCCATCGTCGTCTTGCCGCCACGCGTGAGCTTGGCAGCAAGGTCAGAGCTGTCGTCCGTGACCTCAGCGACGAACAGCTGGTGATCTCGCAAGGGCAGGAAAACAACGCTCGCACGGACTTGTCCTTCATCGAGCGGTCGCTGTTCGCCACCCGTCTCGAAGACCGCGAATTCTCGCGTGACGTCATCATGTCATCGCTTGGCGTCGACAAGGCGGCCCTGTCGAAGATGATTGCGATCGTGCGCCGGCTACCCATCGATGTGATCGAGGCAATCGGTGCCGCGCCGGCCATCGGACGGCGGCGCTGGGCGGAGCTTGCAGAGCTTGTTGAGAACGACGATGAGCTCATCAAGACCAACGCGTTCTTAGGGCGCACTGAATTCCTGGCAAGGGAGAGCGATCAACGGTTTGAGACGCTGTTTTCCTTCCTGAGCACTGTGAAGGCCCGGAGCCAGGCAGTTCCTTGGGTGGCGCCAGATGATACGCGCCCGGTGCGCATCCGAGAAACAAACAGCGAAACGACGCTTTCCTTCAACAAGAAGGTGGCGCCCGGTTTTGCAGATTTCGTGAGGCAGAGGCTCAAATCTCTGTACCTCGAATATCAAGAGGAAACAGGAGACTAACAGAGCAAAAGAAAAAGGCTTCCGAACGACTAGCGCAGCGGAAACCCTTCTCTCGTGTAGCAACTAGAGAATCCCATTTCCGCGAATCACTGTCAAGCGTTTTTAACGTCGTTTCGGCGAACGGACTTCTTTTGCCTTTGAAAAGGTGAAGAGAGATGGAGCGTGGAAATGTGACGACGCCCTTCGGGCGGCGCGCGATGACGCTTGGCATGTTCGCAAGCCAAGTCATCGCGAGCGAAATCGATTCGCAGCAGCCGATCGATAAATGGAAACTGTTTCGGACCGTCTGTGAAGCCAAGGCTGTCGTCGGCGTGTCCGACCGTGCCTTGGCCGTACTCAATGCGCTGCTCAGCTTCTACCCGAAGGTCGAGCTGACGTCAGGCAAGGGGTTGGTGGTGTTTCCATCAAACAACCAATTGGCCCTGCGCACCCATGGCATGGCAGGCACCACACTGCGTCGCCACCTGGCAACATTGGTGGAGGCCGGCCTTATCCTTCGCAAGGATAGCCCAAATGGCAAGCGTTACGCCCGTAGAGATACAAAGGGCGCCATCGGCGACGCCTTCGGGTTCGATCTGTCACCGCTGCTTGCACGCGCCCATGAATTGCAAACGGCCGCAGCCGCAGTCGCTCTGGCCCGACAGGAGGCGCAGCTTGCCCGTGAGCGTCTCAGCCTTTGCCGTCGCGATCTGACCAAGCTCATAGACGTGTTGCGCGAAACCGACCAAACTTCCAACTGGGACAACCTTCAAAGCCGTTATCTTCTCGCCGTCGACACCCTTCCGCGGAAACCTGGCCTCGCTGAAATCGAGCCTGTGCTCAAGCAACTGGACGCGTTGCGCGCGGAAGTGCTCAACCAATTGGAAAAACTGGTAAATCTAAAAATTTCGGACACCAATGATAGCCAAAATGGCTGCCACATACAGAGTTCACATCCAGACTCTTCTACTGAATCTGAACCGGGCTTTGGAAGTGACGCTGTGACGTTCTCGAACTCACGCCAAACGTCCGACAGCATGGCCGTTGTGCAGGCGAGCAATCGGACGGCAATTGCAACAGACGCGGCCTCCCAGACCGAAACACCGGAGGTGACACGGGGTAAAACGCATCAACCTCCGCAAACCTTCCCGCTATCAACCGTGCTGAAAGCCTGCCCTGATATCGTCGACTATGGTCCTGGCGGTAAGGTGCAGTCCTGGCGTGATCTGATGGTGGCTGCCGCTGTGGTCCGTTCCATGCTCAATGTCAGTCAGGGAGCGCATGATGAAGCGTGCCGGGTGCTCGGCCCAGAAGCGGCCGCGACGGTGCTGGCATGTATCCTCCAGCGCTCGCCGCACATCGCGTCTGCCGGTGGTTACCTGCGGGACCTGACGCGGCGATCTATGCGACAGGAGTTCGTGGTTGGGCCGATGGTCATGGCGTTGTTGCGTGCCAATCCCGGCAGTATGGCGCTAGCCAGCTGAGCTAGACCAACGCGGCTGTTTCGACGGACGTTGACAGCTGTCAACTGCGGCTAGTTGTGCGCCTCATTCGGCAATCAATGTCCAATGAGGCGGACTGGTGGCCGACCTGTGCAGGATGTTGAGATCGAGTTTGCCGGGTCCAACACCTCGCAGCAGCCGATCCCGATCCCTGCCAAATTGCAGCGTGCGCGGCGCTGAGTACCGGCTTGCGACGGGCAACGTTAGATCGGTCCCTTGGTGAGTTGACAGCTGTCAACGGTTTCACCTCAGGCCATCCGAATGGAAAATACCACAACCACCAGCCCGCTGCAGATCCGTACACTTAACCTCTATCGACGAGAGGGTCGTCCAGTTCGCGGACTTCTGATCAAGGACTGCCCCACCGGCTCCTGTCGTCCCCGGCAGAAAGATGGCACAAACGCTGAGGCTGCAAGGTGTCTACACCCGCAAGCGGTCCACAACCTCAACCGCGTCCTGAGGCCGTGCAGGCATGAAGCTGCCCAACCGCACCTTCAGACGAGCATTATTCTGTCAGGCATTGCATCGGGTGAGTTTCCCCGCGCGCTCGGGGTGTGACGGGGCGAAACGCGATCTGGCAAAGTTCTAATGCATTGAGGCTCCGGACATGCCGGAGGGTTGCCTTATGAACCGTCGATAGATGTGATTGGTCTTTGGCCTGAATTTGTTGTTACCCCCTGGCGGGGCCGATGTTGACAGCTGTCAACGCATGACGGGCCGTTTTGTCGGAAAGTGTCGCTCCTACACATTCGGCAGCATGAACGAACGCAAGCCGCTGCGTGGGCGCCATGCCCTTCGCGATGCTAAGGCGAGTTAGTTTCGCCAGAGCGAGAAAGCGCCTGCGTGATAGGTTGCGCAATGCCTTTTCGGCCCAGAGAAGGGCAGGGGCCATCTGTCGCATAGACGAGTGTTGACAGCTGTCAACACGCAGACGTTCGTCTGGCATCCCCACCTGCAATGCTGGTTGGGATTATGGCTTCTTCTCGAACCGCTATCCGTCCGCAATCCTGTCCGGCCTGACCTGTCGACTTCGATGACCAAAATCCCTTCACGACCGTCTTTCGAGACGTTAGCCGAATGGAAAGGAAATGCTGCTATGTTGGCAATGCTGGCCTTCCTGCGTTGCGAATGGCCCTCAAGAGCGTACAATGTGATGGTCGAATTCGTCGATTCGAATCCGGTTTGCGCTCATTTTAAGCGCTAAGAAGGCCATTCTAGCCTTCCGTACTGGTCAACGCAGAAACCCGACGACAAACATCCCGGTATCCGCTAAAACGGCATGTCATGTGTGTCGGAAGAAAACTCTCCGTTTTCCTTCCGTTTGCCAGAAATAGCGTGTGATTGTAATGCGATACCAAATCCCGGAATTAGTGCTGCAGACGCTGTTTTCCGCAACGATCGAGGCTGAAGATCGCCTCGCGCGGCTGGATGAGCGTGCCGGACGCCATCCCGTCGCCGAAGGCTTTCGCGAGCGTGGTCAGTTCTTCGACGCGGCCGGTGCCCTCTGGGTTGCCGGCGAGTTGGTCCATGTCGAGGATCTGGTGCTGCATGATGCGCATATGGATGCCCGTGCGCCGACACACGAGTTGACGATCGCGCATGCTGTCTTGCGCGCGCGCCGGAGGATCTGGTTGTCCGACCCTGATTGGGCGCTATCGTCCGCCGGTCTGGCGGTCCTTCGCGGCGAACAAGTCGGCGGCGAGACACCGTCGATCGAGATGGACCGAGGCGTTCCGCCGGGGACGGCGGATGACGATAATGTCATCGCTGACGGCGATGACGACGACAATCCGCTTTCCCTCGAGTTCGCGGAGATCGATGCGGCGATCGCGCGATCGCAACGTCTGCTCGATGAACAGGCGGATGAAGTCGGTGACAGCGGATTTGGGGGGACAGAGCGCCCGTCCGCCTCAGAGCCCAAGGGACAGTTGGGGCTGCTTTTCGATGACGAATGGGACGAGGGCGCGCGGCTCGAGGCGTGGCGATCCCTGATTGCGGCTGCGGACCGAATGCCGGCCTGCCTTGGCGCGGCGATGCTCTTCGATGCCTGGGAGCAGATCGAGCCGCTTCGCAGGCAGCATTGGCTGGGAGGGTTGCTCGTTGGCGCCTACCTGCGCGCGCGTGGTAAAGTGACGTCGCATCTCATCAGCTTCCATACGGGCCTGAAGACAATTCGCCACGAACGGCGTCGTGCAAGAGATCAGGAGGTTCGGCTGAGGGCGTTTCTGGAGGCTCTGGTTCTCACCGGCGAACTTGGCCTCAAGGAGTTGGATCGACTGTTTCTCGCCAAGACCCAGATGGAAATGCGCGTGCGCGACCGTCGCTCAAATAGCAGCCTGCCGGGCCTGATCGAGCTTCTGCTGTCTCGGCCGATCGTTTCCGCCGGGCTGGTGGCGCGTCATGTCGGCGTCACCCAGCGGGGCGCGCTCAATCTTGTCCGCGAACTTGGGGCCAAGGAAATGACCGGCAGGGGGCGTTACCGCGGTTGGGGGATATTGTAGCCGGTTGCGCAGTTGCACGGGCGGCAAACGGTCTTGACCGGATGTTCGGCTCGCCTCGGCTTTGTAGGTCAACTCAGGCGTCAGCTCTTGATCCTTGAACGACGGTGCCACGGTCGACGGCGGGCAGCAAAGATCGCAGCGCAGCCCGATTATTCGGCATAGTCCTACAGGCGATCCGGACCAAAGTTCTTGATCCGGGGGGCATCGAATGCCCAATGACGCTGGCCGCGGCCGTGATGCCGCTTGCTGCTCCCTGCCGGCAATCAGCCGAGCAGGTTGCGGATCGTCCGCATGAAGGCGCGGGCGCCCACCTCGATCAGTGCATCGGGAAAGTCGTAGTCCGGATTGTGCAGGCGAGGGTGGTCCTCACCTGCACCGAGGAAGAACATTGCTGACGGGGCGACGCGGCCGAAAAGGCCGAAATCTTCCGATGCCTTCATCGGCAGGGCGGTCGGGCCTGCGTCGTGGCCAATCCGCTCCTCGCCAAGAGCGCGGCGCAAATGGTCGACGGCCGCCGGCGCGTTGCTGCACTGATGGAAGATATCCTCGTAGGCGATCGACGATGTGAGCCCGCCGGCCGTCGAATGTTTATGGACGAGAGCTTCGGCACGCCTCACCAGCTCACCCATCCGCTCGTCCGTCAGCGTGCGCAATGTTGCCCAGATCTCTGCATGGCCGGGGCTGATGCCGAAGGCGGGTTCGCCGAGGCGCGCGTGGGTCACGGTTACCAGCGTGAAATCGGCATCGAGCGAACCGCCGGCGCCAAGTGCAGTCAACTCACTCAGGAGATGAGCCATGGCGAAGGTCGGGGCGACGCCATCTTCCGGGCAGGACGCGTGCGCGGTCTTGCCCGAAAGCACGATCCTCATGCCGCGCGAGGCGCAATTGACCGGCCCTTCGGCCAGCGCAACGTGCCCCAGCGGTAGGCCGGGAAAGTTATGCAGCGAAAACACAAAGTCCGGTTTCAGTGGCTCGAATTTAGGATCCGCCAACACGGCGGCGGCACCGGCACCATTCTCTTCGGCCGGTTGGAAAAGCAGGATCGCCCGCCCGCGCGCCGGTCTTTTCCGAGAGAGCCCTTTGGCGAGCGCCATCAGGATTGCCATGTGGCCGTCGTGTCCGCAGAGATGTCCCTTGCCGGTGATCTCGGATCGGTGGGGCAGGGTGGAGAGTTCTTCGATCGGCAAGGCATCGAGTTCGGAGCGGATCATCACGGTCGGACCATGGGTCGCTCCCTGATAAACGGCCGCCACCCCATGCCCGCCAAGATCAGTGACAATCGCGTCCGGTTGGCTCGACCCCAGAGCCTGTGCGACCATTCTGGCCGTCTCGACCTCTTCGCCTGATAGCTCCGGCTTGCGATGGAGTTCACGCCGAAACGCGGTGATCTCGTCCAGTTCGCCACCATTCAAAAACATGCGCAATATCCCAACCAGTGTCCGCCTCGGTGGGGCGTGTCGATCGAGCCCCGATATCGGCAGGGAATGTGAAGCGGCGCTCCAGCTCTGTCTAGTCGGGAATGATCAAAATGCCGAGGCCGTTGCGCTAAGATGGGCAGCCGGTCTTCGTCTGTCGGGAGATCAGATCGGCCGACGCCGCTGTAACCCAATCGACTTTCTCCACCGCCCGGAAAGCAGGCGGTGGAGAGATCGAGGAGGGCCGCTAAGGTCCTTATTCTCCCGAGGCGGCGTCCGCCACCAGACGCACCAGCATCTTGCCATGGTTGGCACCCCTGAAGAGGTCGATGAAGGCGGAGGGCGCATTTTCGAGACCGTCGACCACGGTTTCGCGGATTTTGACCTGACCCGCCTTCAGCCAACCGACCATGTCGCGATTGAAGTCGGCCGAGAGGTCGAGATGATCCGAGCCGATCAGGCCCTGCATGCGGATGCGCTTTTCGATGGCGGCGAAGATGTTTGACGGTCCAGGCTGCGGCTGTTCGGCGTTGTAGCCGGAGATCATGCCGCAGAGCACGAAGCGGGCGTTGACATTGGCGACTGCCAGCGCGGCCTCCAGATGCTCGCCACCGACATTGTCGAAGTAGATGTCGATGCCATCAGGCGCCGCCTCTGCAAGCGCTGCGATCAGGTCAGGCGTTTCACGGTAGTTGATGACGGCGTCCACACCCACCTCGTCGATGAGCCATTTCGCCTTGTCGGCCGAACCGACCGAGGCAACGACACGCAAGCCCTTGCTCTTGGCAATCTGGGCGACGATGCTGCCGACCGCGCCGCTTGCCGCCGAAACGAAGATGGTCTCGCCGGCCTTGATCTTGGCGATCCGCGTGAGCCCGGCATAGGCGGTGAGGCCGGGAAAGCCGAGCGCGCTCAGATAGGTCTGCGGCGCGATGTCGGCGTCGGCGATCTTGGTTGCGCCGTTCGCCGCAACGATAGCGTGATCGCGCCAACCGGAGAAATGCACCACCCGGTCACCAATTAAAAATGCCGGATCGTTCGAGCGTTCGACCACGCCGACGGCCGCTCCTTCCAATGCTTCGCCGAGCTTGAAGGGAGGGATGTAGGTTTCGCGATCGACCATGCGACCACGCATATAGGGATCGACGGACATCCAGGTGTTGCGAACGAGCAGCTGGCCGGCCAAGGGCGTTGGCAATGTCGTCTCGACAAGGTCGAAATTGGCGGGGGTCGGTAGACCGTGCGGTCGGCTGTTCAGGCGGATTTCACGCGTGTTGGTGCTCATTGTCGTTCCTTTCGTTGAGGGTCTTGATGGGAGGGGGCGGCGCCTATGAGGCCGGTATGGTCGCGCGGGCGCTGTGTCCGGCGCCAAGCGCTTGCCCGAGTTCGAAGGCGGTTGCGAGGTTGCGCAGGCGGGCCGCCCTGTCGCCGTTTTCGACGTCGAGAAACAGATGCGTCTGCAGGTCGCGAATGCCGCTGAAATGGAAGATCCCGTGTTCGATCTGCGCGGCGATGGCGGTGCGATAGCCGTGTTTCTCGTAGACGCCAGGCTTTGATCCGCCCGTGGCGATCAGGCGCACGGATTTGGTCGCGAGTGGCCCTGAAAATCGGTCCTCCGCCCCAAAGGCCCAGCCGTTGGTGAATACCCGGTCGATCCAGCCTTTCAGGACGGCCGGCATCGACCACCAGTAGACAGGGAAGGCGAGCACCAAAGGACATCGGCGCGCTCGACCCGTAGCTGTTCGCGACGCACATCCTGCGGAACCGGCCCCTCTCCGCGATAAAGCGCCAGATCCGCTTCCGTCATCCGCGGGTCGAATGCCTCCCGAAACAGATCTGCCCATTCGACGGTTGGCGCTTCCTGGCTCTGCACGCCTGCGAGGTAGCGCCCTGCCAACGATGCCGCGAAGGATGGGCTGCGTGGATCGGCTGTTACGATGAGAACATTCACGGCTGATCTCCTGTCTGCTGTATGGCGCTATACAATCAGGCAGTGGATCGATAAAAAAGTTCGATTTTTAGCGCTAAATGATCGAATGGATAGATGTATGTCACCTCGTATCTCCCTGGATCAATGGAAGGCTCTGGTCGCTGTGGTCGAGGCGGGAGGCTTCGCGCAGGCGGCGGAAGCGCTGAACAAGTCGCAATCGACCGTCAGCTACGCGATCCGGCAGATCGAGGAGCGCCTGGGCGTCTCGGTTTTTGAGATCGAGGGCCGCAAGGCGCTGCTGACGCGCCAGGGCCATGTGCTCTACCGGCGCGGCAAATCGCTCGTCGACGAAGCCTCAAGACTGGAGCGCGCGGCGATGAACCTCACCAAGGGTCAGGAGCAGGAACTTCGCCTTGCGGTCGAGGGGCTGTTTCCCACATGGCTCTTGCTGCGCTGTTTGGACCAGTTCGCAGCCGAATACCCGGAGACGCGGATCGAGCTTTTCGAAACCGTCATGGGCGGCACGGACGAAATGCTGCTCTCGGGCGCCGTCGATCTTGCGGTCTGCGCCGATACCCTGCCGGCCGGCCACAGGGGCGAGGTGCTGATGCGCTATCGGGCGATCGCGGCTGCCGCCCCGTTCCATCCGCTGCAACAGATCGGCCGCGAACTGGCAATGGAGGATCTGAAAGGGCACCGCCACCTTGTCATCCGTGACAGCGGGCTGCAACGGGTGCGCCATAGCGTCTGGAATGTGACTGAACAGCGGCTCACGGTCAGCCACAAATCAACATCCATACGGGCGGCCTGCATGGGCATGGGCTTTGCCTGGTATCCGGAAGACTGGATCCGCGAAGAACTGGCCGCAGGCCAGCTCAAGCCCTTGCCGCTCAGGGAAGGGGCGGAGCGCTGGGGCGCGATGTATCTGGTTTATCCCGATCCTGATGGTGCCGGACCGGGTGCCCGCCGGTTGGGCGATATCATCATCCACGCGGCACAGGGCGTCGCATGAGCGATTGACCTGGGTCGAACAGCTATCTTCGGGCGCCACCAACGAGCGAGATCGAGCGCGCCGCGGCGGTCACCAGCGGAGCAAAGCGTTCTTCCGTTTCCTCCGGCGTGTAGCGGCTGCGCGATACCGCGATGTTGATCGCGCCGTAAGGCGTGCCATTGGCATCCAGCACCGGTGCGGCGATCGATAGGTCGCCGTGGAAATATTCCTCGAAGGCGGTGGCGTAGCCCTTGGTCGCCGATTGTTTCAGCTTTGTCTTCAGCGCATCGATGTCCCATGTCGTGTGCGGCGTAAACGGGTAGAGATCCGATTTTTCGAGGATTGCATGGGCGGTCTCCTCCGGCAGGCCCGAGAGGATGGCGATCCCCGGAGCCGTGCAATAGGCCGGCAGCCGCGTGCCGGTGATGACGTCGTTGTTCAGCACGTGACGGCTCATGAAGCGCGACACGAAAACAATGTCGGTATCGTCGAGCACGGTCAGGTTGACGGTTTCTTCGGTGGCTTTGCTCAAGTGCAGAAGATAGGGCATGCCCCGTTCGACGAAGCCGCTGGCGCGCGTGTAGTGATAGCCGAAATCAAGCGCCTTCACCGTCAGCTCAAAGCGCTTGGTATCGGCGTTCTTGCCGAGATAGCCGAGCTTGGCGAGCGTGTGCGTGAAGCGCTGGGCGGCGCTCATGTCGAGCCCGGTTTCCTCGGCGATCTGTGACAGGCTGAGGTTCGGGCGGCGACCGTCAAAGGCTCTGAGAACCCTGAAGGCTTTCTCGACCGACTGCACCAGCAAGGGATCGCGGTCTTCTCCCGGCGTTTCGTTTTCGTCTGTCGCAGCCTTGTTCGCCTTGCGCGCCATGTATCCCCGGTCCCTGCGGTTTCCCACATATCGATAACAGAATCGCCAAGCATCGGAAAAGGTGCTTGACAGCTAAAATAAACCTAATCACACTATGACATAACAATTATCGCATTGCAATAGTTGTTTAATTGCAACGGAGAAAATCATGGACCGCTTCATCCTGACAGAACGGCGTGGCGAGGTCGGCGTCATCACGCTGAACCGCCCCGAAATCCTCAATGCCTGGCACAGCCCGATGCGCCAGCAGCTGGTTGCTGCCTTCACGTCGTTCGAAGAAGACGAGACGGTCCGCGCCATTATCCTGACCGGTGCCGGTGATCGTGCGTTCAGCGCAGGCCAGGATCTGAACGAGACCCGCACGTTCGACGGTGCCCGCGGGCAGGAGTGGGTGGGCGAATGGGAACGGCTCTATGATGCGATGCGCTCGCTGTCGAAGCCGCTGATCGCGGCACTCAACGGTGTTGCCGCCGGTTCTGCGTTTCAGGTGGCACTTCTCTGCGACTTCCGCGTCGCTCATCCGGGCGTGCGTATGGGGCAGCCGGAAATCAATTCCGGCATCGCCAGCACCACAGGCCCGTGGATGATGCGCGAGATGATCGGTCTTTCCCGCACCATCGACCTGACGCTTAGCGGTCGCCTGATGCAGTCGGATGAATGCCAGGCCATCGGCATCATCAACCGCATCGTCCCGCAGGAACACGTCATGGATGAAGCCCTCTCGCTGGCCCGTGAACTCGCCGCCAAGCCACCGGTCGCCATGCGGCTTGACAAACAGCGCTTCAGGGAGATGACAGAGGCTGGTTTCCGCGACTGCCTCGAAGCCGGCGCTCGCATCCAGCGCGAAGCCTACGCCTCCGGCGAACCGGCGCGGATGATGGAACAGTTTCTCGTACGGCGTGCGGCAAGCAAGGCCTGACAAGGGCCAGGCCGCTTATGGGAGGCGGCGCGCAATCCAAAACAAGAGGGTAGAACAATGACCAGCAACAAACGCATACTGATTGACCGCCGCAGCCTGTTGAAAATCGGCGGAGGCCTGGGCGTCGCCCTGGCCGCGCCTGCCGTCTTCACGCGGTCCGCATTTGCCGCCGAAACCCTGACCGTCGCCGATCCCGGCGGCCCCTACAGCCCCGGTTACCGCAAGGCATTCTACGATCCCTTCGAACAGGCGACCGGTATCAAAGTTATCAATGTTGCCCGCGACGCCGAACCGACCGCCCAGTTCCGGGCGATGGTCGAGACGCAGTCCTATAGCTGGGACGTCTGCACGCTGACGCTTTCCGCCCGCGACATTCTCGAAAAGCGCGACCTGCTCGAGCCGATCAACCTGCCGGCAGCCGACGTTCCCGGGCTGATGCCCGACGCCCTGACCGAGCTATGGCTTGGCGTCGACGTCTATTCCACCATCATGGCCTATCGCACCGACCACTTCGACGCGGCCAACGGTCCGAGTTCCTGGGCCGATTTCTGGAATGTCGAGAAATTCCCGGGGCGGCGTGCCCTGCGCAAGAACCCGATCGATACGCTGGAGCAGGCGTTGCTGGCCGATGGCGTGCCGATCGCCGAACTCTACCCGCTCGACATCGAGCGCGCCTATGCCAGCCTCGAAAAGATCAAGCCGCATGTCGATGTCTGGTGGACAGGCGGCGCCCAGTCGAGCCAGTTGATCCAGAGCGGCGAAGTTGACCTGATCGCCCTGTGGAACGCCCGGGCCCAGGCGGTGATCGACGGTGGTGCGCCGGTCAAGATCGGCTGGAACCAGGGGCTCTACTCGATCGAGGGCTGGGGCATTCCGAAAGGCTCGCCGCGTGCCGATATCGCCCGGCAGTTCGTCAAGTTCTGCGCCGATCCGAAGCAGCAGGCGCTCTTTACCGAGTTCCTCGCCTACGGCCCGACGAACCTGAAGGCCTATGAGCATATTCCGGCAGAACGCGCTGCCGCCCTGCCCACCTCCGAGGCCAATCTGAAGGTCATGACCATTGCGCGGGAAGACTGGTGGAGCGCCAACCGTTCCGAAATGACCGAGCGCTTCAACGCCTGGATCCTGGGTTAAGGGGAAATCTGATGCTCGCGAAGCCCGAACAAGCCACTCGCCCAAAACTTCTCGTCGACGGATTGGCCAAGAGCTACGGCGCCACCGTTGCTCTCAAGCCCACGCACGTCGCGGTCCAGACCGGCGAGTTCCTGACGCTTCTCGGGCCTTCGGGCTCCGGCAAGACCACCTTGCTGCAGATGATCAGCGGGCTGGTCCTGCCAACGGAGGGCCGCCTGTTCATCGACGGCAGCAATGAGACGGAAACGCCGGTACACAAGCGCGACATCGGCCTCGTTTTCCAGCACTACGCCCTGTTTCCGCATCTGACGGTCGCCGAGAATATAGGCTTTCCCTTGAAGATGCGCGGCAAGAGCACTGCCGAGATCGACAGGCAGGTCAAAGGCGCACTCGACATGGTTCAGCTCGGCCATCTGGCCGGGCGGTTCCCGCGCGAACTTTCCGGCGGGCAGCAGCAGCGCGTGGCGCTTGCCCGCTGCTTCGTCTACCAGCCGTCGATCATCCTGATGGACGAGCCGCTGGGCGCGCTCGACAAGAAGCTTCGCGAGCATATGCAGTTCGAGATCAAGCGGCTGCACCGGCAGACCGGCGCCACGATCATCTATGTGACACATGACCAGGAGGAGGCACTGGCGCTCTCCGACCGCATCTGCCTGATGAATCATGCCATGGTCGAGCAGATCGGTCCGCCGCAGGAAATCTACGCCCGGCCACGCACCGCCTTTGCCGCCGATTTCATTGGCATCTCCAACATCTTCCGCGGCCGCGTCGAGCTTGGCTCGGGCGGTGTCGCGCACCTTTCGACCCCGAGTGGACGCTTCCGGATCGATGGCACCGGCCTTTCCAACAATGCCGAGATGGCGCTGGTGGTGCGGCCGGAGCATCTCGAACTCGGCTCGACCGGCGCAAACGAGATCAGCGGTCGCGTCGCAGAGGTCGTCTATGCCGGCTCTGAAACCCGACTGCTCGTCGACATCTCTGTCGGTGAGCTGGTCACGGTTCGTGTCCTTCCCGGTAAGCCGTTGCCTGGTATAGGCGACAACATCACGCTGAACTGGGCGCCGGAAGCCGCCGTGTTGGTGACGCCATGACCGCGGCGGCTGTCTCCACTCCGCGCTCTGTGCGCTCCAACCGCTTCCGCTTTGGGCCGCTTTGGCTGGCAGCGCCCGGCCTTGCCTTCCTTCTGATTTTCTTCCTCGTTCCCGTCGCAAGGCTGATGGGCCTCAGCCTCGAGGACGCCGACACCGGCGCGATGACCGCCAGCCACTATGCGAGGATCTTCGAGACCGACGTCTATTTCCGCGTTCTGTTGATCACCTTCCGCATCGCCGGACTGACGACGCTCTTCTCTCTGCTTCTCGGCTATCCCCTGGCCTACTGGTTGTCGCGCTTGCCGGATCGGACGCGCGGCACGATGATCCTGCTCGTGATGGTGCCCTTCTGGACGAGCTACCTCGTCAAGAGCTTTGCCTGGGTCATCGTGCTGGGACGCACCGGGATCATCAACCAGATCGGCCTGGGATCAGGTGTGCTCAGCCAGCCGCTGGAGCTGTTGCACAATGAACTCGGCGTTATGATCGGCATGGTTCATGCCATGGTGCCGCTCGCCATCCTCACCATGCTGCCTGTCATGACCGGCATCGACCGCCGGCTGACGCAAGCATCGGCAACGTTGGGCGCGACGCCTGCGAAGGGCTTCTGGCTCGTCTATTTCCCGCTTTCGCTTCCGGGTGCGGCGGCTGCCGGCCTGCTGACCTTCATCTCCTCGCTCGGCTTCTTCATTGTTCCGGCCCTGCTTGGTGGGCGTCAGCAGACGATGCTCGCTCAATTGATCATCGTCCAGGTTCAGGAAATCCTGAACTGGGCCTTCGCCGGGGCTCTTGCCGCGATGATGCTGCTGGCGGCACTGGTGACGTGCTGGGTTTACGATCGGGTGTTCGGGCTCTCCAGCCTTTCGGGCGAGCCGTCCGACGGCAAGGCCGGCAAAACCGGTTTCCTGCGCGCCCTTGGCCTGGCGATCCTCGATCGGGTGGCGAGCATCAGCAGCGCCATTGCGTCCGGCAGCCACCGGCTGTTGGGAGCGGCGGTTTCAAGCCGCATGCTCGGCATCTACAGCGTCTTGCTGTTCGCCTTCCTGATGCTGCCGACGCTCGTCGTCCTGCCGATCGCCTTTACCAGTTCGCAGTTCCTCGAGTTCCCGCCGCCGGGATATGGCCTGGAATGGTTCCGGACCTATTTCACCTCCGACCTCTGGGTCGCGGCCACCATCCGCTCGTTCGGCGTCGCCTTCGCGACCGCCATCGTTGCAACGGTGATCGGTGGCTTTGCGGCGCTGGCGCTTGCCCGTTCGCGTTCGCGCTGGCGCGGCATCATCTTCGCCTTCTTCCTGGCGCCGATGATCGTGCCGCGTATCGTCATTGCCGTCGGCCTGTTCTACCTCTTTGCCCAGATGGGACTTGTTGCCACCGACCTTGGCCTGGTGATCGGTCACACGGTGCTGGCGCTGCCCTTTGCCTTCGTCGCCATTGCCGCTGTGCTGAAGAGCTACGACTGGCGGCTCGACCAGGCTGCGGCAACCCTTGGGGCAAATCGGGTTCAGGCCCTGCGGTTCGTGACCGTGCCGCTGATCAAGAGCGGCCTGACGGCAGCGTTCCTCTTTGCCTTCATCACCTCGTTCGACGAGCTGACCGTGGCGATCTTCGTCAGCGGCGGCGTCAAGACGACCCTGCCGAAGCAGATGTGGGATGACATGATCCTGCAGCTCAACCCGACGCTCGCGGCGGTTTCGGTCGTCGTCTTCATCGTCGTGACAACACTTCTCCTGGCGGCGGAAAAACTCCGCCGCTCCACCTGACACCATATCCGAGATCCTCCTATGACCGTATCTCTCGAAGGCTTCCTCGGAAGCTTCACGACCAAGGCTGCCCGCAAACCGGAACAGGTGTTCGCCCGTTTCAATGGCGAGCCGATCACCTTTGCCGCCCTCGATACGATGTCGGCAGCACTTGCCGCCGACCTCCGCCAACGCGGCCTGAAATCCGGTGACCGCGCCGCCGTGATGATGCGCAATTCGCGCCTGTCGCTGGCCGTGCTCTTCGGACTTGCCAGGGCCGGTGTCGTCTGGGTCCCGGTCAACGCCCAGCTTCGCGGCGAAGGCCTGCGCTATATCCTGGAGCATTGCGAGCCGGGCGTCGTCATCTGCGACGCTGAGCTTGCCGAAACCATCAATGAAAGCGGTGCTGCTGTGCCCGCTGCCGGGATAATCCTTGCAGGCGAACAGGCTGGCCCGGCGTCGCTGGAAGCAATTCTGTCGTCGGGTGGTGTCGCTTTCAATGAGGAGCCGCCTGCGGCCGACGATCTGTTTGCGATCATGTATACTTCCGGCACCACCGGCCGACCGAAGGGCGTGCTGGTGACCCACGGCATGATCCGGCTTGCGGGCGAGGCGGTGCGCACGCTTTCGGTGGGAGGGCCGGGCGACGTCTTCTTCGTCTGGGAGCCGCTCTATCATATCGGTGGCGCCCAATTGATCGTGCTGCCGATCATCGAGGACCTGTCGCTCGCCATGGTCGACAAGTTCAGCGCCAGCCGCTTCTGGGATCAGGTGCGCACCTATGGTGCCACCCATATCCACTATCTCGGCGGCATTCTGCAGATCCTGCTGAAGCAGCCGGAAAGCGAAGATGACCGCAAGCATCCGGTGCGCATCGCCTGGGGCGGCGGCTGCCCGAAGGAGGTCTGGCCGCAGTTCAAGGAACGCTTCGGTGTCGAAATGCGCGAATGCTACGGCATGACGGAGGCCTCCAGCATCACCACCTGCAACGCCACCGGCGTCGTCGGCGCCGTCGGGCAGCCGATGCCCTGGTTCTCGGTCGATATTCTCAACGAAAAGGGCGAGCCGGTGCCGGCAGGCGACAAGGGCGAGATCGTCGTGCGCACCTCGCTTGAGGGCGCACTGTTCAAGGGATATCTGCGCAATCCGGAAGCGACGGAAAAGACCCTTCGCAACGGTGCGCTTCATACTGGCGATTCCGGCTCCTTCGATGTCGACGGCAATCTCTGGTTCCACGGTCGGCTCACCGACAGTGTGCGATGCAAGGGCGAAAACGTCTCCGCCTGGGAGGTCGAGCATGTTGCCGCCGCCTACCCAGCGGTCGAGGATTGCGCCATGATCGGCGTTGCCGCCGATGTCGGCGAGCAGGACATCAAGCTCTTCGTCAAGCCGAAACCCGGCAGCGCCATCGATCCGATCGATCTGTCAGGATGGCTGGCCCATCGGCTCSCGCCCTACCAGAACCCGCGCTACATTGCCGTCGTCGACGAATTCGAGCGCACGCCGAGCCAGCGCATCATGAAACACCGGCTGCCCGCCGGTCTCGACAATTGCTGGGATCGGCTGGCACGACAGTAGGACCGAGGTGTCTAGGGCGAACACGGCGAATGAAGAGAGGCGACGAGATGGAACAGTCAGAGGAAATCGTGTTGGTCGGCTGCGGCAACATGGGTTTTGCCTTGCTCGAAGGCTGGCTTGATCGGGCCGGTATTCCTGCAGCCCAAATTCATGTGGTCGAGCCTGCGGAATCTCTTCGCCACCGCGCCGCCGCGCGTGGCGCAACGGTTTATGATGATGCGGCCGGCTTGCCGGCTGCCTTGCGGCCGCGCGCCGTCATAATCGCCGTCAAGCCGCAGGTCGTCGGCTCGATGCTTGGCGCCTACCGCCGGTTCAGGGACACGTCGGTGTTTGTAAGCATCGCCGCCGGCGTGCCGATCTCGACCTTCGAGAATACCCTGGGCAACGCCGCGATCGTGCGCGCCATGCCCAATATGCCGGCCTCGATCGGCATGGGGGTGATTGCAGCCTTTGGCAGCACTCACATCGACGACAATCAGACGGGTTTTGTCACCGATCTTCTGGCGGCCGTCGGCAGTGTTCACTGGCTGGCGGAGGAACGGCTTGTCGATGCGGCAACGGCGATATCCGGTTCCGGGCCGGCCTATCTCTTCCATTTCATCGAGTGTCTGACCGGCGCGGGAATTGCCGGCGGCCTGCCGCCGGAAACCGCTCTTGCCTTGGCAAAGCAGACGGTCATTGGCGCCGCTGCTCTTGCCAGCACCAGCGCATTTTCGCCGGCAGAGCTGCGCCGGCAGGTGACCAGCCCGAACGGCACGACCGCCGCCGCGCTCGATGTCCTGACGTCTGAGCCAAGTCTGGCCGATCTGGTGAAGCGGGCGGCCGCGGCTGCGCATCGCCGGGCGTTGGAACTGGCCCTCGGCAACTGATCGCCAGCCGAGGATGTTTCCGCATCAGGGCGTGGTAAACGACGAGTCGCGCACGCCCGGAATGTGAAACGTCTGCTGGAAATAGGACCGCAGCGCCTGCATCGGCGGCGTGAATTCCGCTCCCCGCCGCCAGGCAAGGCCGACGTCCATGGCCGGCACAGGATCGCGCACGTTGATCGTCTCGATGCGCCGGCCCTCGAGCGACCAGGGGCGATGGACCATGTCGGAGAGTATGGCAACGCCCTGGCCATTGGCGACCAGCGAGCGCACCGCCTCCACCGACGAGGTCCTGAGGATGACGCGCGGCTGGTAGGTCGACGTGCTCCAGTATTTCAGCGACGAATGCGCCGCCTCGTCGACCGTCAGCATGATATAGGGCTCCTCGGCGATCTCGCGAAAACCGACGCTGTCACGTTGCAGCAGCGGATGCTGGGCCGGCACCCAGAGCCGTCGCGTCGAGCTCATCAGCTTTTCGGTCGTCAGCGCCGGATTGAGGATGTTGGAGGTCAGAAGAACCGCCATGTCGTAGCGGTTGGTGAGCAGACCCTCTTCGATCGATTCCCGCTTGAGCTCGAACAGTTGCAGCTCGAGTTTCGGAAACAGCCGTCGCAGCCGCTCGATATGTTGCGGCAGGAAGTAGCCGATGACGGTATAGGTGGCGGCGATCGCAAGCGTGCCCTCGACGGCGCTGCTGACGACGTTGAGATGCGTCGCCTCGTCCACTTTCTTCAGGATCTCATAGGCGTGGGACAGGAACTCCCGTCCTGCCATCGTCAGGTCCATACCGCTCGGCGTGCGCAGGAACAGGTTGGCGCCGACGATGCGCTCCAGCTCCTTGATCGCCGTGGTCACCGCGGACTGGGAGATCGAGAGATCGACCGCCGCCTGGGATATCTGACCAAGTTCTGCCGTCGCGACGAAATAGCGAAGCTGGCGAAGACTGATCGACAAAGCCCATCTCCCATCTGATTATTTTATACAGCGGCTCGGAAAATCAGAAAGTCTGCCACGTCTTTGAGCAGTCGTCTGGTCATCCCTCAGGCATTTCACCGTAGGCCGCTCTAAACACGCTAATTTTCGCAGGCGTTTTTTGCAACTGAGAATTCTGAAATTCAGATATTTGACATGTGAAAATAGAATTTTTCAAATGCTCTGTTTCACCCTAGCGTTCCCCGGAGGTTAGGGTTGCCGGGAGAGCAATCTCCAGGAGAGCGACCTGCAACAGAGGGATGAGGCATTGCTCGACGTCGTCGATATCAATTGCGACATGGGAGAAGCATTCGGCCGCTGGCGCATCGGCGATACGGACGATGCGGCACTGATGCCGCTGATCAGCTCCGCCAATATCGCCGCCGGCTTCCATGGCGGCGATCCCAACCTGATGGATGAGACGGTTCGGCTCGCCGCCGAACATGGCGTCGGCATCGGCGCCCATCCCGGCTATCGCGACCTGCAGGGTTTCGGCCGCCGCAAGATAGCAGGCACGGCCCGCGAGCTCGTCAACGACATGGTCTACCAGGTCGGCGCGATCCGCGAATTCGCCCGCCGGCACGGTGCGCCCCTGCAACATGTGAAGCCGCACGGGGCGCTTTACATGGAAATGGCCGTCAACCGCGAACTCTCCCAGATCTTCATGCAATATATGCGTACGGTCGCGCCGAACGCCTTCGTCTTCTGTATGGCCGGATCGGCGACGGAGCTTGCCGCACAGGA
Source organism: Ensifer sp. Root142 (assembly GCF_001426785.1). Lineage (NCBI taxonomy): Bacteria > Pseudomonadati > Pseudomonadota > Alphaproteobacteria > Hyphomicrobiales > Rhizobiaceae > Ensifer > Ensifer sp. Root142. Next base: position 48,904 of record NZ_LMFK01000004.1, read on the forward strand.
AATCGGCCAGCCTGTCATTCGCGAGTTCTACGCCGACCGCGACTATGACGACAGCGGCTCGATCGTCTTTACCCGGGATGCCGGCCGGCCGGATGCCGCGGCGATCGCCCGCAAGGTCGTTCGCGCCTGCCGCGATGGCCGGGTGCGCACCATCACGGGCGCCGATATCGCGGTTCCGTTCGAATCCATCTGTTTTCATTCCGATACGCTCGGCGCGCTCGATATCGTGCGCCTCATGCGGGAGGGGCTGAGTGCCGAGGGCATTCGCATCGCTCCCGTCTCTCAGGTCAAAACCAGATAACATAGCGGAGGCAACCATGAGCAAGCACGAAATCCGATCGCCCCTTCCAGGAACCTTCTATCGCTCGTCTGCTCCGGATGTCCCGCCCTTCAAATCGGATGGCGATGATGTTTCTTCCAGCGACGCCATCGGCCTGATCGAAGTCATGAAGACCTTTCAGGAGATCCAGGCCGGTGTCGCGGGCGGCAGCATCCGCTTTCTCGTCGACAACGAAGAACCTGTGATGGCCGGCCAGGTAATCGCCGAGGTCGAACAATGAAACTCCGCTCGGTCCTTATCGCCAATCGCGGCGAAATCGCCGTCCGCATCATCCGCGCCGCCAAGGCGCTCGGTATCCGCACGGTTCAGATCTATAGCGCCGCCGATGCCGACATGCTGGCCGTCAAGCTTGCCGACGAGGCGATCGAGATCGGACCGCCGGCGCCGAAGAAATCCTATCTCGACATCGCGGCCGTGATTGCGGCGGCCAAACGCGCCAATGTCGATGCGGTTCATCCCGGTTATGGCTTTCTGTCGGAGAACGGCGATTTTGCCGACGCCGTGGTTGCCGCCGGCCTGATCTTCATCGGGCCATCAGGTGATGCGATCCGCCTTCTGGGTGACAAGGTCGCCGCCCGTGCCGTTGCCGAGAAGGCCGGCGTGCCCACCGTTCCCGGCAGCGACGGTCGTATCTCCAGCCTTGCCGATGCACATCAAGTGACCGAGCGCACCGGCTTTCCCGTGATGATCAAGGCGGCAGCCGGCGGCGGTGGCCGTGGCATCCGTATCGTCAACAATGCGGTCGAGCTGGAGACACAGTTTCCCCAGGCATCGGCCGAGGCGCTGGCCTCCTTCGGCGACGGCGGGCTCTATCTGGAAAAGGTCATCACCCACGCCCGCCATGTCGAGGTCCAGATCCTCGGCGACGGCAACAACGTCGTGCATTGCTTCGAGCGCGAATGCTCGCTGCAGCGCCGCCGACAGAAGGTCTGGGAGGAGGCTCCGTCCTTCCTGCTTCCGCCCGAGGTCAGGCAGAAACTCTGCGACAGCGCCGTCGCGTTGGCGCGCTCCGTCGGCTACCGCGGGGCCGGAACGGTGGAATATCTCTACGACGACGAGACCCGCCAGTTCTATTTCATCGAAGTCAACACCCGCATCCAGGTGGAGCACCCGGTGACCGAGATGATCACCGGCATCGATCTGGTCGAGGAGATGTTCCGCATCGCCGCCGGCGCGCCGCTCTCTGTCCGCCAGGCCGACATCGCCGTCAAGGGCCATGCCATCGAGTGCCGGATCAATGCCGAGGACCCGAGGCGCGGTTTCATGCCGGCGCCAGGCAGGATCGAAAGGCTCGACGTACCCGAGGGGGAAGGCATCCGTTTCGACACTATGCTCTACGAAGGCTACGTCATCCCGCCGTTCTACGATTCATTGCTCGGCAAGCTGATCGTCTGGGGCGAGAACCGAACGGCGTGCCTCGTCCGCCTTTCGCAGGCGCTGGCGCAGCTCACGATCGAGGGCGTGCCGACCACGATCCCGTTGCATCGGGCATTGGCTGCCGACGCGCAGATCGCCAAGGGCGCCTTCCATACCCGCTTTCTCGAGACATGGCTTGAAACTGAATTTGCCGCCGATGGCGGCCGTGCCGCGGAGGTCGCATGATGCCGACACGATACACCTTCGGAGGCGACGAGCACCTGTTCGTCGAATGCAGCGACGAGATGTCGTTGGAAGCCTTCTTCAAGAGCCTCTCCATGGCCAACGGTGTCAAGGAGAGCGGCATCAAGGGGATCACCGAGATCTGCCCGGCCAATGCGTCCTTCCAGATTAAATATAACCCGGATCAGATCAAGCCCGATGATGTGCTGAGGGAAGTGCGGGCGATCGAGGGTGCGGCCGAGCGGGCTGAGCCTGTCATCCGCACCCGCATCGTCGAAATCCCAGTCTTCTACAACGACCCCTGGACGCACGAGACGCTGATGCGCTTTCGCGAGCGCCACCAGGAACCGTCAGGAACTGACCTCGACTATGCCACGCGGATCAACGGCTACGGCGACGTCGACGATTTCGTCGCCGCCCATTCCGGTTCGCCCTGGTTCGTGTCGATGGTCGGCTTCGTTGCCGGCCTGCCGTTCATGTACCAGATGGTCGAACGGCAACGGCAGATCCAGGTGCCGAAATATCTGCGCCCGCGCACCGACACGCCGCGGCTGACCGTCGGCCATGGTGGCTGCTTCGGCTGTATTTATTCGGTGCGCGGTGCGGGCGGCTACCAGATGTTCGGCATCACGCCGATGCCGATCTTCGACCCGACGCAGACAACCAGCTATCTCCGCGATTTCATGGTGTTCTTCCGTCCGGGCGACATCGTCAAGTTCAAACCGATCGACCGCGATGCCTATGAACAGGCGGTCGAGGATGTCGACAAGGGGCGCTTCAGCCCGCCGGTCCGCGAGGTTAGCTTCGACCTGCGCGAGTTCCAGAAGGATATCACTGGCTACAACACCCGGCTGGAGGGCATGCTCAATGGCCATTAAGGTTCTGCATCACGGTCTGGCAACCACCGTTCAGGACCTTGGCCGTCCCGGTTATTTTCATCTCGGCATACCGCTCGGCGGAGCGATGGATCGCTACGCGATGCGCGCTGCCAATCTGCTGGTCGGAAACGAAGAGGGTGCTGCCGGCCTGGAGGCGGTATTCCTCGGGCCCAAGCTCGAATTTACCGAAGACACGCTGGTTGCGGTGACCGGAGCCGACATGCCGGCAAAGGTCGACGGGGTGGAGCAGCCGGGATGGACGGCTTTCCCTGTTCGCGCCGGACAGACGCTGACCTTCGATTTCCTCAAGTCCGGTGCCCGCATCTATATCGCCGTTGCCGGCGGCATCGATGTGCCGCTGGCGCTTGGCAGTCGCTCGACCTACCCGATCGGCGCGCTCGGCGGTTACAACGGCCGGCCGCTGGCACCAGGTGACGAACTGCCGGTTGGTGCCGGCAATGGCTCCGGTGAGGCTCGCTCGGTCGACCAGCAATTGCGGCGGCTGCCGGCCGCACCCGTCGCCCTGCGTGTCCTGCCCGGTCTCTACTGGGACCGGCTTTCCGACGAGGCGAAACAGAGCTTCTTTGCCGACGAATGGAAGGTGGCGCCCGAAGCCGACCGCATGGGCTACCGCTTCCGTGGCGGCCGCAAGCTCTCCTTCGTCGAGCGCGAACAGCCGTTCGGTGCCGGCTCCGACCCGTCCAATATCGTCGACAGTTGTTATCCCTATGGCTCGATCCAGGTCCCCGGCGGAACCGAGCCGATCATCCTGCATCGCGATGCGGTTTCCGGCGGCGGCTATTTCATGCTCGGAACCGTGATCTCGGCCGATATGGACCTGATCGGCCAGATGCAGCCGCATACACCGACCAGGTTCGTGGAGGTGACGATGGATGAGGCATTGGCGGCTCGGGCTGAGGAAACCGCGCGGCTGGAAGCGCTGCGCGCGTCGCTGAGCTGACGGTTCAGGGGAAACGGAGGGAAAGATGGAGCGCGGGCATCGAAGCAAGAGATCGGCAGCCGCGCTCAATGCCTCGGGTCGCAATTGCGAGCGGCTATTCGACCACGCGTGTCAGATAGGCGGCGGTGACGCTCGGGCCCGGAATGATTGCGACGATCTTCATCTGCGCGATCGTGCGGTTCATCGAGGCGTCGATATGGTTTTCCAGCATCGCGGCTGCGGCCGCGGTCGCGCCGCGCGTCATCAACTCCACGATCAGCCGGATTTCGGCGATCACCGCGGGATCGCCGGGAAGGCCCAGTTGCCGCAGCAGCCGTTCGGTCGCGGTGACGGGCAGCAGGTTGTTGCGGATCAGTTCGCGCAGCCGTTCGTTCGGCATCGCGAGCACGCAGCATTCGGTAAACTGCGTGCGGATGTCCTCGAGGCTCTGCCAGGCGTCTGCCGCCTGCGCGCCGTCGAGTTCCGTCAACCGGACGAAGAGGGCTGCAAGTCGGTTGCGATCGATATGGCCGGCGCCGAGCGCAAGCGCCTGCGGTTCGAGCAGACGGCGCAGCATGAAATGGTCCTTGACGGTCTGTGCCGTCAGCGGGCCGGCAATCCAGTGCGAACTCTGGTTCTTGCGCACCAGCCCGCGCTCGCGCAGCCGCGTGAGCACATCGCGCACCACGGTACGGCTGACGCTGAAGTGGTTGGCGAGTTCGTTTTCGATGATGCGATACTGGCCGAAGATGACGCAGCCGGCGACGTCGTTCTCGATCTCGGTGTAGATGCGCTCCCAGGACGAGCGGCTTTGCAGCGCCTCGTCGGCGTGTTGCGGGATGGTGAGCCCGAGCGATTTGATGTCGGTGCGGTTGGGTTCGATCGCGCGGCCGGGTGGGCCGACGAGATAGCCGCGCCCCTTGAAGCGGTGGACGAGCCCGTCGCTTTCCAGTTGCAAGAGCGCACGCTGAACCGGCGCACGCGATATCTGCAGGATCTCGGCAATCGGCCCTTCGAGAAGAACGAGGCCGGGCGGCAGGATGCCTTCGGCGATGTTGCTGCGCAGAACGTCCTCGGCAATTTCGTAGCGGCGCTGGGTATTCTGGCCGAGGCGTGGCTCGCTCATGCGGTCGGGCGTCTTCCGTTTGGCTGGCAATTTCGTCCTCTTTCTTTACGCCACTTGCCGGGGAATGTGACAGCTGAAAATAAATGCATTTTGCATACACGTTGGCAAATTAAATGTGCATTTGTTTGCGGCATTTGGTGTTGATGGGGTGGATGCCGGCTGCCGGTGAATGGATTTTCGGTGAGTCAGGCGCAATCCGGTAGCGCCCACACGGAAGGGTGGAATCGTTCTTCCTTCGGGATTGCAGGGTGTTTAGGGCGGCTTGATGCGTATTCTAGCCTGGATGGCTGCCAGCGGAGCGAAGCCGTATTTCATTCCGGTCTAAATGACGAATAAAAGTCTATTGCATACAAAAATCATTCATGTCATTGTTCGTGACATGCAAGCGCTCAGAAGAAGCGTGCAGGTGGAACTTATTTTTTGAACCGCAAAGGACCTTCATCCCCGAAGCGCATGTGACCATGCGCGAACGCGATCGCATGTCCGTTCGGATGCCTCGTCGGCTCCGGCGACGGCGAAGCTTTGGGTGGAGAACGTCCGGACGGCAAACTGGCAGGAAACCAATGTCGACGGTCCTTCAGCTCAAGAACATCACCAAAACCTACGGCGACATGCGCGCGCTCAACGGCATCGATCTTGCCTTGCCCGGCGACGCCTATATCTCGCTTCTGGGGCCGAGCGGCTCCGGCAAGACGACGCTCCTGAGGGTCATTGCTGGTTTTGAACATCCGGATGGCGGCGCCATCCTGTTTGACGGCAAGCGCATCGACACCGTGGCGCCGCACAAGCGCGGCATCGGCTTCGTCTTCCAGAACTTCGCGCTCTTCCCGCATCTCTCCGTCGCGCAGAACATCGCCTTCGGCCTGGAAAACAGGGAGGACGAGCCGGTCACCGACCGGCGCGTCGTCGAAGCCAGGGTGCGCGACATTATCAGCCTCGTCGGACTTTCCGGTCTGGAAGGCAGGGCCGTCACCCAGATCTCCGGCGGCCAGCGCCAGCGCGTCGCCTTGGCGCGCACGCTGGTCACCGAGCCGCGCATGGTGCTTCTCGACGAGCCGCTCGGCGCGCTCGACGCCAATCTGCGCGCCAGGATGCGGGCGGAGTTGAGGGCTATCCGCGAGCGCTGCGGCGTCACCTTCCTGCATGTGACCGGCAGCGAGGCCGAGGCCTTGGCCATGGGCGACACGGTGCTGGTGCTGGAAAGCGGCCGCATCGCCCAGTCGGCGGATTCAGACACCGTCTACAACAGGCCCGCCTCTCCGGCGGTTGCCCGCTTTCTCAACTGCTACAATCTCTTTCCCGGGCGGATCGAAGGCGGCGCCTTCGTCGGCGGCGTCGGCCGGTTTGCGCTTGGGGCAGCGGCGCCGACGCGGGCGACGTCGCCGGCCTATGCGATCCGCTACGATCGTGTTTCGGTCCGGCCGCCCGAGGCAGCCATCACTGAGGACGAGATCCGCATTGAGGCCAATTTCGTCGCCAGCGAATATTCCGGCGCGGCGGTCAATTCCTTCTTCGCGCTCGATGACGGCCGGGTTTTCGAGGTCGAAAGCCATCTCAGCCATGCAGCGCCCGAGACCTATGCCGAAAAGGGCCGCTACGCGCTCGTGTGGAAGCGGGAGGACGCCCTTGTCTACGTCTGAAATCCTTTTGGAAAAACCCGGCGCCTGCGCGCCGCACCGTTCCTGCCCGGAGAATGAGAGATGAGCATGATGGCCGTTGCGGAGCAGACGGAAACAGAGACCGTCGCCGAGAAGAAACCACCGGGAAAAGCGCTTTGGCTGCTGGCACCCGGTGTCATCTGGATGACCCTGTTCCTCGTCCTGCCCATGCTGATGATGGTCTATGTCTCCTTCTGGACGCAGACGACCTTCACGATCGAACCGACGCTGACGCTGAAAAGCTGGATTACCTTCTTCACCAGCGACACCTATCTTGGGGCGCTGTGGACGACGGTGCGCATCTGGCTGATCGTGCTCGTTGCCACCGTGCTGGTCGGTTATCCCGCAGCCCTTTTCGTCGGGCTGTTCGTCAAGAACAAGGCGCTGCAGACGGTGCTTCTGGTGCTGTGCGTCATCCCCTTCTGGACCTCGTTCCTGATCCGCGTTCTCGCCTGGCGGCCGATGCTCGGCAAGGAGGGCGCGATCAACATGATCCTGATGAACCTCGGCATCACCGACGCGCCGATCGAGGTGCTGCTGTTTTCCGAACTGTCGGTGATCATCGGCATGACCCAGATCTACTGCGTCTTCATGGTCGGTCCGATCGCCTTCATGCTCGGCCGTATCGACACCTCGATCATCGAGGCCGCGCAGGATCTCGGTGCCGGCTTCTGGCGGATCTTCCGCACGATCATCCTGCCGCTGTCGATGCCGGGCGTGGTCGTCGGGGCGATCTTCGTCTCCGTCATGGTTCTCGGTGAATTCGCAACCTCGGCCGCCCTCTCCGGCCGCAAGGTCAACCTGCTCGGAAACATCATCGTCACCCAGGTCGGTTCGCTGAAATGGGCCTTCGCGGCGGTCGCCGGGGTCGTGCTTACCATCCTGATGGGCGCGGTCGTGGCCGCGCTGCTCAGGGTCGTCGATCTCAGGAAGGAGCTCTGATCATGAATGCCAGCGGCATGAAACTCAGCCTTGGCGCCTACACAGCGCTCTTCCTCGTCTTCCTCTATGGCCCACTCGTCGTGCTTGCCATCCTGTCCTTCCAGACGGGGCCGGAAGGCGGGCCGCAGTTTCCGATCATCGAATGGTCGACCTATTGGTACAAGCACCTCTTCGGCCTGACGCCGCCGTCGCGCATCGCACCGTTGCCGATCGAGCAGGCGCTGGTCCGCTCGCTGGGGCTGGCGGTGATGACCATGATCGTCTCGACGGTGTTGGGGGTCTCGGCGGCCCAGGCCTTCCGCCGCAAGTTCCGCGGCTCGGGCGTGGTCTTCTACCTCATCGTTCTCGGCATGATGGTGCCCGGCGTGCTGGTCGGTCTCGGCATGGCGCTCGTCGCCAATACGCTCGGCGTCGACCGCCACTGGTGGAGCACCGCTTTCGTTCTGCACGTGGTCTACACCTTTCCCTTCGCCTTCCTGGTGATGCTGGCGATCTTCAACCGCTTCGATCCGAGCATGGAGGAGGCGTCCTGGTCGCTCGGGGTCACGCCGGCGCGCACCTTCCGCAAGGTGACGTTCCCGCTGATCTTCCCCGGTGTGCTCTCCGCCATGCTCTTTGCGTTCACGCTCTCCTATGACGAGTTCTCGCGCACGCTCTTCGCTTCCGGCCGCGACTTGACGCTGCCGCTGGCAATTTACGGCACCTTCTCCGTCGAAGTGCATCCGAACGTCTTTGCCTTCGGCGTGTTGACGACGCTGTTCTCCTTCGCGCTGCTCGGCACCTATGCGGCGCTGATGATGCTTTCGGTGCGCCGCGCCAAGCGTATGGCGATCCAGGAGGAGGCGTGATGGCCAGCTCGGCTCTTGGTTCGGCAATCGTCACGGGTGCCGGTTCCGGCATCGGTCGCGCCATCGCGCTTCGGTTGGCGGCCGACGGTTATGCCGTCGTCGTCAATGATCTGTCGCCGGAGCGCTGCGAAGCGGTTGCAGACGAGATCGCTGCTGCCGGCGGAGTGGCGCTCGCGATATCAGGCGACGTCTCAAATGAAGCCGACGTCGCCGCGACGGCCGAGAAGGCAGCGCAATTCCACGGCCCCGTGGCGCTGCTCGTCAACAATGCCGGCATCGCCCATCAGGCGCTGTTCGAGAATCTCGAGGTCGCCGATTTCGACCGGATGTTTGCGGTGCATGTGCGCGGCACCTTCCTGATGACCAAGGCGGTGCTGCCGGCCATGCTTGCCCGCGGCGAGGGCGTTATCGTCAACATGGCCTCGCAGCTCGGCCAGATCGGCGGCGTCGAGCTCGTGCATTACTCGTCGGCCAAGGCTGCGATCATCGGCATGACCAAGGCGCTCGCGCGCGAAGTTTCGAGCCGCGGCGTGCGCGTCAATGCGGTCGCGCCCGGTCCTATCAACACGCCGCTCGTCATGGGGCTGTCCGAGGATTGGCGGGCCGCCAAGAAGGCGCAGCTGCCGCTCGGGCGTTTCGGCGAGCCGGACGAAATCGCCGCGACGGTCGCGTTTCTGGCCTCGCCGTCGGCGAGCCTGTTCGTCGGCCAGACGCTCGGACCGAACTCCGGCGACGTGATGCTCTGACAGGAAAGATGAAAATGCAAAATCCTCCCAAGACGTCCCGCATTGTCATCGTCACCGGTGCCGGCATCGGCATTGGCCAGGCGACCGCCAGAGCTTTTGCCGCCAAAGGCGACCATGTCGTCGTGACCGATATTCTCGAGCGTGAGGCATCGGCCACGGTCGACGCCATCCGGCATGCCGGCGGCTCCGCCGAGTTCGCCTACTACGACGTCCGCTCGACGTCGGCGACCGACGCGCTGGTCACTGATCTGGAAAAACGCCACGGTCGCATCGATGTCGTCGTCGCCAATGCCGGCATTGCCCATCGCACCCCGCTTGCCAGGCTGACCGACGACAAGTGGGATCTGACCTTCGACATCGACCTCAAGGGCATCTTCCGACTGGCGCGTGCCGTCGCACCCGGCATGCGCCAGCGCGGCGAGGGCAGCATCGTCGCGCTCTCCTCGATCATGGGCGTTGCCTATGGCTGGGACGAGCACGTGCATTACTCCGCCGCCAAGTCCGGCGTCGTCGGTCTAGTGCGTGGGCTTGCCGTTGAGCTTGCCGGCGACGGGGTTCGCGTCAACGGCGTTGCGCCTGGCTACATCCGCACAGCCCAGCTGCTTTCGGAGGAAAACTCGCTCGGGCCTGACGGCGCGGAAGCCGCTGCCGCCTTCATCCCGATGAAAAGGCTCGGAACGCCTGAGGATATCGCCGACGTGATCGCGTTCCTGGCATCCGACGGCGCGAGATACATGACCGGCCAGGTGCTGGTCGTGGATGGGGGCCTCCTGGTGGGGCGTTACTGAAACGCCGCGCACCGCGGCGAATGAACAAGGGGCGCGTGGCAAACGGGCTCCGGGGAACAACAACAACTGGAGAAGAGACAATGCCAAATATGGAACTCAATCGCCGCTCCCTCCTCAAACGGTCCGCCGGGATGATGGCGCTGGCGATGGGCGGCGGCACGCCGTTCCTGTCGTCGCGCGCCGCCTTCGCGCAGGCCGCCGATCTGGCGGGCCAGCAGCTGCGCACCATCGGTCTTTCGGTCACCGTTCAGGAGCGCATCCTCGAGCAGTTCAAGGCTGCTGCCGGCGTCGGCGGCACCTCCGGTACGGCGGCGACCTTTCCGGACGCCCAGACGAAGATCCTCTCCGGCTCCAAGGACTATGATTGCTGGGAGATCATCGCCGAGCGTCTGCCGTCGATCGTCATGACCAACAATGTCGAGCCCATCCCGGCTTCGGCGCTGAAGAACTGGGCCAACATCCGCGATACGTTCACGACGGCCAGCGACAAGTGGGATCGCTCCGCCCAGATCATCGGCCAGATCTGGACCGATGAAAGCCAGACGGCGCTGAACATGGTGCCCGCCGTCTATAATTACGATTCGATCGGCTACAATCCCGATGTGCTGTCGGCCGAGGAGGCCAACAGCTGGACCGCGATCTTCGATCCGAAGTGGAAGGGCAAGTCCGGCATCAACACCGACCCGCTGATCGCGATCGGCCAGGCGATGATGGCGATGAACTCGCTCGGCCTTTCCGACGTCAAGAACCCGGGCAATGCGACCGCAGCCGAAATCGACGAGGCTGCCGCCTTCCTGATTTCCAAGAAGAAGGAAGGCCAGTTCCGCGCGCTCTGGGGCGATTTCGGTGAACTCGTCAACCTCATGGCGTCGGGCGAAATGGTCGTCTGCGACGCCTGGCAGCCGGCGGTCATGGCGGTCAAGGCGCAGGGCAAGCCCTGCCGCTACGCCGTGCCGAAGGAAGGCTATCGCGGTTGGGCGATTGGTCCGGCGATGATTGCTGGCACTGCCAACAAGGAGGCGGTCATTGCCTATGCCGACTATTGGCTTTCGGGCGAGCCGGGCATCACCGTCTCCGAGCAGGGCTACTACTCGCCGTCGACCAACATCAAGAACGTCATGGCGCCGGAGAAATATGCCTTCTGGTACGAGGGCAAACCCTGGGTCGGCGCCGAGGAGCGCGGCATCAAGGAAGGCGACCTGCGCGACGGCGGCTCGCTCGAAGAACGCGCCAAGAACGTCGCCTACTGGCACCAGTGGCCGGACGAATACGACCACCTGATCCAGAAGTGGGACGAATTCCTCAACGCCTGATGAAGGACGGCCGGGGCGCAAACCCGCCCCGGCCTTTCCCCCAACGCATCCGCTATTAGAACCGGAGAACGACCGTGATCTTCGACCTCGAACTCAACAATGTCGGCAAGGTCTACGACAACGGCACCCCCGCCGTGATCGATTTCAACCTGTCGGTTTCCAAGGGCGAGTTCATCGCGTTCCTCGGCCCGTCCGGCTGCGGAAAGACGACGACGCTGCGCATGATCGCCGGCTTCGAGCAGATCTCTTCCGGCGAGATGCTGATCAAGGGCAAGCGTATGAACGACATCCGGCCGGAACACCGGCCGACGTCGATGATCTTTCAGAGCTACGCGCTCTTTCCGCACATGACCGTGCGCCGCAATGTCGGCTACGGGCTCGACGTCAAGGGCATGGCCAAAGCCGAACGCGACGCCAAGGTCGATCGTATCCTGGCAACGCTTGGGCTCGAGGACATCGCCGAGAAGAAGCCGGACCGGCTCTCCGGCGGCCAGCGCCAGCGCATCGCGCTTGCCCGCGGTCTTGTCGTTGAACCGGATATTCTGCTTCTCGACGAGCCGCTGGGCGCGCTCGACGCCAATCTGCGCAAGGCGATCCAGAACGAACTGAAGCTGCTGCAGAAAACGCTCGGCGTCACCTTCGTCTTCGTCACCCATGCGCAGTCCGAGGCGCTCGCGCTTTCCGACCGTATCGTGGTGATGAACCAGGGCAGGGTCGAGCAGATCAGCCCGCCACACCAGCTCTACACCCGGCCAAACACCGCCTTCGTTGCCCAGTTCATCGGCAACAACACGATCTTCCAGGGCGAAGTCGAAGGCGCATCGGACGACCGGACGCTGGTTTCGACGCCGCTCGGGCAGCTTTCCGGCCGGCCGAACGGGGCCCTTTCCAAGCGGTCACGGGTCAATGTCGTCATCCCGGCCGAAGCGATCGAGGTGCATCCGGCGGCCCTGGTTTCGCGTGACCAGATTGCCCATGCGGTCGGCGGCAACGTCGTCAGCGCCAGTGTGCGCCGCTTCGACGTGGTCGGCCATGTATCCCACCTGACGGCGGGACTTGCGGACGGACGCACCGTTTCGCTCGAAGCCCATGTCGACAAGTACCAGCCCGACGCCTTCCCCGTAGGCGCGGACATTCTTTTGAGCTGGCAGCCGGGCGAAGCCACGGTCATCCCAGCCTGATCACGCGAGCGGGATGAGGAACAATGTGTGCGGTTTTCCGCCCGCATCCCGCTCTGACTTACGAGAAGAGAAAACACGAAGGAGACATACCATGGCCAAGGAAATCCTCTGCAGCTTCGGCGTCGACGTCGACGCGGTCGCCGGCTGGCTCGGGTCCTACGGGGGCGAGGATTCGCCCGACGATATCTCGCGCGGCCTTTTTGCCGGCGAGGTCGGCAGCCCGCGACTGTTGAAACTGTTCGAACGCTTCGGCATCAAGACCACCTGGTTCATTCCCGGCCACTCGATCGAGACATTCCCGGAACAGATGCAGGCTGTGGCGGACGCCGGCCACGAAATCGGCATTCACGGCTACACCCATGAAAACCCGATCGCCATGACGCGCGAGCAGGAGACCGAAGTCCTCGACAAGAGCATCGATCTCGTCACCAAGCTCTCGGGCAAGTGCCCGACCGGCTATGTCGCGCCATGGTGGGAGTTCTCCAACGTCACCAACGAGCTGCTGCTGGAACGCGGGATCAAGTACGATCACTCGCTGATGCATGACGACTTCACGCCCTATTATGTCCGCGTCGGCGACAAGTGGACGAAGATCGACTACTCCAAGAAGCCGTCCGAATGGATGGTGCCGCTGCAGCGCGGCAAGGAGACCGATCTCATCGAAATTCCGGCCTCCTGGTATCTCGATGACCTGCCGCCGATGATGTTCATGAAGAAGGCCCCGAACAGCCACGGCTTCGTCAATCCGCGCGACATCGAGCAGATGTGGCGTGATCAGTTCGACTGGGTCTATCGCGAGATGGACTATGCGGTTTTTCCGATTACGATCCATCCTGATGTTGCCGGGCGGCCGCAGGTGCTGATGATGCTGGAGCGGCTCTATGCCCACATGATCAAGCATCCGGGCGTGAAGTTCGTGACCATGAACGAGATCGCCGACGATTTCGCCAAGCGCTTCCCGCGCAAGAAGTGAGCGACTGACGGGGGCGGTCCGAGCGCCGTCCCCGCTTTTTACACCGATTGGATCAAACGATGTGCTCTCTCTGCGGCGTCCTTGGAGGCAACGAACACTGGGCCGATGCGGTGGCGCGGCCAGGCGTCTATACCCGCAATGTCGAGCGCATCGATCGAAGGCGCGAGCGCGCCAACCGGGTGCGCATCGCCAACACAATGCTGGCGCGCTTCGGTCTGACAATCTCGGATTGGCAGGGCGCGTCCTTCGTGTTGTCCACACGGACGGGCAAGACTGAGATCATCGAGGATCTCGGTCATCTCTGGCCGGCCGCCGAACGGCTTTGCGGCCGTCCCTGCGATCCGCTCGATGTGGCCCTGGTTACTGCTGCTGAGGCCGCGATCGATGACTGAGCCGCAGATCCCGCTGCTGACCCCGATCAACCTGCTCACGGGCTTCCTCGGCTCCGGCAAGACGACTCTGCTTGCGCGACTGCTCGCCGATCCGGCTCTTTCGGATGCAGCGGTCCTCATCAACGAATTCGGAGAGGTCGGGCTCGACCATCATCTTGTCGAGCGCATCGACGATACCATGGTGCTCTTACAATCGGGCTGTCTCTGCTGCACGGTGCGCGGCGAGCTTGCCGATGCCATCAAGGATCTGCATTCGAAGCGGGAGCGCGGGCTGGTTCCGCCTTTCCGCCGCATCGTCGTCGAAAGCACCGGGCTTGCCGATCCGTTCCCGGTGCTGTCGACGATCAAATCCGACCCGGTGCTGCGCCACCATTTCCGCCCGGGCAACGTCATCACCACCGTCGATGCCGTCAACGGGCTCGGCCAACTCGGCACCTATGTCGAATCCAACCGGCAGGCTGCTGTTGCAGACCGGCTGGTCGTCACCAAGGCCGATCTGGCGCTGCCGGCCGATGTCGCCCGTCTTGTCGAGAAATTGCGCAACATCAATCCGGACGCGCCGCTGCTGATGGCGACCGATCTGTCCTTCGCCGTTGCCGAGCTTGTCGACGAGAACCTCGGCCTGCGCGCCGCCGCGCTGCAATCGACCAGCGGTTTCTATTGCGAGGCGCCGGTTCAATTGGCAACGGCGGAAGGCTCCGTGCACCAGTCCGCGGTGACCTCCTTCGTCATGACCGTGGAGCGCGCCATCGACTGGACGGCTTTCGGCCTCTGGCTGACAATGCTGCTCAACCGTCACGGCGAGAAGGTGCTGCGGGTGAAGGGCATTCTCAACATCGCAGGCGAGGAGCGCCCTGTCGCCATTCATGGCGTTCAGCATTTGGTCCACACGCCTGTTCATATGGAGCGCTGGCCGGACGAAGATCGCCGCTCGCGCATCGTGTTTATTGTTGACGGTCTGGATGTCGAACTGCTGAAACGGTCGTTCGAGGCTTTTGCCCTCGACCGGTCCTCCGTCGAGGATGCGGCCGTCCCGAAACGCAGTCTTCAGGAACGTCAGTCGTCTTCATGAACAAGCACCTGCCTGACCAAGCGACGATGGCGACGCCATCCCTCCATCTCTCCGGTCGCCCACGCCTGCGCGTGCTTGGCACGGCGATTTCTCTGCTCGAGGAGTTGCGGGTTCGCGCCGAGGCCGATCTCGGCATCGAGGTCGTATTCGACAACAACGACTTCCTGACCACTCAGCACAAGGCGGCGCAGGAGCCGGATAGTTACGACATCTACGACCAGTGTTTCCATAATCTGGATATCGTCTGGTACTGGCGGGCGATCCAGCCGATCGAGATTGGCCGCATCGCGCTCTGGGACCAGATCAACGATCTGACGAAGACCGGCCATATCGGCCCGAATGCCAGGCTGGGGCAGGGGGATGCGCCGGTCAAGAAGCTGTTCGTGCAGCCCAATCTCGAACTGGGCGACACGCCGTCGAGCACGATCTCGATGCTGCCGACGACGCATAATTTCGACAGCTTCGCCTACAGGACCGACGTTGCCCCCAATACGGTTTCGATGAACAGCTGGGCGGCGCTGCTCGACGAGCGCTGGGCCGGACGCGCAGCCCTCGTCGACGAGCCGGCGATCGGTATCTTCGATGCAGCCCTTGCCGCGCAGGCATCCGGCCTGATGTCGTTCGACAATATCGGCGCCATGACTGTTGACGAGATCGACCGGCTGATCGGGCTCCTGGAAGAGCGCAAGAAGAATGGTTACTTCCGCGCCTTCTGGCGGACGGCCGAGGATGCAGCGCGGCTGATGGTGCGCGGCGAGACCGATATCCAGAGCATGTGGTCGACGGGCATCAGCATCCTCAACGGCCAGGGCGTTCCGGTGGAACAGGCGGTGCCGGCTGAGGGATATCGTGCCTGGCATGGCGGCCTGTGTCTCGCACGCCATCTGTCGGGCCGCATGCGCGACGTCGCCTATGAGTATCTCAACTGGTGGATATCCGGCTGGCCGGGCTCGGTCGTGGCGCGGCAAGGCTACTACATCTCGACGCCGGAGCGTTCGAGGCAATTCATGTCGGTGGCCGAATGGGACTACTGGTACGGCGGCCTGCCGGCGGCATGCGACCTGCCGGGCCCGGACGGCACCATACGCATTCGGGCAGGATCGGTCAGGAGCGGCGGCTCCTACTGGCAGCGCGCCAACTGCATCGCGGTCTGGAATACCACCATGGACGAGCACAATTATCTGGTTCGCCGCTGGATGCAGCTGGTCGAACGATAGAGGGAAACGGGATGACGCAGGACTTCAGTGGACGGTCGATCGCGCAGCTGTCAGTGCTGCTGCAGTCCGGTGCGCTCGATCCGCGTGAGCTGACACGCTGGACGCTTGAGCGGATCCGCAGTCACGACGACCAAGCGATCTTCACCACGATTCTGCCGGAGCGGGCGATGCGGGAGGCGGAGGCCTCCGCCCGGCGCATCGCCGCCGGCCGTTCATTTGGGTTGCTCGACGGAATTCCCGTTGCGTGGAAAGACCTGTTTGCCATCAAAGGCGTGGCGACGACGGCGGGATCGGTGGTGCTGAAGGACGCGCCGGCGGCACAAGAGGACGCGGCGATGGTGACCGCGCTCGGCCATGCCGGCATGGTCAGCGTTGGTCGCGTCAACATGAGCGAATTTGCCTTCTCCGGGCTCGGCATCAACCCGCATTACGGCACGCCGCGCAATCCGCGGGCGCGCGATGTCGACCGCCTGCCGGGCGGTTCGTCCTCCGGCTCCGGTGCCGCCGTAGCCGCCGACCTCGTGCCGGTTTCGATCGGCACGGATACGGGCGGATCCATCCGCATTCCGGCCGCCTTCAACGGTATCGTCGGCTACAAGGCGACGCGCGGCCGCTATTCCATGCGTGGCGTCTTTCCGCTCGCCAAGAGCCTCGATTCGCTCGGTCCCCTCTGCCGGACGGTGCAGGACGCCGTCTGGGTCGATGCGGCGATGCGAGGTCTGCCCGCGCCGGAAATCCGGCGGGGCAGTCTCGATGGCCTGTCGCTCGTGGTGCCGACAACGGTGGTTTTCGACGGTGCCGAAGACGGTGTCGTTTCCGCTTTCGAAGCCGGACTCGGGCGGCTGGAGCGCGCCGGCGCCCGTGTGCGCCGCCAGCCGTTTCCGGCATTCGAGCGCATTTTCGAGACCATGGCGCGGCACGGACCGCTGGTCACGGCCGAGGCCTTCGCGCTCCATCGCGACCGGCTCGAAGGGTCGCAGGCGGCATCGATGGACCAGCGCGTCGTGGCACGGGCCCGGCTCGGGCAAAACATAAGCCTCTCCGATTATGTCGAGACGCTAAACACGCGGGAGGCGCTGATCGCCGAGATCGCCGCCCATATTGGGTCGAACGAGCTTGTCGCTTATCCCACCGTTGCCCATGTGGCGCCACCCACGGCGCCGCTTCTCAATGACGACGCCCTGTTCGTCGAAACCAACGCCCGGACCCTGCGCAACACCTCGATCGGCAATTTCCTTGACTGGTGCGGCGTCTCACTACCGTGCGGCATTGGCGCCGCCGGTATGCCGGTCGGCCTGCTGCTTTCCGCCCAGCCGCATCACGATGCGCATCTGTTGTCGATGGCGCTTGCGGCCGAGGCAATCGTTCGTGCCGATTGAGGGGCAGGTCGCTCGGAAACTACGCCTACCGACAAGAGCGAGCGCACTTTGCGACTAGCCGGGGCGGGAAAGAGATAGTCTACTGCTTGACGACCTTCCGGAAACGCCGGTCGCAAAGGCCCTGAAGAGGCCGCGACATTCAAGGCAGCCGGTCAGGAAGAATAGGCCGCGATCGGCCGTCGCCTTGGCAACACGGGAACAGCTGAAGCAGACGGACGGCGGACTGGATGGGAGCTTCGCATGGACGTGAGTTATTCCACGGCAGGCACGGTTGCGTTCGAGCGCAAGCGCTATTGGGACGAGGCGGTATCGAGCACCTACTTCCCGCTCGATCTGCGCTTCCAGAACTCGGCGGAGTTTTCCGGCGAGTTGAACGTCTGGGATCTCGGCGCGGTATCGCTGTCGCGG
Source organism: Ensifer sp. Root142 (assembly GCF_001426785.1). NCBI lineage: Bacteria > Pseudomonadati > Pseudomonadota > Alphaproteobacteria > Hyphomicrobiales > Rhizobiaceae > Ensifer > Ensifer sp. Root142. The sequence continues at coordinate 66,704 of NZ_LMFK01000004.1, forward strand.
CTTGAATCCGACGGGCTGCTCTATCGCCGACAGAAACGGCACCTGCTGCATGAGCGCGAAGAAAGCTATCTGATCACCGTGCCGGAGACGGCGGAGATCAGCTTCGAGCAGGCCGGTAAGGCAGTGCGCTGCAAGCCGGGGGCCTTCCTCGTCGAGCGCAGCCATCTGCCGTACGAATTCAGCTATACGGCCAAGAACACGCTCTGGGTGCTGAAGGTGCCGATTGCCACGCTGCGTCCGCGTGTCGGCCTTCCCGAACGTATCGCGTCGCTCAGCTTCGATTCCACCCGTGGCACCGGCGCATTGTTCGTCGACATGATCCGGCTTGTTGCGCCGCGGCTTGTCGAGATGGATGCGCCCGCCCGCGACATGACCGGCAAGCACCTGGTCGATATCCTCGCGATGTCGCTGATCTCCGACGAACGCATGCTGACGTCGGACGCAGGCTCGGTTCAGGTCGGCCACCTGCATCGCGTCGAGAGCTACATTCGCGCCAATCTCGCCCGGGCCGATCTCGGTCCGCAGGTGATCGCCGATGCCTGCGGCATCTCGGTGCGCTACCTGCACCAACTGATGAAGAGGCAGGGCACGTCCGTGTGCCATTGGATCCGGGTCCAGCGGCTTCTGCGCTGCGACGAGATGCTGCGCGATCCCACCTGCCGCAAGCTGGTTTCGGAAATCGCCTATGCACTCGGCTTCAGCGACCACGCGCAGTTGAGCCGCCACTTCAAGGCGCATTTCGGCTACAGCCCGAGCGAAGCGCGCGAGCGCTCCCATCTGACGAGCCCGAGCAGCCCCGGCTGAGCCGGACGGCGACAAACCCCAGACAGACGTGAGGCGGTCGCACGCCCGACCGGGCGAAGGGCGAAGCCTTGCCCGATTTTCAACGGATGCCCGCTTTTAAACGGATGAAAGACAGGAGACGGATTTTGCAGAACCTTCGAGTTGCGGTCGATGTCGGTGGCACCTTTACCGACATCTGCATCATGGACGAGACCACGGGCCGGATCCGGGTCGAAAAGACGTCGTCCTCCGCCGATCCGATCGACGGGATCATGTCTGGCGTCGAAAAAGCCGGCATCGACCTGTCGAAGGTGGCGCTGTTTTCGCATGGCACCACCGTTGCCACCAACGCCCTGATCACGCGGCGCCTGCCGCGCACGGCGATGGTTTGCACGAGAGGTTTCCGCGACGTCATCGAGATCCGCCGCGCCAACAAGGAAGACCTCTGGGATACCTACAAGGACGTAGTGCCGCCCTATGTGCCGCGGCGCGACCGGTTGGTGGTGACGGAGCGTGTCGACGCGCAGGGCGGGATCGTCGCCACGCTCGACGAAGACGAGGCCCGGGAGGTCGCACGCATTCTCAAGCGCCGCAATGTCGCGGCCGTCGCCGTCTGCTTCATGAACGCCTTCATGAACGGCGCCAACGAGCGCCGCATGAAGGAAATCTTGATGGAGGTGATGCCCGGCGTGCCGGTGTCGACCTCGTCGGAAGTCCTGCCCGAGATCTTCGAGCATGAGCGGTTCTCCACGACCGTCGCCAATGCGGCCTTAAGCCCCGTTGTCGTCGACTATACATCGCGGCTCGGCAAGCGGCTGCAGCAGGAAGGCTATGAACGCGATCTTCTGCTTTTGCACACAGGCGGTGGGGTAATGACCCCGAAGAGCGTCGAGGACTTTGCCGCACGGCTTGCCGGTTCCGGCATTGCTGCCGGTGCTATCGCCAGCAAATACATCGCCGAGCTCTGCGGCTTCCGCAATTCGATCGGGCTCGACATGGGCGGCACATCGACCGACGTGTCGCTCGCCTATGACGGCCAGTCGCGCATCACCAAGGACTGGTTCATCGAATTCGGCTATCCGATCCGCTTCTCCTCGATCGAGGTTCTGACGATCGGTGCCGGCGGCGGGTCGCTCGCCTGGACCGACGAGGCGGGATCGCTGCGCAACGGTCCGCAATCGGCCGGCGCCAGTCCGGGCCCTGCCTGCTACGCCAAGGGCAACCGCCAGCCGACCAACACCGACGCCAATGTCGTGCTCGGTCGCCTCGGTACCAGCCTTGCCGGCGGCAAGATCACGCTTGACGCGAACCTTGCCCTCGAGGCCGTCCGCGAAGGGGTCGCCGAGCCGTTCGGGCTAGAGCCGCATGCGGCCGCCGATGCGATCATCCGTGTTGCCAATGCCAATATGTCGGACGCGGTGCGGCTGATCTCGATCAGCCGTGGGTACGATCCACGCGATTTTGCGCTCGTCGCCTTCGGCGGTGCCGGAGCCCTGCATGGCGCGGCGATCGCTCGCGAACTGTCGATCCCCGCGGTCATCGTTCCGCCGAACCCCGGCGTCACTTCGGCGCTCGGCTGCCTGCTCGTCGACATGCAGCACGATTTTTCCGAAAGCTACCTGAAGGCGGCCGCCGACGCCGACGCAACGGCGATCGAAGAGGCCTTCCTCCGCCTCGAACAGGAAGCATCGGAGCGGCTTGCCCATGAAGGTGTCGCGGCTAAGGACGTGGTGCTCCAGCGCAGCATCGACATGATGTATCTCGGGCAGTGGCGTTCGCTCTCCGTCACCGCACCAGCGCCGGTCACCGACATCGCGCCGCTGGTCGAAGCCTTCCACCGTGAGCATCAGCGCGAATACAATTTCCGTCGCGACGAAACGCCGGTCAGCCTGTTCCGCATCAACTTGAAGGCCGTCGGCATGGTGCCGAAGGCGTCGCTGGCACGCCACGAGCCGACGGGAGTGATCCCCGAGCCGAAGACGCGGCGGAGCGTATGGTTTGAAGCCGAGGCCGCGCTCAATACGCCCGTTTACGATCGCGAAACCTTGCCCGCAGGGTTCGTCTTCAAGGGCCCTGCCATCGTCGAGCAACTCGATTCGACCGTCGTCGTCCCGCCGGGAACGACCGCGGAAGTGGACACCTATCTCAACATCATCATCCGCATCGAAGGTGAAGCGAATGTCTGAACAGCAAAACCTTGACCCGGTGACCTTCGAGGTCCTGAAGAACTCCTTCATCACCAGCGTCGATCAGATGGCCGAGCAGATCCTGAGAACCTGCTATTCCTTTGTCATCTACAACCGCGACTTCTCCAGTGCCCTTCACGATGCCGAAGGCAATTCGGCCGCTCAGGGCAACCAAGACATCGCGGTGCATGTCGGCACCCTGCATTTCACCTGCAAGGACGTCATCCGCGCCTTCGATGGCGACATGCATCCCGGCGACGTCTACGCCATCAACGATCCCTATGCCGGCGGCACGCATTTCAACGACGTCCGGCTGATCCGGCCGATCTTCGTCGACGGCAGGATCATCGCCTTCAGCCAGTCGAACGGACACTGGTCGGATCTCGGCGGCAGCGTCCCAGGCTCCTTTGATGTCGCCGCCAAGGAGATGTTCAGGGAGGGGATGCGCATCACCCCGATCCGCCTGTTCGACAAGGGGCGGTTCTGCAAGGATGTCGCCCACCTCATCGCTTCCAACACCCGCGACCCCGCCTCGATCATCGGCGACATCCATGCCCAGGCGCAGGCGACCCAGGTCTGCGAGCGCGAGATCCTGCGGCTGGTCGGCAAATACGGCGAGGGCACGGTGAAACAGGGGCTCGGCGCCGTGCAGGACTATGTCGAGCGCGCCATGCGCCAGCGGATCGCCGCACTGCCGGACGGCGAATGGGAAACGCAGGACTTCATCGACCGTGATCCGGCGGGCAACGAGGGCATGATCCCGATCAAGGTCAAGCTGACGATTAGGGGTGACCGGGCGATCTACGACTTCACCGGCAGCCACCCGACCATCGGCTCGATCTACAATTCCGCCTTCGGCGCGACCTTCTCGGCGGTCGCCGCGGGGATGAAGACCTTCTTCCCCGACCTGCCGCTCAACAGCGGCTTCTACCGGGTGTTCGAAATCATCGCGCCCGAAGGCTCGATCGTCGATGCGAAGTGGCCGGTGGCCGTCACCGGCTTCCTCATGCCCTTCGAGAAGATCATGAACGCGATCTACGAGATCTGGTCGAAGATCATCCCGGAGCGCGCCATCGCCTGTGCCTTCAACCTCGAATACCTGCTGACCGGCGGGCGTGATGCACGCGCCGCGGAAAAGCCGATCTTCATGTTCTACGACTGGCTTCCCGGCGGTTGGGGCGGGCGCAACGGCATGGACGGCTGCAATGTGACGACGGCCTGCTTCGGAACCGGCCTGATGGCCCAGCCGGTCGAGGGACAGGAACGGGCAAATCCGATCCTGACCACCGAGTTCGAGGTGCTGACGGATTCTGCCGGCCCCGGAAAGTGGCGCGGCGGTGCCGGTGTGCTCAAGACTTCCCGCATGCTCGAAGCCGAAAATACCGTCATTTCCTATATCTGCGACCGCGAGCGCGCCATCGTTTGGGGCATCGAGGGCGGGCTGCCGTCGATGCCGCACGGGCTAACGCTGACCCGTGAAAAGACCGGCAAGACGGAATGGCTCGGCGCTACTTTCTCCGATGTGGCAATCGAGGCGGGGGACGTCTTCTCGCGCCCGACCGCGGGCGGCGGCGGCTTCGGCGATCCGCTCGAGCGCGATCCGCAACGGGTGCTGGCCGATGTCATCGACGACTACGTCTCGGTCGAGCGGGCGGCGAAGGATTATGGCGTCGTCATCGATCCCGTCGATCCGGAAATCTGCGCCTACGAGATCGATGCCACCGCGACGGCCGAACTGCGGCGACAGATCCGGGCAGACCGGTTGGGTTGGCTGGGCGCAGATCCGGCCGAGGTCTCGGCAAAGTTCAAGGCGGGGGAAATCAATGCGCTCGACGCGGTGCGCCGCTATGCCGTGATCCTCGACTGGGATACGGGCGATCTGCTACCCGTCTCCACCGAACAGTTTCGCAACATGTATCGCAAACGCTCAGTGGCTGCCTGGCAGTAGCAACGCAAATGCTTGGTGGGTGGGCGGTTCGCCTACCCGAATACGGGGGGATGTCATGGCGGGTGTTACGATCGTTGCGGCCGCTGAGGCCGATAGGTCCGCATGGAACGAGCTTCATGCGGGATTTGCCGCCTTCTACGGGGTTGATCAGACCGACGAGATGCGGGATCGGGTGTGGAGCTGGATCCGCGACGGCCAGCTCGAATGCCGGCTGGCGCTCGATGGCTCGGGTCGCCCGATCGGGTTGACCCATTTTCGCGAATATATCCGGCCGCTGATGGCGGCGCGCGGGGGTTTTCTCGACGATCTCTTCGTTGCGCCCGAGGCGCGCGGCAGCGGCGCAGCACCGGCGCTGATCCGCGCCGTTGCCGATATCGGGCGAGAGCGCGGCTGGTCCGTCATCCGCTGGATCACGCGCGACAACAACTACCGGGCTCGCGGCCTTTATGATCAGCTGGCCACCAGAACGGATTGGCTGACCTATGATATCGCCTTGTAACCACGCACCAGAGTGATCATGCATCAAAACGGGAGACGCCGATGACCGCACAGCCTAATTCCACCGAAGCGCGGGACATGGCCTACCATCTCCATTCCTACACCAATCCGCGCAAGCTGGAGCGGGAAGGGCCGCTGATCATCGACCGCGGCGAGGGCATCCACGTCTTCGACAGCAGCGGCAAGCGCTATATCGAGGGCATGGCCGGGCTTTGGAGCGTGGCCGTCGGCTTCGGCGAGAAACGGCTGGTCGAAGCCGCGCGCAGCCAGATGGCGAGGCTACCCTACTATCATACCTTCTCGCAGAAATCGCACGGGCCGGTGGCGGATCTGGCGGAGAAGCTGGTCGGCATGGCGCCGGTGCCGATGCCGATGTCCAAGGTTTACTTCGCCAACTCCGGATCCGAGGCGAACGATACAGCGATCAAGCTGGTCTGGTATCGCTCCAACGCGCTAGGCAAACCGGAAAAGAAAAAGATCATCTCGCGCATCAAGGGTTACCACGGCGTGACGGCGCTGAGCGCCAGCCTGACGGGCCTCCCCAACAACCATCGATCGTTCGATCTGCCGTTTCCCAACATCCTGCACACGACCTGCCCGCATTATCGCACCGGTGCGGAGCCGGGGCAGGATGAGCTTGCCTTTTCGCGCTGCTGTGCAGAAGAGCTGGAGGCGCTCATCCTCGAGGAGGGGCCGGAGACGATCGCCGCCTTCATCGGCGAGCCGGTTATGGGGGCCGGCGGCGTCATCGTTCCGCCGGAGGGCTATTGGGCGGCCATCCAGGACGTGCTGCGGAAATACGATATCCTGCTGATTGCCGACGAGGTGATCTGCGGTTTCGGGCGCACCGGCAACATGTTCGGATCCGAGACCTTCGGCATGCGGCCGGATATCATGACGCTCTCCAAGCAGCTGTCATCGTCCTATCAGCCGATCGCGGCTCTCATGATCAACGACAACGTCTACGAGCCGATCGCCAATGAGGCAGATCGGATCGGTGCGCTCGGGCATGGATTTACCGCCAGCGGCCATCCGGTCGCCGCTGCAGTCTCGCTCGAAAACCTGGCGATCATCGAGGAGAAGGACCTGGTCGGCAATGTCCGCCGTCTTGCGCCGCATTTCCTCGGTCGGCTCAATGCGCTCGAACGGCATCCGCTGGCTGTCGAAGCGCGCGGCGTCGGCCTCATCGGTGCGCTCGAACTCGAGGCGGCGGATGGGGCGGCCGCAGGCGCAACGGGCGCGCGGGTTGGTGCGATCCTGCAGAGGAACGGCCTGATCTGCCGCAACATCGGCGATTCCATCGCCTTCTGCCCGCCGATGATCATCACCGCCGCCGAGATCGACGAGATGTTCGATATCGTCGAGGCGAGCCTTGAGCAACTCGGTAGGCAGGCGGCGGCATAAGCATCCCGGCATCGGGCCCGCATCATAGTGCGGGCTCACGGTACGCCGGGCTGCGGGCGTCTTCACGACGACGAAATCAGGAACGCCAGAGGCCGCCATGACGTGGCGACCATACCTGTGAGCCATCGCCCTTCGATCAGAACCGATATCCGACGAACAGCGACCCGGTCGGCTGCAGCTCGCGCTCGACAGTCCCGTTTGCCGTACCCCCAAGTCGCTGCAATCGCAGAGATCTTGATGGCTGCGATGCCTTCATTGAGCCGGCTTCCAGCCATTGGCATCCGCGCCGCCGGCGATCGAAGCCTCAGCAATGATGCCTGTCCTCGACCGCTTCTTCATCCTTAGTCGTAGCGAAAAGACGCAGATTGACACGCGTTCAATCCTGGACATATCATTAAGTCAAATTACTTGACTTATTAAATGCGTCATCGAAACCTGGAGGGGAGTTCGTCATGCCGGCAGTCGAGGAAATGCGGTCCAGACCAATTGTAACGGGGACCGGAAACATCATCAGCAGAGTTTCGGCAAGGGTGTTCGGCGGGGTCATGGCCGCGTCATTCGCCATGCTTGCAGCGGGCCAGGCGCAGGCCGAGTCCGTTCTGACCATGCATATCGAAGAGCAGACGAGCTGGGTGCAGAACTTCAACCCGTTCGACCTGGGCGGGCGGCGCCAAAGCACCATGGACTTCGTCTATGAGCCGCTCGTGATCTTCAACGACTATGACAGCGGCAAGCCGGTCTGGCGGCTGGCAACCGGCTACAAGTTTGCCGACGATCTGAAGTCGATCACCTATACGCTGCGCGATGGCGTCAAGTGGTCGGATGGCAAGCCGCTGACATCGGCCGACATGAAATTCACCCTCGAACTGATGCTCAAGAACCCGGCGGTCGACATCGTCGGCGTCGGCGAGAGTGTCGCTTCGGTCGAGGCGGTGTCGCCCACGGAGGTCAAGATCAACCTCAAGGGCGTCGATACACATTTCCCGGAATCGCTCGCCGACTTTCCTGTCGTGCCCGAGCATATCTGGAAGGATGTTGCCGATCCGCTCGCCTTCAAGAACGAGAAGCCTGTTGGTTCCGGCCCGATGACCGAGATCCGCCGCTTCACGCCGCAGGTCTACGAGCAATGCCGCAATCCCAACTACTGGGACGCAGCGACCCTGAAGGTCGATTGCCTGAAACTGCCGCAGATTGCCGGCAATGACCAGATGCTGGCGCTTCTGCCCGAGGGGGGCCTTGACTGGTTCGGCTCGTTCCTGCCGCAGATCGACAAGACCTATGTCGGCCTCGACCCGGAGCACAATGCCTATTGGCAGCCACCGGCCGAAACGGTTTCCTTCCAGATGAACCTCAAGTCGGCCAATGCCGGCAACGCCGAAGCCTTCAACGACATGACCTTCCGCCGCGCCTTCAGCCTGGCGATGGATCGCGTTTCCATGGTCGACATTGCCGGCTTCGGCTATCCCGTCGTCAATGCGCATGCGAGCGGCCTGCCGCCTCGCTTTGATAGCTGGCGCAACAAGGCGGCCGAGGGCGCCCAGGACGAATGGCTCGCCTACGACATCGACAGGGCCAACAAGCTGCTCGACGATGCCGGCTACAAGAAGGACGGCGAAGGGTTCCGCACGACGCCGAGCGGCAAACCCATCACCTTCCCGATCATCGTCCCCAACGGCTGGACCGACTGGATCGATGCGGTCCAGATCGCCACCGAAGGCCTGCGCAAGATCGGGATCAATGCTTCGGTGGCCACGCCCGAATACGAGCAATGGCAGAAGCAGATCCTCGACGGCTCATTCGAGGCCGTGATGAATTCGCGCGCCGACGGGCCGACCCCCTTCCGCGGCTATTTCCAATCGCTGTCGACCGCCTTCGGCGGACGGATCACCAGCGCGCCTTCGCGCTACTCCAATCCGGAACTCGACGAGGTGTTTGACGCATATCGCCGGGCGACGACGGACGAGGACCGCAAGAAGCTGTTCGACCAGGTGCAGCTGATCGTTGCCGACAATCTGCCCGTCGTTCCCGTCTTCAACGGTCCGACCTGGTACCAGTTCTCGACCAAGCGCTTCACCGGATGGGTCTCGAAGGAAGAGCCCGCGATGAACCCCGAGGATCACGACAACAACCGCATGCGGTTGATGCATCTGTTGCGGCTGAAGCCGGCCGAATAGGCTCAGGGAAGGGCTGACTGATGCGACTTCCTCGCCGACGGCTTGCCGTCTACTGCGTCGCGTTCCTGTTTGCGATCGTGATGAACTTTGCGGTTCCCCGGTTGATGCCGGGTAGCCCCGTCGACAGCATGATCGCCCAGCTCGGACCGCGGGCAACGCCCGCGGCGATCGAGGCGATCAAGGCGCGGTTCGGCGCCATCGAACAGCCGATGTGGCAACAGTTCGTCGACTACATAGTCGGGCTGGCGCATTTCGATCTCGGCGTATCGGTGAAGTACTACCCGCAAACGGTGCTCGAGGTTCTCGGGCGGTCGGCCGGCTGGACGGCGTTCCTGGTGGTAACCGCAATCGTCTTTTCGCTGTCGATCGGGGTCTCGCTTGGAGCCTTGGCAGCCTGGCGTCGCGGCGGCCGGTTCGACAGCTTCGTCTCGCCGTTCTCGGTGGTGATGATCGCTGTGCCGCCCGTGATCATCGCGCTGGCGACGCTGTTCATCTTCGGCGTCACCCTTCGCCTGCTGCCGGTCGGCTATGCCTACGATCCGAGCCTCGATCCGGGGTTCAATTTCACTTACTTCGGCAGTGTCTTTCTGCATGCGATCATGCCGGTGCTGACGCTCTCTCCCTACCTGATCGGCGAGTTCCAGACGACCATGCGCTCCAGCATGATCTCCGTGCTCGGCGAGGATTATGTCACCATGGGTCGCGCCAAGGGGCTGTCCGAATCCGCTGTCATGTTCGGCTATGCCGCCCGCAATGCCATGCTGCCGGTGCTGACCAACCTCGCGCTGATGCTCGGCGCCGTGTTCGGCGGATCGATCGTGACCGAAATCGTCTTCAATTATCCCGGCCTCGGCCTCACGCTCTATACCGCCAGCGTCGCGCGCGACTATCCCGTCATCCAGGGGCAGCTGCTGTTAATGACGATGGCCACGCTCGGGGCAAACCTGCTTGTCGACATTCTCTACGGCGTCGTCGACCCGCGTATCCGGGAGGGGCGCGCATGACCTCGGGTCTTACATTGTTATGGCGGCAGAAGAAGGCCGTTGCCGGTCTCGCCATCATCGTCGCGCTTTGCCTGATGGCGCTTCTGGCGCCGCTGATCGCCCCCGGCGATCCCGGCGAACGGGTCGGGCGCTCGCATCAGCCGCCAACGGTCGAGCATGTCTTCGGCACCACCAAGATGGGGCGCGACGTCTATTCCCAATTCGTCTGGGGTGCACGTCCGTCGCTCGCCGTCGGTTTTGCGACCGGCCTTGCGATCACAGCACTCGGCACGATCGTCGGGCTGGTGGCCGGCTATTTCGGCGGGCGCACCGATGCCACGCTCGATCTCGCGACCAACGCCGTGCTGGTCATTCCCAACATACCGCTGCTGATCCTGCTCGCGTCCTTCGCCGGCACGGTCGGGCCGCTGGCGATCATGGCGATCATCGCGCTCACCTCCTGGCCTTGGGGCGCCCGCATGACCCGCTCGCAGACTTTGGCGCTGCGCAACCGCGAATTCGTCGTTGCCGCCCGCATGGTCGGCGAGCCGCACTGGCGGGTGATCTTTGTCGAGATCCTGCCCAACCTCGTGCCGTTGATCGGCATCAACGTCGTCGGCAGCATCATCTACGCCATCGTCGCCCAGACGACGCTCGAATATCTCGGCTTCGGCGATCCGCTGCGCGTCACCTGGGGCACGATGCTCTACAACGCCCAGAACTCGTCGGCGATCATCATCGGCGCCTGGTGGGATATCGGTGCGCCGGCGGCCGGCATCGCGCTGGTCGGGCTCGGCCTCGCGCTTCTCAATTTCACTTTCGACGAGATTGCCAATCCGCAGCTTCGTTCCGGCCCTGCGCTCAGCCGTTGGCTGCGGCTCAACAGGCGGCGTAACCGCGCGCTGGAGGTGGGACGATGAGCGAGCCGCTGCTGCAGGTCCGCAATCTCGATGTCGATTACCTGCTCGACGACGGCGCCTTTCGTGCGGTCAGGAACGTTTCCTTCGACATCAACCGCGGTGAGCTGTTCGGACTTGCCGGCGAGTCCGGTTGCGGCAAGAGCACGATTGCCTACGCGATCACCCGCCTGTCGAAACCGCCGGCCTGGGTGGCCGGCGGCGAAATCCTGCTCGAGGGCCGCAACCTGCTGCAGATGCCGGAGACGGCCTTGCAGGACGTACGCTGGCGGCGCATCGGCATGGTGTTCCAAAGCGCGATGAACTCGCTCAACCCGCTGATGCGGGTCGAGGCGCAGTTCCATGACGTGCTGCACCGGCACACCGGCGCGACCCGGGCACAATCACGGGCGCGGGCCGAGGAGATGTTTCGCCTGGTCGGCATCCCGGCCAGCCGGCTCGATGACTATCCGCACCAGTTCAGCGGCGGCATGCGACAGCGCATCGTCATTGCCATCTGCCTTGCGCTCCGGCCCCAGTTGATCATCATGGACGAGCCGACGACGGCGCTCGATGTGGTGGTGCAGCGCGAAATCCTGGAGCAGGTCGTTGATCTTCAGAGCACCCATGGCTTCTCTGTCCTGTTCATCACCCACGACCTGCATCTGATGGCGCAGCTCTGCCATCGCATCGGTGTGATGCTGAAAGGCGAACTGGTCGAGGTCGGCGACGTCCGTCAGATCAGCCGTGCGCCGGCTCACGACTATACCCGCAAGCTCTGGGGCGCCATTCCGCAGCTGCCTGCTTCCGTCAAGAGAGTGGGGGCCGTAGAATGAACGTCATGCCCGTTGCTTCCCCTCTTGCGCCCGTGCCGACGGACGCCATCGTCCAGCTCGATGCGATCACCCGCAGCTTTGGTCACGTCGAGGCGCTGCGCGGTATCTCGCTGGCGTTGAGACCGGGGCGGGCGCTGGCGCTGGTTGGCGAATCCGGCTGCGGCAAGACGACATGCGCCCGCATCATTGCGCGCATGGACGCCCCGACGGCGGGGTCGATGCAATTTCGTGGCCGCGATATCACCGCCACCGGTAGTGCGGCTGCAGAGAAGGCCTATCGCCGCGCGGTGCAGATGGTGTTTCAGGACCCATTCGCCTCACTCAACCCGGTGTTCACGGTCTATCATCATCTGGCAAGACCGCTCGCCCTTCACGGGCATGCCAGGGGCAGGGCGCAATTGCGCGAAGCGGTCGACACGCTCTTGAGCGATGTCGGCCTCGATCCCGGCTTGACCGCACACAAGTTTCCGCACGCGCTTTCCGGCGGACAGCGCCAGCGCGTCAACATCGCCCGGGCGCTTGCGGTTCGGCCCGACGTTCTGGTTGCCGACGAGCCGACATCGATGCTCGACGTCTCGATCCGCCTCGACATCCTCGAACTCTTGGCCGGCATCAAGCGCGATCGCGATCTCGCCATGCTCTACATCACCCACGATATCGCCACCGCCGCGCATATTGCCGAAGACGTCGTCGTCATGTTTGCGGGCCAGATGGTCGAGTGGGGCGCGACGGAAGCCGTGATCGGTGATGCGCGCCACCCCTATACGCAGCTGCTGCTCTCCGCCGTGCCCGACCCGGATCGCCCGTTCGTGCCCGGCGCCAGCGCCCGCTTTCTCGGTCACGCCGAAGAGGTTCGCCGCATCAGCCGGCCGGTCTCGAGCGTGGTCGAACAGGTCGGTCCCAACCACTTCGTGCGCGCACTCGGCGTCGCCTAATTCCAACATCACAGGTTTGCTCATGGATTATCTCGTCAATCTGTCTCTGCTTCGCCCAAAGCCCGACCTCGACCAGCGGATGGATGCGGCAGGGGTGACGATCAGGCGTGCCCTGGCACCCGAGTTCGAGCTGGTGATCGCGTGGGTCCGGGAAAAATTCGGATCGGGCTGGGCCGGCGAGACCGCCGTCGCGCTCACCCGCCAGCCGCCAACCTGCCTTCTCGCCACGCGTGATGGAAAGCTCATCGGCTTTGCCTGTCACGAGGCGATCGCGCGCGGGTTCTTCGGCCCGACCGGCGTCGATGAAGCAGCACGCGGCGAAGGAATAGGCCACGCGTTGCTGCTTGCTTCTTTGCTCGATTTGAAGACGATGGGCTACGCCTATGCCATCATCGGCGATGTTGGTCCGTCGGCGTTTTACGAGCGGACCGTCGGCGCCATGCCAATCCCGAATTCCGCGCCCGGCATTTATGCCGGCATGCTCAAGATCGACGACTAACCCTTCTGGAGATGATGATGACGATCGCTACGAAACCGGTATTCCGTCTGGAAACGCTCTGGACGCCGGCAAAGACGGACACCCCAGCGGTTTATTCGCTGACACTGACGAACGCCTCCGATCGCCCGCTTCGGGATTTTCGACTTTGCGTTTCGGGACCTGCACGCATCGACCCTGCCGCCGCCGTCGAAGGCGGAGAGTTGTTGAGCCGGCTTTCCAACTATTCCGAGTTCGCGCCGCCGGCTGACCTGGTGCTTCAGCCGGGAAGCGTGTGGATCGTGAAGGCGCACGGTATGAGCTTCGAGCCGCAGCACTGGACCGACGGAGCCAACTCCGCCTATCTCGTCCTTGCCGACGGCAGCACCGCGCCGATCTCGGTCGTGCCGTCGCGCGCCCACGGCGACAACGCCGAGCTGAAACGTGGCGCGGTCATCTATCCCGTGCCAAAGGTAGCACCGGTTGCCGTTTCGGTCGTGCCCTGGCCGCAGGACGTATCCGTCTCCGGCCGCCTGACGCCGCCATCAGGGCTCGACCTTGCGCCGGAAGGGGCAGAAGCCGAAGCCGCAGCACGCGCATTTGCCGAGCTGACGGGGAGCCTGTTTCCGGTCGAAGGACTTGTTCGGCCGGTAGCGGAAGGCGGCCTTCCGGCCGCGCTATCGCTTTCGGGCGACCTTGCGGAGGAAGCCTATGTCATCCGCTTCTCGCTAGCTGGCGTCGCTGTGACCGGCGGCACGCGCACCGGTCTCCTCTATGGCCTGATCACGCTCGGGCAGATCCTGCGGGGTGCTAAGCTTCATCCCGGCACATTCCTGTTTCCGGCAGGCGGCGAGATTCGGGACGAGCCGGCGCTCGGCTGGCGCGGCACGCATCTCGACGTTGCCCGCCAGTTCTACAGCACCGCCGAGGTCTCGCGGTTCCTGCGGCTGATGGCCTGGAACAAGCTCAACCGCTTCCACTGGCACCTCTCGGACGACGAGGCCTGGCGGATCGAGATCGACGCCTATCCGGCGCTGACCGAGGTCGGTGCCTGGCGCGGCCATGGCCGCAAGATCCCGCCGTTGCTCGGCTCCGGCCCGCAGGTGACGGGCGGTTACTACACCAAGGCAGCCGTTCGCGAGATCGTTGCATTGGCGGAAACCTTGGGGATCGAGGTGATGCCGGAGATCGACGTGCCCGGACACTCCTTCGCGATGCTGCAGGCCATTCCGGAGCTGCGCGATCCCAACGAAGCCGGCAGCTATTATTCCGTGCAGGGCTTCCCGGACAATTGCCTCAACCCGGCGCGCGAAGAAACCTATCGTGTGCTCGAAGTCGTCTTCGACGAACTGATCGAACTCTTCCCGTCGAAGATCATCCATGTCGGTGCCGATGAGGTGCCGCTCGGCGCCTGGTCGGGCTCGCCAGAGGCACTTGAGCGGTTGCGGGCGGTGGCTGGCGAAGAGGTGGCGACGACCCACGCCAAGCGGCTCAATGTCGTCACCAACACCCACGGGGCCGACGAGATCGACGGATCGGGTGCCGCCGTGCTGCAGGCGGAGTTCCTGGCGCGCGTCCAGGGGTTCCTCGCAAGCCGTGGCTGCGTTACCGGCGGCTGGCAGGAGGCGGCCCATGGCAACGTCATCGACAAGCAGAAGTCGCTGCTCTTCGGCTGGCGAACGGTCGAAGCCAATGCCGAGCTTGCCGGCGAAGGCTACGACATCGTCGTTTGCCCGGGACAGGTCTACTATCTCGACATGGCCAACAGCCCGGCCTGGTCAGAGCCCGGCGGCAGCTGGGCCGGCTGGTCGGACCCGGAAAAACTCTACCTGTTCGACCCGATCGAAGGCTGGACCGACGCCCAGAAGAAACATCTGCGCGGGCTGCAATGCTGCATCTGGTCAGAGCCGATGACCGACCGCGGTGTGTTCGACCGCCTGGTGTTCCCGCGGCTGTCGGCGCTGGCCGAAACCGGCTGGACCCGCCCGGAGCGCAAGAATTTCAAACGCTTCGAGGTGCTGGTCGGGCTGATGCCGGTTCTCTACGGCTTTTACTCCGACCAGTAATCCTGTGGCTGAACGGGGTGTCAAAGCCGTTTGATGCCCCGTTTCCCGTGCGTTTTTGGGTGGGCAGACGTCGCGAATCAACGTTTGCGGCGCGACTGTCACCCGTGACATAAGGGCGCCGCAACGTTTCGGGCCCCTAAAATATGATTCGTATCGAGAATATCAGCAAGCAGCTCAGCCACCGGATCCTCTTCATCGAGGCATCCGCAGCCCTCAACAAGGGCGAGAAGGTCGGCCTCGTCGGCCCCAATGGTGCGGGCAAGACGTCGCTCTTCCGGATGATCACCGGAGAAGAGATGCCGGACGAAGGCCAGGTCGCCGTCGATAAGGGCGTGACGATCGGCTACTTCAACCAGGATGTCGGTGAGATGTCGGGGGGCAGCGCTGTTGCCGAGGTGATGAACGGTGCCGGGCCGGTGAGCACGGTTGCCGCCGAGCTGCACGCGCTTGAAGCCGCCATGGTCGACCCCGACCGTCTCGACGAGATGGATGCGATCATCGAGCGCTACGGCGAGGTGCAGGCACGCTATGAAGAACTCGACGGCTACGCGCTGGAAGGCCGTGCACGCGAAGTGCTGGCGGGCCTCAGCTTCTCCCAGGAGATGATGGACGGCGACGTCGGCGCGCTTTCTGGCGGTTGGAAGATGCGCGTCGCGCTCGCCCGCATTCTGCTCATGCGCCCTGACGTGATGCTGCTCGACGAACCGAGCAACCACCTGGATCTGGAAAGCCTGATCTGGCTTGAGGCCTTCCTCAAGGGCTACGAAGGGGCGCTGCTGATGACCTCGCACGATCGCGAGTTCATGAACCGGATCATCACCAAGGTGATCGAGATCGATGGCGGCTCGCTCAACAGCTATTCCGGCGACTATGCCTTCTACGAGCAGCAGCGGGCGCAGAACGAAAAGCACCAGCTGGCGCAGTTCGAGCGTCAGCAGGCGATGCTCGCCAAGGAGATCAAGTTTATCGAGCGCTTCAAGGCGCGCGCCTCGCATGCAGCCCAGGTGCAGAGCCGGGTCAAGAAGCTCGAAAAGATCGACCGGGTCGAACCGCCCAAGCGCCGTCAGACCGTGACGTTCGAGTTCCGGCCGGCGCCGCGCTCAGGCGAAGACGTGGTCAACCTCAAGAACGTGCACAAGAAATATGGCGAGCGCTGCATCTATGAGGGTCTGGACTTCATGGTGCGTCGTCGCGAGCGCTGGTGCATCATGGGCATCAACGGGGCCGGCAAGTCCACGCTTTTGAAGCTGGTGACAGGCTCGACCGATCCGGACGAGGGCAGTGTGGCGCTCGGCGCCAGCGTCAAGTTGGGCTATTTCGCCCAGCACGCGATGGATCTGCTCGATGGCGAGCGCACGGTCTTCCAGTCGCTGGAAGATGCATTCCCGCAGGCAGGGCAAGGTCCGCTCAGGGCGCTGGCCGGTTGCTTCGGCTTTTCAGGCGACGACGTCGAGAAGAGATGCCGGGTGCTTTCGGGCGGCGAGAAGGCGCGGCTGGTGATGGCGATGATGCTGTTCGATCCGCCGAACCTGCTGGTGCTCGACGAGCCCACCAACCACCTCGATCTCGACACCAAGGAAATGCTGATCAAGGCGTTGGCGCAGTACGAGGGCACGATGCTGTTCGTCTCGCACGACCGCCATTTCCTGGCGGCGCTGTCAAACCGCGTTTTGGAGCTGACGCCGGACGGCGTGCATCAATATGGCGGCGGTTACACCGAATATGTCGCCCGCACCGGCCAGGAAGCGCCGGGTCTGCGCAGCTGACTTCGCTGTGTCGCGGCGTCGCCGTGACGACTCTCCGAAACGACAAGAGCCGAAGCACGTTGCGCGTGCTTCGGCTCTTTTTGCTTCCGACGATCCTATCTCGAAAAAAGCTGCGCTCGTTCGGATGACCAGCCTCAGGCGCGCTCTTCCCAGACCTTTGCCAGCTCGACCAATGTCTTGACCGCCCGTTCCATGTCCTGGCGGCTCACCCATTCCAGCGGCGAGTGGAAGGCATGGCCGCCGGCGAAGATGTTGGGGCAGGGCAGGCCCATGAACGACAGGCGCGAGCCGTCGGTACCGCCGCGAATGCTGCCGCGCACCGGCGTCATGCCCGCACGTCGCACCGCTTCGAGCGCATTGTCGGCGATCTCGGGGTTGCGGGCGAGAATGGCCTTCATGTTGCGGTACTGCTGCTTGACCTCGAAGGTGTAGGATGACCCCGGATAGGCGGCGATCACGTCCTTGACGATGCCTTCGAGCATGGCTTCCTTGGTCGCCAGGCCCTCGTCCTCGAAATCGCGGACGATCAGGCTGAGGCTGGCCTTTTCCATCGTGCCGGTGACGCCGGTCGGGTGAATGAAGCCTTCGCGGCCTTCCGTGCTTTCAGGGGCGATGTCCTTTGGCAGGCGATCGATGATGGCGCCGGCGATCTTGATGGCATTCTCCATCTTGCCCTTGGCAAAGCCCGGATGGATGGCAACGCCTGAAATGGCGATCTCGACACCGTCGGCGGAGAAGGTCTCGTCTTCGATATGGCCGGCGGTTTCGCCGTCGATGGTATAGCCGAACTGGGCGCCGAGCTTCTTCAGGTCGACCTTGTCGGCACCGCGGCCGACTTCTTCGTCGGGGGTGAACAGGATGCGGATGGTGCCGTGCCTGACGTCGGGATTGTCCATCAGGAACTGTGCTGCCGACATGATTTCGGCAACGCCGGCCTTGTCGTCGGCACCCAGGAGCGTCGTGCCATCGGTGGTGATGATGTCATTGCCGATCTGGTCGAGCAGCACAGGATGCTCGCTGACGCGAATGACCTGCTGCGGGTCGCCCGTTAGCCGGATGTCGCCGCCCTGGTAATTCCTAACGATCTGCGGCTTGACGTTGGTACCGGTGAAATCCGGTGCCGTGTCCATATGAGAACAGAAGCAGATGACCGGAACCGGCTTGTCGACGTTTGAGGGAATTGTTGCGTAGACATAGCCGTGTTCGTCGAGATGCGCGTCCGATACGCCCATTGCCAGCAGCTCTTCGACCAGCAGTCGGCCGAGCGTCTTCTGTTTCTCGGTGGTGGGCGTGGTCTTCGACTTGGCATCCGATTGAGTGTCGATAACGACGTAACGAAGGAAGCGATCGATAACAGTGTCGGTCATAAGCAACGTGTCCAATATATCTGCGTCAACGATGGTCACGATATAACCGTCGCCGGCGTGCCCGTGAATGGACTTTTCGCCGCGCCGACGCGTTTTGTCGGCGAGGCAGAGGTCGGATTACGGCGCGGACCGCCATCCATGGTCCATCAGGCCAGTCTATCTGGCCCGATGCGCTGCCTTGCCCTCGGTGACTAGTCGGCTACGTGTGTTACGACGATTTCGCCGTCGAACACGCAAGCACCGCTTCCGTCTTGGCGCGGAGACCGAAGACGAGCAGGCTTGCGGCGGCCGACAGCCAGACACCGATGGCGCCATAGAGCATGACCCAGCCGAAACCCTCGCCGAGCGCCGTATGGATGACCGTCTCCGACAGGCCATAGTCCGAAGTCAGCATGCCGCCGGCCGAGATCTTCTCGGCGAGCGTACGCAGCTCGGTGTCGGTCACTCGCCCGAAAAGCGAGCTTTGCAGCGAAGACAGCACGCCTTCGACCAGGATCAGCCCCATCAGCGCGATGTTGATCGCCAGCGAGATCATCCGCGCGCTGGTGTCGATGCCCGAGGCCATGCCGGCGCGCTCCGCGGCGACCGCGCCGGTCGCGGCGTTGGTCACCGTGGTATTGGTGAAGCCGAGGCCAATGCCGGCCAGCACGCACCCCGGCAGCATCGTTAGCCAGCTGGCATTCTCAACGCTGCTGCCGATCTTCATCATGAGGAAGCCGAGACCGATCGTGAACAGGCCGGCCGGGATGACGATCCCTGGACGAAAGCGAAGCATCAGCCGTTCGGCAAACGGCGGGACGATAAGCGGGGGCAGCGTGTAGGCGAGCAAGGCGATGCTGGCGGTCACACCGTCATAGCCGAGGCCCGCCTGGAACCAGATCGGCAGATAGATCATGAACGGCCAGAAGCTGATGTTCATGCCCACCGAACCGAACAGCGCACCTGAGAAGCTGCGGATGCGGAACACCGAAAAGTCGAACATCGGCCGGGCGCTGACTTTTTCGGCAATCACGAAGCCGATCAGGCTGACGATGGCAATGCCGAGGATTGACAGTGCGGTCGGGCTGGCAAAACCGAGTTCGGGGCCTTGGGTAATGAAATAGGCGATGCAGAAGACCGCGGCCGACAACGTCACGATGCCGGCGACGTCGAGGCTCTCGGCGCCAGGATCGCGCGATTCCTTGACGCCTGCGAGCGCAAGCGCCACCGTCACGCCTGAAAGCAGGACGTGGACGAGAAACACCCATTCCCAGCTCAAGAGCGCGACCGTCGCGCCGCCGACGATCGGACCAAAACCGAGGCCGATCCCGAAGATGATGCCCCACCAGCTAAACGCGATCCCGCGCTGGCGGCCGGACTGGAACTGCTGCGATAGGACGGCGATCTGGCAGATGAGCATCACGCCGCCGGCCATACCCTGGAGGAAGCGGGCGACGATCAATACTGATATGTTGTCGGTCAGCCCGCAGATCAGCGAGGCGATGCCGAAGGCGATGATGCCGGCGACGAAGATGCGCTTGCGGCCGTAGCGATCGGCCAATGTGCCTGCTCCCATCAGAACCGCCGTGACGGCGATGGTGTAGGCGTTCATGATCCATTGCAGCTGCTTGAAATCTGCGCCGAGCACCTGCTCCAGCGTCGGCAGGATTGCTGGAATACTGGAAATCTCCAGGCCGAACATCAGCGAGGAGAGGCAGACGGCTGCCAGTGCCAGCGCACTGCGGCGGGTTATGGGTTGGTTCATGCTCACGGTCTTTCGATGCTTTGGCGGGCATCGCGGAAAACCGGTTCCGGCCTTTCCACACGCTCCGCCCGAATTGAAATCGCTTGGGGACCGGGGCACCATAGTCTGGCCTTGATCACAACTGAATTGGATGGTTAGGTATTTCAGAGATAACAAAATCGGATGGTTGCAATGACGACGCTGGATGTGGATGCGGTGCAGGCCTTCGTCGCGATCGCCGATTTTCAAAGCTTTACCCGCGCTGCGGAGTTCCTCGGCAGCACGCAAGGGGCAATCAGCGTCAAGCTGAAGCGGCTCGAAGATCGGCTCGGCGTCAGGCTGCTGGAGCGTACACCAAGGCAGGTTCGGCTCTCGGCGCAGGGCGCTGTCTTCATCGAGGGCGCGCGCGAATTCCTCGCCGCCCATGAGCGCGCGCTGGCAGGGCTGTCGTCGACACGTCGCCGCTTCGGCCTCGGCATTGCTGCCCACGTCGCCGGCCCGGAAGTGCCGACATTGCTGGCGCGGCTCTATGCCCATGACCCCGGCCTGTGCATCGAGGTCAGGCTCGAGACATCGCGAAACCTGCTTGGCGCGTTCGACCGCGGAGAGCTCGATGCCGTCATCATCCGGCGCGACGAAGACCGGCGCGATGGCGAGACGCTTGGGCCGGAACATTTCGGCTGGTTCGCCTCACCCGGCTTCAAGCGCGGACCGGGTGAGCCGCTGCGACTGGCAGCGCTGGCGCCGCTCTGCGGCGTGCGCGACATCGCCACGCGCGCGCTCGACGCGGCCGGCGTTCCCTGGGTGGAGGTGTTCGTCGGCGTGTCGACCGCTGTCAACGCTGCAGTCTCGGCGGGGCTCGCCGTCGGCCCATTCTCCTGTCGCCTTGCGCCCTCCGACACGATCGAAGTCAGCAAACAGTTTGGCCTGCCGCCGCTTCCGTCCTCGGAGATCGTTCTGCATTCGACCCTGACCGACGCGCGATCCCGCAAGGCCCTGCAAACCCTTGCTGCCGCCTTCCGCGAGCGGCATTCGGTAGCGATCGAGACCGACCCATCGGTCCAAAAGACCTGGCCGAAGATCGAGCTGTCGGCATCCTGAGTGCCGCGGGCGAGACTGATCGTGGAGGCCCTGCCCGCTGCCGTTATGTAACGATTCTAAAAGCTGCAGCGCTGAAGTCTGCAGCGTCCCGGCCTGAATCAAAAGCGATTTCGGGGACGCCATGGGCGGAAAATTACCGCGTGGTGGCGAAACGCCGTTGCTCCAAGCCGATCCTGCGCGCCGGTGCCGCAGGCGCCTTGACCCAGCCCTGGGCGGCCGGCGTCTTTCTGTCGGGCTTGCTGGCGCTCGGGCCCTTCAGCCAGCGAATGATGGCCTCGAAGCCGTGCTTGGCCAGGCGCTTGGTGATTCGCAGGCTGTCGTCGTCGAGATCGCAGGCAAGGCCGATTTCCTTCCAGTCGAGCTTGTTGCCGGTCTGCGGCGGCATTGCCCGCCGGTTAACGAAATCAAGCATGTAGTGACGGAGGTTGTCGTAGTCGTGCTTGGGAAGGGCGCGGGCAAGCCGGAGCTCGCAAAACGATGCAATCTTTTGATGAAAACTGTGAACCGGGGCAGTCAATGGGGGCATGTCAGTTGGAACTCATACGTGGTTGGCCGGCGAGACGCCGGGGTACGGGCAGCTAAGTGAATCGCGTTAACGAAGCGTTTCGCTCGCCGGGTGGATTCATCGACGTGCGCGTCGAGAAATCTGTAGAAACGTTGGAAGCCCAATCACCTGGCGATGACTGGGCTTCGTCCATATGCCAGCCGGCCGCGCTAAATGACGACCTACCGGAGGTGGTTCGGTTTATGGTCTCTGGAGAACGTCAACGCGCGGTCGCCGTCCGCATCCTTGATGCGGGTGGGAAGTCCGATCCGGTTGAGGATGTCTAGGAACGGGCGCGGCGGCAGTTCTTCAACGTTGACCATCTGCTTCACATCCCACTCGCCCGAGGCAATCAGCATGGCGGCGGCAACCGGCGGCACGCCGGCGGTGTAGGAGATGCCCTGCGATCCGACTTCTTCGAAAGCGTCCTTGTGGTCGGCGACGTTGTAGATGAAGACTTCGCGTTCCTGCCCGTCCTTGAGGCCCTTGACGAAATCGCCAATGCAGGTCTTGCCCTGATAGTTCGGTGCCAGCGACGACGGATCCGGCAGCACCGCCTTGACCACCTTCAACGGGACGACCTCGAGGCCCTCGGCCGTCTTCACCGGCTGTTCCGACAGGAGGCCGAGATTCTTCAAGACGGTGAAGACGTTGATGTAGTGATCGCCAAAGCCCATCCAGAAGCGGACGTCGGCGCCGTCCATATGCTTTGCCAGCGAATGAACCTCGTCATGGCCGGTCATGTAGGCCTTGCATTTGCCGACCACCGGCAGGTCGTATTCCTTGCCGACCTCGAACATCGAATTGGTCTGCCACTGGCCGTTCTGCCAGGAATAGACGACGCCGGTGAATTCGCGGAAGTTGATCTCCGGATCGAAGTTGGTGGCGAAATATTTGCCGTGGCTGCCGGCATTGATGTCGACGATATCGACGGCGGTGACCTTGTCGAAATACTCATCCTTGGCGAGGCGCGCATAGGCGTTGACCACGCCCGGGTCGAAGCCGACGCCGAGGATGGCGGTGATGCCCTTTTCCTTGCATTCTTCCGCACGCTTCCATTCGTAGTTTCCGTACCACGGCGGCGTCTCGCAGATCTTCTTCGGATCTTCGTGGATCGCGGTGTCCATGTAGGCAGCCCCGGTATCCATGCAGGCGCGCAGGACCGACATGTTGACGAAGGCGGAGCCGACATTGATGACGATGCCGGCCCTGGTCTTTTCGATCAGCGCCTTTGTCGCCTCGACATCCATGGCGTCGAGCGCGTGCGCCTCGAGCGTCACTTCGGTTTTCAGGCTCTTTTTCTCGCGCACGGAATCGACGATCGCGCGGCACTTTTCGACCGTTCTGGATGCGATATGGATGTCTCCCAGTACATCGCAGTTCTGTGCGCATTTGTGCGCCACGACCTGAGCCACGCCACCGGCGCCGATGATGAGAACGTTCTTTTTCATTTCGGGGGATGTCTCCTTTTCCCTTGGGGATATGACGAGCCTAGAGCGCCGTGCGTTCAGAAGAACGCGCTAAGGGCGCTATAGCCCTTTGATTCTAAAGCATCTTATCCGCCTTAAGTGATTCCACTTAAAGGCGGGATGCTTTAGGAAAGGCTCTGTTCGTAGTCGGCGAAGGTGAATTCGCGGACAAGCCTGACGCTGCCGTCAAGATCTCTGATGGCGATTGACGGCATGCCGACGCCGTTGAACCAGTTCTTCTTGACCATGGTGTAGCCGGCCGCATCCTGGAACGAGACGCGGTCGCCGACCTTCAATGGCTCGGGAAAGCGGAACTCGCCGAAGATATCGCCGGCAAGGCAGGATTTGCCGCAGATCATGACGCTGTGTGGGCCAGCATTGGGCTCGACCTTTGCGCTTTCGCGGTAGATCAAGAGGTCCAGCATATGCGCCTCGATCGAGCTGTCGACGACGGCGAGATCCTTGCCGTTGTTGAGTGTGTCGAGAACGGTGGTCTCGAGCGTCGTGCTCCGGGTGATCGACGCTTCTCCGGGCTCGAGATAGATCTGGACGCCATGGCGGCCGGAAAAGGCCTTCAGGCGCTCGCAGAAGGCATCGACCGGATAATCGTCGCCGGTGAAGTGAATACCGCCGCCAAGGCTGATCCACTCGGCGCGGGAAAGTAGCGCGCCGAACTTTTCCTCGATCTCCGACAGCATCCGGTCGAACAGGCCGAAATCCTTGTTCTCGCAGTTGTTGTGGATCATGAAGCCGCTGATGCGATCCATGACGGCCTCGACCTTGGCCGCATCCCATTCGCCGAGCCGGCTGAAGGGGCGGGCGGGATCGGCAAGGTCGAAACTGGATGAGCTCATTCCCGGATTGAGGCGCAGGCCGCGGGCGATGCCGGATGCCTTGTCCGCGAAACGGTCCAGCTGGCCGATCGAGTTGAAGATGATCTTGTCGGCATGGCCGATCACCTCTTCGATTTCGTTGTCGCCATAGGCGACGCTGTAGGCATGGGTTTCGCCGCCGAATTTCTCGCGCCCGAGCCGTACCTCATAGAGCGACGAAGAGGTCGTGCCATCCAAGTATTCGCGCATCAGATCGAAGACCGACCAGGTGGCGAAACACTTGAGCGCGAGTAGCGCCTTGGCCCCCGATTTGTCGCGCACGTAAGCGATCTTCTCCATGTTTCGAAGCAGCTTCGCCTTGTCGATCAAGTAATAGGGGGTCTGGATCATGATGTGCCTTGTGTCTTCAAAAGCTCGCGGTGTCGGTGAAAGGAGTAGGGCTATCTGATGTGCAGCCCGAGTGCCCGTCGTTTCATGGCGCGGGCGGCAAGCGAGATATTGACCGAGCGCTTCGAGAGATAATTCGTGGCCAATGTCGCCGCCCTGCCTGCGTCGCCCAACAGGATGGAGGTGGGCAAGCGCTCGGGAGCGTGAGAACCGCTTGGCGCCGACGTCGGTTGGAACACTTCGTCTCCCGTCGAACCCAACCAGATCAGCTCGTGCTCGGCGGGGCGCCGGAGAAAGGCCGCGGCCTCAAGAAAGTCGGCTTGAGCGGCCGCATCCTGCGGGTCGAGAAGAAGGCGTTCCTGGCTGGCGTGGATCGCCGTCCCGATCCTGTGCGGATCGTCCTTCGGTTTGCGCCACAGCAGATATCGTCCGTCGATCAGGTCGATATATTCGTCGATCCTGCCGACGGGCAGAGGCTCTTCGGCAAACGGCCCGAAGAACTGGAAGGGATCTGCGGCGGATGCCGGTTCGCGGCTTGCGCATCTGTCCTCCCAAGCTTCGCGCTCGAAGTCGACAATACGTGCGACCGAGACCGCGATTTGCGGCCAGTTCGAAAGCGCTTGCTCGGCTACGCAAAGCGGCAGACCAGCGGCGCGCCAGAGGGCGTGGAGGATGGCAAGGCTGACACGCGCCGTTGCCGACAGGTCGAAGCACTCCGGATCGCCTGCGTCGGCCGGGCGTCGCGCGCCCCTCAGCATGTCGCAATCGAAAAGTTCGCCGAGCGCTGCTCGACTTTCGCCGAATGCGGTGACGATTTCGAGCTCGGTGAACAGGCCCGAGTGCCAGCTGTCAATTTGCGGGATGTTTTTCATATACGCTGTCGAGAACTAAGGGCCTGCTCGCTATCAGGAAGTCCGCTCAAGGCGGCACGAGCCGGCGATCGATTTCATCGTCTCAGCCAAAAGAGAGATAGCTGGGATGGAGTGACATACCCCGGTCGCGTACGACAAAAGCCGCGGCCGGGTTACGATCCCGTTTTCAGGCGCGCGGGTTCTCGAAGGGCATATGAAGTCACGATCAGCATGCCACTATCGTAATTGCGACGGCGCGTATGTCAAGGCGATGTGCCGGATGTGCGGAACCGCCGCACTTTCCCCATGCCCTTCCGCCCAATGGTGCCAGCCGCCCCCGTCCGGTCTCAGCCCAGCACGGTTGCTGACTGCGGCGCAGCGGCCGAATTGAACGGAAATACGGTGGACGCTGGTTTGGCCGTGCTCGGATCTGAAGGTGAGACGGGAGCCTCACGAGATGGAACAAAATCGCGGCCGCCGTGCGAATATTGGAAGAGCGATCCCGCTCTGGCTTCCGTTCTGGTTTTGCATTGATTGAGAACCGGCGCCCGAGCTGTCACATTATCAGGGTCGCTTGACGTGCAGCCATCCTCCCGGCTGCGATAGCGATGTTCCCTCTGGAGGTTATACACCTCTCAATTTGAGGCCGCCGTCTGAACGGTGGCCTTTTTCTTTTTCTGTGTTCGACCGCTGGCAAAGCCGCATCTGAAGGGGTGGACTTGCGGACTCGAAATCTCCGTGGTAACGTTCCCATGAGTTCATGCCATGGGAGGGCGTGTTTGATGCAGCGGAGGCGGCCGACGATCATTGACGTCGCGCGCAAGGCGGGGGTGTCCAAGAGCACCGCCGGCCGGGCACTCTCCGGCGCGTCCAATGTCACGGACGAGGCGCGCGAGCGGGTTCTCGATGCGGCCCGTGCCGTCGGCTATGAGCGCAACGATCTCGCCGTCGGCATGCGGTCCGGCCGCACCGGTTTGCTTGGTCTCGTCATCCCTGACATTACCAACCCGTTCTGGGCCGAGGTGGCGCGCGGCGCGCAGGATCGCGCGGTCGAAAACGGGGCCTCGCTGCTGGTGTTTTCTTCCGATTGGGATCACAGCCGCGAAGCCAGCCATCTCCGGGCCCTGCGGCAGGCGCGGGTCGATGGCGCGATTATCAATCCGGTCGCCGACAATTTCGACGATCTCGACAGGTTCGGGCTGCCCTTCGTCTTGATCGGCTCGAGTGCCGAGCGTTTTCCGTCCACCTCCAGTGTCGGTTCCGATATCGCCCAGGCGGTACGGCTCGGCATGGACCATCTGGTTTCCAAGGGGCATCATGCGCCGGCACTGATCCTGGGGCCGAAGTCGCGTATCGCGCGTGCACGGTTTCTGCGGACCTTCCACGAGCATTGCGTCGATCGCGACATCGACCCGGCGGCTTTGCCGATGGAAGATGGCGAGTACACCGTCGAAGGCGGGCGCACGGCGATGATGCGGCTGCTGCAACGCGACCGGGTCGGGCATCTCGCGGTTTTCGCCGCCAACGATCTGATGGCGCTCGGCGCCATGGTCGCCGTCCGCGAAGCCGGGCTTCGCTGCCCGGAGGATGTCTCGATCCTCGGTTTCGACGGCATTCCCGCAGGCGCATTTTCCTGGCCGGGACTGACGACGGTTGCCAAGCCCGGGCGTGAGATCGGCGTGCGCGCCGTCGACTGCCTGTTCGATGAAATCGCCGGCCGTCCCGAGCATGGCCGGGTGTTCATGCCATGCCGGCTGATCGAGCGCGGCTCGTTGGCCGATCTGTCGCTTGACCAGCCCAGACGCGCAGCAAGCTCCGGGAGGGGGTAGGAATGACCAATCGTGACGAGGCGGTGATCTCGCCTAAGTTTGGGAACGTTCCCAAATCAAGCGCACGCCGCAGGACGGGACGCGTTGCGCTCGCCGCCGACGGCTGGCGGCGCTGGTGGCCCTATTACGTCATGATGGCGCCGGGCATCCTGTTCTTCCTCGTCTTCCATTACCTGCCGATCTGGGAGGCGCGCATCGCCTTCGAACAGGTCCGGATCGTGCCGCCCAACATCTGGGTGGGCATCAAGCATTTCCAGGTGCTGTTCTCCTCGCCGGTGTTCTGGCAGGTGCTCGCCAACACGCTGATCATCTCCGCGATGAAGATGGTATTCTTCCTGCCGGTGCCGATCATCGTCGCGCTGCTCCTGAACGAGGTTCGCGGCGGGTCGCTGCGCAAGTTCATCCAGTCGGCGATCTACCTGCCGCATTTCCTGTCCTGGGTGGTGATCGCCGGCATCTTCATCGCGGCGCTGTCGCCGACCGACGGTGCCGTCAACAATCTCATGGGCATGGCCGGCATGGCGCCCCGATCGTTCATGACCGATACCGGCGCTATCCGCTGGGTACTCGTCTTCACGGAAATCTGGCGTTCGGCAGGTTGGGACAGCCTGCTCTATCTCGCCGCCATCATCGCTATCGACCAGCAGCTCTATGACGCAGCCGAGATCGACGGCGCCAACCGCTGGCAGAAGATCAGGCATGTCACCCTGCCGGGCATCGTGCCGACGATCGCGACGCTGTTCATCCTCAACGCCGGCATGTTCCTCAACGCCGACCTCAACCAGGTGATCAACCTCTCCAACGATGTGGTGCGCAGCAAGATCGATATCGTCGACACCTATGTCTACCGCATCGGTTTGCAGACCGGCGAATACTCGCTGGCAACGGCCGCCGGCCTGTTCAAGGCCGTGCTCGGCACGATGATGATCGTGATTGCCCACTTCGTTTCCAAACGCCTGACCGGGAAGGGAGTCTGGTAATGGCCCTGTCACGCAAGACCCCGATCGAACGCATCGAATATGCGATCATCGTTTCGACGCTGCTGTTGCTCGCCGTCGTCACGGTCCAGCCGATCCTCAACCTGCTCGCTGTCTCGCTGTCCGAGCCGGCAAAGGTGCCGGGCATGAGCGGGCTGACCATCATACCCAGGGGCTTCTCCTTCGAGGTCTGGAGCGTTCTCCTGCAGCACCCCAATGTGCAACGCGGCATCTTCAACTCGATCTTCATCACCGCCGTCAGCACCGTGATCGGCGTCGTCGGCACCGCGTTGATGGCCTGGGGCCTTTCGCGGCCCGGCCTGCCTGGCCGCAAGGCGCTGTTCATCCTCGTTCTCGTCACCATCGTATTCGAGCCGGGCATCATTCCCGATTACTTCGTCAACAAGCGCCTCGGCCTTCTCGACAGCTACTGGTCTGTCATCCTCTTCAAGGCGGTCAATGCCTGGTACCTGATCATCCTCATCCGCTTCTTCGAGGAAATCCCGAAGGAGCTGCTGGAAGCCGCCGAACTCGATGGCGCCAACCCTTTCCAGGTGTTCTGGCATCTGGTGCTTCCGCTCGCCAAGCCGGCGCTCGCGACGATCTCGCTGTTTTATCTCGTCTTTCACTGGAACGAGTTCTTCCGCGCGATGATCTATCTGAACGATCAGGGCAAATGGCCGCTGCAGGTGGTGCTGCGCCAGTTCGTGATCGACGGCGACAAGGTTGCGATCGTCGGCGCCAACAACGCCAGCAACAACACCGGCGCCAGCCAGATCGATCTGAGGTCGCTCAAGGCCGGCATGATCCTTCTGACCATCGTGCCGATCCTGGCGATCTACCCGCTGATCCTGAAATTCTTCACCAAGGGAACCATGAGCGGCGCGCTCAAGGGCTGAACACGACACGAGATCCAACAAAGAAGCCTATCCAAACGGAGGAGACGAAATGCTTAGAAAAATGGTCCTGCTGGCATCGACAGCCCTGGCGCTCAGCCTTGGTGCTGCCGCCCCGACAATGGCCGAACCGGTCAAGATCCGGGTCGTGTCCAAGGACTTCACCCCGTCCAACCCCGACGACGTCAAGCACCTGCAGCGCATTGAGGAAGCGCTCCGGGCGCAGGGCACCGATCTCGACATCGAACTCGTCGACCTGCCGTCTTCCGGCTATGCCGACAAGCTATCGGTCATGCTGCTTTCCGGCGATATCCCGGACCTGATCTACTTCCAGGGCGGCGACGCCAAGATGGTCGAGCAGGGCGTGCTTGAAGACCTCGGCCCGATGCTGGCCGATACGAAATATCTCAAGGATGCGCTGTGGCCGCACAATGTCGAGCGGCTGAAGAACTACCCCTACCTGCTCTACGTCTATCCGGTGCGCGGACCCCAGCCGGTGATCCGCAAGGACTGGCTGGAAAAGACCGGCCTCAAGGCGCCGGAAACCGTCGAAGACTATGTGACCTTGTTCAAGGCCATCAAGGACGGTGACCTCGACGGCAATGGCGTCGCCGACAGCTACGGCGTGACCACGGCCGACAACACCAACGAGCTCGATTCGATCTTCAACCAGGCCTTCGGCATCACCGGAACCTGGATGAAGAACGCAGGCGGTGAGTGGGTGCAGTCGCGCATCACCTCCCAAGAGAAGGATAAGATCGCCTTCTACGCCTCGCTGCGCGAGCAGGGCCTCTACGATCCCGAATACATCACCACCAAGTTCGACGTGAAGGAAGACAAGTTCTACACCGGCCGGGCGGGCGTGATCTTCGGCTCCTCCGGCGAAGTCATCGACATCTATGGCGGCAAGATGCGCCAGGTCCATCCGGGTACCGAACTGGTGCTTCTGGCGCCACCGAAGGGACCGGGCGGGCAGGGCCTTGCAGCGGTCGACGTCTCCAAGGAATCGCGCGGGCTGGCGATTTCCGCCATCTCCGAGCACAAGGCCGAAGTGATGAAGCTGCTCGACTTCATGGCGAGCCCCGAAGGCCAGATGTTCGATCGCTTCGGCTTCGAGGGTCAGGAATACACCAAGGACGGCGACAGCTACAAAGTCACCGACAAGATCGCGACCTGGTACGCCCGTTTCATGGTTGCGGCCAACTGGACCCCGCCCGTCGTTTGGCAGTCCGAAGCGGCGCAGCAGTCGCTGGCGACGATCCAGAAGGACTTCAAGCCGGACAACACCTTCGTCTGGCCGGCAGACTACGCGGCCGATCTCGACGCGACCGAAAACGTCTATCGGTCCTGGGTCTACAAGTTCATCTCCGGCGCCGCCAAGATGGATCAGTGGGACCAGTATGTCGCGGAGTGGGAAGCGGCAGGGGGAAAACGTCTCAACGAGTATGCAAGGACGGTTCTAGATGCAGAAAAGTAGCGTTCAAGGGCTCTCCCTGAAGGGGAGGGTCCGCGCGCTCATCCATGGCGTCGCGCTCGGCGACGCCATGGGGGCGCCGGTCGAAAAGCTGCCGGCCGCGGAGATCGCGGTCAAGTATGGGCGGGTGACGTCGCTTAACACCGAGTGGCACAAGATGTCGCTGGATGCCACGGCCCGCAACGGCCGGGTGCGCGGCAACGGCATCGTCACCGACGACACGCTGATGACGCTCTGCCTGATGGATATCTATGGCGAGGTCCGCAGGCATCTCGATGCCTGGGACATGGCCGACGGCATGGTCAAGCAGATCGCCTGGGTGCCGCGCTACGTACCGGAACTGCAGCGCGAAGCGATGCTGATCGAGCGGCTGTTCTATCCCGAGAAGTGGATATTCCAGCGCCACCAGCTCACCTCGTGCGATCCGCGCCAAGGTGGCATCGGCAACATGGTCAATTGCGGCGCGGCGATGTATGTGGCGCCGATCGGCGTCGTCAATGCCTGCGATCCGAATGCCGCCTATGACGAGGCGATCGCATTCGCCTCCGGCCACCAGGAAAGCTTCGGGCTTGAAGCTGCCGGCGCGTTTGCCGCCGCAGTCGCCGCGGCCTTCATCTCGGGAACGGATATCGAAGGCGTGATCGAAGCGGTTCTGGCACTGGCCAAGGACGGCACGCGCAACGCCATTGCTGACATCGCCGAAGTTGCCCGCAAGCTCAAGGCGCAGGGTGCTGACTATCAGACCGTCGTTGCCGCGTTTCATGCGGCCATCGCGCCCTATTCTCCCATGGGCGACGACGTCAACCACACGCCCGCCAAGGCAGGGCGGCTGACTGCCGCCTATCAGCCAAGCCGCCTCGGCTCGATCGAGGAACTGCCTTTGGCACTTGGATTCTGCCTGTTCAACGACGGCGATTTCCGCCGGTCGATCGAGGATGGCATCAATTCCGGCCGCGATACCGACTCCATCGGCGTCATGGCCGGCGCGATTCTTGGCGCGATGCACGGCGAAGGCGTCATCGACGTTGCCGACCACGCCCTGCTCGATCAGGTCAATAAGTTGAACCTCACCGCCGCCGCCGATCGGTTCACCGAAACGGCGACCATCATCCAGGCCGCCGACCAGGCGGTAGCCGACCGGCGGACCAGCTTCCGCGCCGCCCTTACATTCTGATTGATAACGAAAGACGCATGATGCCCAAGCTCAGCAAAGAGACGATTTACGAGAAGATCTATGCCGGTTTCATCGGCAAGGCCATTGGCGTTCGCCTTGGTGCGCCGGTCGAACCGACGATCTGGAGCTATGAGCGCGTCCAGAAGACCTATGGCGAAGTTACCCAGTACCTGCGCGATTTCAAGAATTTTGCCGCCGACGATGACACCAACGGCCCGGTCTATTTCATCCGCGCGTTGCGGGATTATGGTCTCAAGGCCAGCGCGGCCGATGTCGGCAAGACCTGGGTGAACTATGCCGCCGAAGAGCATGGCATGTACTGGTGGGGCGGTTTCGGCGTCTCGACCGAACACACCGCCTACCGCAACCTGCGCGCCGGCATCCCCGCGCCGCAGTCCGGATCGATCGCCCAGAACGGCGCAACCGTTGCCGAACAGATCGGCGGCCAGATCTTCATCGACAGCTGGGGCTGGGTGCATCCGGGCGAGCCGCAGAAGGCGGCTGACGCTTCTGCCCGTGCGGCAAGCGTCGCCCATGACGGCGACGGCCTGAATGGCGCCCGCTTCTGCGCCGCCGCAATCGCCAAGGCATTCGAGGCGACGTCGATCGCCGAGGTGATCGACGCTGCCATGGCAACCATCGACGCGAATTCGACCTATGCCCAGGTAGTGCAGGCCGTGATCGACTTTCACAAAGCCAACCCCGGCAACTGGCGCGCCTGCCGTGACATGCTGACAGCCGAATGGGGTTATGATCGCTATCCCGGCGTCTGCCACATCATCCCGAACGCCGGTGTCACCGTCATGGCGATCCTCTACGGTGAAGGCGATCTGCCGCGCACCGCCGAGATCGCGACCATGGCCGGCTGGGATACCGACTGCAATGCCGGCAATGCCGGCGCCATCGTCGGCACGTTCCAGGGGCTTCAGCCGAACTGGGACAAGTACCGGAAGCCAATCAACGACTTCATCGTCGCCTCGGGCGTCGTCGGCTCGATCAACATCGTCGATATTCCCTCCTTCGCCCGGGAATTGACCGTGCTGGCGCTGCAACTGCGCGAAGACGATGTGCCGGCCCTGTGGCTCGAGGACTTTACCCGCCGCGGCGTTCGCTTCGATTTCGATCTGCCGGGTTCGACCCATGGTTTCCGCACCGAGGGCTTCAACCAGATCAGCCTCAAGGGCTCGACCGAAAGGCAGGCCGAAGGTTCGCGCGGCTCGCTCGAAATCCAGCTCGATCGGCTCGAGCGCGGCCAGGGCGGACGCATCTTCTGGAAACCCTTCTATAGCCGGTCCGATTTCGACGACGAGCGCTATCGTCCGATGTTCTCGCCGCTGGTCGATGCCGGCCAGAAAGTGTCGTTCAAGCTGTGGCTCGATCCGTGGAACGGTGACGGCAACCTGCGCGTCGCGCCCTATATCCGCCGGGCGATTTCAGGCGCGATCGAGGAGACCGGTGCGTGGCACGTCCCCAACCACGAAGGTTGGCAGGACTACGCATTCACCGTGCCGGAGGGTGCCGAAGCGATCGACGAGATCGGCATCCAGGTCGAGTATTTCGGCCGTCTGAAATTCCTCGGCCGCCTGTTCCTCGCCGATTTCAAGGTTGAGGGCGCTGGCCATACGGCGATCGATCCCAAGGGTGAAGTGCAGGAATGGGGCGCGATCTCGCGCTTCACCTGGAACCGCGGTCACTGGACGCTGCAGGACGGCCGCATTCACGCCCATACGGCCAGTGACGCCGACATGTGGACGGGCCATTATTACGCCCGCGACGTCAAGGTCCTAGCGGATGTCAAGCCGCTCGCCGGGCCGTCGCAACTGGTAACGGCCCGCGTGCAGGGCACGAGCCGGTTCTATGCCGCGGGCTTCGACGGCGACGACGTCGTCATCCTCAAGGAGGATTTCGGCACCACCGTTCTCGCGCGCGCCCCGTTCAAGCGTGAGCTCGGCAAGAGCTACGGTTTCGCGTTTTCGGTAAAGGGCGATGCGCTGTCCTTTGCCATCGACGGCAAGCCGTTGATCGAGGCGAGCGATGACCAGTTTGCCTATGGTATGGCCGGCCTTCGCCTCGGCGCGCTCGGTCGCATGAGCGTCGGAACGTTCGAGATTATCGAGTCCGCCTGAGCGGGTTTGATCCTGCCTGCCGGTCCAACGGGCCGGCGGGCCAGAACCGCATCGGCCTATCAATTGGGAGGAGAAACCATGTCCGAGATCGAACTGCGGAATGTGGGAAAGAGCTACGGCAGCCTGCCGGTGCTCGATAATATTTCGCTGGACATGGGCAGCGGCGAATTCGTGGTCCTGGTCGGCCCGTCCGGTTGCGGAAAGTCGACGCTGCTGCGGATGATCGCGGGGCTGGAAGACATCAGCGCCGGCGAAATCACCATCGGCGGCCGCATCGTCAACGACATGCCGGCCAAGGAGCGCGACCTTGCCATGGTGTTCCAGAGCTATGCGCTCTATCCGCACATGAAGGTAGCAGACAACATGAGCTTCGCGCTGAAGCTTGCCGGCGTGTCGAAGAGCGAGATCAAGCGTCGCGTCGATGAAGCAGCCGACATCCTTGGCCTTGGGCATCTGCTCGAACGGCTTCCGCGCGAACTGTCGGGCGGTCAGCGTCAGCGGGTGGCCATGGGGCGCGCCATCGTGCGCGATCCGCGTGCATTTCTCTTCGACGAGCCGCTTTCCAACCTCGACGCCAAGCTCCGGGTTAAGATGCGCGGCGAGATCAAGAAGCTGCACCAGCGCCTGGGCAAGACGACGATCTACGTCACCCACGACCAGACGGAAGCCATGACCATGGCCGACAAGATCGTCGTTCTGAACGGCGGCAAGATCGAGCAGATGGGACCGCCGCTGGAGCTTTACAAAAACCCGCAGAACCTGTTCGTGGCCAGCTTCATCGGCTCGCCCGAGATCAACCTTTTGCGCGGCGAAGTGGACGGTGAGATGCTGCGGCTTGCCGATGGCGCCCGCCTGCCATTGCCTTCGGGCCATGGCCTCGTGCAGGGCCGCAAGCTCGTCTACGGCATTCGCCCGCAACACATCCAGCTTGCCGACAGCGGCATCGCCGCCGAGGTTGTGCTGGTCGAGCCGACCGGTGAGGCGCAGGAAGTGATGCTGCGGCTCGAGACCACCGATATCACCGTGGTTCTCGGGGAAAGCGCATTGCTGCAATCGGGCGCGAACGTGACGATCGGCTTCGACACCGCCAATATCCTGTTGTTCGACGACAAGACCGGCGGGCGCATCCAGTGAGCGAATTTGCGAGGAAACACTGGGATCCGACCGCCGAGGGTCCTCTCGAAGGGATCAAGGTTCTCGACCTTTCGCGTCTGGTCGCCGGCAACATGCTGTCGCTGCAGCTTGCCGATTTTGGCGCCGACGTGATCAAGATCGAACCGCCGGCCGGCGATCCGCTGCGCGAATGGAAGGACGAAGGCCTGTCGCTGTTCTGGAAGACCTATGGGCGCAACAAGCGCTCTGTCGTCCTGAATTTGCGCGAAACGGCTGACCGCGAGGCACTCTGGGCGCTTGTTGCGAGCGCCGACGTCTTCATCGAGAATTTTCGCCCGGGAACCCTGGAACAGATGGGCTTTGGCCCGGAAGCGCTGCTCGCGCGCAATCCCGATCTCGTCGTCGTGCGCGTTTCCGGTTTCGGGCAGACAGGCCCCTATGCGGAATTTCCCGGCTTCGGCACCATCGTCGAAGGCATGAGCGGCTATGCCTACCGCACCGGCTTTCCCGACCGCGAACCTGTGCTGCCGCCGCTCGCGCTCGCCGACATGATCGCCGGTGTCTACGGCATGTCGGCGACGATGACGGCGCTGTTTGCCCGCGAAAAGGGCAGAGCGCGCGGACAGGTCATCGACCTGTCGCTGCTGGAGCCGATCTTCTCGGTGCTTGGTCCAGAAGCTGCCATCTACGCACTCAACGGCACGGTCAAGGAACGCATCGGCAGCGCCTCGAACACCGCATGCCCGCGCAACGTCTACCGCTGCGCCGATGGCAAATACGTCGCGCTCTCCGGTTCGACGCCGGCGGTCGCCCGGCGGATATTCGAGATCATCGGCCGGGCCGACATGAACGATGATCCGCGCTTCCGCTCCAACAGCGAACGCCTCAAGCATCGCGATCTGGTCGATGACGCCATCGGGGCCTGGTTTGCCGTGCGCTCGCATGACGAAGCCCTTGCCACCATGCGCGACAGTGGCGCAACGGTCGGGCCGATCTACAACATTGCCGATGCCACCGATGACGCCCATTTTGCCGAGCGCGAGGTGATCGTGTCGCTGGATGATGCGGAGCACGGTGCGCTGCCCATGCACAACATCGTGCCGCGCATGTCCGAAACACCGGGACGCTTCCGGCGTCCGGCACCGGCGCTTGGTGAACATACGGCCGAGGTGCTGGCAGAAGTGGGGTTTAATGCGACGATAGCGGCGGCGATCGTTGCCGGAGCAGGCCGATAAGGCTGCGTCCCGCTTTACGCGCCGGCGCATTCGGACCGTTACGTTAAAAGGTGCATGTCGTCTCTACAGACGACATGCACCTTGTTGCCGTCGGGGTCGCGCAGATATGCACCGTAGTAGCCATCTCCATAGTGCTGCCTCGGACCGGGAACGCCCTCGTCCGTACCGCCGGCCGCTAGGCCCGCAGTATGGGCCTGGTCGACCGCCGCAGGTGTCGGCGCGAGAAATGCGACCATGCTACCGTTTCCCACACTGGCAGGCTTCCTGTCGAACGGCTCATAGACATAAAAGCGCGGCAATGCCTGACCTGGTGCGATCCAGCACGCTCCAGCCGGTCCGCCATCCGGAGTGATTGTTCGCCTGACAAGACCAAGAGGCGCGAGAACGGCGTCGTAGAAGACGGAGGCACGATCAAGGTCGCTGCAACCAACGGTGACGTGGCTGAACATGTTCATGCCCTGCCGACCGTTGGCTCTCCACTCGCCAGGATGGCGCCGGCAAGGTCCAAATCGACGTTCCGGCCGGATAGCGTGACGGCAAACGTACGTCCCTCGAGCGGTATCTTGCGGGCGAGCACGGCCGCCAACGCGACAGCGCTTCCAGGCTCGAGAGCCAAGCCGAATTCGCTGAAGGCCACGCGCATGGCCTCCTTTGCTTCGTCATCCGTGACAGCAAGCGTACCGGCCAGATCAGGTCTGATGATCTCGAAGGGAATCTCTGCCATGTAGAGCCCGCTGATGGCATCGCAGATCGAATGGCCGCCTGGTGCCAGGTTGATGCGTTTGCCGGCTGCGAGCGATTTCGCCATCTTCTCGAACCCAACGGCCTCGACGCCATAAACCTTGGTGGACGGAGACGCCTTGCTCAACCCCAGCAGGCAGCCGGCGGTCAGTCCTCCGCCGGAGCAGCAGGTCAGCAATACATCGATCTGGGCATTCAGCCTCGCGGCCTGTTCTGCCATTTCAAGCGCGACGGTGCCGGCACCGGCAACCACCCAGAAATCGTCGGCCGGCGGTATAAGGACCCGATCCTCGCGTTGCGTGATTTCGGCGGCCACGTCGGCGAGGTCCTTCATCGCAACCTTTACGACGCGTGCCCCATAGGCGGCAATCCGTTCGGCCTTTGCCGCCGGTGCGGTCTCCGGTACGACGACCACGGCTGATGTGCCCATCAGGCCGGCGCAATAGGCAATCGCAAGGCCGTGATTGCCGGAAGACCGGGCGACGACGCCACGCCGCCGTTCGTCGTCGGTCAGCGACCCTACCCTGTTGACCGCGCCACGCAGCTTGAACGAACCCGTGACCTGCAGGCTTTCAGCCTTGAGCAGCAACCGGCCACCATATTTCTGATTGAGATATGGCGATTCCAGCAGGGGCGTCTCGATGCAGTATTTGCCGATACGGCGGGCGGCCGCTTCGACATCGTGTAGAGTTGGCAGGGAAGTTGTGGGGACGGTGGCGAAGGGCATGACATTGATCCGGCGCTGCAATTTGTTTTACAAATGCACCGATGTCATAAGAGTTCAATTGGTGTATTGCCCTCGGAGCATTTGAGATGTTGGATTACCGCGCCGTCGCCGACGTTGTCGCCAGCGAGATCGCCTCTGGAAAGCTGCCCCCCGGTACGCGGCTGCAGCCGCAAAGAACCTTTGCCTATGAGAGAGGAATAGCGGTCTCGACCGCCAGCCGTGTTTATGCCGAACTCGTTCGCCGCGGTCTGGTTGTCGGCGAAGTCGGGCGTGGGACCTTCGTCGGGACGCCGGACCGGCTGCAATCCGCGCGGATCAGCGAGATCGCCGACGCGCCGATCGATCTGCAACTGGCGACATCGGGCTCCCTGCAGCAGGCGGCCCTGATGGCGCCGGCGTTCAAGGACATGGCCAACCCGGCAACACTCTTTGACGCCATGGACGCTCTCGGTCCCTTCGGGCCAAAGGGCGCTGGCGAGATCGTTGCGCGCTATCTCGCGCACGATCATTGGTCCCCGAGGCCTGACGGCATCCTTCTTGCCGGTGGAGGACGCCAAGCGATTGCATGCGCCATGGCAGCTGTCTGCAAGCCTGGCGATCGCATCGGCGTCGAGCCGTTGACCTATCCCTCGGTCATCCGCATGGCGGCTCGGCTCGGCTTGCAGCTCGTGCCGCTTGAGATCGACGGTGACGGCGTCGACGTTGCGGCGCTTATCAGGGTGCATCGCGCGAAGCCGCTCGATGCGATCTACATCCAGCCGACCATCCATAACCCGCTCGGTTTTTCGATGTCGCACGCACGACGAACTGCCCTCGCCGAGGCGCTCGAGGAGAGCGGGCTGCTCTGCATCGAGGACGCTGCCTTTGCATTCCTTTCCGACGCGGCACCGCTTGCGGCCTATGCGCCGGAGCGTGTCGTCTACGTCAACAGCATGCAGAAGCGGCTTGGTCCGGGCGTTGGCGTTGGCATTGTCGTCGCGCCGCCGCAGGTCAAGGTTCGCATTGCCGCGGTGATGCGTGCCGGGGGCTGGATGGCGTCGTCTCTATCAATGCACCTGGTGCTATCCTGGATCTCTGACGGCACAGCCGCCCATGTTTCTGAGCTGAAGCGGAAGGATGGGCGCGATCGGCAGTTGCTGACGGCGCGCATTCTCGGCCATGTGTCGCCGTCGGCGGAAAGCAACGCCTTTCATATCTGGCTCGAACTGCCGGAGATCTGGAGTGCCGGGGCGTTCGTTTCGGCGGCCGCTGTACAAGGCGTCGCCATCACGCCTGCGGGCGTGTTTAGTGCCATCCCAGGGCGTGCACCAAACGCGGTGCGCGTCGCGATCTCCGCTCCGCCGCTCAAGGACCTGGAGCGCGGGCTTCACGTGATCCGATCCCTGCTGGCCTCGGTGCCTGGCGACGCCGAGATCGAGTGACGAAGACTTGAAGCAAGCGGGGGCATGGCCCGGCGCTTTTAATCTCGCCAACATCTCTACATCGGCGAACTACCATCCTGCCGCGCAGCATCTCACAACATGGTGAAATGCGGCTCGCGTCAGCCGACGAACAGCGCGCGCAGCCGGGCGAATAGGCCGCTGCGTTCGCCAGTCGAGATCGACCTGACGAGTTCTGCGGCCGTCTGCGCGTTCACCGTTGCACCGAAGTGGCAGTAGCAGATCACGCCGTGCAGCTGCCAGTCGCGCAACTCGAAGAACCTGAGGGCCTCGCCGTAGGTGTCGTTTTCCATGCCTGCGGCACGCAGTACGGTATCTTCGAACGCGACGGAGATCGGCGAGCCGTCGCTGCGCAATGTATCGCGCACGGCAGCGGACTGGTGTTCGGTTTCATACAATGTCGCCAGGTGTCGGGACGGGCTCTGCTCGAGAACCTCCGCCCAACGTTCGAGGCGTTCCCTGCGAGACATGCTCAGCGGCCGGTATTCCGGTTCGATTTGTGCAAAGACCTGCAATTGCTCGCGTGTGTGGTGCTTCATTGTCGCCTCCATTTAGACGATAGATGCTCTGCGCCAGCCCATTTTACCCCACCGAAAGCGTGACTCTTGTTGGGCGCGAAGTCCAATCACGATGATGCTTCGTAACCCACTGCCAATCCGGCGCCGCGACAATCCGTCCACAGGCAACACGCCCGCATGGGCGAAGTACCCAGATTTTGACATCTTGTGGGATCACTCAGGCTGCGTTTTGAGGGAGGCTTCCATGAAGACAAAGGCACGCGACCGCGAACTCATCGACGTGATGAGACGATATTTCGCGGCAAAAGCCGAGCTATCCGAGCTACGAGCGCAGCTGGAGCAGGCCAGACGCGCCGCCGGTGCGGACATCGGTAGCTTTTACGATCCGCGCACCAATACCAGCCATGCAGACGACGTCATGCGTTCGCATGCTCTCAACAGCGAGATGCGCTCGCTGATGGATCGAGCCGAAGCCTGGGGCAGACAAGAGATTGCGACATTGAGACGAGATTTGCCGGCGGAGGAGTTGCAATCCGAACCGGATCCAACGGATGAGCCGGCTGCATCCGGTATCGAATAAGCGCCGTCCAACCCTGAGGTCGTGCCGAGAGCCTTGACGCGTGCCCGGATACAGGGACATGCCGCCGGCATGACAACCGTAACTGCGCAAGCGCGATAGGCTCGGAGCGCCAAGTCACCCTGAGCGTGCATTGGCGGTCTTCGGTCAAGCCGTGGCGCCAAGCAGCCAAGCCCCGCTGCAGCATTGGTGCTTTCGATGAACGCAGAGAGCGATCAGGGCCTTCGCCGCGGGACATCGGCCGCGATTCCCTGTCGTTGCGTCAAAAAGTGGAATAAAACCTGGAGTGGAACGTAGAATAGACCGCCTGTCGATTACCCATTGGTGCTCGTAAGCTATGGAAACTCCCTTCTCCCACAGTAAATTCCCGGTTGAATTGTGTGAGGTATTAAGACAAACTCTGTCGCGCAATCGTTTGTCCAATCGCTTCCTAGATTAGTGGCCGACTGCTGTTGAATTTTTTTCGGCACGCGGATGCCAATCAATATTGGCGGAACGGCTTAAAGGTACAAATGGCTTTCTTGCTGCAAACCTTTGGGGGCTTGAGGCTCGTCGATTCAGAGGGAAGGCAAATTGCCTATCCCGAGAAAGGTTTGTTACTTCTCGCTTATTTGCTCACGACCAAAGATGGAGCCGAACACCGAACGGTGATGGCCGCATTCTTGTGGGGCAACGAAGACAGTGCCGTTCCGCTCGTGAACATGCGCAAGTTGATTTCCAGGATAAAGGTCCGCCAGGACGAAATTGGAGCGCAATTCCTCTCCTTTACCAGTAGCATGATCCATATGGATCGCGCGTCGTTGTCATCGGACATGGATCCGGCGACCGATAGCGAAATAGCCGATCCCTTGCCCCAGCTCCGCAGCCTTGCAACGCTGATGCATCGGTCATTCCTGGGGGCGGTCGGCTGTCAGAGCCGCGCTTTTTATGGCTGGCTCGCGGAACAGAAAGACCGCCAAAATACCCTTCTCAAAGCTTTGTTGCGAAAAGCGGCGCGCGCGCCGCGTTCGGAGGAAGAGGCTGACGTTCTCAAGGATGCGGGGATATTGCTCATCGAGGCGGAATACGCGGATCCGAATCCCGATACGTTGCAGTTGCTTGTCGAAATCTTTCAAGCCGAAGAGCAAGTCGACCACCTCAGGAAAATTCTCGAGAGGCGACGCGATGCGCTTGCACGAGGTGCCGATCTCGTGAACACCTTGGCGAGCCGGGATGCCGGACCTGGACCGGTCGCACGGCCGTACGCTCGTACCGCCAGCATGTCCGAACCTGATTTTCAGACTGGATCTGGACAAACGCACCGCCACGCAATCCCTCGTCTGGTGCTGTTGCCTCCGAGCGACTACGTCGGGCGCCCGGACTTTGGCTTTATCGCGAGCGCCCTGATCGAGGATATCACCATCGGGTTTTGCGCCTTCAACAGCCTTCAGGTGATCGCCCACCATTCTGCCGTCCGGATCGGGCGCCAGCTTGAGGACCAGGCTGATTTCTTCGAGCGATTTTCCCTGAACTACATCCTCGACAGCCGGATCAGCAGTCAGACAAGCGAAGGAACGTTGTTCGTCCAGCTCATCTTCTTTCCCGACAATGAAGTCGTGTGGGCGGAAAGGTTCAGCCTGAGCCATCCGGAACTCGTCGCCACCCGGCGTGTGATCGCACGAAACATCGCGCTTTCGGTTTCAAGCGAGATCGAGCGGCATGAGGCGGCGCGTCTTTATCGCGAGCTGAATCCGGCGGCGTATCACAGCTATCTCGTGGGACGGCGGCACCTGAACCGGCTGACGCTGCCGGACCTACGGCGCGCTCGAAAGGAGATGAAGACCGCACTCCATGCGAGCGCCGATTTTGCGCCGGCGCTGAGTTCGATCGCCAGGACCTACTCAAAGGAATGGCTGCTGACGGCACGTGGCGACCTCGAACTGCTGAAGGCGGCCGAGGTGTTTGCTACGCGTGCCATCGGGGCCCGCCGGAATCTGGCTGACGGCTAT
Organism: Ensifer sp. Root142; assembly: GCF_001426785.1. NCBI lineage: Bacteria > Pseudomonadati > Pseudomonadota > Alphaproteobacteria > Hyphomicrobiales > Rhizobiaceae > Ensifer > Ensifer sp. Root142. The sequence goes on from NZ_LMFK01000004.1 coordinate 108,743, forward strand.
CGCGAGTTCGGCGTGGCCAAGCTGTTGCAGGGGGCTTTCGATGAAAGCGCGGAAGCGATGGAACTGGCGGAGACGCTTGGTCCCCATTATGCCGATATCATTGCCGACCATGCCGATACACTCGTCCATTGCTCGCTTCCCGGCAAGGCGTTGGAAAAGATCGAACATGCGATTGAGCTCAATCCGTTGAGCCCGGACTCCTATCTCTGGACCGCCGCAGGTGCGAACTACGCGTTGAGTGAATTCGAGACATCGCTGGATTACATCGGACGTATGGCCGATCCGAGCCTGGCCGACAGGCTTTCGGCCGCGAACTGGGCGATGTTGGGCCATAGGGACAGAGCGCGTGTCTTTGTTCGCCGGGTGCGCGAAGCCAACCCCAATTTCGACCTGGACACGTGGCTTGCCGCCGTTCCCAGCAAGGAACAATGGCACAAGGACCTCTACAGAGAAGGCTTGAAGAGGGCAGGATTTTAGACCGAGCAGATCCATAGTGAGAGGGGAATACGGATGGCCAAAGTTGTTGTGATAGGTATCGAAGGTGAGGACGGCCTTTGGATTGTCGATCTGAAGGCTCGCAGCGTCGAGCCGCTGGATTCACCGAAGGCCGGGGGACTGAAGACGGTTGCCGATCTACGTGCCGCCGGGGTGAGCGTGATCAAGGGGGCCGACGTGGCGTTGGTCGTCAAGTCGGCTGCCGCCGCGTCGTCGGGGCACTACGAAGGGTAGGGCGCCGGCTTAAAAAACGGCAGCACAAGCCTGGCTGAAGGCGTGGATTGTCTCGGCCATGGAGTCAAGGTGCAGCGCAATGCTGGTGTGAAGCCTCGGCGTGACTTGGTACGCCCCGAGTTTGGACTGCTGGCGCCAGAGCGTATGCAGCGCGGGGGATGCCTAGCAATCATCCAAGCGAACTCAGGCACGGGCCAGTTGCATCACAAATCATCAGCGCGCTGACCCAGGACTCCACTTTAGCGGCTTTGAATAAATCCTGAGCTTCGTAGCCTGATTGTAGCCGCTCGCCTTATAGTATTCGGCAGTGGCGCCCTCACTTTGCGACAAAAGCCACGCGCTCGAAAAGCCGGAACTCAAGGCTTCAGCCTCAAGAAATCTTAGCAACTGCTTGCCGATGCCACGTCCCTGGTGAGAAGGCAGAACCGCGATTTCAGGAATGTACAGGCCCCTGCCGGCCGCCGACGTATGGGGGAGGCCGATCGCAAAGCCAAGCAACGCGCCATTTTCCAATGCCCCGACGCCGAGCCAACCGGGAGTGGTCGACAACTCGCCCATCCGTGCCGTCGCTCTCTCCAAGGTCCACGCCTCGTTCCAAGGCGGCCCGATATATGCCTTCACGATGATGGCCGCCGCCCGCAACGCGTGGTCTTCATTTATCCGTTGGAAGATGACCGGCATTCAAGCTCCGCTTGTCACGTGCTGTTAAGGCAGAAATCACGGCCATTCAGTATTCCAATCGCTGGCAGATAACAACTCTACGGTATTGCTGATAGTAATTCAAACGCGCTGATTGAAGCGCGAGTATTACCGGCAATCCGCCAGTCTTGAGTTCGGAATGATCTGCCACGATTTGGGGTAGCCGACCTTCGGTCCTGCTTCACTGACGCTATCGATGCGAGGCGTTGCAGCCATCTTAGAAGCCGGTGCGTGCGCAGGTTCCTCGAACTGCAACATCGCGGTCGTGCGACAAGCGCTGCTCAACCTCAGGATAATGCAGGCGGTTTGGCTGGCGCGCGCCAAACCGTGCCGGTGGAAGCTTGAACCAGCACTCATGTGAGAACGAGACTGCCGCAAATGATCCGAGGCACCGAGCGGTTTAGCCAGGCAATAGAATCAAGAAGCCGGCGAGATGCCGGCTTCCTCTGGGTGTGAATCCAATCAGGCCGTCTGGAGGCCTACAGCCGGTTCCGGATCCTCTATGGACTTGCCGGCATTGTAGACGGTCTCGTCGAGAATGCCTTCGCGCTTGGAGACGATCGTTGGCACCAACGCCTGTCCGGCGACGTTGACGGCAGTGCGACCCATGTCGAGGATCGGGTCGATGGCAAGCAACAGGCCGACACCTTCGAGCGGAAGGCCAAGCGTCGACAGGGTGAGCGTCAGCATGACGGTCGCCCCCGTCAGGCCGGCAGTCGCGGCCGAGCCGAGCACGGAAACGAAGATGATCAGCACATATTCCTGCAGCCCGAGCGGTACGCCAAAGAATTGCGCGATGAAAATCGCCGAGATTGCCGGGTAGATCGCCGCGCAACCATCCATCTTGGTCGTAGCGCCAAGCGGGACGGCAAAGGCGGCAAACTCGCGCGGCACGCCGAGGCTCTTCTCCGTCACGGTTTCGGTGACAGGCAGGGTGCCGACAGAGGAGCGCGAGACGAACGCGAGCTGGATTGCCGGCCATGCACCGGCAAAGAAGCGCGATGGCTTCAGGCCATGCGCGATCAGCAGCGCGGGATAGACGACGAAGAGCACGATGGCGAGGCCGATATAGACAGCAGCTGCATACCAGCCGAGTTGCGCCAGCGTTCCCCAGCCATATTGCGCCACGGCGCGGCCGAGCAGGCCGATGGTGCCGATCGGCGTCAGGCGAATGACCCACCAGAGGATCTTGCGGACGATCGCGAGAAGCGACTGGTTGAAGGCAAGGAAGGGCTTGGCCGCTTCGCCTGCTTTCAGCGCGGCGGCACCAAAGGCGATGGAAACAACGAGGATCTGCAGCACGTTGAAATTCAACGACGTACTGGCACTTCCTTCCGTCAGCTTGGTGCTTGCCTCCAGGCCCAGCATGTTGCCGGGAACCAGGCCCTTGAGGAAATCAAGCCATGAGCCGGCATAGGACGGCGCCTTGGCAGCCTCCTGCGACACCGCCGAGCCGACGCCTGGCTGGATGATGAGGCCGAGCGCGATGCCGATGATGACAGCGATGAACGAGGTGATCGCGAACCAGAGGAGGGTTTGCCAGACGAGCTTCGCTGCATTCTGAAGCGTCGCCAGATTGGCAATGGAGGCAACGATCGCCGTGAACACGAGCGGCGGGACCAACGCGCGCAGAAGCTGCACGAAGATGGAGCCGATCGTCTGGAGCGTCACGGTCAACCAGTTGGGGTTGCCGGCCGCATCGACGCCCATGTTTCGGGCGATGAGGCCGAGCAGCAGTCCAATGACCATGGCTGCCAGAACTTGGAAACCGAAGGACATGAAAAACGGCTTCGGCGGGGATTTGATAGTGGCTTGGGACACGATTCACACTCGATTGATTGATGGAGCAGAGCGTTCGGGAGGAAACTTCCGCAACGGCGACAAATTAGTCAAGGTTGTGACAGAGGATAAGCAACCGTTTGGCTCGGGACCAATCATAGGTGGAATAATTTTCCCGGTTGAACGCTTGGCCACGGTGCATGGCGGAGGGGCGAAACCGGCAATCCGTTACGTTGCGCCCGTTTGCTGGGCCGCAAGCCGTGTATTCGGGCGCTGGCGGGTAGCAGCGTAAGCTATCCACACATACCAATCCGACGCCACTGCTCTATCTGGTGCCTGTGGATTTCACCTCGAGGAGAAGAGCATGCAGATCAATCGCACAGGATCGGCGAAATGGGCCGGCGGTCTCAAGGACGGTAAGGGTCAGATTTCGACGCAGAGCGGCGCGCTCAAGGAGTATCCGTATGGTTTTGCAGCGCGCTTCGAAGGCGTCGCGGGTACCAACCCGGAGGAACTCATCGGTGCGGCTCACGCCGGTTGCTTTACCATGGCGTTGTCACTGATCCTTGGGGAGGCTGGCCTGACGGCCGACAGCATGGAGACGACCGCCAAGGTCACGCTTGAGTCCGTCGCCGATGGCTTTGCCATCACGGCTATCCACCTGGCGTTGAAGGGCCGTGTGCCGGGCGCGGATCTGGCAAAATTCACTGAGCTGGCAAACAAGGCGAAAGCGGGATGCCCGGTGTCAAAGGCACTTGGTGCGGTTCCGATAACACTCGACGTCAGTTTGGCATGAGAAGCCCGTGTGCGCCGACGACAGCGCCGCGCGTCTTATTGGACGCGCAAAGGTCACTGCAGCACTTTGAATGGCCGCAACTTTATCCTGAAATCGAATTGGATTTAAGGAAACATGCGGTAGGTCGGCGCACGCGGATATCTTCATGCCAGTCGAATTCGATCGCCGGTGCGAACGAACGCGTCTTGTCGCTCAACGCCAGCCGAGTGCGGGCGTCACGTGCTTCAGGATCGCCTCGATGACGTGCGCATTGTAGTCGACGCCGAGCTGGTTCGGCACCGTCAGCAGCAGCGTATCGGCTTCGGCGACGGCCTCATCCCCGGCGAGCTGCTTGATGAGCACATCAGGCTCGGCCGCATAAGACCGGCCGAAGATTGCCCTTGTGTTCTCGTCGATGAAGCCGATCGTATCCTGTTCCTTGCCGCTTCGGCCGAAATATGCGCGGTCGCGATCATCGACGATGGCGAAGATGCTGCGGCTGACGGAAACCCTCGGCGTGCGGGTGTGGCCCGCTTCCTTCCACGCCTCACGGTAGGCGCGGATCTGTGCTGCCTGCTGGACGTGGAACGGCTCGCCGGTCTCATCGTCCTTCAGGGTCGAACTCTGCAGGTTCATGCCGAGCTTTGCCGCCCAGACGGCGGTGGCGTTCGAACTGGAACCCCACCAGATGCGGTCGCGCAACCCTTCGGAATGGGGTTCGAGGCGCAAAAGTCCTGGCGGGTTCGGGAACATCGGCCGTGGGTTGGGTTGGGCGAAACCGTTGCCTTTCAGTGCTTCGAGAAACACTTCGGCGTGGCTGCGGCCCATATCCGCATCCGACGCGCCGTCCTGCGGCTGGTAACCGAAATATCGCCAGCCATCGATCACCTGTTCCGGCGATCCTCGGCTGAGACCGAGCTGCAGGCGTGAGCCGGAGATCAGGTCGGCGGCACCGGCGTCTTCGGCCATGTAAAGCGGGTTCTCGTAGCGCATATCGATGACGGCCGTGCCGATCTCGATGCGCTTCGTCCTTGCGCCGACGGCAGCCAGAAGCGGGAAGGGGGAGGCAAGCTGCCGGGCAAAGTGATGAACACGGAAATAGGCGCCGTCAGCGCCGAGCTCCTCGGCGGCAACTGCAAGGTCGATGGACTGCAGAAGCGCATCGCCTGCCGAGCGGGTTTGCGACTGGGAGGAGGGGGTCCAATGGCCGAAGGAAAGGAATCCGATTTTCTTCACGATAGTGCCGCCTGCGAATATGTCGTTGATACTCTCCTAGATGGCATAGGACAGGCTCGAGGGACAGCAGTGGAGGGTCGAACGCTGTGTTTCCGATCTGCTCATGAACCACCATGTTGCACCAAGCTCCAAACACTCAACGCTCGTCATCCATATCCAACGCCGCAAGGCCATGGCAGAGTGGAAAGCCGTGACCGTAATGCCCACCTAAATCACGACCCGATGCTCCATTCCGTCCCTTTTCGAACAACGTGACAGAACCTCGGCAGGCTATGAAAAAGGCTCAAGCTGCGGAGGCGGCTCGGGGGAGAAGCCGTGACCTGAAGTTGTGATTTTCGCGGCCCGACGAGACAGCATAGTATATATTAGGCCCCAGGTCGCTTGCGCCGATCGTCTCGTATCGGGAGTTGGTCGCGTACGGTGCCCTTGTGGCAGATTTGACCGTTTCCGGCTCGAAGGGCCACACGAGAGGGATGGGGCTAAATGCGCTGGAACAAGTTGTATGCGCTCAAGAGCTACATGCGGTCCTCGCTGTGGGTCGTGCCTTTCTTCGCGCTCGTTCTGCAGCAAGCCTTCTTCCGCGCAGTGCTTGTATTCGAACTGTGGACAGAATGGGTGCCGATATGGCCCTTGGAGACAGAGGGTACGATTGCAGCGATGCAGGCGATCATCAGCCTGGCGCTTTCGTTCATCGTCTTCACGTTCGGCTCCCTGCTCGTCGCCATTCAGATTGCGAGCGGGCAGCTGACGCCCCGGATTATCGCGACCACGCTGCTGCGCGATAACGTGATCCGTTTCACCGTGGGCTTGTTCATCTTTACTCTTCTCTTTGCCATCGGGGCGATCAGTCGCGTCAGTACGCAGGCCCTGTCTCCCATCATGTGGATCTCGGGGATTCTTGGCGTTCTGTCGCTGGCCGCCTTCCTCTATTTCATCGATTATTCCGCCCGGCTATTACGTCCCGTCAGCATCATTCATCGCGTCGCCGAGCAGGGCTTTGCCGTTATCGAGGCGGTATATCCTGGCCCGCTGTCGGATGCCGACGAGCGACCACAACCGGACGAGCCGTGCGAGAAGCCGGGAAACATCGTTTTGCATGTCGGGTCGTCGGACATCATTCTTGCAGTCGACGTGAAGGCCTTGACCATTCAAGCACATCGAGCGGACGGCGTGATTGAACTTGCTGCGCGCGTCGGCGATTTTGTCTCATCCGGGCAGCCACTGTTCCGCCTCTATGGCGGCGCCAAGGCAATACCAGCCAAAGACCTTCGCAACAGTGTCGTCTTCGGGCGTGAGCGGACCATCGAGCAGGATCCGACCTTCGCCTTCAGGGTTATTGTCGACATCGCCAGCAAGGCGCTTTCGAAGGCTATAAACGACCCGACGACAGCGGTGCTTGCCATTGATCAGTTGCAGCGACTGCTACGCAGCGTTGGTGGGCGCGAACTGAGCAACGAGTACGTCCGCGATGCCCAGGGACGCCTTCGTGTGGTGTTCCCGACGCCGAACTGGGAAGATTTCGTGCAACTTACGTTTCGAGAGATCCGGATCTATGGAGCGGAAAATCTGCAGATCGCAAGGCGGCTGCACGCGATGATCGACGATCTCGAAGCGGTGCTGCCGGAAAGCCGGAAGGATGCGTTGGCCATTGAGCGCAACCTGCTCGACCAGACGATCGACAAGGTCTACCTGCTCCCCGAAGACGCAGCACTCGCGCATATTGCCGATACGCAAGGGCTGGGCGGCTCTCCTAAAGCATGACTGAAATTCGCGCATCCGCATAGCCAGTGTCCGAGACGTCCTGATGGCAGGCGCACGGATCCACCACGCTCCAATCACTCAGCGCTGGTCATCCATATTCACCGCCTCAAGGCCATGGCGGAGTGGAAAGCCGTGACCGTAATGCTTCCCTAAATCCGGTCTCTTCCTGAACTGCCGGCGGTAGCTTGCCGGCGAGATCGAGAAGGCGCGGGTAAAGTGCTGGCGCAGCGATACCGTTGAGCCGAAGCCGGCCATCTCTGCGACCCGGTCGATCGAGCAGGATCCGGTTTCGAGCAACCGTTGCGCGGTCGCCAGCCGCTGGTTCAAGAGCCATTGCGTAAAGGTGGTTCCGGTCGTCTTTCTGAAATGCCGGGTAAAACTGCGCAGGCTCATCCCGGCCCGTGCCGCCAGCTTTTCGAGCGACAATGGCTCGTCCAGATGCTCGATTGCCCAATTGATCGTCGCGCCGAGCTGCGCCTCGCCGGCGGCGGCAGGCATTGGCTTCTCGATATATTGGGTCTGGCCGCCATGCCGGTGCGGCGCCACCACCAGCCGCCGGGCGACGCGGTTGGCGATATCTGCCCCATGATCGCGACGTACGATATGCAGACAGCAGTCGATGGCCGCGGCCGTGCCGGCCGATGTCAGGATGTCACCATCATCGATATAGAGCGCATCCTGATCCAGGGCGACCCGCGGATAGCTTCGTTGGAACTCCTCCGCCCAGGCCCAATGGGTGGATGCCGGTCGCCCGTCCAGCACGCCCGCTTCCGCCAGTACGAATGTACCAAGGCAAAGCCCGACCAGCCGCGCGCCGCGTGCATGGGCGGCCCTGACGCTCCGCAGCAAGGCTTCGGGAGGACGCTCGTCCGGATCCCGCCAGGCCGGCACGATGACGGTGTCGGCCTCCCCCAGGTGGCTCAGATCATGCGTCACTTCAATGCGAAAGCCGGAGCCAGTGGCAACCGACCCGGTATTCTCGCCGCAGATCAACAGGCGATAGCGGGGCGCTCCGAGTTTCAAAAGCTCATCGCCGAACACGATGCAGGGCACCGACAGGTGGAAGGCGCTGATGCGTTCGAAGGCGATGACGGCAACGGTGTGCATCGGCGTGGCGATCCCAATCTAATGAATTGGCCAGAACCTAGCACATATTGTCATTCTGGCCACTTTCGCGAAGCCGGCGCATGCAGGATTTTTCCGCCATCAACAACGATGCGAAAGGACGCTTTCATGATGCAGCACCCCACCATCCGGACCATGGCTGGAGCCACAGCGCCGCAAAGTCTCGATCCTGCCAAGACCGCCCTGCTGGTGATCGACTTTCAGAACGAATATTTCAGCGGCAGGATGCCGATCCCGGATGGCGCAAAGGCGCTCTCCAACGCCAAGCGCCTCATCGAGCGTGCTGATCAGGACGGCATGAGAGTCTATCATGTCCAGCACGTGACACCGGCGGGAAGCCCGGTCTTTGCCGAGGACAGTGCGACCTCCCGGTTCCACGACCAGATCCAGCCATCAGCCAACCATTCGGTGGTGCGCAAATCGTCGGTGAGCGTGTTTCCAACCACCGACATCGACCAGAGGCTGAAACAGGCTGGCGTCGATACGCTCATCATTGCCGGCCTGATGACCCATGCCTGCGTGGCCGGCGCTGCCCGCGATGCCGTCCCCCTCGGCTACAATGTGATCGTGGCCGACGACGCCTGCGCCACGCGGGACGTCGATACGGCAGATGGGGAGACCGTGTCGCATGTTGCGCTGCACCGCGCAGCTCTGGCTTCGATCGACGACACCTTCGGCGATATCGTCACGACCGATCAGCTCCTGGCCCTGCCACTGACGCGCAAGTGAGACTTGAGCGCGGCTGAGTACGGGGCCTAATGATGGCTCTCCCGATCCCGCAGGAATCCAGGATCGGGAGGGCCATGAGTCCTTCATCTCTCAGCCCGGCTGGAGCGCCACCTTGCGGGAGACGGCGACGAGCGAGGCGCCCAGCAGTGCGGCCAATGCCGCAAACATGAAGACGCCGGCAGGCCCCTGGAGTTCGACGATCAGGCCGCCGAGGATTGCTCCGGTGGAGATGGCGATCTGGAATGACGTCAGCGTCGCCGCACCAGCGCCTTCCGCCTCGTCGCCGGCGGCCCGACTGATGAAGGACTGGACGCTGACAGGGAGCGCACCGAAGGCGAAGCCCCAGGCGGCCGTCGCTGCGGCTGCAATGCCCGGCAGCACGCCGGCGACCGCAAGCAGGAGCGCGGTGGCAGCGATGCCCGCGGCAGCCAGCGTCATCGACAGGCGCGTGTTGCGCTCCGCCAGGAAGCCGCCGGCGATATTGCCGAAGAAACCGCCGATACCGAATGCGAGCAGGATCGCGGTGATCATTTCGACGTCGAAACGCGGCACCTGCTCAAGATAGGGGCGAATATAGGTGAAGCCGGCAAAATGGCCGGTGACGACCAGCAGGATCGTGGCAAGACCCAGCCGGATCGCCGGGCGCCTGAGAACCCTCACGATCGTGCCAAGGCCGGTGGTTCCGATCGGCGGCAGCGACGGGACGGTCAGTGCCTGGACGATAAAGGTAACCACCCCGACTACGGCTGCCAGCAGGAAAGCATAGCGCCATCCGAGCGTGGCGCCGATCCAGGCGCCGACGGGGGCGGCGCAGACAGTCGCGATCGAGACGCCTGACATCACGATCGCCATGGCGCGGGGCATCAGCCTGGCGGGCACGAGCCGCATGGCGAGCGCCAGCGACATCGCCCAGAAGCCGCCGAGCGCGATACCAAGCAACACGCGGGCCGCAAGCAGGAACGGAAGGTTCGGCGCAAAGCCCGCCATAAGGCTCGAGACGACCAGCAGGCCCGTCAAAGCCAGAAGCACCGTGCGCCGGTCGAACCGGCCTGTGTAGACGACGATCGCCGGGCCGGCGACCGCCGCAACGACAGCAGTGGTGGTCACCGACTGCCCGGCAGCTCCAACGCTGACCCCGAGATCCGCCGACATCGGCGTCAGCAGGCTTGCCGGTAGAAACTCTGCCGTTACCAGGCCGAAGACCCCAAGCGAAAGGGAAACGACAGCGCCCCATCGGGCTTTGTTCCGCTCGTCCGTCGGGGCACCTGATTTCGTCACGACGCCATCCATGATTTTCATCTCCGCGATTGTTAGTGGCGAAAGTAGGCATGACCGTCAGGAGTTTCTATGCTAGAAAATCCAAAAGACTATGCCGTTTGTCCAAACTTGCGGAGCGCCTTATGAGCGATGCATTGACCGAGATTTTGCGCGGGCTGAGGCTCGACGGCGTCGAATACGGGCGTTGCCAACCCTGTGCGCCCTGGGCGACGGCCTATCCGGCACAGGAGCCCGCGCGATTCCATTTTCTGGCTGCGGGCTCGGCCCATCTTCAGACACCGGATGGTGAATGGATGGATCTTGCCCAGGGCGACGCGGTGCTGTTGCCGAGGGGTGACGCGCATGTGCTTGCCAGCAAGCCGGGCATTCCTGCCGTTTCGATAGCCGACCTGCCGAGGCGACAGCTTTGTGACGGCATCATCGATGTGCAATGCCCGTCGACGGACAGCAAGAACCTCATCTTCTTTGCGGTGATGCAGTTCAATGTCGATCGTCTGCATCCTCTCCTGCAGTTGATGCCCGCCGTCATGCGCACGAGCGACCTTGCTGCGAGCGAACCTTCGATACCGGCACTCCTTGAGGCCATGATGCGCGAAGCAGAAATGCAGCGCGTCGGCTCGGGCGGCATTCTCTCGCGGCTTGCCGATGTGCTGACTGCAACGCTCATTCGAACCTGGGTGGAGCATGGCTGCGGCACGGCGACCGGCTGGCTGGCGGCCGTCCGCAATCCGGAGCTCGGGCGCGTCCTTGCCGCGATCCACCTTGAACCTGCGCGGGATTGGAGCGTGCCCGAACTGGCAAAGCTCATGGGTGCGTCACGGTCGGGCTTTGCCCAGCGGTTTGTCGACACCATGGGCGAGACGCCGGCCCGTTATGTTGCGCGCATGCGGATGCACCAGGCGCATCAATGGCTACAGGAAGGACAGCGGGTGGCCCTTGTCGCAGGCCGTCTCGGCTACGATTCGGAGGCCTCGTTCAGCCGCGCCTTCCGCAAGATCATCGGGGCACCACCGAGCCATTACCGAAACAAGAGCGTGGCCAGGGGACAACTGGTTTCCTGAGCCGGCTGCGGTTCAGATCGCGATCGCACAGGGAGGCTGGTTGAGAGCGGCTTGGAGCGTGACGACGCTTGCTGTCACCCGTTCGCTAAAAGCCGTGAAAAACCATATCGAGAGCGGCGACGATCTCGTCGTGCCGCTCCGATAGATTGGAAACAGGTTCTGCAAGTGCCGATACGGGTATTGCGGCCAGGAACTGAGTGACCAAGGTGTAGCGAACGCCGGATATTTCAAACACGGGATTGAGGCGCTTGGCCGGTTTAGGAGCCGCTTCCATTGGCAATAGCGGGACGACGACACGGGTCTTCAACTCGTCCAGCACATCGGCCTGCACATCAAGCACCAGACCGCCGCCCGGATTGGCATAGACGTCATAACGCGCCATTAGAATTGACGGAACTGCGCCAGCGGCAGGCCATTTGCATCGACGAAGGCGTTCGAGCTCTGCAAAGCCTCGCTATTTTCTTTCTTCCAACGGGCAGCCTTGGCATCGGACACCGCCCTGGCGATCCCTGCCTCGGCAGCGCGAGAAATATTGATGTCGAAATGCCGTGCTTCTGCAAGAAGATCGGCGTCAATCGTCAAATTGGCTGCGCGCTTTGCAGAGGCAGATCGAGCATGCTCGGCCATGATTGTTCTCCTTTTGAGCGATCAATATATGCGCATCTTTCTGCGCATGCAAATACCCGGCCAGACAAGAGGCGATGGCATTGCCGATCGTCAGGAGAGTGGGTGGCGGGCAACCAACGCACCTTGACTTGCAAGCACTTAGCAATAGACTTCAAGGTACGAAGTATCGGGAAAGGGAGGCCATCTATGAACATAGACCTCTCGCGGCGCAGCTTCCTGAAGCTGGCCGGAGCGGGTGTCGTGGCAACTTCCGTCGGAGCACTTGGCTTCGGCGAATCCGAAGCGGCGGAAATCGCGCATGTGCGTGCTTTCAAGCTGAAGACCACGACCGAAACCCGCAACACCTGTCCGTATTGTTCCGTTGCCTGCGGCGTCATCATCTATTCGAAGGGTGACCCTCGAAAAGGCGAGACGGCGGACATTGTGCATATCGAGGGCGATGCCGATCACCCCACCAACCGCGGGACGCTCTGTCCCAAGGGGGCGGCACTCAAGGACTTCGTCAAGTCGCCGACCCGCCTTCAATATCCGATGCTGCGCAAGCCCAGTTCCGATACTTTCGAACGGATCTCCTGGGACGATGCTCTCGATCGCATTGCCCGCCTGATGAAGGACGATCGCGATGCGAACCTGATTGCGGCCAACGCCAAGGGCCTTCCGGTCAATCGCTGGACGACCGTCGGCATGCTGGCGGCGTCTGCAACAACCAATGAAACGGCCTGGGCGACCTTCAAATTCGCCAAGAGCCTGGGAATAGTCGGTTTCGATAATCAGGCACGCGTCTGACACGGCCCTACGGTGGCGAGTCTCGCCCCAACATTTGGCCGTGGAGCAATGACCAACTCCTGGACCGACATCAAGAACACCGACCTCGTCGTCGTCATGGGCGGCAATGCGGCGGAAGCCCACCCCTGCGGCTTCAAATGGGTGACGGAAGCCAAGGCCCATCGCGGTGCAAAGCTGATCGTCGTCGATCCGCGCTATACCCGCACCGCCTCGGTCTCGGACTATTACGCGCCGATCCGCCAGGGAACCGACATCGCGTTCCTAAACGGCGTCATGAAGTATTGCATCGACAACGACAAGGTGCAGTGGGAATACACCAAGGCCTTCACCAACGCAGCCTATCTGGTCAAGGACGGCTTCGCCTATAAGGACGGTCTCTTCACCGGCTATGATGCCGAGAAGCGCGACTACGACCGTTCGACCTGGGACTATGTGCTCGGCGACGATGGCTTCGTCGTCACCGATCCGACGCTGCAGAACCCCCGCTGTGTCTGGAACCTGCTTAAGGAGCATCTGGCGCCCTATACGCCCGAAATGGTCGAGCGCATCTGCGGAACGCCGAAGGAGAAATTCCTCAAGGTCGCCGAGATGATCTCGGAATGTTCGACGCCGACAAAGACGATGACGTCAATGTATGCCCTGGGCTGGACCCAGCATTCGCACGGCTCGCAGAACATCCGCGCCATGGCAATGCTGCAGCTGATCCTCGGCAATATCGGCGTACGCGGCGGTGGCATGAACGCCCTTCGCGGCCACTCCAACATCCAGGGCCTGACCGATCTCGGCCTGATGTCGCACCTGCTCACCGGCTACCTGACGGCGCCGACCGAGAAGGACGAGGATTTCGAGACCTACATGTCGACCCGGCAGTTCAAGCCACTTCGGCCGGGGCAGACAAGCTACTGGCAGAACTACCGCAAGTTCATGGTCTCGTTCCAGAAAGCCATGTGGGGCGATGCCGCGCGGGCCGACAACGACTGGGCCTTCAACTACCTCGCCAAGCTCGACGTGCCATCCTACGATGTGCTGCGCGTGTTCGAGCTGATGCATGCCGGCAAGGTCAACGGCTATCTCTGTCAGGGCTTCAACCCGCTGCTGGCCTTCCCCAATCGTGCCAAGAACACCAAGGCTCTTTCGAACCTGAAGTGGCTTGTCACCATGGATCCGCTGGAAACCGAGACGGCGCGGTTCTGGGAAAACCACGGCGATTTCAATCCGGTCGACACCGCCTCCATCCAGACCGAAGTCATCCAGCTGCCGACAACCTGCTTTGCGGAGGAGGAGGGTTCGCTGACGAACTCCGGCCGCTGGCTGCAGTGGCACTGGGCCGGCGGTACGCCGCCGGGCGAAGCCAAGCACGATACCTACATCATCGCCCAGATCTTCCTCAGAATGCGCGAACTCTACCGGGCGGAAGGTGGCGCCTTCCCCGACCCGATCCTCAACCTATCGTGGGAGTATGCCGACGAGAACGAACCGACGGCAGAAGAACTCGCCCGGGAAATCAACGGTCGAGCATTGAGCGATGTCATGGACACTTCCGACCCGACCAAGGTTCTCGTGCCGGCCGGAAAGCAGGTGGTGAACTTCTCGCAGTTGCGCGACGACGGCTCGACCATGTCCGGCTGCTGGATCTATTCCGGCTGCTTCAACGAGCAGGGCAACAACATGGCTCGGCGGGACAATCAGGATCCCGACGACACCGGCACCTATCTCGGCTGGACCTTCGCCTGGCCGCTCAACCGCCGCACCCTCTACAACCGCGCCTCGGCGGACCTAGAGGGCAAGCCCTGGGATCCGAGCCGCAAGCTGTTGGAATGGGACGGCGCCAAGTGGACCGGCTATGACATTCCCGACATTGCGCCCACGGCCAAGCCTGGAGATGTCGGTCCCTTCATCATGAACCAGGAAGGCACCGCGCGTCTGTTCACCCGCGGACTGATGCGCGACGGCCCGTTCCCCGCGCATATGGAGCCGTTCGAATCGCCCGTTGCCAACGTCTTCAATCCGAAGATGCGCGGCAATCCGGTCAGCCGCATCTTCAAGGACGATGCCGAGCAGCTGGGGCTTTCAGACGAGTTCCCCTACGCCGCCACCTCCTACCGGCTCACCGAGCATTTCCACTTCTGGACCAAGCACAACCGCGTCAACTCGGCGCTGCAGCCGGAGTTCTTCGTGGAAATTTCCGAGGAGCTGGCGCAGGAAAAGGGCATAACCAATGGTGGCTGGGTCAGGGTCTGGTCGAAGCGCGGCGAGGTCAAGGCCAAGGCGGTGGTGACCAAGCGCATCCGGCCGCTCATCTGCGACGGCAAGCCGGTCCATGTGGTCGGCATCCCCTTGCATTGGGGCTTCACCGGCTCTGCGAAAAAGGGTTTCGGCCCCAATTCTCTGGTTCCCTTCGTCGGCGACGCCAACATCGAGACGCCTGAGTCCAAGGCTTTCCTCGTCAATATCGAGCCTTCGACGCCGCCAAAGGACAAGGAGGCCACAGTGTGATGGATAGCCCGCGCACAGCCGTCAGCAATCCGCCGGTCCAGCCGATGGAGAGCAACCTCACGCAGCGCGATCTCGTTCGCCGCTCCGCCACGAGCGAGCTGCCGCCGCCGGAGCGGCAGCTAACACCGGTCGCCAAGCTGATCGACGTTTCCAAATGCATCGGCTGCAAGGCCTGCCAATCGGCCTGCATCGAGTGGAACGACACGTATCCGGATATCGAGGAGAATGTCGGGGTCTATACGAACCCGCACGATCTCACCGAGAACATGTTCACGCTGATGCGGTTTACCGAATGGGTGAACCCCGAAACGGACAATCTGGAGTGGCTGATCCGCAAGGACGGCTGCATGCATTGCGCCGATCCGGGCTGTCTCAAGGCATGTCCTTCACCCGGCGCGATCGTGCAATATTCCAACGGCATCGTCGACTTCATCCATGAAAACTGCATCGGCTGCGGCTACTGCGTGAAGGGCTGCCCGTTCAACATTCCGCGCATTTCAAAGGCCGATCATCGCGCCTACAAATGCACGCTCTGTTCCGATCGCGTCGCAATGGGGCAGGGCCCCGCCTGTGCCAAGGCTTGCCCGACACAGGCGATCGTGTTCGGCACCAAGGACGACATGAAGAAGCATGCCGACGAACGTATCGCCGATCTCAAATCGCGCGGATACGCCAATGCCGGCCTCTACGATCCGCCCGGCGTCGGTGGGACCCATGTCATGTATGTCCTGCATCACAACGACAAGCCGCATATCTACGCCGACCTGCCTGATGACCCGAAGATTTCCGCCGTCATCGAGGCCTGGAAGGGCGTGACCAAATATACCGGCCTTGCGGCGATGGGGCTGGCGGCTGCGGGCGCGATCCTGCACGGCCTTTTCGGCAAGGCGAACCAGGTTGCGCCTGAAGATGAGGTCAGCGCCGAGAAGCTCGTCGAGGAAGCCGAGGATCTCAGGGAGGGTGCCTGATGGCCAGGCCCAACGATGTCCAGTCCGAAGACGCGATCCATCGAGGCCCGCCGGTGACCGTCGGTCGTTATGGACCCGGCAAGCGCCTCAACCATTGGATCACCGCTTCCTGCCTGATCCTGCTTCTGCTTTCCGGCCTCTCGATGTTCCATCCGTCGCTGTTCTTCCTGACGGATCTGTTCGGCGGTGGCCAGAACACGCGCATGCTGCATCCCTGGATCGGGGTGGTTCTGTTCCTGAGCTTCTTCATTTTCTTCGCGCAGCTTTGGCGAGCCAACCTGCCGAACCGCACCGACGCGCAGTGGGTGTCGCAGATCGGCGACGTGGTCAAAGGCCATGAGGAGCGGCTGCCCGAAATCGGTAAGTACAATGCCGGACAGAAGTTCATCTTCTGGGGCATGGCGTTCTTCATTATCGTGCTGATCGTCAGCGGTATCATCATCTGGGACCAGTATTTCGGCGAGGCCACCCCCATCGACGTGAGGCGCATTGCCATGCTGACCCATTCCGTTTCCGCGGTGCTGATCATTCTCATCTTCATCCTGCATGCCTATGCCGCGATCTGGACCCGCGGTACGCTGCGGGCGATGACGCGGGGTTCGGTCACCGGCGGCTGGGCCTGGCGGCACCATCGCAAGTGGCTGAAGGAACTTGCTGGACGGGGCCGGATTGATCCTGCAGAATAACGACATAACAGCGGTGGCCGGTCGGCCCGCGAGGTGCAATGTCGATATCGTCCGTGCAGCCCGATCCCGCGATGATCGGTGGAATTCCCAAGGCTCCCTTCGTCTTGATGTCCAATCTGACGCGCCTTTTCAGGGATCGCGCCCAGCGTTTCGAGGTGCTGGCGGAAAGCAGCCGCCTTGCTCCCTACTTACACTTCCTTGCAGGCACAGCAGTAATCCAGAGTGACCTCCTTTCCAGCCTGCCGCCGCTGGAGCCGATTTCCGCAGAACAGCGCGAGCGGGCGCGCGACAATGCGATGCCGCCAATCGATCGCTCGGCCATGGGCGCTTCCGCCGAGTGCCGGGACACGGTCCGACAGTTCCTTGCGCGGGTGGAGCAACTGGAAATGCCAAAGGCCGCGGCCGAAGCGCTTGCCCAGATCATTGCCGCCGACGACGAGACGCTGGCGTGGATGATTGACAATATCGCTGCGGACAATCTGCCGCTCGATAGCCTTGCGCACCATCTTTTCGTTGCGGCGGCCGTGCAGATCCATGCGGCACGCCTGGTCGCGGGGCTCGATCCTGGTCGCCTCGTGCCGGTCAGCACCGGCGTCTGTCCGGCCTGCGGCGGCAAGCCCGTCGCTTCGCTCGTGGTCGGTTTCCACGGCGCTGAGGGAACCCGCTATGCCATGTGTGCCTGCTGCTCGACCAAATGGAACGAGGTCCGGGTAAAATGTCTCTCCTGCGGCTCGACGAAGGGTATCGGATACCGTGCCGTCGAAACCGGGGACGAGGAGGCCACGGTCAAGGCAGAGGTTTGCGACAGCTGCCATAGCTGGACGAAGATCATGTACCAGAACAGGAACCCGGCGCTCGATGCCGTGGCCGACGATGTCGGCAGTCTCGGCCTCGACGCGCTGATGAAGGATACCGGATACAAACGCGCCGGCTTCAATCCATTCCTGGTGGGGTATTGACGGAATGGGCGGGCTTGCCGAACTCCGCACCCTGCCGTCCGTCGACCAGATGTTGAAGGCGCCGGCCGTCGCGCCGCTTGTCGAGCGGCATGGTCGTGTCGTCGTGACCGAAGAGCTGCGCCTCGTGCTCGGCGAAATCCGCGAGACGGTTCGCAGTGGCGGCTTGATCCCCGATGCGGACGGCGTCATTGCCTCGCTTGTGAGCCGGCTCGACTATCGGGATCGCTCCAATCTGCGCCCGCTCTTCAATCTCACCGGCACCGTGCTGCACACCAATCTCGGTCGTGCCCTCCTGGCCGAGGAGGCGATTGTCGCCGCCGTCGATGCGATGCGAGAGGCGGCGGCACTGGAGTTCGATCTCGACACCGGCCGGCGCGGCGAGCGCGACAGCCACCTGCGCGATTTGCTTTGCGAGCTGACGGGCGCCGAGGACGCGACGGTCGTCAACAACAATGCCGCCGCCGTGCTGATCGCGCTGGGCACGGTTGGTGGCGGACGGCAGGCGATCGTCTCCCGTGGCGAACTGATCGAGATCGGCGGTGCGTTCCGCATGCCCGATATCATGGAACGTGCAGGTGTGGCGCTCATCGAGGTCGGCACCACGAACCGCACTCATGCCGGGGATTATCGTCGGGCGATTGGCCCCGAAACGGCGCTCATCCTCAAGGTGCACACGTCGAATTACCGGATCGAGGGGTTCACGGCCGAGGTCTCCGGCGCCGAACTTGCTGCGATCGCGCACGAAGCCGGTCTGGTTCTTCTGAACGATCTCGGCTCCGGGACGCTCGTCGATCTCCGGCGCTATGGCCTTGGCAAGGAGCCGACCGTTCGCGAAGCCGTGGCCGAAGGTGCAGATCTCGTTACATTTTCGGGCGACAAACTGCTGGGCGGCCCGCAGGCCGGCTTTATCGTCGGCCGCCGCGATCTGATCGCCGCGATCAACCGCAATCCGTTGAAGCGGGCCTTGCGGGTCGACAAGATCCGCATCGCGGCGACGGCCGCGACGTTGAAGCTATACCGCGACCCGGATCGGCTCGCAGCGCGGCTGCCCACCCTTCGCATGCTGGCGCGTCCGCAACACGAGATCCGCGCGCAGGCGGAACGGCTCGCGCCCGAGGTGGCGAGACTTCTTGCCCCGAGCGGACATCGGGTGGAAATCTGCCACTGTTCGAGCCAGATCGGTTCGGGCGCGCTGCCGGTCGACACGATCCAAAGCGCCGGCCTCCGGATCGAGGCTGCAAGCGGCAGCGCGCTCGAAGCGCTCGCGGCGCTTTTCCGTTCGCTTTCGCGCCCGATATTGGGGCGTCTGCAGGACGGGGCGCTCATCCTCGATCTTCGCTGTCTTTCCGACGAGAGCGAGTTCCTGAAAAGCCTCTCCGAGGGCGTCGGACATGCACTGGCTTGACCGTTTGACAGGGCGTATGCCCGAGGCGGCGTCGGACGCCGATGAGATGACACAAGCCCTGACTGCCGCCCGGAACGGCGACTATGAGACCGCCCTGCGCCTATGGGAGCCCCTGGCGCAATCCGGCGTCGCGCGGGCACAGAACAATATCGGCGCCTGTTTTGCCGAGGGGCTCGGCGTGCCGCAGGATCGGGCCCTGGCGGGCAAATGGCTGCGGCTGGCGGCCGAAGCGGGCGATCCCGTCGGCGAGCGCAACTATGCAGCCTTCCACATGCAGGACGCGGATGGCGATTATAGTATTGCCGCCGACTACTATCGCCGCGCCGCCGAGAAGGGCGATGCGCCGGCACAGGACATGCTGAGCTGGATGCTTTTAGAAGGCGAAATCATGCCGTCCGATCCGGTCGAGGCGCGCCACTGGGCGGAACGTGCCGCTGAAGCGGGCATTGCTTCGTCGATGACCCGGCTCGGCATGCTCTATCACAACGCTTCGGGTGTCGATCGCGATCCGGAGAGGGCCGTCGATTGGTGGCGCCGCGGCGCCATGGCCGGCGATGCCGACGCGCAGGCGATGCTTGGCGCCGCCTGTCACATGGGCGCCGGCACGGCCCGCGACGGCGTCGCGGCACTCGTCTGGCTGATCCGCGCGACCAATGGGGGCAGTGCCCTGGCGCAACCTTTCATCGGCCCGGTGCGCCAGAGCTTGTCGCCCGGCGAGATCGGCATCGCCGAGAGGCGCGCGCTTGAGCCCCCGGCGGAGGCGCGACCATGATCGTCGGAACCGCCGGTCATATCGACCACGGCAAGACCAGTCTGGTGAAAGCCTTGACCGGCGTCGATACCGATCGCCTCAAGGAGGAGAAGGCACGCGGCATCACCATCGATCTCGGCTTTGCCTATGCGAAATTTGCCGAAGCGGTCACCGGCTTTGTCGATGTGCCGGGCCATGAGCGTTTCATCCATACGATGCTCGCCGGTGCCGGCGGCATCGACTTCGCCCTCCTCGTCGTTGCGGCGGATGACGGCATCAAGCCGCAGACGCTCGAACACCTGGCCATTCTCGATCTGCTCGGCATCGAAAGGGGATTGGTCGCGATCACCAAGGCCGATCTTGCCGATGCGGAGCGGTTGCTGGGGCTCAGTGTCGAGATCGGCAATATGCTTTCGGCAACGGGCCTTCGCACCGCCGAAATCCTTCCCGTGTCCGCCGCCACGGGCCTCGGTATCGCCGATCTCAGAGACCGCCTGGCCGAGGCCGAAAGGGCAACCGTGAAAGCAAATGCGGCGGGCCGGTTTCGGTTTTCGGTCGATCGCAGCTTCATTCTCTCGGGCGCCGGAACGGTGGTGACGGGAACGGTCCTTTCCGGTTCGGTTGCGGTCGGCGACAACGTAATGATTTCGCCATCCGGACAAGGGGCGCGCGTGCGCTCGATCCATGCCCAGGACCAGCGGTCGGAACGCGGGGTCGCGGGTCAACGCTGCGCGCTCAATCTGGTGGGAGACGGCATCTCCAAGGACAAGGTCGGCCGCGGCGACATGGTGCTCGATCCCTATCTGCATGCGCCGACCACACGCATCGATGCGGGCCTGTTTGTGCTCAAGGGTGAGCCGAAGCCGATCAGCGAGTGGTTTTCCGCGCGCCTGCATCATGGCAGTGCTGAAGTCGGGGTCCGTATTGTGCCGCTTGAAAACCCTGTAGGTCCCGGCGAGCGGGCGAAGGTCCAGCTTGTTCTCGATCGGCCGATCGCCGCCGCGGTCGGTGATCGCTACATCCTGCGCGACGTTTCCGCCCGGCGCACCATCGGAGGCGGGCGGCTTCTCGATCTGCGTGCGCCATTGCGCAAGCGCCGGACACCCGAGCGGATAGCCTATCTCGATGCGGCAGGCGTTGCGGAAACGGGCCCGGCCCTTGCCGCGCATCTGGAAGCGCCGCCCTATATCGTCGATCTCGATGCCTTCGCGCGCAATAGGGCCGTATCGGAGGAGGAGCTACGCGAGGCCGTCGAGTTATCCCACGCCATCGTGATCGAGGCCGGGCATGTGCGCCATGCCTTGTCTGTGTCGCTGTTGGACGACCTGTCGAAGGACGTCGGACGAATTCTCGCCGATTTCCATGTCGAAAATCCGGATCTGCAAGGCATCGGCCGAGAGCGCCTGCGCCTGCAGGTGACGCCGCGATTGCCGATGCCTGCCGTTCTCTTCCTGCTCAGGCAGGAACAGGCCGCCGGACGCCTCGTACTCGAGGGCGCCTTCGTTCGCCTGCCGGGCCATGAGGTTCGTTTAAGCGAGAGCGAGGAGGCGTTACTTGGCAAAATCTTGCCGCATCTCGAAGGAGAGGAGCGCTTTCGCCCGCCGCGCGTGCGCGACCTTGCAGACGTGCTCGGCGTCGACGAGCGGGAGATCCGGCGCGTGCTCAAACTATGGGCGAGGCTCGGACGTGTCGATGAGATCCGGCACGATCATTTCTTCATCCGTTCCACCACCGCAGAAATGGTTGAAATCATAAGGGATATCGCGGGCAAGGCCGAACGGGGCGAATTTGCCGCCGGTCTCTTTCGGGATCGCGTGAACAGCGGTAGAAAGGTGGCGATCGAGATCCTGGAGTTCTTCGATCGCCAGGGAGTGACGCTTCGGCGCGGCGACATCCGGCGCGTCAATCCCCACAGGCTCGACCTTTATGACGGAGCCACGCCCGAGGCGAAGCAAGGAAGAGATTCGTCCCCGGTGGGGCGTCCGGACTTCAAATCCGGGTGGGGCAGCGAGGCTGTCTTGGGTGGGTTCGACTCCCATTCTCTTCCGCCATCGGGAGATCGCTGATGGCTTATGCGCCCTGCAGCACCGACTTCGATGACTGGATCGTTTCCACCTATGGCGAGGCTGGCGCTTTCACCATGCTCTTCGTCCTGCTGGCGATCGGCGAGACCCGTTTAGACCTCCTGCGCTCGGCCTATCTTCACGTCGTCGGCGACGACACCCGATGGCAGGATATGGACGCTCTTTTCGCCGGCGCCGGCGTCAAGTGGTCCGGCGTCGTGTTTTACCGCGCCGGCCCGGAGGGTCTTGTCGAAGACCATGTCGCCAGGGGACGGCTTGCCTCTCTGGTTCGCAATCTCAACGAGGACCGCTCACTGATCCGCGAGGGCGAGTTCTTCAATGTCGACGGATTGCGGCTGTCGATTGAGGAGATCAAGCCCCATTGATCTCCAGTCTCGGTCTTGTCCCGTTCGGCAATAGCGGTTCACGGCCTTTGTGCTGAAGGCTGAGTGCAATCATGCGCAGGCTAGCAACCGTTTTTCTTGATATCCTCGGGCGTCATTGCGAGATCGAGGCCACGCGCGGTCGGTGGTTGCCATGTCGGGGAGTCCTCGGACGCGCCTTGCGGATTTGTACCGATAAGGGCGCCGCCTGTTCCGCCGGTCCAGCCGGTCGAGCCGGCGTTGCCGGGTGCTGTACCATCCGCGCTCAAACGGTCGGGCTCCGTCGCCGGGTCCGCCTTCCCGGCGGTCGCATCGCATCCGGTGTTGGCATCGTTCTCCTGCGAATGTGCAGGGACAGTCATGCCCAGACAGGCGAGGAAGAGAGCGGTGGCAAGGGCAAATCGGGGATCGCGCATGGCATTCTCCTTCAGCGTTGCTCTACCAACGGGATGCTGCGGCCGGTTGTTCCATCTCCCCTTTTCACTCAGGCGCGAACCTCCACCTGCACGGGGCCAGGTTGCGTGTAGCCGACGATGCTGGCGAGCGGGTAGCCAGCGTCCCGGATCGTCTTGACCAGACTGTCAGCGCTGGCGGCATCGCAGGCCACCAGAAGTCCGCCTGATGTTTGCGGGTCGGCGAGCAAAAGACGCTGCCAGTCCGCCATACCATCGGGCAATTTGATCTCGCTGCTATAACTCGCCCAGTTGCGCTCCGACGCGCCGGTGATGAAGCCTTCTCGGGAAAGCGTTTCGGCCTGCGACAGGAACGGAATGTTCGCGAGGGAGAGCGACACGGTCAAGCCGGACGCGCGGGCCATTTCGAGCCCATGACCGAGAATACCGAAGCCGGTGACATCCGTCAGCGCATGCACATGCGGATCGGCGGCAAGCTCGGACCCGATCCGGTTGAGAAGGGTCGTCGAGGCGATCATCTCCTCATAACAAGCCCGCGGCAGCGCCTTCTTCTTGAAGGCGGAGGAATAGATGCCGACGCCAAGGCCCTTGGTGAGGATCAAGGCATCCCCCGGCTTCGCGCCGCTATTGCGCCGCACCTGTTCCGGGCGACAGATGCCGATGACGGCAAGGCCGTAGATGGGTTCGACCGAATCGATCGAATGCCCGCCTGCCACAGGGATGCCGGCCTGCGCGCAGATCGAGGCGCCGCCTTCGAGGATCTTGCCGATCGTCTCGGGGGAAAGCTTGTTGATCGGCATCCCAAGGATCGCAAGCGCCAGGATCGGCTTGCCGCCCATGGCGTAGATGTCGGAGATCGCGTTCGTTGCGGCGATGCGCCCGAAATCATGCGGGTCATCGACCACAGGCATGAAAAAATCGGTGGTGGCGATGATGCAGGTGTGGTCGTCGACCTGCCAGACCGCCGCGTCGTCCGCCATCTCGTTGCCGACGAGAAGCTGGGAGAAGGGCTGCATGGCCGGCTGATTGGCGAGAAGCCGCTGCAGAACCGAGGGCGCAAGCTTGCAGCCGCATCCTCCGCCATGGGCAAGCTCAGTCAGACGGGGTTCAAGAGATGTCATGTGTGCTCCCGCGTAAAAGATTTTGCCCGTTCGACCGCGTGGTCTCGCCGGCAACCGATAGTTGGCAAGTTAGGACGATGTCGTGCGGGAGCAAGGCCGCTTCGATGCTTCTGCGAGATATGGCCGTCCGGAGCGGCAGGGTGACCGCGTCCCCGGTCGCTGCGACGGTTTGACCCGCCGAATCGACGCCTGCTGCGTGCGGGATTGTCGTGATCTGCCATGACAAGTTGTTGTATCCCTTTCGGTGTTGCGCCATGTGTACAACTGTCGATCAGCCGTCAGCCGAGCGGGGAAGTAACCTCGCGGGCAATTGGAGTCATGATTTTGTTTTCAAGAGTTTTTCTGCCTGCCCTTGCCGTCCTCGCCGTTTCAGGCGTGCCCGCAGCCTTTGCATCCGAAGATGTCGCGGCCTTTTATGACGGCGCCCTCTGCAACCCGCCCTACACGATGCAATCGGCAACCGAGTTCTATGACGCCGCCGAGAAGCTGGTGAAACCCGATACGTCGCTGCTGACGGCCTATGTCTACAAGCTGCCGTCCGACATCGGGCGCGATGGCTTTAAGACGAATGAGGTTATCTTCGCCGGCAGCTCCGTCGGCGTGCTGATCGAAGGCGCGCGTGCGGACGAATTGGCGGCCCGCTACCAGCTGGAGCGCGAAAAAAGCAGCATTCTCGGCACGTCCACCAAGGGCTATGCACGGGTTCTGCCCGATGCCGAACAGCCGACAGCGGAGATGGGCATCGTGTCGATCGTTGCCCGCGAAAGCGAAGCCATTCCCGGCAAGACCTTGCTCGCCTGCGAGTTCGTTTCGCATGCGGATCTGGAGGCGCTCAAGAATCTTGAAGGCGGCAACTAGGACGAAGCGATACGCCCGGCCGACAGGGCCGTCCGGGCGCATTCCGGGATGCGGGCGAAGTCACAAAGATCGCCTGCGTCCCGTCTGACGTGTACGGCAAGAGCATGTTAGGCTGATCGCATTTTCAACAATGCGAGGCGCGACGCGCCCGAAGGGAGACCATGTCCGGCTCGGATGGCAGTATGTTCGACTATCTCGGGATACTGGCCGTATTTCTGCTCGTTGCCGCCAACGGCTTTTTTGTTGCGGCCGAATTCTCGCTGGTTTCCGTCCGCCGCAGCCGCGTGACCGAATTGGTGGCACAGGGGCGAATGAACGCCAGTGCGCTCCAGCATGCCGTCGACAATCTCGACGCCAACCTGGCCGCCACTCAGCTCGGCATTACCATATCGTCGCTGGCGCTCGGCTGGGTGGGCGAGCCCGCTCTGGCGCATCTGATCCAGCCGCTGTTGAGCGGCCTGCCGATGGCATGGGCCTCGTTCGGTTCGCATGCGATCGCGGTCGCGATTTCGTTCATCATCATCACCGCGCTTCATATCGTGCTCGGAGAACTGGCGCCGAAGAGCCTGGCGCTGCAGCGCAGCGAGGGAACGGCCCTTGCGGTCGTGCGTCCGCTCGGATTTTTCCTGTTTCTGTTGCGTCCGGCGATTCTGGCTCTCAACGGCCTCGGCAATCTCGTGCTTCGACTGGTCGGTCTGCGGCCCGGCACCGGCGAGGCGTCGATGCATTCGCCCACCGAACTGAAGCTGCTTGTCGCCCAAAGCCAGGAGGCCGGTCTCCTCGATGTTGCCCAGCAGGAACTGGTCGAACGGATCTTCAACATCGGCGACCGCCGGATTTCCGATTTCATGACCCCGCGCATGGAAATCGACTGGATCGATGCAGACGACACGCGGGAGGAAATCCTGCGCACCGTCAGGGATTGTCACCATGAGCAGTTGCTCATCGGCCGAGGCGGCATCGACTATCCCTTGGGCATGGTGCTGAAGAAGGATCTGCTCGATCAATTGCTCGACGGCCAGACGCTCGATCCGATGAAGGCGATGCGAGAGCCGCTGGTGCTGCACGAATCGGCGCGCGTCTTCCGTGTCCTCGAAACCTTCAAGACCGCGCCCGTCCGTCTGGCGATCATCGTCGACGAATATGGCAGCCTCGAAGGCATCATCACCCAGACCGACCTGTTGGAGGCGATTGCAGGCGACCTGCCGGATACGGAGGCGAGCGATCCTGACATCGTCACCCGCGCGGATGGTTCGCTGCTGATTGAAGGGCTGATGTCGGCGCACGACGCTTTTGAGCGGCTCGGCATTCATGACCGGCCGGAGGGCGATTTTCACACCATTGCCGGCTTTGCACTGCAGATCCTCGGCCATCTTCCGCATGTCGGCGAAACCTTCGACTTCCAGGACTGGCGCTTCGAAATCATCGACATGGACGGCATGCGCATCGACAAGCTCTTGGCGTCGCGCCAGGAGTGATACCACTGCATGTTTCCCTAAATCCTTCGATTTAGGGATAAAAACATGCAGCAATTCAAAGTGCTACAGCGACCTTTGCGCGTCTAATAAGACGCGCGGCGCTGTAGGTCCCGCTGCTGCGGAACTCGTCTCCTGGTCGGCCAGGCGATGTGAAGGCCATGTCAGAGCGTCGCCAACGCGCGGTTGGACAGGGCGCCGCCATAGGCCTCGCGAATGGCTACCTTGTTTTCCAGGGCAATCACGATCTCTTCGGCGAAATCGATCGCATGCAGGGCCCGAATGGATTGCAGACCACCGGGTGTGAAGACATTGATCTCCAGGATCTTGTCGCCGACGATATCCAGGCCCACCAGGAACATGCCGTCGTCGATCAGTTTGGGCCTCAGCTTTTCAGCAATCGCCAGTATGGCCGGGGTAATGGTTGCCGCCTGGGCGGTGCCGCTCGCGTGGATGTTGGACCGCACCTCGCCCTTGGCCGGAACCCGTCGAAAAGCGGCATAGACGTCGTCGCGAACGAGCGGGCGGCCGTTCATCAGGAAAAGCCGGATATCGCCTGCCGTGGCTTCTGGCAGGTAGCTCTGGGCAATGAGATAGCCGATCTCGCTGACGGCCTCGAAGATCTGGTTGAGGTTGGCTTCCTCGCTCGACTTTATCTTGAAGACATTCCTGCCGCCTGAGCCCTGCAAGGGCTTGAGGATGACGCCGTCGCGATGATCGTCGATGAACGCGCGGATCTCTTCGATGTTCTTCGAAATCAGCGTCGTCGGGCGCACGGCCCGGGGGAAATCCTGAAAGTAAAGCTTGTTCTGCGCAAGCGACAGACCGGAGGGATCGTTGACGACGATCGCGCCGCGCTCCGAGGCGAGGCGCCCGAAGTTGGCGCCGACATTGGCGGCCCACGGCCGGCCTTCCGCATCTTCGGACGGGTCGTTGCGCAGAAACAGCACATCGATCTCGCTGATGTCGACGACGCTCATCTTCGCATCGTCGGCTTTCAAAGCCGAAATGAACGTTTCCGGCTTTTTCGGCTTCGTACCGTTGAGGCTGCGCGCCCGGATCATCAGCTTGTCGTCGGGCCGCAGGATGAAATCCGCCGGGGTGACGTAGCAGATTTCATGCCCGCGGGAGAGGGCGGCAAGCGCCAGCGCCGTCGTCGTGTAGGACGCTGTCTCGGAGTCTATCGAGTTGACGAAGAAGGCTATGCGCATCGGATCTCCTACTCTGCGACCATGTCGAGCGGGGTTATTCCCCCACGCGCCCGGTCCAGCCGGGCACGTGCATGGGCGTCATCCAGAAATATAGGGCGCACCGCCGGCGCACCCAGCAAGCCGCGCAAGCTCAACTCTTGCATGGCTGCGAAATGTGAGGCGGCGATCTTGCCCATCCAGAAGGGTTCAAGACTGCCGCCTGCGGCCAGATGGGCAAGCAGCTGAAGAAGCCCGCGCAGATAGATCGCGTCCTTCGCCAACCCGCCTCCGCGATAGATCCGCAGGACGATGTTGAAGGCGTCATCAGGCTGAAACCAATGCTGATCGACGAGCAGCCGATAGGTCTCCGGGAAAAGCGCACCGTTCAACATCGCCGCGCAGGCAATCACGCGCGCCGCAATCAGCCGCAGGCGCCCCAGCGTCATGCCGCCGCTCAAATATTCGGCAAACACGGCAAGCCCTTCCTGCATGCCCTCGTAGCCTGCGAGGCCCGAGCGGAAGAGCCGCAGCCCCTGCGCCGAGCCGTTGAAATAGGTCAGCAGGTGCACGCCGATTTCGTGATTGAGCAGGGCCTCGACGCGGTGCCGGCTCATGGCCGTGCTGCGCGAAATCAACAGCTGGCTCCTCGACACCAGCAATCCGGCGGGAATGTCGTCGCGCAGCTCCACCGAGGCGGTGAAATCGGCATATTGCCGCTTATAGGCCGAAACCATCGTTTGCGCCCGGTTGCGAACGTAGTCGCAATCCACATTGTCAGCCGCCGGTTTTTGTCCGGGCTTGCCGGTCCGCTTTTGTGTCTGCACCAGGATATCGGTGGCGACGTCGAGGAGTTTAGCCTCCACCGGACCATAGAGCGCCCGGCCGAATTCGACGAATGTGCGGCTCTCGCGGGCCGAGATCATCGAAAGCTGCAGGTCGAGCTCCTGTTGTTTCTGGCGATAGAGCGCGTAGAGCAACGGGTCCTCGAGATGCTCGAAGCTGATCGAAAAAAGCTTCTTCTTTGCGGCCTCGACTTCAAGTGTCAGCGGCCGATAGAGCAGCCGCGGGCCGACTTCGTATCGGCTCGAAACAAACTCCGCCCAGGCCGCATCGGCGTTGATCGGCGTTACCGCCAGGAGGAAATCGAAACTTGAGGCAATCTCGTCTATGGCGCGGTCGGTGCGGGCCACCGTCTCGACGAAGGTTTTACGGCCGAAGGCCCGGTGCGTCGAAACGCGCGTGTCCGTCGCGCATTGGGTCGCTGCCGCCAGCGCCTTGAGACCGGCATCGAAGATGTTGGCAATCAGGCGTTCTCTTAGTTCCGGGTAGATCCGTCGCGTGCCCGGCTCGCGATAGATCGGCGCAAATCGCACACTGATGTGGGGGAACGCCGTCAGCGCTTTGCCGTTGGCGTCTTGCGGCGGTGGCGACAGCAGGTCCATGTGGGCGGTGCGAAATTTGCCTTCGATCGTGCTGACGGAGCCGAGGAAGGCTTTCGCGGCGGCCTCAGCAGCCGGGTCCTCGCCAGCGGTGACTTCGATCGTGAAAGGCGGCAGATAGGGCGCGTCCTTGGCGGGCGCCTCGTCCCGTTCGAGTTCGCCATATTCGAGCACGAAGAAAGCGCCGAGACGCTGTCGAAGCGCGCTTCCGACTGCCTCGATGACAGCGGCAGCCGCCGCGGCGTCGGGTGCCATCAGGTAGGAGGCGTTGGACTGGGTGATCTCGCGTGCCACGACGGCTTGCTTCGCCTCGGCGATAAACACGCAGAGAAAGGGCAGCGGTCGGTCGATGTGCAGGCGCCCGCCCTCGGCAAATTCGCGCCGCACCGCTTTGCCGGCCTCAAGGCAGGCGATCACCTCGCCGAGCCACACATCATCTGGTGCCCGGTGCCCGGCTTCCTGATGATCCCGGGCGCTGTGATCCCTTGGCGTCGCTGCGCTCTTCATCGGCGCGCATCCAGCGCCTTGACGAGATCAGGCACAGTCGATGCCACTAGCGCGCGCAATGCCTCCAGCACCTCGAAATCCGGCTCGCCGGTCCATTCGTCCATGAAGAATTTCTTGAACTCGATGGCGATCGCGCAGCCCGTCTGCGGAAAGTACTCATGGATGAAACGCGTTTGTTCGCCGCGCCCCTGAAACGCGACATTCTCGCGAACGTCGAAACGCCTGCCCTGAAATTCGAAGCGGTGAAAGGTGTCGAGCAGTGTCGCGAGCACATCGGCCCAACGGTCGCGGTTCATCGAATGGGTGCCGATGTTGATCTCGGGCGCACCTTCGGGATCAGAGGGTGTGGCGGTCGACCCACCGCGCCGATGATTGTAGCTGTGCACATCCAGAACGACGAAGCTGCCATGCCGCCGCTCGATCGACAGCAGCATCGATCGCAGCATGCGATAATATTCGTCATGCAAGACGAGTGAGCCCTCGTGAAGTTCATGAGGAAGCGCGTCTCGCCAGACTGTAAGCCCCCAGGCCTGTAAGGGGTCGACATATACCGCGCCGTCGCGGGCACGGTTGAGATCGACCTCGAAGCGCGAGCGATGCACGATCACCCGGTTCACCAAGTCCTGAATGATAAAGGCGGTGTAGGGATCCTCTTCCCGCAGGCGCTCTTCATCGGCAAGGGCTATCAGCGACCGCAGATCGGCGCGCAGGCCGTGCCCGTCGTGTATCGCCGTAGCGACGACGGGACTGTCGCCGCGATGCACGGTCCACCAGCTGTCTTCATCGAAGTCCTGTCGTTTATCACCTGTTCGATCAAGCATATTCGGGTCCCGTTCCTCCCTCGTCGATGGACCTGTGGTCTGGCTACAATTCGCGAGAGAACGGTTCGGTTCCAAACGCTGCGCAATTCGCATCGGGACGAGAGGTGCAGGGAGCATGCCGATGGCGGTCACACTGGGACGGTCGCGGCTCGTTGCGTCTTGGCTGCTGCACGGGCGACGGAACCAATGCGCCTCCGCCGCATTTTCCCAACACGTTACAACGCATTAGGGAAGGTGGAGCCATGCTTGGAACCATTCTGCTTATCGTATTGATTCTGCTGCTGATCGGTGCGTTTCCGAGCTGGCCGCATTCGACCAACTGGGGCTATGGCCCATCGGGCATACTCGGCGTTCTGGTCGTCGTTCTCTTGATCCTCCTGCTCCTGGGACGGATCTGACGGTGGCGTAAATCTTGTCACCCGCGTCGATGGAACCCGACCTCATCTACGTGACCGACGCCGATCCGGGCATAAGGCGCTACCGGAAGGGAAAGCGCTTCAGCTATCGCCTTCCGGACGGCTCGACCCTCAAGGATCCGGACACCCGAGCGCGTATTGCAGCGCTCGGCCTGCCACCCGCCTATGAGCGTGTCTGGATCTGTTCCAAGCAGAACGGCCACCTGCAGGCGACCGGCTTCGATGCGCGCGGGCGAAAGCAGTACCGCTACCATGATGCCTGGCAGGAAATGCGCAATCACGCCAAGTTCGATCAGTTGATCGACTTCGCCACTGCCCTGCCGAAAATTCGCCGGACCCTTCGCCGCCATATGGATGGGCCGCTTGACGATGCTCGCACCGTGCTCGCCGCCCTTTCGACACTGCTCGATCAGGCGAGCCTGCGCGTCGGCAACGCCACCTATGTCGAGGAAAACGGCACCTATGGCGCAACGACGCTTTTGAAACGGCATCTCAAGCTGCGCGATGAGGGCATCGAGCTTCGCTTCATGGGCAAGGGCGGCAAGCGTGTCGTTCGCCGGCTGCGTAGTCCGCGGCTGCAACGGTTGCTCGAAGATATTGCCGACCTGCCCGGACGCCAGCTTTTCGTCAGCAGGGACGCGAACGGTGATCTGCATCCGATCGATTCCGGTCGGCTCAATCGCTATCTCGCCGACATCTCCGGTGCACCGATCTCGGCCAAGACATTTCGCACCTGGGCGGGAAGCGTCGCCGCTTTTACCGAGGCGCGCCTGGCGCTGGCGGAGGAGCGGCGCCCCTCGGTCAAGCGGATGTGCGAGGCGGCGGCCGACGTGTTGCACAACACCCCAGCTGTCTGCCGCAAGAGCTATGTTCACCCTGATATCATCGCCCTTGCCGATAGGGAGGGCAAAATCAACCTGCGGCGGCTTGAGGCACGGCCAAGGCAAAGCAACCTGTTGCGTGCCGAGGAGGATCGCCTGCTGCGGTTCCTCCAATACGCCGCGCGCGCGAAGAGGCGTGCGACCTGAGTTGGGTCGTGATCATTTGCCGGCCAGCAGGCCCTCAACTGTGCGGATGAGGTCCCGGCTGTTGAACGGCTTGGAAAGGCGGGGAAGGTTGCGATACTGCTCGGGAAGGTCGGAGGCGGCGTAGCCGGTCAGCAACAGCACCGGAACGCCGCGGGCCAGCAGCTCGTCTGCCACGGGATAGACGAACTCACCGTTGAGATTGACATCGAGCGTCGCTGCCTGCGGTGTCTCCCGCTTTGCCGCGGCGATCGAACTGCGCAGGCTGGTGAAGGGGCCGATAACATCGAAACCCGCGGCCTGCAGGTCGTCCTGGATCTGTATCGCCAGCAGATACTCGTCCTCGACAACAAAGACGCTCCGTTGTCCGCCATTCATCGTTCAGCACCTGCGGCGTAGGGCATGTGGATCGTGTACCTCAAACCGCTCTTTGCAAAATCCAGTTCGACGTCGGCGCCGAGGTCGGAGCCGACGACGCGTTCCAGCAGCAGCCGGCCAAAACCGTTTCTGGAAGGCGGGGCGACTACGGGACCACCGGTTTCACACCAGTCGATGTGAAGCGCCTTGTTGGCCCGATCCAGGCTCCAGCTGACGTCGACATGCCCGCTTTCCACCGAAAGCGCGCCATGCTTGGCGGCGTTGGTTGCGAGCTCATGGGCCGCCATGCCAAGGGCCAGAGCGTGCCGTGGCGAGAGCATGATCGCCGGTCCGCCGAAGGAGACGTTGCCGGCGTTTTCGTTCTTGTAGGGCGCAAGCTCATCGCAAAGGATCGTTTCCAGCGAAACGCCGGCCCAGGTTGCTTCCGCGAGCCGGGTATGCGTCTGGGCGAGAGCCCGGATGCGCGCATGAAACGATTGCTCGGCCTCCTTGCGGTCGGGGGTCATGGCGAAGGACTGGCGGGCGATCGAGGTGACGGTCGCGAGCGTGTTCTTGACACGGTGGCTGAGTTCGGCAACCAGCAGATTGCGCTGCGCCTCGGCGTCCTTGCGTTCGGTAATGTCCATGCAGACGCCGGCGAGGCGCAGCGAGGAGGGTCCTGCGCCTTGCAGAAAACGGCCGAACGCCTCCAGCCAGCGAATGGATCCATCGGGGCGGCGGATGCGATAGGATGTGTGGTAGTCCTCGCGCCTTTCGATGGCGGATTGGATCTCAAGCTCGACCATGGCGAGATCATCAGGGTGGATGTCCGCCTTGAAGTCGTCGAGCGTGCCGCCGAAACTGCCCGGCTCTAGCCCGTGAAGTGCTTCGAGGCCCGGCGACCAGATCACCTTGCCGGTGTCGAAGTTCCATTCCCAAGCCCCCATCCGGCCGGCTTCGAGCGCCATCTGCAGCCGCCGCTCGCCATCGCGCATCGCCTGTTCGGTCTCCTTGCGCTCGGTGATATCGACGAAAGCGGCAACTGCGCCTTGCGGTATGCCCCAGGCGTCGATCAGCGGCGTGGCATTGCCTAGCAGATGCCGGGACGTGCCGTCGTCAAAGCGGATCTCCTGTTCGAAGCTGCGCACCTCTTCGCCGCGTGCCGCCCGCTGGACCGGCAATTCGTCCGGCGAAAGCAACCTGTCTTGCGAATAGACCTTGAAGTGCGCGGGCCGTTCGCCGGGCGGTGCCGAGAGGGAGGGATTGCTCTCAGGCGGCAGCCGCAGCAGCTCGAACGAGCTTCTGTTGCCGCTGATGACCCGACAATCTGGGGTCCTGGCAATCCAGATCGGCGCCGGGACCGCTTCCATGAGCGCGAGCACCTCCGTCGCCCTGGCGCGCTCCTTTGCCTCGTTGTGCCGCAGCAGATCTTCGGCCCGCCGTCTCGCCTCTTCGGTCCGGATGCGCTGCACGCTGAAGCTCAGCTGGCGGGCGATGGTCTGAGCGAGGTCGACCTCGGAAGCGGCGAAGTGATGCGTCGTGTCGTAGTAGGTCATGAACTTGCCGATCAGTCGGCCTGCCGAGACCAGCGGAATGAAGCCGAGAGCGCCGATGCCTTCGGTTCGAACGGCTGCGCGCAACTCATCCGAGATGTCGGCCAGGCCAATATCTTCGATGAAGATCGGGTTGGGATCCTGCGCCTCCGCGCTCCATGGCGTGTGGCCGTCGACGGCGAGGCGATAGCGTTCCGAAAGTCCGCGGGAGGCGACAAAACGCATGGTGCCGGTCTCGTCGATGAGCAGGATCGATGCCCGGCTGCAGCGCAGCGCCGATTGAATGGCGTCGAGCGCAGCCTCATAGACGGCGGCGATCGACCGCGCACGGTGCACTCGCTCGGTAAACTGATAGAGCGAAGCCTGCTCGCGCAGGCGCTCGGAAAGCACCAGCTCGGCTGCCTTGCGTTCGCTGATATCGCGGGCAATCTTCGAAGCGCCGACGACACGCCCCTCGTTATCGAGGATCGGCGATATCGTCAGCGATATGTCGATGAGGGTGCCATCCTTGCGTTGCCGTCTCGTTTCATAGTGATCGACGCGTTCGCCTTTGCGGATCCGGTCTAGGATTTGCATTTCCTCGTCTTCATGGCCCTTCGGAATGAGGCGCATGATCGGGGTTCCCACCATCTCCTGCACGCTGTATCCGAACAGTGCCTCGGCGCCCCTGTTCCAGCTGGTGACGACGCCGTTCAGGTCCTTGCTGACAATGGCATCATCAGAGGATTCGACGATCGATGCGAGATGGCGGGCGGAAAGCTCGGCAATCCGGCGGCTTTCGCTTTGTTTTTGGCTGTCGGCAAGCAGTCGAGCGTTGTCGATGGCGATGGCCGCTTGGGCGGCGATGGCAACGACGATGTCCTCGGAATCGTGGGTGAAGACACCCGGTGCGTCATGGCCGAAGAACAATCCCCCGAGCACGGCCCCGGAGCGGGCGATCACCGGAACGGCGAGGTAGCTGACAACGGGCAGATGCCCCGGCGGCATGCCGAGATGCGGCTCGCTCAACCCGTAGCGCGGGTCTTTGCGGATATCGTCGCTGCGCACGACCCTTTCGCCGTTGAAGGTCGGCGCGAACACTGCCGTCTTGCGCGGCGGGCCGAATTTTTCGAACGCTTCCCGCGGTGCGCCGGACAGGGTGAAGAGTTGAAAATGCTCACCGGTCTCGTCGACGACATTGTAGAAGAACGCACCGAATTTCGCGCCGCTGAGTTCCGTGGCGCTGTCGGTCACGGTCTGGACGATATGCTCGATATCGAGGTCGCTGGCTAAAAGCCTGGAGATGCGATCGAGCGCCTGAATGCGGTCGGTCTTGGCGCGCAGTTCCTCTTCCGCCGCCTTGCGCTTGCCGATGTCGATGAGGACATTGACGGCGCCGATCATCTCGCCTTCGGCATCGAAGATCGGTGTCGGGTAAGGAACCACCGCCACCATTGTCCCATCGGGACGCGCGACGATCAATTCCTCGCCACGAACGGCGCGTTTGCTGAGGAGCGCCTCGGCCATCGGGCATTGATCGGTCGGCAGCACCGTGCCGTCAGGTCGATGCAGGCGCCAGCAGACGCACCAGCGGTCCGCATTGAGGCGTGGTTCGCGTCCCGCCAACTCCGCCGCAGCGCGATTGAAATAGGTGACGACCCCGGCCGCATCCGTGGTGTAGATCGCGATCGGAAGGCTGTCGAGGACAGCTCTCGATTCGATCGTCTGCGATCCCGCTGCTCCCGCCAGCGCTGCCGCCAATGCTTCTGCGCCGCTCATAATTCCCTCCGCAAGCGCTTGCTAACGCAGGGCAACGCGGCGCGATGGGATTTTGTTCCGCTTGCATTCTGTCCAACCCGGCTCGGTGATCACGCCCCAGCCTCAAATCCGGAGGCCTTTACCGGCTCGAAGTGGCGGCGCCGAGGATCAGCCGATTGATGAAATCCAGCTTCTGGATAACCGGCTGCGACAGGACGAAGGGATAGCTGTCGGGCTGGCCCATCGACCGCTGGATGGCGTTGAGCGCAACGCTGAGCGGCACCCACGCCTCGACAAGCACGCCTGCGCTCGGCTCCCGATAGGGATCGAAGGGGATTTCGGCCTCGAGCGTATCATGCCCGATCGGATCGAGGACCATGCCGAAGGCGCGCCCGGTCTCCAAGGCGTCGACGATGTGGAAGAGATGGGCCCAGCACTCGGCGAAATCCTCTGACGGATGGGCACTCGCATAGGGGCTGATGAACCGTTCCTGCCAGTCGTCGGGAGGGCCTTGATAGTAGTGGCGTTGCAGTGCTGCCGCATAGTCCTGTGTCTCATCGCCGAACAGTGCGCGCGCCTCGATCCTTGTCGCCTCGTCAGCGACGAGTTTCTGCCAGTAGAAGTGACCGATCTCGTGGCGAAAGTGCCCGAGCAGCGAGCGGTAAGGCTCGTTCATCGATACTCGCACGCTTTCGCGAACGACGTCCTCCGCCTCGGAGGCGCGCAGACTGATCATTCCATTCTTGTGGCCCGTTCGGGCAGGTACGGTGTTGCCGTAGGTATCGACGGTGTCGGCGAGGAATTCGAACGCCAGCCCGTTCTGCGGATCCTGCTCGCGGGTGGGATGCGGCAGCCGCCAGCGCAACAACGAATAGAACAGATGACGCTGTGCCAGGCCTATTCTGCGCCAGCGCTCAAGGCCGACGCCGTCGATTGTCGGCACGATGGTGTTGTGACGACAGGCGACGCAGTAGCGATCGGGCTGATCGGCCGGCACCAGCCAATGGCAGACATCGATGACGGCATTGTCGCAGAAGCGAAAGGTCCGCGATCCGCCGCCGTGGACCTGCCACAGTCCGTCGTCGAGTGGCACCAGCGCGTGCATCGCCACATCGCCTGGATCGAACCCGAGGGTCGATCCACAGCGCATGCAGCTGCGGTTTTCAAAATGGATCGTCTGACCGCAGGCGCTACACTGGAAGAGCCGCATTCTTTCTCCTTGCAGGGGTTCTCCGGTCTTCGAAAGATGCTCTCACGTACAACTTTTGCGTGCTTTCATGGCGGCATCCAGGGCCTGCCGCGACGGGCCATATTTCTCAAACAAGGGCCGGGCTTCGAGCGGCGGCAGATCATAGGCGCGGATGAATTCGGTCAGATCATAGATCTTGCTCCAGCCGTATACCACGTCTCTTTGAGCCACGGGCCGGTTCTCTTGCACGGGTCTTCCCATCGTTGTCGGATTTCTCCCTGGGGTCATGATGCGGCCACTGTTGCGGCCACGCCAACAACCCGGCTGGCCTGACAAAGTTCCATTTCCGTCGTGCTCTCAGAAAAAAACCCCGCCGGAGCGGGGTTTCTGAAATCGTTGAACGGTCAGAGCTGACGTCCATACCATTCGTCGATATCGCGGCGAGCGCGGTCCTTTTCGATGCCGTAGCGTTCCTGGATCTTGCCTTCGAGCTGATCCCGCTTGCCGGCGATCTGATCGAGGTCGTCGTCGGTGAGCTTGCCCCACTGTTCCTTGACCTTGCCCTTGAACTGCTTCCAGTTGCCTTCAACACGATTCCAATCCATCTGCGAATCTCCTGACGTTGTGGTTGCACTGATAGGCAAACGCCTCGTGTCGGCTTTGGTTCATTCATGGCGGCAAAAAGTTCGGGACGGCGATGACGCCGCACGCGCCCGGGTCGCACTTCGCTCTCGCCTTTCTCATCCAGCGCTACAGATAGAAAACGAGGAACCGTCAGCGCCTCCCGGCGCCTTGTGGAGGAGTGTTCCCATGAATGAGCCGTTCGTGGCTTTCGATCTCGGCAGGATGATGATCGGCGACGAGCCGCCGCTTTTCCTGCTCGAGATCGCGCTGAGGACGCTGATCATCTACGCCTACACCCTGTTCCTGATCCGATGGATCGGCAGCCGGTCGATCGGCCAGCTCTCGCTGGTGGAGTTCCTGCTGGTGATCGCGCTTGGCTCTGCGGTTGGCGATGCGATGTTCTATCCCGACGTCCCGCTCGTCCATTGCATCGTCGTCATCACCGTGGTCGTGCTGCTGGACAAGTCGTTGAGCTACATCGTTGCTCGCAACCGAAAGCTCGAGGACGTGATCGAGGGCGTCAGCGTCGAGGTGGTGCGCGATGGCGCAATCCTCTGGAAGGCGCTGAAGCGGCTGAACGTTGGCCACGACGAGCTGTTCGAGCAGCTCCGCCTGAAGCAGGTGCGGCATCTCGGACAGGTGCGGGCCGCCTATTTCGAAACCAACGGGCTGCTGTCGGTTTTCACCTTCGATGAGCCGTCGACCAGGCAGGGGCTGTTGATCGAGCCGCCCTGGGACATCAGCAAGCCGACGCAGTTCCGGTCCGGATCCGCCGTTCGTGAGAAACGCCGTCTTGCCTGCGTGCAGTGCGCCGAAATCCTCAAGCTTTCTCCGGGCGAAATGGTGCCGCCTTGTCCACGCTGCGGGGCGGAGCTCTGGCACGAGATCCATTAGCGTGTGTTGCTTGTGCGGCGGCGGATGTGGCAGAAATTAGGATCGCCGAGCTTGAGGTTTGCTCGCAATCGGGAAGGACAAGTGCATTGAAGGTCATGGGACTTATCGGCGGCATGAGTTGGGAAAGCTCTGCCCAATACTATCGTATCGTCAATCAGGAAGTCCGGGCGCGCCTGGGCGGCGTGCACTCGGCCAAGAGCCTGATGTGGTCGATGGATTTCGGTGAGATCGAGCGGTTGCAGCATATTGGCGACTGGTCGGCCCTGACGGGCGAAATGACCGATGCGGCCCGCCGCCTTGAAGCCGGCGGCGCGGATTTCCTGGTGATCTGCACCAACACCATGCACCGGATGGCCGATGCCATATCCGCAGCCGTCTCCATTCCGCTCTTGCATATTGCCGACCCGACGGCGGAGAAGATCAAGGCGCTCGGCCTCAGCCGCGTCGGATTGCTCGGCACGGCCTTCACCATGGAGCAGGATTTCTACAAGGGGCGGCTGATCGAACGGCATGGGCTGGACGTTCTGGTGCCCGGCGAAGAGGACCGGAAAACCGTCCACGACATTATCTACAAGGAGCTCGTGGTCGGCCGTGTCGAGGACGCGTCGCGCGACGCCTACCGTCAGGTCATTCAGCGACTGGTGGAACGCGGCGCCCAGGCGATCATCATGGGCTGCACCGAGATCATGCTGTTGATCTCCCAAGCCGACAGCCCCGTTCCGGTTTTCGACACCACCGAACTCCATGCGCTTGCGGCGGTCGATCGCGCTCTCGCCTGAATTGATGTCCTCTTGTCCACGGCCGGACAGTCCTGCCCGGCCGTAGCGCTCGAAGCGGTGGGTCGAGATACCCGGCGGCCGGCGGAGATATCAGCCGTTGCGGAAGGTGTAGCCGTAGCCGTTGAGCGCTGGGGCGCCGCCGAGGTGGGCATAAAGAACCTTTGATCCCTCGGGAAAATAGCCCTTGCGAACGAGATCGATCATGCCCTGCATCGATTTGCCTTCATAGACGGGGTCGGTGATCATGCCCTCGAGGCGGGCGCAAAGCCGGATCGCCGCCTTGGTCTCGTCGGAGGGCACGCCGTAGACCGGATAGGCATAATCCTCGAGCAGCACCACGTCCTCTTCGGTGAGATCGGTGCCGAGCTCGACCAACTCGGCGGTCCTGCGGGCAATGTCGAGAACCTGTGCTTTTGTCTGCGCCGGGGTGAACGAGGCGTCGATGCCGATGACCTGCCGCTGGCGGCCGTCCTTGGCAAAGCCCACCAGCATGCCGGCATGGGTCGAGCCGGTGACGGTGCAGACGACGATGTAGTCGAACTTGAAGCCAAGCTCTTCCTCCTGCGCACGCACCTCCTCGGCAAAGCCGACATAGCCCAGCCCACCGAACTTGTGCACGGAGGCGCCAGCGGGGATGGCGTAGGGTTTGCCGCCACGCGCTTTCACGTCCTCGATCGCAGCCTCCCAGCTTTGGCGGATGCCGATGTCGAAACCTTCATCGACCATCTGGACCTCGGCGCCCATGATACGGCTGAGCATGATGTTGCCGACGCGGTCGTAGACGGCGTCCTCGTGCGGCACCCAGCTCTCCTGCACCAACCGGCATTTGAACCCGATCTTGGCGGCAACGGCGGCGATCATGCGCGTGTGGTTCGATTGAACGCCTCCGATCGACACCAGCGTATCGGCTCCGGAGCTGAGCGCATCCGGAATGATATATTCCAGCTTGCGCAGCTTGTTGCCGCCGAAGGCGAGGCCGGAATTGCAGTCGTCTCTCTTGGCGTAGATCTCGACCTGACCGCCCAGATGGCCCGAGAGCCGGTCGAGTTTCTCGATATGCGTCGGCCCGAAGGTGAGCGGGTAACGTTCGAATTTTTCCAGCATGTTGTTCCCTTCCTTCTGTTTTGAAAGTCAGGAAACGCTACCACCCATCACGTGGAAGGTGCTCTCTAATATCATGCAAAGATTTTGCATTTGCCCCGGCAGATTGCATAAGATCACAGATTGCATCCGCATATCACGACAAACAAGGAAGATTCTTCCATGCAAGGTGAACTCGATCGTATCGATCTCAAGATGCTGCGCCTGCTGCAGAAGAACGGCCGGCTGACCAATGCGGAGCTGGCGCAAATGGTCGATGTCGGTGCTGCGACATGCCAGCGACGGACCCAGAGGCTGTTCGAGGAAGGTTACATCAGCAATGTGCGTGCGCTTGTGGCGCCGCAGAAGGTCGATCGCGGCGCGCTGGTCATGGTCGGCGTGGTGCTCGATCGCTCGACGCCGGAGAGTTTTCGCGAATTTGAAAAGGCGGTCGAGAAGCTGAAGTTCATCCTCGACTGTCATCTCGTTGCCGGCGACTTCGACTACTTCTTGAAAATTCGCGTGGGTGACATGGCCGATTTCAATCGGATCCACGGGACGCAGCTGATCGCGCTGCCGGGCGTCCGCCAGACAAGGACGTTCTTCGTGATGAAGGAAGTGGTCGACAACGCCGCCCTCGATTTTTGAACGGTCGGCGCGATCGACCCCGGGCTAGGGGCTCCGCTCACCGTTTGTGTGCGACGACCCCGCTCGTCGTTTGTCATGCTGCCTCTATGTCTGTGCGCGAGAAATCGTCACCATTGAAGAGCAATGGCTCGTTGCGCGACTTGGCCAGCGCATAGGAAAAACAGTCCCCAAAATTCAGGCTCGCCGGGTGCCGGCCCTTGCCAAAGTTGCGCCAGGCACGTCTTGCAATAGYAATCTGTTCCGCGTCSACAGCGACGACTTCGACACCCGCTTTGTAGRGCCATAGATCGAGCTCGGCAGCGCCCGCCTCGCCGAGGCGAGCCTCGATCACGATGGACAGTTCAAGAATTGTCGCAGCTGAAATGAAACGCCGCGGAGCGTCGACTACTTTTTGCTCGTAGGTTTNATCTCATCGGCAGAGCGCTTATCCAGCACCGGGAGCTTCGCCCAGCGTTTACGGCTCGCCGCCAGTTCCTCGAGAAGCACTTCGCGATTTCCGGCATTYGCGAGGCGCCGCAGCCGCTCTTCCAGGGCGCGGCGCGTGGCCTGCATTCTCGAGAGGGCAGGGCACATCAACTCGGCCGGCGGTAATCTTCGCAATCTGACGGATAAGGCGCGGCGAGGGGAGTTTTCGCTCGGACCGGTGCTGATGGCTCTATTGCGGGCGAACCCGGTGATTGCTCGAAGCGCCTAGCGAACGGCTCTTTGGAGGGCAGCAACCTGAAGCTTCTCGCTACCCCGGCGAATCTGTCGTAGTCGCTTGCGTTGTCGCCAATAGAGTCATATATTTTGCACAATAAATGAGTTGCTGGATATGGCGGAATGATCATGCCTCAGGTTCTGAAATCTTTAGAGCAAAGCGGTCCCCTGGTCCTGTCCTATATGGATCGCTCGGGAAAGATCGCTGTGGAACGGGTCGCAACCGGCTTCGGCATGTCTAAGAGCCAGTTGGCCGAGACGGCGGGCCTAGCCCGCGAAACGCTGTATAGAAGCGAGCGTAGCCTGGGTGCGAAAACGCAGAGCCGCCTTCGGGAAATGCTGGAGATTATCAGTCGTGTCTCAGATTGGGCCGGTGGTAAGGAGCAAGCAATGGCTTGGTACCGGGCTCAACCTCTACCAGCTTTTGGCGGGCGTACGCCCGAGGCTCTCGTAAAAGACGGCAAGGCCGCGGCGGTGCGAGATTACCTCGATCATATGGCCCTAGGGGGCTTCGCTTGAGGTTTGTGGGCAATTGTTACCGTGCGCACGATCCACGCTGGGCTTTCAAACCGGTTTCAGGAGATGGCGCGGCTATAAGGGGCGCGCGGTTCAACCCAAAAGGCGTGTCGGCTCTCTATCTCGGCCTCAGTGTCATGACGGCGATTAAGGAAGCCAATCAAGGATTTGCTCATCGTATCGACCCCTGCGTACTTTGTTCCTACGATGTCGACTGTGATGACATCGCGGACCTTACTTCTGACGTTGGTCGGGCCGCGAATAGTGTTTCGGTGGAGGAAATGACCTGCAGTTGGGCCACCGCGCTTTCCGAAGGAAGGAGGCCCCCATCCTGGTCGATATACGATCGACTGAAGGCGAGGGGTACGGCAGGCATCATAGTACCCAGTTTTGCGCCTGGCTCCGAAGAGGGAGATCGAAACCTGGTGCTTTGGAACTGGGGCCCCAGCCTGCCGCATAAAGTGCAGGCACATGACCCAAGTGGTCGGCTTCCGAAGGATCAGCTGTCCTGGGATTAGGCGCATCGGCGCAATAAGCGCGTCTGTTCTTGCAGCCATAATACGTCGGCTCTACCGTGCTTACAGCAAAGGTAATCAACCAAGACCCGGAATTTAGGTCCGGTGGGATAGACGCGATATAGCAGGACCGCCGGCTGTTGGCTGCGTTCGGCCAAGACACGGCAGCTCGCATGACTTTCCGTTGACGCCGGAACCGTCTACTAATGTGAGCGCACCAGTGTCATTCGAGCCTATCTGTCCGACAGGACGATGATCAAAAGAGGATACTTTGGCAACCGGTACAGTAAAATGGTTCAACACAACAAAAGGCTTCGGTTTCATCCAGCCGGATGACGGAACTGCTGATGTGTTCGTCCACATTTCCGCGGTGGAGCGAGCTGGTCTACGCGGACTCAACGACGGCCAGTAGATTACCTATGAGCTGGTGAAAGACCGCAAGTCCGGCAAGATGTCGGCGGACAACCTCCAGACCTGAGCCCATTGCGATTCTGCAGCTTACTGCATGCAGTGTTTGTTTTGCTCCAGCGGTGCCTCTGGCCGGACGTCCAGGACCACACGCCTCCGCCGGCATGACCGGCGCTTTCAGGTGATCAGCCGGGCCGCGCGACCTTGTTTTCGCTCAGCGTCGTTTCCACCTCTGCCGGCATGCCATGGCTTTTATCTTCGGCACGCTTAGCCGGGTCCCAGAGGTGATGGGCGATGAATTTCAACAGCAGGCTTTCGGGCGCCGGCCAGGGGAGAGGAGCGCCGGTGGCGAGCTGGCACCAGGCTTCGAGATAGCCGAGGTCGGAGGCCAGCGCCCTCAGCGTATTGGCACCCATGCCTTCGCCGGCGAGGTGTTTCAGCGTCGCGACATCGGCGTCCGTGAGAAGGGCAGCAAGCTGGTCGCGGCGGTCGAACGGCAGGATGGCGTCGAGCGCGTCCAGCTCCTCGGCACGTTTGAGAACCGGATCCCCGCTGATCAACTTGCCTGCCGCTTCCGCCACCGTGGTCTCCCTTAGCTTCCATAGCCCCACGGATTGATGATTACGACACCGGTAGCTTCGAAGTCGGCGACATTGCGGGTCGCCAGTGCGGCGCCGCGTGAGAGGGTTATGGCGGCAATCTGTGCATCGAATTGGCTGATG
>NZ_LMFK01000004.1:152144-152875 GCF_001426785.1 Ensifer sp. Root142
GTCACGAATCGGGTCGCGTGCAGGTAACTTGAGCTCTACGCCCCCGAGGGGTTCGATACGGGCGCGAATGGCACGCGCCAGATTGGTTGGCCGCTGGCCGGCTGTCAATCAGCATCCAAAATTCACCCCTTATTGGACTGCGCCCCTGAGGGTGGAGATATCGGCTTGGTGAATTGACCTGTGGCCCTCGGCATCGTGGATGGACGCCGACGGTTGTGGCATTTGTGACGAGTGCCTGGCGCCATGACGCAGTCGGCGTCCGAGCTGTCGTCTGCGTTTCTGGTTAAGTTCGAGAAGGCGCTTGCGGAGCTTCCCGAGGGCTACGTG
The DNA here is from genome assembly GCF_001426785.1 of Ensifer sp. Root142. Lineage (NCBI taxonomy): Bacteria > Pseudomonadati > Pseudomonadota > Alphaproteobacteria > Hyphomicrobiales > Rhizobiaceae > Ensifer > Ensifer sp. Root142. The sequence goes on from NZ_LMFK01000004.1 coordinate 152,472, forward strand.
CACGGAATTTTCCAGGGCCGCCGATGGAGGCGAGTGTGGCTGTATGGCGAAGAGCTGGGCGGAGCGGATGTCGTCAGTTTCAACCTCTATGTGCTCTCTGACGCGCGCACCATCCTGAGGCCCTGCGAAATGTCATCGTCGAAGGTTGTCGATTTCGTGCTTGGCTTTGAACGCACCTGAACTGGTGACCTGCTCATCGGCTCCGCGACCTCTCATGACCCGGATGTAGTGATTTCCGACAGGCGTGTCGTTGTAATCGCACCAGTCCTAGAATTGTACCATGCTGCCTCTCCTCAATTCGCGACTAGGTCGCGAACACTTAAAAGTGGCATGCCGGTTTCAGGGCTCGGCGCAAGGTCTCATCGATCACCTCTCTAGCGGCGGTGCTTCTCCAACGACAGCTT
>NZ_LMFK01000005.1:0-26891 GCF_001426785.1 Ensifer sp. Root142
ATAGTGTTTCACTGCGCTTCTCCCTCTGACGTTTGAGGCTGTTGAAAGACATGACCTCATTTTACCATCAGTCAGAAGCGCAGCACCGCAATCCACAACGGTCAACGCTGAAACGCAAAGCCGAATATCCCATCTAGTTGCCACAATGTTCGCGATATGTGCTAAAAAGATCGCATAATGTATCGACTGGAAGCTGCCCCGGTTGACGCTGGTCTGCATGTTAAACGTTACCGCTCCTGCAGGTCAGGAGACACATACTTTCCCAAGCAGCGCCCCGGCCGCCTATGCGGTCGGGGCGTTTTGCGCCTCATCGTCGGTTCAGGTGTGTATTCCGATGAAGTCGGTCATTGGTTCGGAAACAAGCCGGGCACCTGTTCCTATTTCATTCAGGCGCCACCATTCCGATCTTTAGCCGACCAATTGACCAATTGATGCTCCCGTGGGTTTTCGAGAAACTCGATCGCCAGGCAAGCGCCAGCATTACGATCAGGGTATTGAACGGGCGTCATGGGCACGACAGAGGCGCATAACATGTTCTGGGAGTTTCCCGGCCGACATCGCGAAGCGATAATGGCCCTCCTGGATGAATAACCACCAGCGCATCTCTTCGAGGGTCTGAGCCAAGAGACATGAACGCTGGCGAACACCGCTGCCGCGCTCGTGTTTTGAGGCTTCCAAAAACCCTGGACACCGCAAGGCGCCGTTAGAACCCAGCACGTAGAAAGGTCGCGAGTTCGTCTACGAGTTCAGGAGACTTCTCACACACATATACGCCAAATTCGGCTGTCGGCGCAGGCGGCAGCCCGTATTTTGTTTGGAGGTTTTCGCAATCCGAGGGCAGGCCTTCCTGCAGAAGAAGTCCGATGCCGAGACCTGCCCGCAATGCTGAGATCAAAGCCGAGAAGGTCGAGGCTCTGCAACCCGCGGTCCACTCTATTCCGTCTTCGGCCAAAAGGGCGAACATCCGATCCTGCCATGAGCAGGAGCCGTCGAAGATGATGATGGGTATGGGGGCGTTTTCGTCCACTTCCAGCATGCGACTCGCGCACCAGATGAGCTGGCGGGAGATAAAGCCAGTCGGAGTTGTTGAAAAGCGGGCGGGGTCGGCCACGACAATGTCGCTACGTCCATCCACCAGCGACCTTGCGAGGTCTGCCGAATGCGAGGAGTTCAAATCGATCTCCACCGAGGGGTGACGCCTCTTGAACTCCGCGATAGCCGAAGGCAGCCTGGTGACGGCGAGATCTTCCACCATACCGAGCCGAACTCTGCCCGAAAGCTTTTTGCCGACGATTTGCCTGCGCATGTCCTCGCCAAGGGCAATCGTCTTCCTGGCGTAGGCAAGGAAAGTCTCCCCGGCGTCTGTCAGGGAGACACCTTTATGGGAACGGACGAGCAGTTGCGTGTCAAGATCCATCTCAAGACGCTGCAATTGCATGCTCACGGCGGGCTGCGTCCGAGCGAGACGATCCGCGGCTTTGCTGACGGTCCCAGTTTCTGAAACCGCGATGAAGGCTTGCAACAGCCTCGTGTCGAAGTTCAGCTCCATATAAAATAACCTTATAGCTCTCTAAGAATTATAACACTACACAGCATGGCGGTCAGATGACAACCTCCCCTCACAGTAAAAATGGTGACGGAGACCTGTCGTGAGCTACAAGGAAAAACTCGAAAAGTGCGGCGTTAACTGGCCCCGGCTCAGCCGGCCAGATTTCCCCTTCGCGCCGACCAAGCGCATTGGCGACACGCTTTACGTTTCCGGCCAGATCCCGGAAGTGGCCGACGAAATCGCTTACATCGGCCAGGTCGGCAAGGAAATCGACGTCGAGACGGCGCTCCAGAGCGCGAAGATATGCGCTGCCAACATCGTTTACTGGGTCGAAAAAGCGCTCGACGGCGATCTCGACCGTGTCGTGCAAATGGCAAAGATGAATATCTTCATCAACGCCGTTCCCGGCTTCACCGCTTACTCTCAGGTCGGCAATGGCGCTTCGGAAATCATGAATGCCCTATTCGGCGAGCGTGGGGAGCATGCCCGGTGCGCGGTCGGCATGGGTGGCCTTCCGGCCAATGTTCCCGTCGAAATCGACGCGGTCTTCCACGTGCGCTGAAGGAGAGCGAGATGCCGCCTGTCATTCACTTTAATCACGCGGGCGCAAGCATCCTTGCTCCGGAAACAGTCGAATTGATAGTGGCGCATCTCCGCCGCGAAGCGGAACTGGGTCCCATGGAAGCTGGGGCGGCCGTCGCGGACCGCTTGGAGGCTGGATATGCGAGGGCGGCCCGTCTCCTGGGGTGCGCGGCCACGGACGTCGCGTTCGGGACCGGTCACGGTCAGCTTTACGGCGACATCCTCGCTTCGGTGCCGCTCAAGGCGGGCGACCGCGTCCTGGTAAGCCGCCAGGAGTGGATCGGCAACGTGCTTGCCCTGAAGCATGCGTGCCATGTTTCGGGCGCCTCAATGTCGGTGATGCCGTGGGATGAAACCACCGCGGTAGACGTCGAGGCGGTGGTGAGGTCTCTCGATCCCGACGTGAAGATAGTGGCGCTTACTTGGGTTGGTGCGAGTGGCGCTCTTATCAATCCCGCCGAGGCGCTCGGCAAGGCGTTACGCCAAGCGAAATCGGGAGCCTTCTACATGATCGACGCCAGCCAGGCGATCGGACAACTTCCGGTCGATGTGTCGGAGATCGGGTGCGACGTCCTAGTCGCCTGCGGCCGGAAATTTCTGCGGGGGCCACGCGGAACGGCTCTCGCCTATATCTCGCCCAGGCTCGCGGTGTCGATGGTTCCGAGGCGCGTGGACGACCGCTCCGCCAAGCTCGACGTCGGGCGCGCGGCCATCCACCAGAGTGCTCAAGCTGTGGAAACCGCCGAGTTCGCCGTGGCATTGCGCCTGGGGTTGATCGACTCGCTCGAGCGAGCCCTGAGCCTGAATGCGTTCGACACCCGGGTGAAGCTCAACGCACTCGCCACGGAGCTCCGCAACAGGCTCACGGATGTGCCCGGCGTAAACATTCTCGACCTCGGCCGCGACAAGGCCGCGTTCGTGACTTTCGCCATCGAAGGCATTCCATGCCAGCGGGTGAAGGAGCTTCTCGCAGCCCGCGGGATCACGATCGGAAAGAACGGCGTCGGATACACGCCGTTCGACATGGACATCAGAGGCATCACGGAAATCCTGCGAGCCTCGGTCCATTTTGGCAACACTGACACAGACATCGAAAAGTTAGTCCAGGCCGTGCGCGAGATCGCCGCGGAAGCGGCCGAGGCCGCGTGACGGAAGAGGGAATTGGACAGATGAGCACAGCAAACGTGAAGAAGACCGCACTGGTACTGGGCGGCAGCAAAGGACTGGGTTTCGGCGTAGCTGAAGCCTTGGCTGACAAAGGGGTCGACGTGGCGCTTGTGGGCCGCGACGAAGCGACTCTACGCGCGGCCGAGGCAAAGCTCGAAGGAAAGCCCGGCGCGGCGATGTCCTTCTCTTGCGACCTGTTGGAGAAGAAGGGCGTGTCCGAACTCCTAGGCTGGGTCGATCGGCATATGGGGCACGTCGACATACTGCTTCTCAACGGAGGTGGCCCTCCGCCGTTTCCGGCTTCGAAGTTCGAGGAGGAGATCTGGCTTCGGCAGTTCGGTGCGATGTTCCTCAACCAGGTGAGGATTGCGTCACACTTTCTGCCGGGCATGAGGGCTCGGAAGTTCGGCCGCATCGTGGCGGTGTCTTCCACGAGCGTCAAGGAGCCTATCTCTGGGCTGACTGCTTCCAACGCGTTGCGTTCGGCTCTCGCTGGTTGGGCGAAGACGCTGTCGCTGGAAGTGGCCGCCGATGGGGTCACCGTGAACGTGGTCCTTCCAGGAAGGTTCGCCACGGAGCGCACCGTGTATTTCGACACTATGGACGCGGCTGACCGCGGTGTTGATCCGTCCGTGATCGCCGGGGAAAGCCAAGCCGAGATACCGATCGGCCGTTACGGGACACACGAGGAATTCGGGGCCGTCGTGGCGTTCCTCGCAAGCGACGAGGCTCGCTATGTCACGGGGGTGGCGATGCCCGTGGACGGCGGCCTTAGCAGATCGATGCTGTAGCTGGAAGGTGCGGGAGATGGAACTCGAAGATCTTAGGACGAAGTACTCCGGTGCTACTGGCGGCGCGATTCATGATCCGGCGTTGAAGGCGGTCGCGGACGGTCTTTTTACGGGCGATCGCAGAAGATGGCCCTTTGAGGGCGTTCGGACGTTCCTCGACGCGCCCTATGTTGAGGACGCCGCCAAAGCGCTTTTCTCCGGTCAGACGATATCGGGCATCGACGTAGCACTCGTCGGCGTCCCCATGGATCTCGGGGTCACGAACAGGGCCGGCTCGCGCCTGGGTCCCAAGGCGGTTCGGCAGGTCGAGATCGGGTGCTCAAGGCGGCCCCGTCAACCGTGCTGAAAGTTGCCGACATCGGCGACGTCCCGATGAGGAGCAGGTTCGACCTGGAAGGCTGCCACGCCGACATCGAGGAGTTTTTCGGTTCACTTGCCGCAAGCGACGTGGTGCCGCTTGCGGTGGGCGGTGACCATTCCATCAGCTACTCCATCCTCAAGGGCTTGGCTCGCAAGCATGGCCCGATGGGAATGTTGCACATAGATGCCCACTGCGACACCGCGGGCATCTACGAAGGTGCCAAGTTCCACCACGGCGGCCCCTTCCGGCTCGCAGTACTGGACGGCGTCCTGGATCCCAAGCGGACGATCCAGATCGGCATCCGTGGTGGCGGCGATTACCTTTGGGAGTTCTCCTACGACTCCGGAATGACCGTCATCCATGCCGAGGAGGTCCAGCAAATGGGCGGGAGGCGGTGATTAAAGCGGCTATCAAGGTAATTTCGGGCGGCCCCACCTATGTCAGCTTCGACGTCGACAGCCTTGATCCCGCGTTCACGCCGGGCACCGGCACCCCGGAAGTAGGTGGCCTTGAGCCACGCGAGGTGCTCGCAATCCTCGCTCACGCAGATCCTCGCCAAGTGCGGCTGCAACGGCTTTGAGCATTTCTAGCAATTGAGCGCGGATCGCTGTCATTTGCTCATGAGCGCTGGCACCGGGAGGGGAAGAGGACGGCAACAGCGCTGGAGATGCTGGCGATATCTAGTCGGCCTGTGAGCGCGTCGCTGCAAGTCGTGGTTCATCGATTTCTGTCCCAAGCGCCCGACACTCGATGCCGTACCCTAAGTTTCCACGGCTCGCCTTGGGCACATAGCCCGAGGCGGGCAATTTCGCACAGGAGCGCCACTGTCCCCAAGCCCGAATGAGGGTAATCTCGCCAAAGAGTGTTGGCTGTATCGACAACGCATAATAGCGCGCCATGTTTCGACCTGGATCTATCCGTTGAAAGTAGAGGCTGGGGAACAGTGCTGGGTCATGGACACAGCATTGCGTGCCGGAGATTCTGCGTCCAATCAGAATTTTGAATCGGTTGGGGCGAACCGATTCACATTGCTGATGGAGGCCTGACTTCGTACGCTAAGCGGTTAGCGCCCGGGCGCATCCATCCAGACCTTGCTCAGCAAGCGTCGAAGTTCGGCACGTTCTTGCGCGTCTAGCCGTTCCAGCATCCGGTCCTCGTGCTCGTTCAGGCGATGCAGCCAATCGGCAGCTGCTTCCCTGCCGGCCTGTGTCGGAAATAACCGTTGGACGCGCTGGTCGGACGCCTCCGCCTCGCGGGTGAACAGCCCCTTCGCCTCAAGATCTGTGAGGAACTGTACGATGTTGGCGCGTTGCATGCCGAGGATGCGGCAAATCTCGGCCGAGGTCAGACCAGGCTTTTCGACCATGCACAACAGCACACTGAGGCTGATTGGGCGGGCATCCACCTGGGCCAGTGCTTCCACTGCTCCGTTAAGGTCAAAGACAGATGCGCGACGGAGGTGATAGCCGACCAAGTTGAGCAAGGCGCTCTTTTCATTGTCATTCATTTGCCGTCAGACACCTTTCTAAAAAAAACCGCTATGCAAGATAGCAATCTTCGCGCTAGTTTCCGTTCGAGCGATATGCCCAACGATTTGGGCAGCATTTTTGGAGGACTGTCGTGAGCATTGTCAATCTTCGCATCGCGGGGGCGGAGCGGGCAGCGAGCCGCACGTTTCGCAGATATAACCCGGTGACGGGCGCACTTGCCAGCGAGGCTGCCGCCGCCAGCGTCGAAGACGCTCGTGCAGCCGCGCAAGCGGCGGCCGATGCATTCCCTGCATGGGCTGCCCTTGGTCCTAACGCCCGTCGCGCGGTACTGCTTAAGGCCGCCGACGCGATCTCAGCGAAGGGTGACGCCTTCGTCACCGCAATGGCTTCCGAGATAGGCGCAACCGAAGGCTGGGCGCGGTTCAACGTGATGCTCGCCGCATCGATGCTGCGCGAGGCTGCGGCCCTGACCACGCAGGTCTCGGGCGAGGTGATCCCTTCGGACAAACCGGGCTGCCTTTCGATGGGCATCCGCGAACCCGCGGGCGTATGTCTCGGCATCGCGCCCTGGAACGCGCCTGTTATCCTTGGGGTGCGCGCGCTTGCCACACCTCTCGCCTGCGGTAATGCCGTGGTGTTCAAGGCGTCCGAAATCTGCCCTCGCACGCACGCGCTAATCGTTGAGGCGCTGGAGGAAGGCGGCCTTCCGCCGGGACTTGTCAGCCTCGTGACCAACGCCCCCGAGGATGCGGCCGAGATCGTCGGAGCGCTGATCGACCACCCGGCGATCCGACGCATCAATTTCACTGGGTCAACCAAGGTGGGCCGGATCATTGCGGAACGCGCTGGGAGGCAGCTGAAGCCCTGCCTGCTGGAACTGGGGGGCAAGGCTCCGCTTCTGGTGCTGAAGGACGCCAATATCGACGAGGCGGTCAAGGCGGCAATCTTCGGAGCCTTCTTCAATCAAGGTCAGATCTGCATGTCCACCGAACGCATCATCGTCGTGAGCGAAGTTGCCGATGCTTTCGTGCAGAAATTCACCGCCCGCGCCGCGCAGCTGAAGGCGGGAGATCCGGCACAGGGCAAGGCCCCTCTGGGTGCGGTCGTGGACGCGCATACGGTGACGAAGGTCCAGTCGTTGATCGAGGACGCGCAATCGAATGGAGCCATCGTGACCAGCGCCGGCACGGCTGAGGGCGTTCTAATGCCCGCGCAGGTCGTGGACCGCGTCACCTCGGAGATGCGGATCTATGCCGAGGAGAGCTTCGGTCCCGTAGTCGCCATACTGCGCGCAAAGGATGAAGAAGACGCCGTACGGCTTGCCAACGACAGCGAGTACGGGCTGTCGGCGGCAGTATTTACCCGCGACATCTCGCGCGGGATCGCGGTGGCGCGGCAGATACGGTCCGGCATTTGCCACGTCAACGGACCCACTGTGCATGACGAGGCCCAAATGCCCTTCGGTGGCACCGGTGCGTCGGGCTACGGTCGCTTCGGTGGCCGCGCCGGCATAGCAGAATTCACCGAGCTGCGCTGGATCACGATCGAGACTCAGCCCGGACATTTCCCCATTTGAAAGGACAAACACATGGCAAACGACATTGATACTGTGATTTGGGATATCGCGGACGGAATCGCCTGGCTGCGCTTCAACCGCCCCGACAAGCGCAACGCCATGTCGCCCACGCTGAACCGTGCGATGATGGAGGCGCTGGACGAGCTGGAATTCCGCGACGACGTCGGCGTGCTGGTGCTGACCGGCGAAGGTTCCGCCTGGACCGCGGGCATGGACCTGAAGGAATACTTCCGCGAGACCGAGGTCGAGGGTCTTGCCGGCACCCGCAAAGCGCAGCGCGAAAGCTATGGGTGGTGGCGGCGGCTGCGCTGGTACCAGAAGCCGACCATCGCCATGGTCAACGGCTGGTGCTTCGGCGGCGGTTACGGACCGCTCTTCGCCTGCGACCTGGCCTTTGCGGCCGACGAGGCGAAGTTCGGCCTTTCCGAGATCAACTGGGGCATTTTGCCCGGCGGCGGGGCGACGAAAGTTGCGGTGGAGCTGCTGCCTTTCCGCAAGGCGATGTATCATTCAATGACCGGCGAGCCGATCGACGGGAAGACCGCTGCCGATTGGGGCCTTGTGAACGAGAGCCTGCCCTTGAAAGAGTTGAAGGCCCGCGTGACGGAGGTCGCAAGGGTGCTTCGGGAAAAGAATCCCGTCGCGCTGAAGGCCACCAAGGACGCTGTCCGTCGCGTCGGCCCGATGAGCTATGACGACGCCGAGGACTACCTCGTCCGTGCGCAAGAGGCCGCGAACTCCTACGATGCCGAGGGGCGGAAGGAGGGAATCCGTCAGTTCATCGACGAGAAAAGCTACAAGCCCGGCCTAGGCGCTTACGACACGTCACGCAAGGCAGGCTGACGATCTCAGGGAGGAGATGTGATGCTGGACTTTACGACCCCCGACCCGGTGGCGCTTCACGCGCGCCTCCGGCCCGATGCTCTTGCGTGTCTCGACCTCGCTACGGGCAAGAAATGGACCTACGCGGCGTTGGATGCTGACATTGAGCGCGCCGTAGTGGTACTGCGGGCCAAGGGAGTGACGGAAGGCGACCGCGTGGCTGTATTAGCTCGTAACTCGGGCTGGCAGGTAGTGATGCAGCAAGCGTTAATCCGCATGGGCGGTATTTTCGTTCCCCTGAACTGGAGGCTTTCCGAACCCGAGATCGATATCCTTTTGGCCGATTGCGCCCCGAAGCATTTGTATCGTGACCTGACGGACTTTGCTGAAGCTGTTGAACTGGCCGTGCCGGGTTCCCGTTGTACGCCTCGTTCGCAGTCCGAAACCTGCACGATCCTCTATACTTCCGGCACCTCCGGCACCCCCAAGGGCGCGATGCTGAGCGCGAGCTGCCTCCTGGCCACCGCTGTCAATTTCGGCGTGCTAGGCGAAGTGGACAGCAACAGCGTCTTCCTTTGCGACACGCCGATTTTCCACGTCATCGGTTTGGTAACACAGATCTGGCCCGCGCTCCTGCGCGGCGGGACATGCTTGATCTCACCCGGGTTCGATCCTGAACTGACAAATACGCGGCTGGCCGATCCGGCTTTGCGTGTCACACATTACTTCTGTGTCCCTCAAATGGCCGAGGGGCTACGCCACGCGAGGAATTTTGCGCCGGATCGATGGGCGCTGAAAGCCCTGTTCACCGGCGGCGCGCCGAATCCGGCGGCGCATATCCACTGGTGGTTGGACCGTGGCGTACCAATGGTCGACGGCTACGGCATGACGGAATGCGGCACGATCCTGGGAATGCCTCTCTCGGCCCGGATCGTGCGCGAAAAGGCCGGCGCGGTCGGCCTGCCCGGCCCTCTTACTCGCGTACGGTTAGTTGACGAAGAGGGGCGGGAGGTGCCTCAGGGAACCGAGGGCGAGGTGCTGGTGCACGGCCCGAACGTGATTAGGGGTTACTGGAACCGGGAGGACAGCGCGCTCGGCGCGGATGGTTGGTTGCGAACGGGCGATGTCGGCCGCGCAGATACTGATGGCTACATCACTATCGTAGACCGGCGAAAGGACATGTTCATCTCAGGTGGCGAGAACGTCTATCCGGTTGAGGTCGAATCCGTGATGGCCGCCCATCCAGCCATACGCGAGGTCGCTGTTATCGGCGTGCCCGACTCGCGCTGGGGCGAGGTTGGCCGTGCCTTCGTGGTGCTCGTGCCTGGTCAGGCGATTTCGGAGAACGAGCTGGCCCAGCATTGCGAGACCTCTCTCGCCCGCTATAAGATCCCGAAAACCTTCGTAACCGTCGATGCCTTGCCGCGCACCGCCTCTGGCAAGGTCATGAAGCACATCCTGCGCGACGAATTCCTCACAGCGTGAACGAAACGCCGACTGCTGGCGACGCTCTGTGCCCTGCCCACTCTGTCCGGCAGGGTGCCGAGAGTTCTGCCGCCGATGTCGACCCGGCGCATATCCGACCATTCCGTGCATGCGGTCGAAATCGTGACCCCGTTCAACGAGCAATTAGTACATCCGGGCCTGCATTTGACGGGCTGGATAGCGACGTGGGCGAACGTTCCTCAGACCGTTCCCGATACCTTGGCACGGTGACCCGACAACCGCAAGATTGCTATTTTATATCGCTATTTTACATAGCGTTTTTTCTTGACATAACACATGCCCTGACGACATCTTCCTCGAACGGAAGTCGCAGGAGGAGACGCGCCTTCCACTCACCATTTTGATTTTGGAGGATCGATGGGAATCGGAACATCAGGTGCCGGCAATAGCCGGGCCATACTCATATGCTTCGCCGCAGCCCTTGTCGAAGGTTTCGACATCCAGGTCGCCGGCATCGCGGCGCCGCGCCTCGGCCCGGCGCTCGGTCTGTCGCCAGCCCAGATGGGGATGTTTTTCTCGTCTGCAACGTTCGGGCTGATCTTCGGCGCATTGGCAGGCGGATGGCTTTCCGACAGGCATGGACGGCGGGCAGGACTTGCAATCTCGCTTGCCGTCTTTGGATTGTTTTCCATCGGAACGGCGTTAGCGGGGAATTACGAGACTCTGCTGGTGATGCGGTTCATGACGGGCGTAGGGCTGGGCGGGGCCCTCCCAAATCTCGTGGCCATCGCATCGGAGTCGGCACCAGCGGAGCGCCGTGGCCGCGCCGTCGCGCTCATGTATGCGGGCATTCCCTTGGGTGGCGCCGTGGTCAGCCTGATCTCCATCGCCGGGCTGGGCGATGGTTGGCGAGTGCTGTTTGTGATCGGCGGTCTCCTTCCCTTGATGATCGTGCCTCTGGTCATGAACCTGCCCGATCTGCGCATGGCACCCAAAGGGCGCGATGTGAGAGGGCTTGGAACAGTTCTTGGCAGCGGCAACCTCGTGCCGACGGTATTGCTCTGGGCTGGTTTCTTCTTTTCGCTACTGGTGCTTTATCTCCTGCTCAATTGGCTTCCGGCGCTTATGGTCTCGCGCGGCTTCGGGCGGGCGGAAGCGGGGATGGTCCAACTTGCCTTTAATCTGGCTGGGGCGGCTGGCAGCCTTCTAGGGGGCGTGGCGCTCGATGCTCGGAACCGATCCTTTTGGGTTGCCGGTTCCTTTGGCGGACTGGTTGTTGCGCTTGCGCTTTTGGCCGTGGCACCGGCGAATATCTTCGTGACGCTCGTGGTAGGGGCGATACTTGGCGCAGCGATCATCTCGGTGCAAGCAGTGCTCTACGGCATCGCACCGCAATGCTATCCGGCAGAGGTGCGCGGTCAGGGCGTCGGCCTTGCCGTCGCGGTGGGGCGCTTCGGATCGGTGGCAGGACCGCTGCTTGCAGGAGCACTCGTTGCCGCGGGTCAGAGCGCCTCCGAAGTGCTGACGGGCATCTTGCCCATTGCAGTTCTCGGCGGCATTGCGACCTGGCTTTTGACCCGCCGCAGGCGCGCGACGTCAACCTCGTGAAAAGGTGGGCGCCTGGCGCGCCCGCCTTTCCCACCTTGTTGTCATGCCTGCAACACTGGCAGCTATTCAGTTCGTTCCCCTGTCCTGTCGGTTCATATGCCGTCAGGGGGCGCCGAAATGGCTGCACAGGTGACGAACCATCCGCAATTTTGGAGAGCGGATTTATCAGCGCCGCGTTTCAGCTGGTCGAACGCAAATTCCATGGACGGTGCGATTGGCAAGCGTCTGCGATTTCGAAGGAACAGTCGAGCGGACATGTGTTCACGTTCGACGCAACAGACAAATGGGAGGAAAAATGAAGAAATTGATCAATCTGGGCGCCGCCGCCATGACGGTCGTCATGCTAAACATCACGACGGCCGGGGCACAACAGCGACTGCCTGACGAGATTGCGAAAGGTAAGCCTTCAGACGTTCCGATCGCGACGCAGATATTGCGCTGGCATATGAATGACGGCGACGTCAATGCGTTTGCTTTCCGCAATATGGACGAACTTTTCACCATTCGCACCGTGCCTCACTCCGGCGCCGCATGGGTCCTCCCGCGGGAGGATCATAAGTTAGATTTTTCATATGAATTCAACGGGAAGACTTTCAGCGCCGAGGATTTTCTGGAACGCAGTTATACAAACGCATTCCTGGTGATGAAAAACGGCAAGATCGTCACGGAAATCTATCGCAATAACAGCGATGCGAGTACCCGTTTCATGGGATGGTCCATGACGAAATCCATCACTGCCATGCTAGTCGGAGCCGCAGTTGCCGATGGATACATCGCGTCCATCGACGATCCCGTCGTAAAATACCTGCCAGAACTGAAAAAAGGCGGATATCGTGAGGTGACCCTTCGACAGATTTTGGAAATGCGCTCGGGCGTGGATTACGAGGAGCGCTACGACTTTGCAAATCCGGGCATTGCCGCGAGCAATCATATCAACGCTCTGGTCAAAAACGTCGCGCGGTTTGCCGATGCTGGGCTCGACATTGGCACTGCCGCCAAACCGGGCGAGGTCTTCGCCTATAAAACCATCGACACTGCAATTCTCGGTTGGGTGATCGAACGTGTCACTGGCGGAACAGTTGCGGCCTATACGACCGAAAAGCTGTGGGAGCCTTTGGGCGCAGAGGCGGACGGCTTCTACATCATGGACGGAAAGCCTGGAGTTGGTAGAGAATTCAGCGGGGCCGGTTTCAACGCGACATTGCGCGACTGGGCTCGGTTCGGGCAAATGCTGGTGAACGAAGGGACTGTTGATGGGCGCCAGGTTGTCAACTCGGATTGGATAAAAACGGCGCGCACACCGGTAGGTTCCGAGGCGGGCCCCGAGGGCGGATACGGCTTTCAGTTCTGGACGCGCGAGGGATCGGAGGCCTACAAAGCTTTAGGTTTGCAGGGGCAGTACGTCTACGTAGACCCTGACACGCAGACTGTAATGGTCAAGCTCAGCTATTTCCCGCCAGCCGACGACACCCCCTATGCGGAGACGGAAGCCTTCTTTGGGGCGCTGACGAATTGGGTCCCAAAATAATCCGTCTATCCAATCGCCTCTTGGTACATCCCGTTTGGCGCGGCACTTTAGTCGCGCCAAAGGCGGCGTCATTTCCGGACTCGTTACGCAATGGACCATGAGATCAACGTTGTCTTTTGCCCGCGGGCGCGTGATCTCGGACCTCGAGGTCTGGTGGATGAAATCAAGAAAACCGTGGGCGAAATGCCGTGCTACCTTACGTTCGACGTCGACAGCATCGATCCGGCCTATGCGCCTGGCACGGGCACGCCGGTTGTCGATGGGCTGTCGCCAAGGGATGTCATCGAGACGATCCGGGGCATCTCGGACCTCAACATCGTTGGCATGGATATTGTGGAGGTCTCCCCCCGTTTGATCATTCCGAGATCACCGCTTTGTTGGGGGCGTCGATCATACTTGAACATCTCTGTGCGCAGGCGGCGCGGCGTGGCCTTGCAGTTACAGGCCAGTTCTATAACGGATCCGTTCTGCCTCGATTTCGGCTTGGGTGAACGGGTCTGATTCATCATCAAAACGCGTCCAGCCTTGTTCCCGGTAATCCGAGCGGCGCCTGGCCAGATCGACCAAGTTGGATCGCTGCAAAATGTTCTGTGCGTCCGCTACCCTGGATTCATCGGTCTTGACGGTTACAACCGTGGCGCCGCGTCGAATGCCTTCGGCATAGACGTGGGCATCATCTTCCGCGACCCCGGATCCCGTCAGCGCTCCGATCAGCCCTCCTGCAGCCCCACCGACAACAGCGCCAGCGGCAGCACCTGCGGCTGTCGCCGCAAGCCAACCGGCCGCAACCACTGGCCCGACGCCTGGAATAGCCATGAGGCCCAAACCGGTAAGAAGACCGCCGGCCCCGCCTGCCAAAGCCCCTAGACCGGCGCCAGTTCCGGCACCTTCGGCCACTCCATTGTCATTGTCGGGGTATCGCTCCGCAGCGTTGCTGGAAACCACGCTGATTTCTTCGTCGGTAAATCCAACATCTTGCAGTGTTCCCACCGCGGCCAGTGCGTCGGAATAGTCATCGAAGAGTCCCGTTGCGGTTTTCATGACCATCTCCTGTTGGGTTCGTTGGAGTTATTTCGCAACCACATTGCCTTGGTAGTCGAGCGAGACCATAACGGACTTTCCATCCTTGGTCGCTGAAGCTTGCCATATGCCCTTGTCATCCAATTTCAGCCCGGTGACGCCGGCATATCCGGCGGCCTCGATCCGTCCCTTGGCCTGTTCTTCAGTGAAGCTGTTCGCCCCCTCGACGGGGGCCGTCGGGTTCTGGCTGTCGGGAGTTGCTACTGCTGGCGTCTCGCGTTGAGGCGATGGCTTGGGTGTTGGTGTTTGTGCGTTCAGCGTAGTAGCCAACCCGGCGAGTAGACAAACCAAAATCAGTTGTTTCATGGGGATGTCCTTTGAGAAGAGGTGCCTCTCTGATCCGTTCAACTAACGAGCACTACTAAGGTTCCGAACGGCTGGGCCGGGGTGTCCAGAATTTGACTGGTGAAGCCGCGCCGTCGTTGTTCGGACGAAAGATTACTGCGCGCGAACCTGCAAATGGAGGGTTGGAGCAGCCTCACAATCAGGAACATGACCTACTCCAGCGTTACTCCCGACAGATAATTCCCCGGCGAATGGGTGCCCTGGTGTTGCACCTTAAATGCGGAACCTCTTGGCGGGGCTAGTCGACCCCGGTTCCCGCCTTTCAGGCAGCGCTATGCTGAACCCCTTTGCGTGGGGATCAGCAATAGCTTGCCGGTGGTCGCCCGGCTTTCCATGTCGGCATGAGCACGGGCGGCATCAGAAAGCGCGTAGGTTCCACCGACGTGCAGCTTGAGCGACCCATCGTGAATCCAACGGAACAACTGCTCGGTGCGGGCGCGAAGAAGTTCGGGCGTACTGATGTGATCGAAGAATGTCGCATAGCCGATCTTGATGCTCTTCGGCAGGCCCATGATGTCGAGTGGCCCCGGACCGCCAAGCACCGGCCCATACCAGCAGAATGTGCCGGAGCGACGAAGTGCTGCGAGCGACCCCTGAAAGGTCTTGGGACCGGAACCGTCATAGACGACGCTTGCACCTTCTCCCCCGGTGAGACGCAAAACTTCAGCGGCAAACTTCCCCTCCGTGTCGACGATAACGTGGTTCGCGCCAGCCGCTTTTGCGACGTCCACCTTGTCGGTCGACGAAACGCGGCCGATCACATGTCCACCCCTCAGCCGGACGATCTGTGTCAGCAGCAGGCCGACGCCACCCGCCGCAGCATGCACGAGTGCGGTGTCTCCAGGCTGGATCGGGTAGAAATCGGTGGCGAAGTGGCTCGCGGTCAATCCTTGCATCATGAGGGAGGCTGCTGTCTTGTCATCGATAGTATCGGGAAGGCGCACGAGCGCATCCGTTGAGATCAGGACGTGCGAGGCATAGCTTCCTGGCGCGTAGACCCAGGCGACCCGGTCTCCGATAGCGAAACCATCGACCCCATCACCAAGCGCGACGATGCGTCCTGCACCCTCGACGCCGAGAATTTTCGGGTTGGGGCTGTCTGTCCACGCCATGCCCTGGCGCACGCCGATATCCATGAAGTTCACGCCTGCGGCCGCGACTTCGACCACCACATGCCCCGGGGTGGCGACCGGTTCTGGGAGATCGACAAATTCCATCACCTCGGTGCCACCGATTTCATTCATAACCACGGCTCTCATGATCTTCCTTTCTTGACTGATCATTCCAGAAACAAGCAAAAAATTTTGCCCTCATGTCACTACCCGAAGCGCGATCCTGGCTAGGGCCTTGAGCTCTTTTGGCCCCGCGCCGCCGCGCGCAGCGATGCGGATGCCGGCAACATTGGCGAAGAGGAAATCGGCAGTCTCTTCCGTGGAAAGCGTTGCGTCGAGATCCCCTTGCGCCTGAGCCTCGCTGATGCATTGCTTGGCGGCATGCTTCAATCGCCGATCAGCAGCCTGATGAATTGCCGTTAGGTCAGGTCGGTTCTGGCCGAACTCGCAGACCGAGTTCACGCCAAGACAGGCCCGTGAAGCATTTTCGACCACTCGGTCCATCATCGCCCGAATGCCGTCCTGGGCACGCGGCGCACCGCGCAGCATGGCGATGTGGGCTTCCGTTTCCGCAGCGGCGTAGCGTTCGACAGCAAGGCAGTAGAGCTTCCACTTGTCGCCGAACGTATCATAAAGACTCTGCCGGCCAATCTTCATCGCACGGACGAGCATTTGGGTGGACGTGCCTTCGAAACCGTGTTCGCGAAACACCTCGATGGCGTCATCCAGCGCCTGCTCTCGATCGAATTCCTTGTTCCTTGCCATGGATGCGATTTAGGTATTCTGGAACGATCTGTCAAGAAAAGAATACGGCGAACGCTCGGGTAACTCCTTTAGAGCGTTGACTATGACATTTCAGGTTCGGTGGTTTGATTCCGTTCAAGGGCGAGGGATAGGAGACATCCTTGCTGCCGGCCTTCTGGTCGTCGAGTGATCTGAACGCCCGAGGAGCGTCAGGAGTGGATACTTGGCAGTGCGACCCAAGCGTCTCGATTGGGGCCGTAGAACGAACCCGCTGCGCGGGAGGGCGTCCGCGGTTGAAATAGAGGGCAGAGGCTGGAGGTCGCGCCTGGGTTGAACGTCGTCCGGCAAGGCGGAGCATGACGAGCTTCTTTGCAGCCATTAGGCGCCTCGGGCTTTGCATCACGCTGCATCATAACGGCTTCGCATGGACGAAAACTAGAACTTTAGGACTTTGGCAATTTCAAATGCCAATTGATCTTGCGTGTAGGGCTTGCCAAGACGTGGTAAATCTATTCCAGCACCGGGAGGCAGATCGGCGTAGCCGGTTGCAACCAGAATAGGAAGCGCAGGGTTGATTTCCAATGCTGCCTTTGCGAGTTGCGCGCCATTCATCCCCGGCATCGAATAATCCGTAATCATCAGATCGATCTGATCGCCCCCACCCAGAAGCTCCAGAGCCCTTGCGCCCGAATTTGCCTCAAGGACCTCATGGCCGAGATCTTCCAACATATCGACGGTGCTCATGGCGATAAGCGCGTCGTCGTCAACCACCAGAATCTTTGCTCTTGCTGTCACGCCCGGCTGGGCTGGCGTCAGGTCCATCCCCTTATCCTCTATTTTCTGCGTCGTGGAAGGAAACCAGATTTCCGCTTTGGTTCCGTGCCCAGGCGCGCTGAACAACTGAAATTTGCCGTTCAACTGGACAGCAAGCCCATGAATCATCGATAAACCCAAGCCAGTACCCTTCCCCAATTCCTTGGTGGAGAAAAAGGGGTCAATCGCTTTCTTGAGCGTTTCGCCATCCATTCCATGCCCGGTATCTGTTACTGAAATCCGAAGGTAGGATCCCAAAGCTAGCCTATCCTCGGGCATTGATTGAGCAAGATCGAGTTCCACGACGAGTGACCCACCGTCCGGCATCGCGTCGCGCGCATTCACAGCCAGGTTGAGCAAGGCAAGTTCCACCTGATTGCCGTCCACCAGTGCGTGCGGCAGCCCGTTGTTCAAATTCAATCGCAGAGCAATCGCCGAGCCGATGGAACGCTCCAAAAGATCGGTCATGCCGCGGATGAGTTTTTCCAGATCAACGGGTTCGACCTGAAGATCCTGTCGCCTGGCGAAGGCGAGCAGGCGCTGCGTCAGCGCCGCACCACGACGGGCGCCCTGCATCGCACCCTCCAGAAGCCTTGCCGCCTTTGGGTTGTTTACCAGGTGCTTTCTCAACAGGTCGAGATTGCCCATGACGGCCATGAGAAGATTATTGAAATCGTGGGCAACACCGCCTGTGAGCTGTCCGATTGCCTCCATCTTCTGTGCGTGGCGCAAATGCTCCTCAGCCCGCTCCCGCTGCGCCACCTCAGCCAAGAGTGTATCATGCGCCCGGCTAAGCTCGGCCGTTCGCTGAGCCACGCGCTCTTCCAGTGTATCGTTCAGGTCCCGCAACTGGTCTTCGTAGCGTTTGCGGTCAGTGATATCCGACGACACGCCAACCAAACGTTCGGGATGGCCGCTTTTGTCCGATACGACGCGAGCGCGGATTTCCGTCCAGTGAACGCTGCCGTCGGGCCATAGAGTGCGATGGTCTATGGCGTAGTCGCGGCCGCTATCGATGCTTTCCTTCACGGCGTTGAGGACGCGCTCCCTGTCATCCCCGTGGATACTTGAAAGCGCTTCCTCATAGGAAAAAGCCATAGTGGCCGGACGTCCGAAAATTGCCTTGCACGTGTCGGACGCCGCAAACCGCATGCTGTCCAATTCAAGTTCCCAGGTTCCGAGCCGGCCGGCAAGAAGCGCTGTTTGAAGACGCGATTCTCCTTCGCGAAGCTCTTCAATCCGAGCGCGTGCCTCGTACTGGCGTCGCCGTCCCCTAATTGCGGTGCGGGCCACGCTGGCAAAAGTGACAGCATTGAATGGCCGCTCCAGGAACGTCACGTTACCGAAAAGCTCCGACAGTCTTGCCGCCGCAGGGTTGCGTTCGGGGCTACCGCCGCGATGGGTTAGAATAATGAATGGAAGATCGGACCAGCTAGGCTGGTTGTTTATCCAGGAAGTTATCTGCCGCAGATCGGAAAACCGAAGAGCCTCCTCCGTTGCAACCGCAAAAAAGGTATCGTCATTGAGCGATTGAGCGAATTGAGGAAGATCACTCGCTATCGCACAAGCGATGCCAATTTCCCCCAGCAGCCTGTTTGCGACATCCGCGTCTCGCCCCTGCGGAGTGAAGACCAAGGCCAGTGATGTTACCGGGTCAGGAATTTGCGTCACTCGCGCTTGAGGAATTCAGCAGCGGCCCTGGCGTGCCTACAAACGTCGGCACCCCCCTCAGCACACCTTGGAAACTGGACAGGGGTTCACCAAACGACAACCCCTTGTTGCCTATACCGAACTCGCGGATTGTGTCCTCGTGGTATCCGGTTCGCTTCTTGATGACGGAAACCGCCCGCCGCACCTTGCCGGCCGCCTCGAAATACCGGAGCAAAACAACGGTATCGGCCAAATAGGTCACATCCACAGGCGACTTCATATCGCCAACCAGGCCATGTTGAGCAACGGTCAGAAACGTATTGGTGCCCTGCCTGTTCAAATATTGAAGCAGCTCATGCATGTGGAGAATGAGTGCGTTCTCCTCCGGCATGGAGGCTTGATAGCCGTTGATACTGTCGATCACCACGGTCTTTGCCTGGGCACTATCCACGCGCTCACGGACGCGATGGGCAAACTCACCAGGAGAAAGTTCCGCTGCATCAAGTTGCTCGATATGGAGATCACCCGACTCTCGCATCGTCTCCAGATCGATCCCCATGGCACGCATGCGTGAAAACAACAGACCGAGTTCTTCATCGAAAACAAAGACAGCCGCCTTCTGCCCCCTTCGAATTGTCGATGCCACGAACTGAAACGCAAAGGTGCTTTTACCGGTACCTGCGGGGCCTAAGATCAGCGTGCTGGATCCCAGTTCAACACCCCCACCCAGCAGCGCGTCAAGCGCAGGGATCCCGCTGCTCAACGACACGCGTGCAAAATTCGTCCGGTGTTCAGAAGCTACGAGACGAGGGTAGACAACAACACCACCGGTCTTGATCGTGAAATCGTGATAACCGCCTCGAAACGCTTGACCGCGATATTTCATTACCCGCAGTCTACGGCGTTCCGGACCGTAATTAGGAGCCAGCTCTTCAAGATGAATGACGCCGTGAACGACACTGTGCACGGTCTTGTCCAAGGTATCCGAGGTCAAGTCATCGAGAAGCAGGACTGTTACGCTTTGCCGGGCGAAAAAGTGTTTTAACGCAAGAATTTGCCGACGATACCTGAGAGAGCTCTGTGCCAAAAGTCGGATTTCCGACAAACTGTCGAGAACAACGCGGCTCGGCTTTACACGCTCGAATGCCTCGAGAATCAGTTTTAGGGTTTCGCCGAGCTCGAGGTCTGAGGAGTACAGCAGGCTCTGTTGCCTGTCGTCGTCAAGAAGCGTTTCGGGAGGGGCAAGCTCGAAAACCTCAATGCTTTCATCGATTGTCAGACCATGCGACGCCGCACCCGCGCGCAATTCGCGTTCGGTTTCCGATAATGTGATGTAGAGGCCTCGCTCGCCAACCTCACTCCCTTGGATAAGAAATTGCAGGGCGATAGTTGTTTTCCCTGTGCCAGGATTTCCTTCCAGCAAAAACACGTGCCCTTTGGAAAGCCCGCCGACCAAGATGTCATCCAGCCCGGATACTCCCGTTTGCGCCTTTTCCACGTTGGGGTCTTCACTCATTCACTGCCCTCATTGTTCGTGCGCTGCCCTCTTTATTCGTGCCGAAAGAACTAGGGCAAAGGAGCGATCTTTCAACTGAAAGGCTTGCCCCTTTCCGGTCATCCTTCCGGCATCCAATTTCCGGCAGGCCACTGCCCGCGCCGGAAACAAACGCGATGTCCCGCCGTTTTAGAGGACAGTCACATACAAAGGGAGGATGATCCCATT
This sequence comes from Ensifer sp. Root142, assembly GCF_001426785.1. Classification (NCBI taxonomy): domain Bacteria; kingdom Pseudomonadati; phylum Pseudomonadota; class Alphaproteobacteria; order Hyphomicrobiales; family Rhizobiaceae; genus Ensifer; species Ensifer sp. Root142. The sequence goes on from NZ_LMFK01000005.1 coordinate 20,388, forward strand.
GGCGTTGAACAAGCCCCAACGAAGTGGCGACTAGGGGGCCGACACCGGACTGACAGCTTTCGGCCGTCGAAGTGCGGAAGGGGACCTACGCTGCGCTCAGAGGGCAGTCTGGATGTGATCCGAGCCAGACACTCGCTCGCGCTCGGCCGCACTCACGGAGGTAACACCATCCCGGACCTTCGCACTCTTTCATTCATAGGTATGCCGCCTGGCGGGGTTGGCATCGACCAGCGGACGGTCTTACTGTACCGCACTTCAAGCCGGCGACCCGGACCGTAGTGTCACGCTGGGATTGCGGCCACACTGCCGGCTCTCGCCGGATCGCCGGCTGATCGATCAGGTAACATTCAACGAGTTCAGAGAAATGTGATCAAAAACATGGGAGGACATGATGAAACAAATCGGATTCGGTGCGGCAACCGTCGTCTGCGTCGCTACACTGGCAATTCCCGGCTTGGCGGCCGCCCAGACGGCCCCTGCAATCCCTCCGTCAATCACCACGCCGGACAAAGTCGAGACGCGCCTCGGCACCCTTGACTTCAAGGACGGCTTCCCCAGCCCAGAGACCCTGGAAAAGGTCTATGACAACCTGGACTTCACGCACGCCCTCGACGCCTATCTGAACACCTTTCAAGGCGCGAACGCGGCAGCGATCCACGAAGGTTTCCAGAGCATTGGGGTCAAGGACAACGAGCTTCTGATCTTCTCCGAGTTGATGGACGCCAAATCGCTGTTCCTGACGGCAAATGCCGATACGGTCTATTTTATAGGCTTCATCGACCTGTCGAACGGTCCGATGGTATTCGAGACGCCCCCGAAGTCGCTGGGCACCCTTGACGATTTCTGGTGGCGCTGGGTTAGTGACTTCGGTGCGCCCGGACCTGATCGCGGCTTAGGGGGCAAGTACCTTCTGCTGCCGCCGGACTACGCCGGCCCGGTGCCGGAGGGCGGCTTCTACGTCGCACATTCTCGAACCACTCGCGTTATGATCCTCGGTCGGTCGTTCCTCGAGAATAACGACCCAAAGCCAGCCGTGGAAACCATTAAGGCGACCGCCAAGGTCTACCCTTATGAAGCTGGCGGTGTCGGTACGAGCGTGGCAGAGTTCCTCTCTGGCAAGACCATGCTCGGCAAAGTTTCTGAGCCTCCCGCGATGGTGTTCCACGAAGGTAGTGGCGTGGTAGTCAATACCATCCCTGCGGGTGACTTCGGGGCCTTCGAGTTGATCAACAAGGTGGTTCAGCAGGAGCCCGCCACCGCGCTAGATCCCGAACTGATGGGTTCGCTGGCTGCCATCGGCATCATCAAGGGAAAGGAGTTTGCACCGGACGAGCGCATGAAGCGGATTTTGACCGAGGCGGCGGCGCTCGCCAACGCAACCTCGCGCAGCCTGTTCATGAAGCCTCGCGCGGCGGATTGGTTCTACTATCCCGGCTCGGCTTGGTTCAATTTTTTGTTCGTCACCGGCTCCGAGTTTGAAACGCCAATCCCCGAAATCACTAGAGAGGGGGCTAAGCCCTTCCCGCCCACCGGCTATCGGACTCTGAATGGGCGTACCGCGTTTTTCTACGGCGTCACCGGGATTACTCCAGCTATGGCGATGCGCGTCCCCGGTATCGGGTCACAATATCTCTTCAACGCGTTGGATGCCGACAAGAACTACTTCGACGGGGCGAAGACCTACAAGGTGACCCTTCCAAAGGGCATTCCCGAAGCGAACTTTTGGTCACTCACACTCTACGACAACCAGACGCGCTCGATGCTCGACACACCTCAACGCTATCCGCGCGCTGGCAGCCAGAGCTATCCTTCGCCGGCCGCAGAAGCCGACGCTGATGGTTCTACAACCGTCTACTTGAGCCCAAGCCAGCCTGCGGGTGTCAAACGCGGCAACTGGATACAGACTGATCCCAAAAAGGGCTGGTTCGCGATCCTTCGCCTGTACAGCCCTCTAGAACCGTTCTTCACAAAGGAATGGCGGCCGAGTGAGATCCAGATCGTCAACTGATGCCGAAGCAAGGCGGCAGGCCAAATCGCCTGCCCGACCATACGTGGAGACGGGGCGTAGTCACGCTCAAGCAGACTTCGCCGGACGGCGCGCTTTACAGACTTTAGGTGCTTGCAGCCGAGTTGTTGCCCCTCTCCCACTTGGCAACCCTTGACAGAAGGACGATGGTATCGACCTAAATCGATTTCAGGGGAGCGATGACCTATGCTCACCGTTCGCATTGCAGCGACTGTTGCCACCATTGTTTCGATCGCAGCGTTTGCGAAGCCAGCCCGCTCCGAGGACAGCAGTGAGGAACTAGCAAAGAAACTCTCGAACCCGATCGCCTCGCTGATCAGCGTGCGGTTCCAGCTCAACTGGGACCAGGGCTACGGCTCCGAGGATGGCGACAAACCCTATGTCAATGCGCAGCTGGTCATCCCGTTCTCGCTCAACGCGGACTGGAACCTGATATCGCGCACGATCCTGCCGATTGCATTCCGACAGCAAAGGAAAGGAATCGAAACATGACCATTGAGTATCTCCACGGGACGAAGGCGGCGGTTCAACGGCGCCCCGCCATCGAGAGCCACCTGTTAAGCAAGTGGTTCAGCAAGATCAGAACAGTCGCCTCAGCCGTGGCGCCTCTGGCGGTCGCCGCGATCCTCACGGTGTCAACGCCAGCCAGCGTGCTCGCCCAGGCGCAAGGGTTCAAGTTCGTCGCCTACGGCGACTCCCGGTCGATGATGTACCTACCCTACGGCAAGTCGGATCTCGACAAGATCTATGCCTCTCTTGCGAGCGGCTTCGCGCTGATTCTTGGCGAAAAGGTCGCCGAGGAAATCATCAAGACGGATGTCAAGATCACCTTCGACCCCACCACGGGCGGGGTCGACACCGTCGAGATGCCGTTCATCACCAAGTCGGAGGTCGCCCGCCTCACCTTCGAGGACGGCTGGGTAACCGAGGCGTCGGTAGAGGACACCAAGCTGGCGCCCGGGGTTGAGACCGTGATGTACCGAAACTACGGCGGTGATTGGGTCGGCAACCAGGTGGCGCGCGAGGTCGTCGATGGCGGTGCGGCGTTCGTGGTCAACTCGGGCGACGTTGTCTGGTGGGGCGGACAGGGGAAGACGCTGGAGGACAGCCCGTACTGGCAGCGGATGAATCGGCTGCTTCTGTCCAAGCTTCCGCCGGTGGACGACGAGATGCGCGCGGCCGGGCTTGAGGGGCGGTACTTCCCTTCGGTTGGCAACCACGAGGTCTGGGAGGATCCGCAGATCGAGGGCGTGCTCAGCGCCGCGCCGTATCTCGCCAAGCTCGGCGTCTCGTCCGAGAAGCTGATCTACACCTACGATTTCCGCGATACGCGGTTCATCTTTCTCTGGACCGGCAAGGCCGACCGTTTCGCGCCCTCTGGATGGGACGCGACGCGGCCGGTCTACCAGGAGCAGCTGGCGCAGCTCGTCGCTTGGCTCGATGACGCCAAGGCGAAAGGCATCAGGAACGTCTTCGTGGTGTTCCACAACCCCGTCTACAACCGATCGGGCTTCGAGCCGATCCCGGAGGACACCAACCCCCACGCGACGCTGGCCTCTTATGCGAAGGATTTCGCCGAGCTCGTGGTTTTCAACGGCCATGTCCACACGACCGAGACCTTCGACGTGGACGGCGTGAAGTACGTCGTCATGGGCGGCGGCGGCGCCGAGCAGGACCCGATCCTGCCGGGGCGGACGGCGATCCCGCGTCCGGACGGCTATCCCCAGGATCTTTACTGGCAGGGTCAGCCGCCGAAGGAGGAGTACAACTACCTGGTCGTCGAGGTAACCCCCGGCAAGCCGTCAGTGTTCCGGCTGAACCGCTTCCGGCCCTGGTCGTCGACGCCGTTCGAGGAGGTGAAGCTCTTCGAAACCGGCAACTGATGTCAAGGGGGGGGCACGCTCGGCCGCGGCCCGAGCCGAGCGGAAGGGGACCTATGGCGATCACCGAGCCCGGCCTCGCGGCAGAAGCGGTGGCGCGGCCGCAGCGCTGGCGACGGGGGGACGCGCCGACGGTCGCGCTGCACTGGCTGGTCGCGCTGCTCCTCCTCGTCAGCCTTGCCACCGGATTCCGCGTGGCGGCCGATGCGCTGGAGGCCGGGTGGTGGCGCGGCGTTGCCGCCCGGATCGCGCCGCAGGGCGCGGTGCTGCTCTGGCACATCGCATCGGCCTGTGCGTTGCTGGCTGCTGCGGCTGGGTATGTCACTTTCCTCGTGCGGGCGCGGCAGGTCGGGCGGGTGCGCCTCGATGCGCGCCAACGGGCCGGTCTTCGGTCGCCTGACGCGCGAAGGCGGTGGAAGTCGGTTAACGTCCTCTTCTACTGGCTGGCGTTTGGGCTCGTCTTCGCCGCCGGTACCACGGGCCTGCTGATGTACTCGGACCTGGTGAACCGCGCAGAGTGGCACCTCTCCCACCTCCACCGCTGGATCGCCTTTAGCCTCGCTGGCTACGTCGTCCTCCACGTCTCGGCGCAGCTCGCCCTGGACGGCTGGCGGGCACTCTACGCGATTCTGGTTCCCCGCCGTTCGTTCGGCGTCGCGGCGGCAGCGGCGGGCGCCGCCTTGGCGCTGGCCGCCGTGGCGGTCCTGACGATCGACTGGCTTACGGTGCGAACGCTCGCGGTTGGCAAGGTCCAGGACGTCCCTCGCATCGACGGCGCCTTCGACGACCCGGCCTGGCAGGACGCGCACGCCGTGACGATCGAGACGGCTGGGGGCGCGAACCTCTTTTCCGGCGGTGCCAACGTCACGGTCAGGGCCGTTCACGACGACACGCATGCCTATTTCCTCTTTGAGTGGCGGGACCCGACGCGGAGCTTAGCGCACCTTCCGCTGCAGAAGACCGCCGCAGGGTGGCGGATGGTGCAGAACGGCTTCTATCGCGCCGACGAAAACGACTTCTACGAGGACAAGTTCGCGGTGATGCTGTCGAACGCCGACCGCTTCGCCGCGCTGCGAGCGACGCATCTCGGCCCGCGGCCGGTTGAGACCCTGCCGGGCGCGTCCGGTCAGCGTGGCCTCCACTACGCGGACGACTCGTCGGTCCTTGACGTGTGGCACTGGATGGCGGTGCGGACCGACCCGTTAGGGCAGGCCGAGGACGATTATTTCGGCCCGCTGCGCCTGCCGTCCGACTCGCCGCTCGACCGCTACGCCGGCGGCTACGCGCCCGATCCCGGCGCCGGCGGTTACCTCCAGAACTGGAGGGACCTGCTCGAAGGTCCGATCTCCAGGCGCATCGACGGCGGTGTCGTCCCGCGCTTCCTGCCGGCCGATCCTTCGGTACTCGCCCGCTACGGGAAAGTCGATGTCGATCCCGCGTCGAGCGACGAGGCCCCGTTGTGGTTGCCTGCGGAGGAGGTGCGACCTTACTCTTCCGAGCTCGACGCGACCTTTCCCGACGGCTCGATGGTTCCGAGTGTCATGGTCAGGCGGCCGATCGAGGGCGACCGCGCCGACGTTGCCGCCGTGGGCAGGTGGAGCGACGGTCTGTGGCACCTCGAGATGAAGCGGGCGCTCGACACCGGCTCGACGTACGATGTCGCACTCGGCGACGGCACCTACATGTGGGTTGCGGTGTTCGACCACACCCAGACCCGTCACAGCTGGCACATGCGCCCGCTCCGACTCCGGATGGAGTGACGCCCATTGGGCCGCGCGCTTTTGTAGACGGACCAGGGGGCGGTTGAGTGCGAGGCGGAACGTGGATCCGAAACCTGGCAGCGTGAAAAGCGAGATGTCGTTGAAGTTCCCGGTCTGACCCGGCGCAGCGAAGAGATCCTCAAGCAGCTCGACACACTCCCCCAAGCCGAGAAACCGAAATTCCTCGAGAGGCTATCCGGCGCATCAGAAGGTAAACAGGCGCTCGAGGAGGCAAGACAAGTCGCCCAAGCAAGCGCTCGAGCAGCGGTTCGGTAGCGCCGATCCGCGCGACTGGAAGAAGGAAACCGTGCGGGTTGGGCCGGACACCTCTGCCAAGCTTGATCGGATCAAGGATGTCGCCGGCTTAGCCTATCGGGCGCAGGGGGCCGAGTTGAGCCGGAAATATGAACTCACGCGCGGGATGAAAAAGGGACTGGGTCTGGGGATGTGAACGATCACCGCTTCGAGGACGGCGTCTCTATGAGTTGTTTCAGTTCGCGCGGGAGCCGGATAGCATCGCTTCCCGCCTGCTTGCGTATTGTCGATCTGGCACCTCAAGTGCCTTTCATCGCCCCGACGCGAGCGGCAGTAGCGTCGGATGCGAAATTGTGGTTCATCTCCTCGATTAAACGTATCACGTTTATTCTTGCATTAATGAATAAATGTGATACATAAATGCATGAAGATCACCTACGATAACCACAAGCGCCAGTCCAACATAGCCAAGCACGGCTATAACTTTGACGATCTGGACGGCGAGTTCTTCATGTCGTCTCTCGTGATCCCGGCAAAGGAAGGCCGCTTCATGGCAATCGGCGTCCTGCGCAACGGCGTTATC
>NZ_LMFK01000005.1:26960-166142 GCF_001426785.1 Ensifer sp. Root142
CTGGCAAAGTCGATTGAACGACGACCTTAGAAAGGTCGCGGGATTGAAAAAAGCCAGCTAACCTCGCCCTCGGACTATCCGGGGACGGGTGTCAATTTGGCGATATCTGTTCGGCCTGTGAGCGCGCCGCCGCAAGTCGCAGTTTATCGATTGTTGTCCCAGATGTCGGACACTCGATGTTGTACTGTGAGCTTCCTGGGCATGCCTTGGGCACGTAGCCCTTCGCGTTCTTCCGGTGGGCAATTTCGCGAAGGCGATTTGGCCTCGTGCAGTTCAGCTGGAGGAGGCGAGCCGTGGGTGTGGCAACCCGGAGCGGGCATTCCGCGGTGCCAGTCAGGGCAGTTGCCAGTTTGATGTCCCGCCAGCAAAGGTTTGGCGCACCGTGCACTACGGCGTCTGCTGCTTCCGTTTTTCCTCGTCGTATGCGCGGCGGCCCAACCAATTTGCTATGGGAGAACTTCGACCGTAACCGGCCGGTCCGCAAGCTTCTCGAGAGTTGCCGGCGACGCCTTATAGGTCCCGATGTGAAGCGTCTGGTCTGAGTAATCGATGCCGGCTGTATTGTAGTAAAAGCCGAGGTTTCCCCACGGGACGAAGTAGATGAGGTCGCCGTCTTCGGGGTCGGATCCGGGCGAGCCGATGTGCTTGAGCTTACGGGGCAGATAGCTGATTTTTTCGCGGCCGGCGAATTCCTCAAGCTTGAGTGTGAGCGGCAGCATCGAAAGGAAGTCGCGCACTGCTGGACTGTCTTCGCCGACTGTTACGTCTACCGTCGTTGCACCATCGGTGAACCGCACGACCGTACCGATCACTGAAGTCGGATTGCGATCCTTTGTTTGAGCAAAGGACATGGTGGGCATTGCGACCGAATGGGCTGCGAGCAAGAGTGCAACCATTTGACGATTGAAGCGCGACATTCTTTCGTTCTCTCGGTTGGCACCGGCTCACTGTTTCCGGCGCGACATGATCGGGATCGAGGGGCTTTCGTTCCTGCTCAAGCCTTTCGACACCGACCAATATAAACGGTCGAGCAGCATCCGATTACCTCTGCCACTTCGCTTGCCGTCATGGGCCTAGTTCATGAGTCCCGCTCAGTCGGGCGAAGATCATCAGCCGACTGATCGATGCGCTTCATAAGCGCATGCGCATTTCCGGCGCTAATCGCGCAGCCAGATCGAAGGTACTGTCTCTACCAGGTTGATCGTTGACCGCCAGCAATCGCCGCGAAGCCATGCGACCCACGAGATGATCGATGAGAACCCATTTTGAGCCAGTGTCGAAGCCCTGGAAGACAACGTCGCGATGCGTTGCGCTTTTCCTGGGGCGCGCCCGACGCCGCCTGGCTGGCAAGGCAACCGACCCCTTGGTCTCCGCGGAGGCGCTCGGCGATGCTATCGATCGTGAAGTAAAAGAGGGCCTGGCCTACATGTTCTGGGGCCGGCTGGTCGCGCTGGGAACGCTCGCCCTGGGGGCGGTCCTTGCCGTGCCACTCGACCGTTCGGGCCTATATGTAGCTGCCATCGTGGCTTTCGGGTTGCTCAATGCTCTTTCCTTTGGCCTTGCCCGCAGCAGTCGCTTTGCGACAGTGGCGACATGGTCGTTCGTCGTCATCGACGCAGCGATATTGACTTACATCTTTGTCACGCCTTCGCCGTTCGCCGTCGAAGGCTGGACGTCCCAGCTCAATCTTCGCCTGCCGAATTTCCTGTATCTGGGTGTGTTCCTCGTGAGCATGGCGCTCAGCTACTCGCCAGCTCTCGTCGTCTGGAGCGGCGCGGTCACCATTATCGTCTGGAACATCGCCTACTGCTGGGTCGCCACGCGGCCCGATTCCATCGCATATGGGAGAGATTTGCTCGATGGCGGGTTGAGTGATGCTGACATCATCGCGCTGGTGCTCGATCCGCGCTCCGTGAGCCTGATCAATCTCTCATATCAGACGATGTTCCTGGTGCTCGTGACGATCATTCTCGCGATCGCTGTTTGGCGCTCGCGCCGGCTTGTTCGCAAGCAGGTCGCGGCGGAGGCCCAGCGCAGCGCCTTGTCGCGCTACTTCTCCCCGAACATCGTCCGCGAGTTGTCCAGCGGGACGAGCGGATTTGGAGAGCCTTCGCTCCAGACGGCAGCGATCCTCTTTGCCGATATGGTGGGCTTCACCAGGATTTCGGAGGGGCTTGCACCAGAGGATCTCGTTAAACTGCTGAAGGAGTATCACGCACGTCTGGCGACGGTTGCCTTTGCCCACGGCGGGACCGTGGACAAGTACATCGGAGACGAAATCATGGTGCATTTTGGCACCCCTCGTCCCCGGAAGGACGATGCCGCGCGAGCGCTCGCTTGCGCGCGGGACATGCTGGAGCAGGTCCGGCAGTGGAACGAGCAGCGGCTCGCTTCTGGCGAATACCCAATCGAGGTCGGCATCGGCGTCCATTACGGCGAGGTCATCGTCGGAAACATCGGAGACGAGCGGCGCCTCGAATACACGGTGCTGGGCGACACGGTGAATGTTGCGAGCAGGCTCGAACGGTTGACGCGCACAATCGGGACGTCCCTTGCGGTCAGCGAGGATCTGCTGATCGCGGCACGGGCGCAAAGCGCGACGAATCTAGCGCCCACAATCGAGGAGCTGCAGCCCGATCAGATGCACTTCGTGCGCGGGCGTCGGCGACCGATCGTCGTCTGGTACCTTCCGCGGGCGCACAGGCAGGATAGGCGAAGCGTAGCGAGCCGCCGTCAACCCTCCGTCCCAGCACAGTCTAGGCAAGTGGATCGAATCCTTTCTGGGACCGGAATTACGACCTTTGATATCTCAAGGCGTCTACCACCACCTTGAATGCCGGCGAGTTCTGATGCCGGCTCGGATAGTAGATATAGTAGCCGGGGAAGGGCGGTGACCAGTCGGAAAGCAGCGCGACCAGACGTCCCGCCTCGATATGATCGGTCACCAAGTCCTCCGGCAAGAAGGCTATCCCATGACCTGCAAGCGCGGCGTCTACCATGGGATAGGACGTGTTGAACGTGAGCTGCCCGTCGATCCTGACGCGAAGCTCCTGGCCGTTCTTTTCAAACTCCCAGATATAGAGACCTCCGCCGGTTGCCTGGCGCATGTTGATGCAGTTGTGTTGCATCAAATCCTGCGGGTGCTCTGGGATCGACCGATCTGCAAGATACTCCGGAGAGGCCACGGCAAGCATCCGCCAGTCGGGCCCGATCCTGACCGCGATCATGTCTTTTTCGATGCTTTCGCCGAGCCGAACTCCCGCGTCGAAGCCGTCGTCGACGATGTTGCGCAGGCCATTGTCACGACTGAGCTCAATCTTGATATCAGGATATTTCGACAGGATCGGCTTCAGCTTGGGCCAGACGACGGTTTCGAGCGCATGATCCGACAGGGTGATTTTGATCGTACCCGACGGCGTGTCGCGCAACGCCGTAAGTGCCGCCAGATCGCTCCTGATTGCGGATATTCTCGGCGACAACGAATGAAACAAGCGATCCCCGGCTTCAGTCAAGGCAACGCTTCGCGTCGTCCTAGTCAGCAGTCTCAGCCCCATCCGGGTTTCGAGCCGCTTGATCGTGTGACTGAGCGTCGACTGGGTTATGCCAAGCTTGGCGGCTGCCTTGGTGAAGTTGCGCTCCTCGGCAACGGCGAGGAACCATAACAGGTCATTGAAGTCTTCTTTGGCCATCGATTTTCGCTTGGTCCGCCTCGGTCGATTTATGGTGCGTGTCGATAAATGTAAGCGAAGCATGGCGTCTAATCCATAGCCGTCTCCTTTGTTAGCGTCTGTGCTGAGACAGTTTCGTTCGAGATCGTCGTGCGCATCCTAAGGAGACCGCCATGGAACTCACCATCAATGGGACCAAACAACAGGTCGACATCGAACCCGACACACCGCTGCTTTGGGTCCTTCGCGACGAACTCGCGATGACGGGCACAAAGTATGGTTGCGGACTCGCCCAATGTGGCGCCTGCACCGTGCTTGTCGATGGACAAGCGACGCGGTCTTGCGTCACTCCCGTTGAGAGCGTCGCCGGCGCCGACATCATGACGATCGAGGCGGTTGCTGATGACCCGGTTGGTCAAAAGGTCGTTGAGGCCTGGGTGGCCAACCAGGTCGCCCAATGCGGCTACTGCCAGTCCGGTCAGGTCATGGCGGCAACGGCGCTCTTGAAACAAACCCCGAAGCCGACGGACGAGGACATTGCCGGTGCGATGGTCAACCTCTGTCGCTGTGGCACCTACAACGCGATCGCGGCGGCTGTCCGCGATGCCGCGCAAGCTTGATCGGAGGTGAACCATGAACGACATGACACCCATCATTCCCGAAGCTCAGGCCACCGAGAACGGCAAACCCTTCAAGGTATCCCGACGCGGCTTTCTTGGCGCATCGCTCGGCGCGCTTGTTCTTGGCGTGACGCTTCCGGCGGCTCGAACCCGCGCACTAGCGGCCGCTCCGGCGTCCGTCACGCCAGGTTCCCGGGTTGCGGCATTCCTGGAAATCCGGCCCGACAGCACGGTACTTTTCCGCAGTGCCTTCATTGAAGGAGGCCAGGGGATCTTTACCGCCATGGCGCAGATCGTCGGCGAGGAACTGGACGTCGATCCGGCGAACTTCGTCGTGGAAGGCGCTCCCCCCGGCCCGGATTATCTCCTGACCGGTGGCGGGCGGTTCACGGGCGGCAGCATGTCGGTCCGCATGAGCTACGACACGATGCGCAAGCTCGGTGCATCCGCTCGGCAAATGCTGCTGCAGGCGGCCGCGACAAAGCTTGGTGTGCCTGCGTCCGAGCTTTCGACGGAACCGGGAAGAGTGGTCCACGCCGCTTCGGGTCGCGCAGTTCCCTATGGCGAGATAGCCGACGACGCATCGAAGTTGCCGTTGCCTGCTGATGTCGCGCTCCGTGATCAGGCAAACTTCCGCTGGATTGGCAAACCGTTCGCGCGGCTTGACGCGCGCGATAAATCGACGGGAAAGGCGAAGTACTCGATCGACCAGACGATCGACGGCATGCTCTATGCGGCCGTCCAGCACAGCCCGCGCCTGGGCGGCGAGCCCGAGATGATGCAGAACGAAGCGGACGTGCGTGGGATGCCCGGCGTTCACTCCATCCATAAGCTACCCGGCGCTGTTGCAGTGGTCGCCAACAGTTGGTGGCGTGCGCGCCGCGCTGTCGAGGCTTTGCAGGTGAGTTGGACAGAGGCTGCTTCCGGGATGTCGCACCCCATGCCGGCGGACTTCTCTTCCGAAGGGCATATGGCGAAGTTGAAAGCCACATCCGGCGATGGCGTAGCCTTCGAAACGGAGGGCGATGCGGCTGGCACGCTTGCGGGAGCGGCGCGTGTGATCGAAGCGGTCTATGACGCACCCTATCTCGTGCATGGACAGCTTGAACCGCCATCGGCGCTCGCGCGCTGGAACGAGGACGGATCTCTCGAGCTATGGCTCCCCAACCAGGCACCGGAGATGTTCCAGGCCGATGCCGCGAAGGTCGCCGGCATCGCACCAGAAAAGGTCATTATCCACTCACCGATGCTGGGCGGTTTCTTCGGACGCCACTTTCTCTATCAGACGGCGAACCCGTATCCCCAGGCAATTCTGCTTGCCAAGGCGGTTGGACGCCCGATCAAGCTCCTCTGGAGCCGAGAGGAGGAATTCCTGCGCGATGCGCTCCGGCCGATGGCTGCAGTCCGTTTCCGCGGCGGAATTGATGCCAGCGGCACGCCGGTGGCACTCTCAGCCGTTGCGGTCGGAGAGGGGCCCACGGGCCGGTGGTTCGGTCGCCAACCCGACAAGGTCGACAGTTCCGCCGTCGAGGGGATAGCCGGCAAGGTCTATGCGATCCCTAATCGACGTGTCGGCCAGATCCATGTTGACGACCCCGCGATCATCGGCTTTTGGCGTTCTGTCGGCCATTCGATGAACGACTTTTTCTACGAGACGTTCTTCGATGAGATGGCGGATGCAGGTCAGCAGGATCCTTACGAACTGCGCCTCCGTCTCCTGGCTGGCGGTCCACGTCACAAGACACTGCTGGAGGCCGTGGCTGATCTCTCCGGCGGGTGGAAGCGTGGACCGTTTGTTGCCGAAGACGGCACCCGGCGCGCGAGAGGCGTCGCTATGGCCTCGCCGTTTGGCAGCGAAGTGGCGACGATCGCCGAGGTGTCGTTGCGCGATGGTGAAATCGCCGTGCATGACGTTTGGGTGGCGATCGATCCCGGCAGCATCGTCAACCCTGCAATTATCGAAGCGCAGATGAACTCGGCCGTTGCCCTTGGACTTTCATCGGCTCTGCTTGAGGAAGTCGTCTATGTAGACGGCGTGCCGCAAGCACGAAACTACGACGGCTATCAGATCCTAACGCCAGACCGCATGCCGCGGGTTCATGTCCGGATCGTGGAGAGCGGTGCGCCCATGGGTGGTATTGGCGAGCCAGGTCTGCCCGGCGTTCCGCCGGCCGTAGCCAATGCCCTCTCAGTCCTGGCCGGCAAGCGTGTTCGAAGCCTGCCAATGTCCAAATTTGATCTCAAGGAGGGTGACGGTTGAAGACACTCGTTCTGGCCTCTTTGGCTTCTCTCATCGTGGCCGGTAGTGTTGCGCCTGCCTATTCCCAGGAGACGGATGCCGCGCCTGGAGCGCGGCTGTTCCAGCAACGCTGCGGCACATGCCATCAGATCGCCACCACTCGCAACGGCGTTGGGCCCCATCTGCAGGGGGTCGTCGGACGGACGGCCGGAAGTGATGAGGGCTTCAAGTATTCTCCCGCCCTCAAGGCATCGGGAGTGACCTGGACGACGGAAACGCTGGATACGTTTCTGACAAACCCGGGCGCGATGGTCCGGGGCACGCGGATGACGCAACGCTTCAACAACGCGGAAGAGCGGCGTGCGATCATCGAGTTCCTCGGCTCGCGCTAGGCACAGGCAAGCATGCGGGGTGGCGGCGGCATTGCTCGGCGCCGCCACCACGCACTTCGTTGGTTCGCGGATTTATGCGCCTCTTCGATTAATGCAAGTGAACGATGTCGGCTAATTCGATTTCTTCCACCGTGCTAATCCGTTTCGCACGGGAGAAAACTCGCAGAATTGAAGGGCGAAACGAATGACCCACGTGACGTACGAAGAGACACTGACAAAACCCGCCGCGGCCTGGGGCGCCGTTGTCTCGATGGCACTTTGTGTCGCGGTTCTGATCGCTTCAGAGTTCATGCCCGTCAGTCTCCTGACGCCGATTGCAAGCGATCTTGTCATGACGGAAGGCCAGGCAGGACAGGCAATTTCGATATCCGGGCTGTTCGCCGTGGTGACGAGCCTGTTCATTGCAGGGATCACCCGGAGCATCGATCGCAAGGTTGTCCTGTCATCGTTCTCGGTCTTGCTGGTCGCTTCAGGCCTCATCGTCACATTTGCCCCGAACTACACAGTCTTGATGATCGGTCGTGCACTGCTTGGGATTGCAATTGGCGGCTTCTGGTCGATGTCCACCGCAATTGTCATGCGCCTCCTGCCCGCCACCGCTGTGCCGAAGGGGCTTGCGATATTGAACGCTGGGAACGCGATTGCGGCGACGATATCCGCACCGCTGGGCAGCTTTCTGGGCGACTACATTGGATGGCGCGGAGCATTTTTCTTCGTGGTGCCATTGGCGCTGATCGCGCTTGTCTGGCAGTGGCTGAGCATGCCCTCGCTGCCGCCGCGTCGACGGAGCGCCGCCGGCAATGTTTTCCGCCTGCTCAAGCGCAGACAAGTCGCGATCGGCATGACAGCAATCCTGCTGCTGTTCATGGGGCAATTTGCGCTCTTCACCTATCTCAGACCCTTCCTCGAGTCCGTCTCCGGCTACTCCGTTTCCGCCTTGTCTCTGGTGCTCTTGTTAATGGGACTCGCTGGCGTGGTAGGAACCTGGAGCATCAGTTCGCTGCTTTCGACGCGCCTTTACCCGATCGTGGTTGGTATTCCCCTTGTCATGGCAGCGATAGCTGCAATGCTGATTGCATTTGGCTCGGCGAAGATTGCCGTTGCGGCCCTCCTGATTGCTTGGGGCTTCTTTGGCACCGCCGCGCCCGTCGGCTGGGGAACTTGGTTGAGCAGGGTACTCCACGATGATGCAGAGGCAGGCGGGGGTCTGCAGGTCACCGTCATCCAGTTTGCCATTACCGTTGGTGCGGCTGCTGGTGGGCTACTGTTCGACTGGAGCGGATGGTGGAGTTCGTTCGCATTGGCAGCCATTCTCCTGCTTGGATCGTCGGCGGCAGCTTTTGCGGCGTGGATGGATTGGGAGCGTTCAAAATGAAACGGCAAGCCACCTCGATGACGCGCCGCACTCTGCTCGGCGCGGGTAGCGTCGGCACGGCCTTGCCGCATCTCGCATGGGCTGAGGAGCATACACACATGAAGCCACGTTTCATCTTCGCTGATCACGACTTTACGGTGACACTAAATGACAGTCCGTCTGCCCGTGACTTCGCCTCGATGCTTCCGCTGGATCTGACGTTCTCGGATTTCTCCAACGAGAAAATCGCCTATCTGCCGCGCAAGCTCCATCTTGGAGCAAGAGGATCTTTCCCCAACGCGGCTGCAGGCGACCTTTGCTACTACATCCCGTGGGGCAATCTTGCCTTCTTCCACGGCGATTACATCTCAACGAGAGATCTCATCCGGCTCGGTCGCATTGATGGCGCCATCGAGCCGCTGCTCACGCGCGGCGAGTTTCCGCTTCGCATCGAACGCCTGTCCTGAAGCCATCGAAAGGGAGTGAATCATGCTGGCTACTGTTCTGCACGGCAAAGGCGATATACGTTGCGAGGAGGTCGCCGAACCAAAAATTCTCAAGCCCACCGACGCTATCATCAAATTGGCGGCGTCCTGTGTTTGCGGCTCTGACCTATGGCCCTACCGTGGGCTCCAGCCGGTGGGTGGGCCGACACACATGGGCCATGAATATTGCGGCGTCGTCGTCGAAGTCGGCGAAGACGTCAAGACGGTGAAGCCAGGCCAGTTCGTGGTGGGATCATTCTGCATTTCCGACAATACGTGCCCCCACTGCCGTTTCGGTTTTCCATCCTCCTGCGAACAGCGTGAGTTCATGTCTGGTGCGCAGGCGCCCTATGCCCGAATTCCGCTCGCTGATGGCACCTTGGTAGCGACCCCCGAAATACCGTCTGACGACCTTATCGCGAGCTTGCTGGCCGTTTCGGATGTCCTTGGTACCGGCTGGTATGCGGCCGATGCGGCGCGGGTACAGTCCGGGTCGACGGCCGTCGTCGTCGGCGACGGCGCGGTCGGTCTGATGGGCGTGCTCTCGGCCAAACAAATGGGGGCTGAAAAGATTATCGCCATGAGCCGGCACAAGACTCGTCAGAATCTCGCGCTCGAATACGGTGCCACGCATATCGTATCGGAACGAGGCGACGAAGGTGTCGCACGGGTCAAAGAGTTGACAGGCGGCGTCGGGGCTGAATCCGTTCTTGAATGCGTCGGAACGCAGGAGGCGATGACGCAGGCGATGAACTGCGCTCGTCCCGGGGGACACATCGGCTTTGTCGGCGTACCGCATGGTGTCCAGATCGATGGTCAGACCCTGTTCTTCGCCCAGAAGAGCCTGATGGGCGGCCCGGCTCCCGTCCGCCGCTATCTCCCCTATCTCATGGAACTTGTACTGAACCGTGAGATCAATCCGGGAAAGGTCTTCGATCTCGAGGTTCCTCTCGCTGACGTCGCCGAAGGTTACCGCGCGATGGATGAACGTCGCGCGATTAAGACCCTCCTACGAGTCTGAGAGCGAGGCATACAGCCGGGCGGGCTGCTCCGCCTGGCACTCTAACCTGGCGCCCAGGGGCGGTGGCCGTCCAATTCAGGGAACTGATGTGAACGACAATCCGCTTCTCATTTTGCCGACACCAGCCAGGGCGCTTCTAACGGACGACCCCATTGAACTCCTCAAGTTTGCCGCTGAAGCATTCAAGGACTCGCAGGTAGCGATCGCAACACTCGTTGAAATTCGGGGCGGTGCTGCGCGATCACTCGGCTCACAGGTGATTGTGCTCAGCGATGGTCGCTTTGCCGGGTACGTTTCTGGAGGGTGCGTCGAAGCTGCCGTCGCCGCTGAAGCACTGCTTGCCATGGCAGAGGGTCGCGATCGAACTGTGCGCTTCGGCGATGGATCCCCGTTCCTCGACGTTGTGCTTCCGTGCGGAGGAGGGATCACGGTCGCTATCCACGTCATGCGGAGGATGGAAGAAGTCGAAAGGGCGCTCGAATTCTTGAGGCTACGACAGGCGACCGCTCTCAGATACTCGCCCGCCAAACAAACGCTGGACCTGGTCGAACCGGTGCAGCGCGCGGGATGGCTCGGTGACGACTTCTTGATCATCTATCGCCCCTCTACGAAAATCGTCATCTCAGGGCAGACGATCGAAGTGCGAAGCGTTGCGCGTCTGGCAGAATGTTCGGGGTTCGAGGTTACCGTTCTGGCACCGGAGAGGGGACTGCGTTTGATAGAAGAAGTGGTCGATCCGTTTTCCGCCGTCCTGCTTCTACACCATGACCTCGAACAAGAGTTGGCGCTGCGAACCTCATGCTTCTACCTTGGCGCTCTGGGGAGCAGGCGGACACATCAACTGCGCCTCAATCGGTTGCTGAGGCTAGGACACGATCAACCCGAACTGGAACGCATCAAAGCACCGATAGGTCTGTTCGGCCCCGCCCGCGATTCTGCTTCCCTGGCACTTTCAATCCTCGCGGATGTGGCAGCGTCCCGCTCGGGGGCGTTCGGATGAGCCTTGAGTGTTACAAACTCCCCTGTCACCTGCCTCCAAATCCGAGTTCCTCACCTTAGAGTCATCGATAGCGCAGGGCGTCGACCAGCAGTGTGAAGGCAGGCGATGCGAGACGGCGGCTCGGGTAATAGAGATGGTATCCGGGAAACGAAGGGCACCAGTCGGCTAAAACCTGGATCAGCCGTCCTTCCTTCACGAGCGGATCTAAGTGATCGCAGGGCAGGCAGGCAACGCCCTGCCCATCGAGAGCGGCGTCGACGATCATGGCGACGTCGTTGCAGATGAATTGCCCCGTGACCCGGACGTTGATGGGGCGCCCGTCCTGCTCGAATTCCCAGGCGTAGAGTCCACCGAGCGTCGGAAGCCTCAGGTTGATGCAGTTGTGCTGCGTCAGGTCGTGCGGGGTCACCGGCCTCGGATGCCGCTCGAAATACCCTTCAGAACCCGCCACGACCATTCGCATTTCGGGACCGATCTTCACCGCGATCATGTCCTTCTCGACACTGGCGTCATAGCGCTCGGCAACCAGATCCACGAACCTTTGGTCGATTGAGATTTCGATCTTGACCTCCGGATAGTCCGCCATCAGCCGTTTGACGGCGGGCATGATGATCGTTTCCGCGGCTTGCCGGCTGGATGTAATACGGACCGACCCTCCTGGTTTTTGGCGCATGGCGCTCCAGCTCTTCGATCCGGCTCCGAGTGTCGTTGAAGGCCGGCCGCAGCGTTTCCATCAACCGCTCTCCGGCCTCCGTCGCAACGACATTGCGCGTTGTTCTCGCGAGAAGACGAACGCCCATACTCTCCTCCAGCCGGCGCAGGCGTGGCTGCTGATGCCAACGGAAACGATGCTTGATCGGGGAACCCGCGCGGCACGTTGCTCCTCCCAACTCGGGAGTTCGACACTGTTGGGAAAGCTTCACGAGCATTGTGCTGTGTTTGTTTCCGATTTGTGCGTCCAGTATCGCAGAATGTATCGACAGGACCTTATGACCACGGGGCCTCCGGCCATAGGACCGATGTCTTCAAGCGTGGCCCTCTTCAATCCTCGGAAGGAACCACGCGAGAAGCCCTGCAAGTGGGAGGAAGGAGCAGACGTAGTAAACCGTTTCGACACCATAGCTGTCGGCCAGCAGCCCGAGAAGCGCTGCGGCTATACCGCCAAGGCCGAAATTCAGGCCGTAGAACAGCCCACCAATGAGTCCTATCCGGTGCGGCAGCAACTCAATTGCGTAGATCAGGATGGATGCGAAGGCGCTCGCCATGATCAGGTTGATCATCACCGTCAGCACGCCGGTCCAAAAGAGGTCGACGTGTGGCAGGATCAACGTCAGCGGAAGCGGCCCCAGAACCGAAATCCAGATGATACGATAACGCCCGATGCGATCACCGACGATGCCGCCGATCAGCGCGCCCGCCGCCGAAGCCAGCAGGAAGATGAACAACATCATCTGTGCGGAGGGGATCGAGAGGCCGAACTTCTCCATGAGATAGAAGGTGTAGAATGAGCGGAAGCTCTCACCATAGGCATTCTTAGTAAACATCAGCAGCATCAGGACCACCAGGGCTACCCCGATCGTCGCTGGCGCGTGACGAACGGCGCCGCCCGCCTTCTTGCCGTCTGCCCGCATCGCCATGAATGCGGCGCTGATCTCCCGCTGCTTGCTACCGATCCATACAAGAAGTGCCATGGCCATCAACGCGAGAACGGCAAACCAGGCGAGGCTCGGCTGTCCCCAGGGAACGATGATCAGCGCAGCGAAGACCGGGCCGAGCGCGCCCCCCGCCTGACCGCCGACCTGAAACAGTCCCTGCGCCAACCCCTGGCGCCCGCCGGCGGCATAGCGCGCCATGCGCGTCGCTTCCGGGTGAAAGATGGACGATCCAATGCCAATCAGCGCAACTGATACCAGAATCACCGCGTAGCTATGGGCGAAGGCAAGGCTAACCAGGCCAGAGAGTGTAAACATCATCCCCACGACCGGTGAATAGGGCGCGGGATGTTTGTCCGTCACCATGCCGATTATCGGCTGCAGCAGCGACCCGGCGATCTGGAAGGTCATGGTGATCAAGCCGATCTGCACGAAATCCAGCGCATAGGCGTCCTTCAGGATCGGATAGGCGGCCGGGATCAGCGACTGCATCAGGTCGTTGAGGAGATGGGTGAGACCCAGAATGACTAGCACAGCGAGATGCGTCTTGGGACGCGTCATGGTGGGAATGGCGACGGTCATGATTGTTGTTCTTGGCCCTTGGGAAATTCGGCGAGGCGGTTTTCAGCGGCATCGGACCGTTATCGGTAGAACGCGGCGCGCCGCTATGGGAGCTTATGCATCGCTCGAGGGGCAGGCAACCGTTTATTCGCGCTACGAGGGCAAGAGGAGACAATCCTAGCGCGATGGAGATGGCAGCGTTACATCACTGGGAGCCAGCTTCGAGATACCAAGTACCCCGGCCTGTAGATTTGCGCTAGCTATTGATCGTTTCTTGGAGCTTCTCGATTTTTGCAAGTATGACGTCGAAGGTGGGCGGACTGTCATCGAACATCATCGGCGCCATCGCACGATAGTCTGCACGCAGATCCCTGACCCGCGCCTCGCTCGGCATCAGGCGCAGCGTCCCTGGCCGCGCGGTGTCATAGCTGGCCCAGCCCGATCGGAAGAAGGTCGCCTTGTGCTTCGCCACCGTCGCCAGAAGGTCGAAATCGCTTGCTGCGGATTTGCCCTCGTCGGTATCGAGAAGCATGGCGAGGTCGTAATAGTGTCGTGAAAAGTATTGCGGCGTCGCGGATTCAGCAGGGCGATGGACCTCCGCGTGCAACGCCGTGGCCTTCTCCCAAAAGGTCCGCTGCGCAGCGAGAACGGTGACAGCTGCGTCGGGATTTTCGAAGAAGTCGGGATAATCCTCCGCCGCATAGGGGCGCATGACCTTCTGCTCCGTCGGCCAGGGATCGCCGCGCGCGCCGAGTTCGAGCTTCACCCGCGGCGTGATGTAGGCCATGCCCTCATATTCGGCGGTGGGTAGCGCGGTCGGATAGTGGAAGTTCACGTTCTGCGCGTCGCCGGCATCGATCTCCAGCGACCAGGCGCCATCGGTCGGTTCGCCGAGTTGCTCTGTGATGGCGGCGCGAAGCGCCGGAAGCAACTTCTCGGCGATATGCGCCTCGACGTCGCCCACGAGATCTTGGATGAGTTGAGCCGCTTTTTTTCGGCTAATTCCCTCTTTCTCGGGATCACGGTCGCCGACGTAGCCGAGGTCGGCACGATCAAAGGAAAGATCGATATCTTCGGAAAAGCGGCGGATCGCGCCGAAGGCCTTTGAGAGGGACGTGCCGCCCTTGAAGACCAAAGTGGCAGCGTCCTTCCCTTGCAGGCCGAAAAGCCGCTTCAAGGTCCAGCAGACCCAGAAGTCCTTTTCGATGATCGTGTCGGCGACCCCTCGGCCCGCGCCGGTCTCGCCAAACAGGGCCGCCCGATCGGTGGCTGGGAGAAGAGCGACCTTATCCATCTATGTCGCCCGACGCTGCGTTGGCGATCGAGACGAGCGTCGGCCGCATCCAAGCGGGGGCTTGGACCGCGGTGGAGGCAAGTGTCTTCTTGTCGCTGGCCGACAGACGCCGCGCTGCGATCTGTGCAACGTCGGCGGCGCGCACCTGCCCCACATGACGAAGGGCTTGGACGACCGTGCCGGCCGCGCTGCCCGGAGCAATCAGATGCTTGGGCGAGGCGTGACGCAGATCGACCACGCGCTTGCCCAGCACGACGCGGCGGGAGGGGCCATCAGTCAGATACGTGCTCTTCGCCGGAACCTGAGTCGAGAGGCCGAGCGCGTTCGCCGCGCGCGCGCCAGCGATCTGCACCCGTGAGCCGGTCTCGCGTGCAAGCGCCTGCGCAACGTCGTCGGGAGTTGGAGAAAGCGGGCCGAGCTTGGGATGGACCTTGGGGTAATCATACAGGCCACGCGCCAGGCGGCGGAGCTTTCCGGTCTTCGCCAGGCGGGAAAGGGCTTGATCGACCGCTGCGCGCGCCGCCACGTCCAGGAAGTCACGAGGCGTGAAGACGCCGCCACGCCCGCCTGCGCGGGCGCGTCGCATGATCCGATCCGGAACTGATGTGACGTCGACTTTCATGTGTCAGAAAATATGATATCTTTTTCTGACATGCAAGGGCCGCGAAATACGGAGGCGAAAACGGTCGACTGGCGGCAAGCGGCGATCCGTGGTGTCTTACTTTACTGCCGAAAAGGCGGTCGGTGACAACAACTGGTTAGAGATATTGGAGAGGATTTGCCCGTCGCGCTCTGACTCGTCGCGGGCCTTAAGCCATGCGGGATCAGTGGTGAAAGCTTTCCATTTCACCTCGCGATCGGCTAGCGATTCCCAGGCGATGAGGTAGGTGAGACGCTGGCTGTTTTCGCCCACGATTGTGGTGAAGAAACCCGCCTGCTTGATGCCGTGCTTGTCCCATATTGCCAGCGTGTGTTCGGCAAAGCGGTTGAGCAGCGCGGGCAATCGGCCGGGCAGGCAGTCGTAAATTCTGAGCTCATAGATCAAAGTCTTGCTTCCTTATGTGCCTTGAGAAGGACATGTGTTTGGCGCTTGCTCCCTGCGCCCACGATGGCCTCAGAACTTGCAGCAACGTCATTTTCACTGTTAGAACGGGCCCTGCGGGTATGTCCAAACCGCTAATCTCCTGTCAAGCTGATCGCCTGCGTTTAGGCGCCGATTGGCCATGATGTTACGAACGTTGAGCACGGTGGCCAAGTTTGGAAGCTAATCGTGGGAATGGCCGGTTAGAGCAGCCCTTGGCAGTTAATTTTGAGACGGGCGCCAGCAGCAACGCGTTGCCAATCTCCGACAGCAATCTCTCTCGGCTTGTGCAGCCTTCGAGGCTCACTATCTCTAGTGTACCCCAACACTGGAGCATGGCCATGGATCGAAGCGCGGCTGATATGCCGAAAGTATGAAACGAAATTCTTCCGCCGGACCGCGATTGAGAAGTGTGCGTTGGATGCAACGGCATGTGCTTGCTGTCGAAGGTTTACGTCCGGCCTCGAGCATGGGTGACGATGGCTGCGGGATCTGCGACGAATGCCTGGCACCATGACCGCCGACGGCACGAAACCTCCATCGATCCAGGCGATATTTGAAGACGCGCTAGCGAAACTGCCGGACGGCTATGTCGACGGATATTTTGGTAATCGACCATGGGGCGTGACCGTCAAGCGGTCGCGGGATGGCAAACGGACTTGGCTCTATGGCGAGGAGCTTAGCGGAAGTGATATCGTCAGCTTCAACCTCTATCGACTGGCTGGACATGGACCTATACTGAAGCCGTGCGAAATGTCCTGCGCCAAGGTGATCGAATTCGTTCTCGGCTTTGAGCCCAGCATAGAGAAGGCTGCGTCTCAACCATAATGGCCGAAGAATGAGCACAAGGCCTATATTGCATTGCAACATGTGCATAACTGCACTGCGATTTAAGCGCTGGCGGTCGAGGCAGCCTCTGATATTTTGAGGTCAACGAAGCAATGCACCTCCTCCCGCAGAGCTTCGTGTTCAGGCGACCCACTCCTCCTCCCAAGGGGAGCCTGACAGAACAGCGGCACTCCTCCTCCCAGCCGTTGTTCAATCTTTCGAGAAGCCTGCCGCACCTCCTCCCGCGGCAGGCTTTTTCGTTTCTCCGAGATATTCAAGCCCTGAATTCAGGCATCAAAGCAGACTGCCCTGTTCCACCGGCTCTCCGGATTTCGACACGATCGTGGACCCGTACGGTTCGCGCGACGAAATGATCAGCGCGTCATCCGGTAACGGCCGGGCAAGGTCCTTTGCTTCATCCCAGGGCGCGCGCATCCAGATGTCGGTCTCTTCCTTCGTCAGCAACAGAACCGGCATGGCCTTCTCATGGATCGGCTTCACCAGGTCGTTGGGATCCGTAGTCAAGAACCCATAGAGGTCGTCGGTGGTCAGGCCATCCCTGACCTTTCGGACACTCTGCCATTGCGGCACATGCAGACCGGCAAAGAACATCAGCGACTTCTGCTCATCGCGGGCGAACCAGGCATTTGGCACGTTTCCGCCAACCTTCTGGCTGGCCGGATCCGGTTCCGCGAAACTGGTGACCGGGACGAGGCATCGATTTTCGACACCAAACCATCGTTTCCAGTGCGGAAAACTGAGCTTGCGCACATTGGTCGTGCCGCGGTCGGCCTCCATGCGGATGAGCTCTTCGAGATCGAAAGCCTTGCCCTTGGCCGCAAGTTTCTCGGCCTTCGCTTTGGCCGCCTTCTCGAGCGCGAAACGCGGGGAAGGCAGTCCCCAGCGCGCATGGACCAGTTGCTTCTTTCCGTCGGCGGTGTTGCGGACGATCGGTCCCATCTGATCCGGGTTCATCTGGTAGGCTGGCATCAGATTGATCAGGCTTTCCGCGTCCTGGGCCCACTTTGCGACCCAGTCCTTGTCTTCCATGCGATAAAGGTTGCACATAGCAGGCCATCTACTCCGATTGAGCTCGAATGGCGGACAATCTAGCGGACGGCGCTGTTTTCGCTAGTCGAGCCGGAAGACCTCGGCATTGTCCTGGCGTTCTCGCAAGCCCTTGTAGGATGGGTGGCGGAGTTTCCCGTCCGCCGTCCAGGCGCGAAACTCGATCTCAGCAATCAAGGTCGGTTCGACCCAGATGACATCGGCACTTCCGGAATAGGGCAGGGGCGGCTGCTTTCGCTTCCAGCGGAGCGTGT
The DNA here is from genome assembly GCF_001426785.1 of Ensifer sp. Root142. Classification (NCBI taxonomy): domain Bacteria; kingdom Pseudomonadati; phylum Pseudomonadota; class Alphaproteobacteria; order Hyphomicrobiales; family Rhizobiaceae; genus Ensifer; species Ensifer sp. Root142. The sequence goes on from NZ_LMFK01000005.1 coordinate 44,478, forward strand.
CCAGCATCTTCCGTAACCTGCTCGCCTCGACTTCTTTGAATCCAGTGCCGACGCTTCCGACGTGGACGAGATCATCCCCACGATACGCAGCAAGCACCAACGAGCCGAAGCCGGCTGGGGACGCTGCCGACTTCTCATAACCGACGATGAAGAAGGCCTCGCCCTGAATGCATTTGACTTTTACCCAATCGCCGGTCCGGCCCGAGCGATAAGGCCGGTCGAGGTGCTTGCCGACGATGCCTTCCAGGCCGAGGCGGCAGACATGCTCCAGCAGGACGGCTGGTTCGGCATCGAGTGTTTCCGATAGCCTGACGGCGCCGGCTTGGTCGCTCTTTGGGCCGTTTAACGTGTCCTCGAGAAGGTGTCGGCGGGACCGGTATTCGATTCCGCGCAGATCGTGCCCGTCCAGATAAACAAGATCGAAAGCGTAGAGGACGGCTTCGGAGGCACGGTTGCCAGCTTGTTTGCCGGATGCGCCCAGCGATTGCTGCAGCAGCCCAAAATCCGGACGACCCTCTTCGTCGAGCACAACGGCCTCGCCATCGATGATCATCGTCGCCGGCCCGAGCGCTCGGGCGGCCTGCTCTATCGCTGGAAACCGGTGCGTCCAGTCATGGCCGCCACGCGTGAGGATCCGGATCCCCCGCGGTTCAATGTGAACGGCAAGGCGATAGCCATCCAATTTCAGCTCCCAGCTCCACTCGCTTCCCTTTGGGGGACGGGTCTTCAATTCCGCCAGCGCAGGCTCGACGCGCTCAGGCATGGGATCGAACAGGAGCTGTGGTTGGGCTGGATTTCGCTTGCCTCGCGGCCGGGAACGGATCGGGGCCTCGGTGTCACGAAGGAGGGGTTTTGATCTCGGAGGCTTCGTCATGCCGGGAGTTCAGCAGAAAAATCTTAAAGACACTGTGACGATCCCGACTTGTCCTCGCAATTCACACAAAGGGGTTAGCGCTCGCAGGCGCCCGGAAAAAATTCGTAGGACGCTATTGGGCTGATTCCTATGGGTATTCTGCTCATTTCTAATGATCAGGATAATATTCCCATCCCTCCGGTTGCTTGACTCTTTTATTGGGTCGGAACAGAAAGAGAACATCCGCATTTTGTTCGACATGATGTCGGCCACCTACACGACCTTGAAGGGAGCCGTGAACGATGACTGCTGCCCGTGAAAGGGTGATTTCCGATTTGCGCGAACGCATTGCATTGCTGGAAGGCGTATCAGCAAGGAAAGCCGGCTGTCTCTCCTTTGGGGTGCCGGAAATCGATGCAGTGCTCCCGGGAGGTGGTCTGGCCTATGGCGCCCTGCACGAATTTGCAGGCGGCGGGTCGGGGACGGTGGATGGTGCGGCAGCAGCCCTGTGTGCGGCGGGCATCGCGGCCCGCACCAAAGGCCCGATCGTCTGGTGCCTGACGCGCCCCGATCTGTTTTTTCCGGCGCTCGCCCAGGTCGGCCTCCATCCCGACCGGGTGATCTTTGTCGAATCCGATAGGGAGGAAGACGTTCTGGCAAATATGGAGGAAGGGCTTTCCTTTGGTGGGCTCGGCGCAGTCGTCGGCGAACTTGTTCGCCTGCCGATGGTCAGCTCGCGCCGGCTGCAGCTGGCGGCTGAGCGAACGGGCACGATGGCGCTTGCCGTGCGACGTTGGCGGCGACAGACGGAGGCGAATGATTTCGGGCAGCCGACAGCGTCGATCACCCGATGGCGGGTGAGCGTGATGCCGTCGGAGGAATTGCCGGTGCCGGGTGTGGGGAGGGCCCAATGGTTGCTGGAATTGATGCGCGTGAAAGCGGGTGAATGTGCTGAGTTTCTCGTGAGGGCGTGCGATGACAAGGGTCGTCTCGATCTATCTTCCGGATCTGCCGACGGATCGCATTCGTCGGGCCGATCCGTCTATTCCGCCTGAACAGGCGATCGCCGTGATCGCGAGGAGCGGCTCGAAACGCTGGGTGTCGGCCGCCGACGCGGCCGCCAGGAAAGCCGGCGTGCATGTCGGAATGCCGGCGGCCAAAGCACAGGCGCTGTTCCGCGGCCTGATGCTGGTCGAGGCGGATCCTGCAAAGGATGCCGCAGCACTCGAACGCATTACCCTCTGGGCGCTGACGCTCTATTCGCCGATCGTCGCGGTCGATGGGATCGATGGGATCGTCATGGATACCGAGGGTGCCGATCACCTCCAGGGCGGCGAGCTCGCCATGGTGACCAAGATCGCCAATCAGTTCCTGGCAAAAAAACTCACCCCCCGAGTAGCGGTCGCCGACACCTGGGGTGCGGCACACGCCTGCGCCCGCGCCATCAGCCGCGAGACGGTCATCGCGCCGACCGGCGAGACCGCGCGTGCCGTCGAAAAGCTGCCGATATCGTTGCTGCGCCTTCCCGGGAAAGTCGTCAGCGATCTGCGCACGCTCGGCTTCCAGGCGATCGGCGAATTGGCCAACACGCCGCGCGCGCCGCTGACGCTCCGTTTCGGTCCGGAGATTGGCCGGCGGCTGGACCAGATGTTCGGCCGCATCTGCGAACCGATCGATCCGATCCGCACCGCCGAGCTCGTCGAGGTGAGCCGCGCCTTCGCCGAACCGATCGGTGCTGCCGAAACCATCGACAAATATGTCGGCCGGCTGGTCGTGCAACTGATCGACGAGCTGCAAAGGCTTGGCCTTGGTGTTCGGCGCGCCGATCTGATCGTCGAAAAGGTCGACGGTTCGCGGCAGGCAATCCGCGCCGGCACGGTGAAGCCAGTGCGCGATGTCGCCTGGCTGACGAAACTGTTTCGCGATCGGACGGAGAAGATCGAGCCCGGTTTCGGGATCGAGAAGCTGACACTCGTCGCCGTCATGGCCGAGCCGCTGGAGGAGCGTCAGAAATCCTCATCGCTGGTCGAGGACGAGGTCACGGACGTGACGCCGCTGATCGATATCTACGGCAACCGTGGCCAGCGTGTTTATCGGGTGGCACCCGTTGCCTCCGACGTGCCCGAGCGCTCCGTCCATCGCATCAGCGCCGCGGCCAATCCGGTCGAGGTCACCTGGGTCAGCCATTGGCGCCGGCCGGTCCGGCTGCTGGCCCGTCCCGAGCTGATCGAGGCCATTGCCTTGCTGCCGGACCGTCCACCGGTCTCGATTACCTGGCGTGGCACGCGCCGGAAGGTCAAGCGCGCCGACGGTCCGGAACGGATCTTCGGCGAGTGGTGGCAGCGAGACGCCGAGATGGAGGCGGTGCGGGATTATTTCGTCATCGAAGACGAGGCTGGCGAGCGTCTCTGGGTGTTTCGCTCCGGTGATGGCATCGATCCTGAAACCGGAAGCCACCGCTGGTTCATGCACGGGATCTTCGCATGAGTTATGCCGAGCTGCAGGTCACGACCCATTTTTCCTTCCTGCGCGGTGCGAGTTCGGCGCAGGAACTGTTCGAAACCGCCAAGGCTCTCGGTATCGAAGCCGTCGGCGTTGTCGATCGCAATTCGCTTGCCGGAATTGTACGGGCGCTTGAAGCATCGCGCGCCACCGGTTTACGCCTCGTTGTCGGTTGCCGGCTCGATCTGCAAGACGGCATGTCGTTGCTGGTCTATCCAACCGACCGGACTGCCTATTCCCGGCTGACCCGCCTCATCACGCTCGGTAAGTCGCGCGGCGGCAAGAACAACTGCATCCTCCACTGGGACGATGTCATTGCCTACAACGACGGCATGATCTGCGTTCTTGTGCCGGATCTGCCGGATGACGCCTGCGCGATCCAGCTGCGCAAGATGGCCGAACTGTTTGGTGATCGGGCCTATGTATCGCTTTGTCTGCGGCGCCGGCAGAACGACCAGCTGCGGCTGCATGAGATTTCCAATCTTGCGGCGCGATTCAAGGTGCGAACGGTCGTCACCAATGATGTCCTCTTCCATGAGCCAAGCCGTCGGCAGTTGCAGGATATTGTCACCTGCATTCGCACCCGCACGACGATTGACGAGGCGGGCTTCGAGCGCGAGCGCCATGCTGATCGTTATCTGAAGCCGCCGGAAGAAATGGAGCGGTTGTTTCCACGGTACCGGCAAGCCCTCGCGCGAACCATGGAGATCGTCCGTCGGTGCACTTTCTCGCTCGAGGAGCTCACCTACCAATATCCAGAGGAAGCGATCGTGCCGGGCAAGGATGCCCAGGCCTCGCTGGAGCACTATGTCTGGCAATGCGTGCCCGATCGCTATCCCGAAGGTCTGCCGCCCGATGTGTTGAAGGTCGTGCGACACGAGCTCGATCTCATCCGCACCATGAAATACGCCCCGTATTTTCTGACCGTCTTCTCGATCGTGCGCTATGCCCGGTCTCAGGGCATTCTTTGCCAAGGCAGGGGTTCCGCCGCCAACAGTGCCGTCTGCTACATTCTCGGCATTACCAGCATCGACCCCTCGACCAACGATCTTTTGTTCGAACGCTTCGTCAGCCAGGAGCGCGACGAGCCGCCGGATATCGATGTGGATTTCGAGCACGAGCGGCGCGAAGAGGTGATCCAGTGGATCTATCGCACCTATTCTAGAGAAAAGGCAGCGCTCTGCGCCACCGCGACCCGCTACAGGGCGCGCGGCGCGATCCGCGATGTCGGCAAGGCGCTCGGCCTGCCGGAAGACGTGATCAAGGCGCTGTCGTCGGGCATGTGGTCCTGGTCGGAGGAGGTCTGCGATCGCAATGTCCGCGAGCTCAATCTCAATCCAGACGACCGGCGTCTTGTGCTGACTTTGAAGCTCGCCCAGCAATTGATGGGCGCGCCACGGCATCTCGGCCAGCATCCGGGCGGGTTCGTCCTAACACATGATCGGCTCGACGATCTCGTGCCGATCGAACCGGCCACGATGAAGGACCGTCAGATCATCGAATGGGACAAGGACGACGTCGAAGCCCTCAAATTCATGAAGGTGGACATCCTGGCCCTTGGAATGCTGACCTGCATGGCCAAGGCCTTCGATCTGATCCGCGAGCACAAGGATCGGGATCTCGACCTGTCGAAGATCGAGCAGGAGGATCCTGCGACCTATGCGATGATCCGCAAGGCCGATACGCTCGGCACGTTCCAGATCGAAAGCCGCGCCCAGATGGCGATGCTGCCGCGGCTGAAACCCCGGACCTTCTACGACCTCGTGGTGCAAGTTGCCATTGTCCGGCCCGGTCCGATCCAGGGCGACATGGTGCATCCCTATCTGCGCCGGCGCGAAGGCAAGGAGGCAGTCGAATATCCGACGCCCGAGCTTGAGGCGGTGCTCGGCAAGACGCTCGGCGTGCCGCTGTTTCAAGAGTCGGCGATGAGGGTGGCGATGGTCTGCGCCGGCTTTACCGGCGGCGAGGCCGATCAGCTGCGCAAGTCGATGGCGACCTTCAAGTTCACCGGCGGCGTTTCGCGGTTCAAGGACAAGCTCGTGTCCGGCATGGTGAGGAACGGCTACACGCCCGAATTCGCCGAAAAGACGTTCTCCCAGCTCGAAGGCTTTGGTTCCTATGGTTTCCCGGAGAGCCATGCTGCTTCGTTCGCGCTGATCGCCTATGCGTCGAGCTTTATCAAACGCCATTATCCGGAAGCGTTCTGTGCCGCCCTGATCAATTCGCAGCCGATGGGTTTTTACGCGCCGGCGCAGATCGTCGGCGACGCCAGAGCCCACGGCGTCGAGGTGCGGCCGGTCTGCATCAATCGGTCCCGGTGGGACTGTACCTTGGAGCGGATCGGCAATTCTGGCCGCCACGCCGTTCGGCTGGGTTTCCGGCAGGTGAAAGGGCTGGCGGTCGTTGATGCCGCGCGCATTGTCGCGGCACGCATGGACAATGCCTTTGTCTCGGTTGACGACATGTGGCGCCGATCCGGCGTGCCAGCGGAGGCGCTCGTCCAGCTTGCCAAGGCCGATGCATTTCTGCCCTCGCTGAAGCTTGAGCGCCGCGATGCGCTCTGGGCGATCAAGGCGCTGCGCGATCAACCCCTTCCGCTGTTTGCGGCGGCTGCCGAACGGGAGATGGCTGTAATCGCCGAGCAGCAGGAGCCGGAGGTCGCGCTTCGGCAGATGACGGACGGCCAGAACGTCATCGAGGACTACAGCCATACAGGGCTGACATTGCGGCAGCATCCGATCGCCTTCTTGCGCAGGGATTTGTCAGTGCGCAACATTATCACCTGTGCCGAGGCGATGAATTCGAGGGACGGGCGATGGGTCTATACCGCCGGTCTTGTTCTGGTGCGGCAAAAGCCCGGATCGGCCAAAGGCGTCATGTTCATCACCATCGAGGACGAGACCGGGCCGGCCAATCTTGTTGTCTGGCCGACACTCTTTGAAAAACGCCGGCGGGTCGTTCTCGGCTCTTCGATGATGGCGATCAACGGTCGGATCCAGCGGGAAGGGGAGGTCGTCCATCTTGTCGCCCAGCAGCTGTTCGACTTGTCAGGCGACCTTGTGGGCCTTGCAGATCGCGATGAAGAGTTCAAACTTCCGGCCGGCCGCGGCGATGAATTCGCCAGAGGCGGCGCGCCCGATCCGCGGGATAAGCCGAAGCCGGTTGTAGCCGCGCGCGACATGTTCGTGCCTGACCTTCATATCGATACGTTGAAGGTGAAGAGCAGGAATTTTCACTGAAATTCAGTCTGAGAGCTGGTCGTTGGTCCTAATCGGTTCAAGGCGAACCATACAGGTGGGCCTGACACCCCTTCATTAGGAAAGACCGTACCAGGCGCCGCGGCCGGCACCGTGCAGGACGAGGTGCTCTTGATCCACGAGTGCCTTGAGATGATCCTTGATAGTGTGACGGCTGGCATCGGTGATCCGTGCAGCCTCCGCGACCGTGATCCGCCCGTGCTCGCGCGCCAACTCGAGCAATATAACGGATAATTCCGGCATGTCGGCGAGGATAATACGCTCGCGCTCCATTTTCTTCTCAAGCCGGGTCTTCTGCCGATGCAGGGCTCTCAAAAAGAACTCGATCCAGGGATTCCAGTCGGGCTCCGCGCTGCGGATCGTTCCCTGCGTGCGCCGAAGCGAGATGTAATAGCTCTCCTTGCTTTGCTCTATGATGCTTTCGAGCGAGCTGTAGGGGACGTAAGCGTAGCCGGCCCGCAGGAGCAGCAAGGTGGTCAGAATACGCGATAATCGGCCATTGCCATCCTGGAATGGATGGATTTCGAGGAAAACAACAACGAAGATCGCGACGACCAAAAGTGGATGGAGCCGCTTTTCTCGCCCTTGCTCATCCAACCAGGAGATCAGTTCTTCCATTTGACGCGGCGTATCGAACGGCGATGCCGTTTCGAAAACGATGCCGAGGCTCTCGCCCTGTTCGTTAAACGCTTCCACGTTGTTGGAGAGGGTTTTGTAGGCGCCGCGATGCCGCTCGTCCTTTGTCGAATGCGCAAGAAGGTCGCGGTGGAGCTGACGGATATGATTCTCGGTGAACGAAATAGCTTCGTAAGCACTGAAGATGGTCTCCATCACCTCCGCATAGCCGGCAACCTCCTGCTCGTCGCGTGTCGTAAACGACCCTAGGCGAATGTTTGCCAGCAGCTTTCCGACCTCTCGGTCGGTGAGGCGTGCCCCTTCAATACGGGTGGAGGAACCGACGCTTTCGATCGTGGCGACACGCCGGAGGCTGGACAGCCGCTCAGGCGCGATCCGGCCGATCGCACGCCAAGCACCTTTAAATTCGTCGATTTCGGCGATCAGCGACAGGATTTCGGGCGTGATCCGGACGGTCGCCGTATTTAGAAATTCCATTTGGGCATCCATTCCCATCCAATTCCTGAGACGCTGTATGCACTATTTATCCATCCATTTCCATCCAATTTTCACGAGGGAGTTCGTCAGATCTGTCAGTCATGAGCTAGACGGCGGTCTTGCATCGGCTTTGCACCCGAATGGACACTGTATCTGCCTAACCGCAATTTCGAGCTTCAAGGTACAAAACATCTCTAAAAACCACCCAGACATTATCATTGATATCGCGCGGTCATTGGTCAGGGCGGGCAGCCAAGGTAAGGAGTGCTAACCGTCGATGACGACATCAAATTCACGACCGGTTTGACGACTGCTCAAGGCGTGCGGGTTGCGTTTCGCGGAACGCCTTTCGTCGAACGGACCGCTCCCCTGAACCAGAATGCGCTTTGGATGCGCTGGGACCGGAACATGGTCGTCGATGCCTATTCCGATATGGTCGAGGAGCTCTCGGCAATCCGTACGGCTGTCGCGATGGGCGACATGTCACCCTTATCCAAATACGTCATTGCGGGTCCCTATGATCTCGGTCTTGGCCGCCTGATCTGTCAAGGGCCGGTCAAGGGTGGTCCACAAACGGCTACCTCACTCGCGCTGCGACGAAACAGGCCATCTGGTACGATGGGCAGCAGCTTCTGAATTAACATTCGGTAATATTTTCGCGAATTGATGACTAGTCAGTATAACCAAATGATTTAATTATATTATTTCAAGATCATGTATTGACGCATCGCGAGCCTATTGGCTGGCGATGCGATTCAACGAGCTACGCGGCACTGTCTGCCAGACACTGTTTGCTGGGTCGTCGCGCCGCTGGGGTGGGGCGCCCACCCAATTCGCCGCGCTACAGGTTTTGATCAATCACTGGCGCTTGTCAGGCATCAGCGAGTTTGCCGTGAGGCACTCGCCAGTTTCGAAGCAAGGAGGGACGAGGGAGCGGGCACTTTAATAGCGAGCGCGCTGCCAGATGAAGTTGTCGGCCGCGAATTCTGGTAATATCTGCCCCACTTCCGCCCAATGGAGCCGCAACGATCTTGGCTTCCATGTTTGGAGATATAACGCCATGCCGACCCGGCGACATTTCCTTATCAGCTTCGTCGCAACGCCGATTGTGCTGCCGAGACTAGGCCATGCAGCCGGCGCTCCTGTGGAGCTGCCGCTTACGGCCAGTTGCGGGGATGACCACGAGCTGACGCCGGCACAGACCGAAGGCCCGTATTTTACGCCGGAGAGCCCTGAAAAACAGGACTTCGCGAGCGATGCACCGGGCGGTGAAAGGATGACGCTTGCTGGTTACGCACTAACCAGGGACTGCCAGCCCGTAGCAAAAGCGATGATCGAGTTATGGCATGCCGATGAGATGGGCGCCTACGACAATAGCGGATACAAGCTCCGCGGACATCAATTCACAGATGCAGAAGGCAAATGGTGGTTCGAGACGATCGTGCCCGGGATCTATCCTGGTCGCACTCGGCACTACCACGTAAAAGTCCAACGGCCCGGCGGGAAGGCGCTGACGACGCAGCTGTATTTTGCCGATGAGCCGGACAATGAGCGTGACCGCATGTTCAATGCAGACTTGTTGCTCGACATCAGAACGACGAGCGACGGAAAATTCGGCCGCTACAATTTCATAGTGGCGTAACCGGCGCTTTGCGTCTCTTGAGCTGCTTGGGCGCTGTCATCTTTAGGCGCTTCCGCCGGCGATCAATGCATCACGTGCGGCGCGAAACGCGTCTTGCAGCGCCGTGTAACCATCAAGTCCTTCAAGAGCGTAGCTATTGAGGAACTGACGCCCCGCGAACAGCTTGCGATCGACCGGGGTCAGCTCGGCTTCCGCGCAGACCTCTTGCCAGTGTGCGGCGATCCCCGTGATCTGCCGCTCGATCAGCGCGGCGGCTTCCGCCTCTTTCAGGTGATAATCCGGCGCGGCTGCAAGGCACGTTGCTAGAGTGCTGGTGCGGCCCTCGCCCTTGATCAGCATGGCCTGCGTGGCTTCGTTGCCCGTGCGGTTTTGCGGGCAGATGTCGTAGGCGGGCGTCAAGGTCAGCCTCTTGCCGTCCCAGAATGCGGCATGGTTGCGGGCATGGTCGTCGGTGTTGCCGCACAGGACGTTGAAGCAAATCCGTCCGTAGAGCTCCTTGAGCGTGTACTTGGGATCGGTGAAGCGGTGGCGGATCAGCTCGGCTAGGTCCTCGTAGGAGGCATAGCGGGCCATCATCTCATCAAGGCCCAGCATCGTGAGGGCCGAGACCATCGCGTGCCGCGTCCAGCCGGCCTTGGTATGCGTGCGGTCAAAGCGCTCGATCAGCAGCACGTCTTTTTGCGCGGCGCGGGTCATCGACACGGATGCCGCGTTGAGCCCGCAGGCGCTTGCCAGCTTCATCGCGATGAATTCCGCCTTTACGACGCTGTATGTGTCGTTGCTGGCCGAGAATTTGGCGATGAACTTTTTTGTCCCGTCATCGATCAGCGCCTTGGGGCGCGCTCCGCCGATCGAGGTGCCGTAATTGAGGGCCTGATCGAGCGCCGGGGTCAGAGGAACGCCCTTTTCGATGAGGTCAGCCGCTTCAAGGAGCTCGTCGAGCGATGCTTGCGCGGCAAGGCGGGGGATATATTCTGTGGCCGATGCCTGAAAATCGAGAGCGCCAATCCGGTCGGAGCCTGACTGGAGCAAATAGGTCAGCTCGCTGATCTCCGGCACACCGGCAGCGTCGGGCTTTTTGCCCGTCAGCCTGTTGATGATCACCCGACGGCCCCAGGCATCGGGCGAGCCGTCGCGGATACAGCTCGCCATCCGCAGGCCGTTGATGGGCGCGATTACGCCTTCCTGAAGGGGCAGTTCGGGCTCATAGATCGGTATGGCTTGCTTTCGACGCCGGTAGCTGGCGCCGTAGGTAAAGATCAGGCGCTCGCCATCCTGGTCGAGGCGGCCTGCAACCACCGGTTCCTTTGCCCCCAGCAACCACATCCAGACAAAGGCTTCAGTGGCGTCCGCCCTAGAAGTCATCATCGACTTCCTTCATCGTGTGGCGGACGCTCTTGGGCAGCAGGGAAAGTTTTTCATCAAGGCGGGCGTTGTGCATCTGCAGGGTGCGCTCATCATAGTCGAACAGACGCACGCCCACGAGGGAGGCGACCTCGAAGACGATGCCGATCTCAGGGCCGGGCGTGCCCTTTTCGATGCTGGACAGCGTCGTGCGGCTGATGCCGGCGCGGTCGGCCAGTTCTTGCGCCGTTAGGCGGCGCTCGGCTCGGCCGACGCGGATCAGTTTGCCAAGCATGGTGAGCGCTTCGCGCGTCACTCTTGAATAGCTTCTCTTGCGTGGCACGGTAGGCACCTCTTTTGTCCATCTAATTGTACGTGAAGGACGGTTGCGCCCAGAATTTTGTACATCTTGCCATGATGCGTACGGCTGAGTCAAAGGTTGTTCATTTGATTGGTCATAAGGGAAGCAACCCCTTGATGGCGCCGCGACTTACGGATTCGCCAAGCCTCGTAGAAGGTCGTCTGGTCGTAGGACGCATCTTTGGTTTTCGTTTTAACCGTCTTCACGAAGAGGGCACCGCTGCGGCTCTACAAGGTAGTGTCACTTTTCCCCTCGCCTCCCTGGAACAAGCCGAAACCCTTATTGCGGATATCGGGGGAATCGATCGCCGGCGTGCCGAACTGTCCAATGTCCCGGCTTAGCTTCCCGACGGCAGGGCCATTGCTCGGATCATCTCAGCGCCCCTTGAGGCGGCCGGGCCCGATAGCGGAACAACGAGATCCTTGGTTCGTCTCGTTTCAAGACCGCGCTCTCGGTCAGGCCGATTGCTCATAAGCGCGCTCTTAACGCCAAGGCTTATGATCCGTCAGGTTTCTCGCGCTGCTTTCGCGATCAATAGCGCCAAAATATTTGCCGGGTCTGCCCGTCATGTACGGGCAGACCCGAGAGATCGTGTTCAGACGAGGTTTGTCACAACGTTGACGTTGCCATGCGTTGCTTTGGAGTACGGGCAAATGCTGTGCGCGGCGTCGAGCAGTTCGCGAGCGATGACAGGATCGATGCCGGGTACGCTGACATTGAAACGGGCGCTCAGGAAATAGTTGCCGTCATCGACATTGAGATCGATCTCGGCATCGACCGCGATCCCGGCCGCGAGCTTGATCTGCCTCTGGGAGGCGGCAACTTCGATCGCGCCCATGTAGCAGGCCGACCAGGCGGCACCGAAGAGATTTTCAGCGGCCGGATGCGGCTGCTTCATCTTGACGTCGAGAAAGCCGGCGCTGCTGCGAGCGCCGCCATCGCGGCCGTTGGTGTTGTGCGTCTTGCCAGTGAAGAGAACCTTATGGGTCATAGCGAATTTCCTGTCCTAGGTTTTGATGGATTGATCGTCTGCACCTTGTGCTGATCCAAGAGTTACGCTGCTGGGACAGGAACCGCACGTTAGGCGTTGTTAGACGTCAATAGTCGCGATTAACGACATCGGGAGCGTTGTGAGCGGCAAGATGGGAACCGCACCTCAGGGCAGTGCACCGCGAGCGGTCGCTGGCGTCGTCTTCGATGACCATCAAGGTCACTATCATCATCTAACAACGCCTAACGTGTGCATTCGACGGCCTCGGCGTACCCCTTAAAGCAGCACAGGGGTGCAGACGATCCGATTTACCGAGGAGAATGCTAATGACCGTAATCAAGATTGACGTTATCGACGAAGACCGCCGCCGCCTGCTGGGTGCCGTCGCATCCGGGATCGCCGTCCTGGGCACTGCGAGTTTGCTTCCCTCATATGCCAAGGCGGCGACGGGATCTGACACCATCCGCCCGTTTCAGGTGAACATTCCGCAAGCGGATCTGGACGACCTTCGCGCCCGCCTCGCCCGCACGCGGCTACCGGAAAAAGAGACCGTCGGCGACTTTACCCAAGGCGTACCGCTGAAGACGACCAAGCAGTTGCTGGATCACTGGCAGAACAAATATGACTGGCGAAAGGTCGAGGCCCGGATTAACGCCGTACCCAACTTCATTACGGAGATCGACGGGCTGGACATCCATTTCATTCATGTCCGCAGCAGGCACGAAAACGCACTGCCGCTGATCGTGACGCACGGTTGGCCGGGTTCGATCATCGAGCAGTTGAAGATCATCGGCCCACTGACCGACCCGACTGCCCACGGCGGAAGCGCTTCGGATGCATTCCATATCGTCATCCCGTCGATGCCGGGCTACGGATTCTCTGGCAAGCCTGAAGCGACGGGATGGGGACCGGAACGCATTGCCAGCGCCTGGACTACCCTGATGCGCCGTCTGGGCTACACCCAGTTTGTCGCACAGGGCGGCGATTGGGGTGCTGTCGTAACCGACATGATCGGCGTGCAGGCTCCTCCGGAACTGCTCGGCATCCATACCAACATGCCGGGCGCAATACCCGATGCCATCAACGGTGCAGCATTTTCCGGAGCCCCGACCCCAGCAGGTCTCTCGGATGAAGAAAAGCATTCGTATGATCAACTTGTCTTTTTCTACAAGCATGTTTCCTACGCATTCCTGATGGGAACGCGGCCGCAGACCCTCACCGGATTGACGGACTCCCCGATCGCACTTGCGACCTACATGCTCGATCACGACGGGGCGAGCCTGGAAATGATCGCCCGCTCTTTCGACGGGCAGGATGAAGGCCTCAGCCCCGACGATGTCCTCGACAATGTGACGCTGTTCTGGCTGACAAACACGGGCGTATCGGCCGCGCGCCTTTACTGGGAGAACAAGCTCGCATTCTTCGCCGCGAAGGGGGTCAAGGTGCCGGTCGCGGTCAGCGTCTTTCCGGACGAACTCTACCAGACGCCGCGCACCTGGGCTGAACAGGCGTACCCAAATCTCGTGCACTACAACAAGCTTCCAAAGGGCGGACACTTCGCAGCCTGGGAGCAGCCGAAGCTTTTTACCGACGAGGTGCGCGCCGGCTTCCGCAGCCTTCGCAAATCCGGCTGAACATAGGCTGAAGCCTCGGCGCGTGCACTGTACGCGCCGAGTTTTCCAACGGGCGCTTGCCGCCCAAGGAACACATCCATGAACAAGATTTACACCGCCACGACCGAAACGACCGGGGGGCGCAACAACGGCGTCGTCCGCAGCACGGACGGCGTGCTCGATATCAGGCTCTCGGATCCCGCTTCGACCCAGATCGGCACCAATCCCGAACAGCTCATGGCAGCGGCATGGTCCGCGAGCTTCGCAAGCTCCGTGGCACAGGTCGCTCGGAAGACCGGAATGCCCCTCTCCGCCAATGTCAGAATCCATGCCGAAGTGGATCTGTCCTCGGACGACGACGACGAATTTGTCATTGGTGTTCGAATGGTCATTCAGCTTCCGGGAATGGAAGGTGACATCGCCGCCATGTTGATAGACGAAGCCCGCCGCGTCTGCCCGTTTTCGAGGGCCACACGAGGCAATATTCAGGTCGACTTCAATATCGTGTGAAGCGGCAATTGTCTCAGTAGACGATCATCCTCGATAGCGCGTCCTGGCCCATTGGAGTATAAGCGGCCAATCGGGCGGCTGGGGCGAGCGACATGAACAGTTTCGGCGACGCCAATGCCGACGACCTGACTTTCGGTCCCTTCCGCTTGAGCATCGGCCAGCGCCTGCTTGCGAAAGACGGTGTTGCAGTCGACCTGGGCGCCCGTGCGCTCGACTTGCTGATAGCCCTGACCCTTGCGCCCAATGTCGTCGTTGCCAAGAAAGATCTGATGTCGTACGTCTGGCCGGATGTGATCGTCGACGAAGGCAGCCTTCGTTTTCACATGACCGGATTGAGGAAAGCGCTGGGCGACGGACAGGACGGCGCGCGCTATATCACCACGGTTGCCGGAAGGGGCTATTGTTTCGTAGCACCGATCTCGCGATCCAGCCGCCTGCGACCAGCGTCCACCACTCCCGATTTCCGTCATGCCCTGTTGCCAGGCCGACTTGATCGAATGATCGGACGAGAGCAGGACGTTCTGCGCCTCGCGGAAAGGGTGATGACGTCGCGAATGGTCACCATCGTAGGCGTCGGCGGCGTCGGGAAGACCACGGTCGCCACTGCAGTCGCGCATCATCTCTCACCGACCTTCAACGGAGCTGTCCTGTTCGCCGATTACGGCATGTTGAGCGATCCGGGTCTGGTCGCGGCGGGGATCGCCTCGATGCTCGGCCTGCCCGTTGGATCCGAAGATGTCCGCCCCAGCCTGATCGCCTATCTCCGCGACAAGCAGATCCTGCTGATCCTCGATACCTGTGAGCACCTGATAGATGCCATTGCGGATCTCGCGGCAGCGATTGTCGACGCCGCTCCGCAGGTGTTTCTCCTCGCAACGAGCCGTGAAGCACTGAGAATCGAAGCTGAAAGCGTTTACCGCCTCGACACCCTCGCCTGCCCTCCAGATGATCCGGAACTTCCCACCGAGACAGTTCTCTCCTTTCCGGCCACGCGGCTGTTCATCGAACGCGCTGCGGCAAGCGGGGCGTCTCTTGAGCTCAGCGACCAGGACGTTCGCGTCGTAGCAAGCATCTGCCGGAAGCTCGACGGCATGGCGCTCGCACTGGAACTCGCCGCGCGCCGCGTCGAGAGCTATGGTCTCACCCAGACCGCCACGCTTCTCGATCGGCATTTGACACTCGGATGGACGGGATCTCGAACAGCACCGCCGCGACAAAAAACGCTGCAGGCAACGCTCGACTGGAGCTTCGGGCTCCTCACGGAGGTGGAACGCCTCGTACTTCGGCGACTGGCAGTCTTTGTCGGTGACTTCACACTTGATGCCGCACTGGAAGTGATTTCCACCTCCGAGATGCATCCGCCGTCCGTCTTCGAAGCGATCGACAATCTCGTTGCCAAATCATTGCTCGCAACCCATCCCCTCGGCGCGACGATGCGTTACCGCCTATTGGACACGACACGGGCCTATGCCCTGCAATCCCAGACCCAAGAGGATCAAGCCGGATTAGGTGCGCGCCACGCGATCTATTATCAACGTTGGCTCGAGCAATTCGGCCCGGATTGGCCGACGTTGTCGACAGGGCCTGAGCGGCTGCCGTATTTCGTAAGCATCAACAATGTACGCACGGCACTGGAGTGGTGCTTCGGGGAACACGGCGACATCAACGTTGGCGTTAGGCTTGCGGCCGCGGCCGCATCGGTCTTCCAGATCATGTCGCTGTTTCCCGAGTGCCAGCGATGGTCGGAACGTGCCCTTCTCGCGCTGGATGACAAGTCGAAAGGCAGCGTCGAGGAGATGCACCTGCAAGCGGGTCTTGGAATTTCCCGAATGTACCTTCAAGGCGGCCGCGAAACCTCACAAGCCGCCCTCGTTCGCAGCCTGCAAATCGCGGAAGAGCGAGGCAGTGCGCTCGATCAATTGCGTATCTTGGGCCCGTTAAGCATGTTGAGCCTGCGCATCGGCGATTTTAATGCCGCCCTTCACTACGCGCGCCGTTGCTCTGCAATCGCCATGACGGTGGACGATCCTGCCACGGTTGAACTGGGTCGCTTTTTTCTCGGAAACTCGCTGCATTTCACGGGCGATTTGGCCAACGCCAGGATTGAGCTCGAGGCGGCAGCGAGAAGCCAACCGCGGTCGCAAAGAACCGCTGCCAGCTATGTTGGCTTCGAAGGAAAACACCTCGCAGGCGGGATTCTGGCTCGAAACCTCTGGCTCCAAGGCTATCCGGAGCAGGCTGAGCTTCGGGCGCGCGAGGCGATCAGCGATGCAGCCAAGCTGGATCATTCCCTGACCCTGTGCATCGCGCTTCTGGGCGGCATTGCTGTCTTCCTGTGGCGCGACGACCTACCCAGTGCCGAAGAGCATATTGAATGGTTGATCTCGCGGGCAGGACTGCATTTCCTCTCACCGTACGTGTCCGTAGCTCAAGGTTTCCAGGGCGAAGTAGCCGTCCGCCGTGGAGACGTGAAAGCCGGGATCGAGACGATTCGTCGATGCATCGAGAAGCTTCATCTGGCGACCTACGAGGTGTTCACAACCATGCTAGAGATCGCACTCGTCAAGGGATTGGTGGCGATCGGTGAGTTCGACGAAGGCTTGACCAGGATCAACCGAACTATCGAGTCTGTCGAGAAAAATGGAGACCTGTGTTACCTGCCCGAACTGCTGCGCGTTAAGGCGAGATTGTTGTCATCGACGCATTCTTCAGATGAAGATGTTGAGGCGTGCCTGACGTTGGCGATCGGAAAAAGTGCAACCATGGGCGCCCGTGCCTGGGAGTTGCGGGCCGCAACCGATCTCGCTGCTCTCTGGCTTGATGATGGCCGGCTGCGTGAGGCGCGAATATTGTTGCAGCCAATTTTCGAGCGGTTTGATGAAGGTTCGGATACGACGGATGTCACGGCGGCGAGAGTATTATTGCAGAGGCTGTTATAGGTCACAGTGCAGGCAAGGTTGTTGTCGGCACTGAGGTGGCCAACGCACCGGCTTCGCGTTTGCATTCCATCGGCTGGCGCTCTTGACCATTGGATATCGATGAAACCACAGCAGCGAAATTTTATCGTCGAAGTGAAGTCGGGCCGTCGGCGTTCGGCAGTCCGACCAGCCTCCATTTGGGGTGATACCGATCTGAAGGCGCTGGTGGGCAGCGCCGCATCTCTTCGCAGCTGTCGGTCAAACCGTCGAGCCTGCGCCGCGGCAGAGCGCCGGAGGCTGCGATCAAATCGGGGGCACAGTCAGTGGAACTCTACCGGTCGCCGGACCTGCAGCCGTGGCAGAAGAGGCTGTTGTCCTGCCGGCTCACTCCGAAGAGGCTTCGGGCTCGCTCGTAAACGCGATACTTCCGATAAAGGCGCAGCAGGTTCCGAAGCGTCCTCGTCCAACGCGCTTCGTGCGCAGCCCACGAAGCAAGAAGGTGGCGACTGCCGTTCCAGTCGCGGTGGACGAGCTCGCTGCGCTCGAGGAAAACCGCAGACTGAAAGGGTTTCTGGCTCGGCGGGTTCGACAGGAGAATGCTCTGCTTCGAAAGATGCTTGAGCGGTTTGGCGCAAACTAAGACGCGCGCGCCTTCGCGTCGCTTCATCTTCAGGAAGTGCGGTAGGCGGCTCTCGGTTGGCCAACAACAGGTGGCGGACGCTTCTTGATGGGGGTCTGTTCGCTAGTGCCTCGACAGTCGCATAATGTATCGACGGGTACTTGGGCGTGGCCTTGACCGTGACCGAGCCATAGAAGCCGGGCTGAAAGCCAACGCTCAAGAATCTCAAACTCCGAAACTCGCAGAATGACTGCAACGGAACTATATTGCAGTCAATGAAGGCGATTGCGAGGGTCTGACTATGGCTATCCTGACAGTACGAAATGTACCTGATGAAGTGCACCGGGCTTTACGCGTCCGAGCGGCGATTCACGGCCGTAGTACAGAGGCGGAAGTCCGCGAGATTCTGGAACGTGCGGTAAAGCCCGAACAGCGTGTTCGCATCGGCGATGCCTTGGCCGAGTTGAGCGGGCGGCTTGGATGACCAATGATGATTTCGAAGTGTTCGACCAGATGCGAGAGAAAGCGCCGGCGGAGCCAATGAGGTTTGAATGATCGTCCTGGACACGAATGTCGTCTCAGCCCCGGATTTGGCTGTACGCAATTGGTTGAATGACCAGGTAGCCGAAACCTTGTATCTGTCCAGTGTAACGCTGCCGGAGCTACTGTTTGGCATCGCTGCGCTACCGGAGGGCCGGCGCAAAAAGGCGTTGGCCGACACGCTTGATGGCCTGCGCGAACTGTTCGACGATCGCGTGTTGTCATTCGACACTGCGGCCGCTCGGCACTATGCGGACCTTGCGGCAACCGCGCGAGCAGGGGGGAAGGGATTCCCNCGAACTGTTCGACGATCGCGTGTTGTCATTCGACACTGCGGCCGCTCGGCACTATGCGGACCTTGCGGCAACCGCGCGAGCAGGGGGGAAGGGATTCCCGACACCTGATGGATATATTGCGGCTATTGCAGCCTCCAAGGGATTTACAATCGCGACACGCGATACGAGTCTTGAGGCGGCATGAGTCCCCGTCGTCAATCCTTGGAACCACCTATAGACTCGCGATGGGGCGGGTCACGGGTTCAAATGAGTTCAAGGCGAAGGATCGAAACTCACCTCAGAGACCGCAATGGGTGGTGAGAAGTCGGCCATGGCCAGCACAAGGGACCGCCGAAATGCGGACGAAACTCTCATTCGAGCGAGGTGTTACCGTGCTGAAAGGAAGGCCGAAAGATTTGAAGCGCGTCTGCCACGAGGTCGGCGTTGCCACCCGCTATTTCACCATTCGTAAGTTGGCACCCATCCTCCAATCCAACTCGCGTAGACCAGCGCCGTTGATGCGCGCGGTTGACGAAGTGCCAAACAGTCGCGTCGAACCCGTGTAGTAGGACTGGTCGTAGGGTATTCGCCCGCTCAAGAACTTGCGCTATCCCATCCGCGATCGCGTCAGCCTTTCCAAGGTCCTGTTCTTCGATCTCGATGAGGATGCGGAAAGCTCGATGGCAACCCGGAAGCGTAACAAATCGCTCGGCATCCGCGACCGTGGCCAATCCCGCTTCGACGCCGACACCCATGCGGTGCAGCAACGCGATAACCGCTGGAGCATCCCGCTCGGAGATATTGACGGAGGCGTAGTCGGGCAGCTGCCGCCAAGCAGAGATGCAGTCTCGCGTCTGCTTCTCGTCGCGTTCTATCCACGCGCCCGTTGACACCCCGACAAGACTTCCCGGACAAGCGCGCCGCACGGCGTATATCGCCTCATCGTCCGCCAGGAGGCTCTCACGTCCGTCCGGGCCGCAGGGGTGTATGTGAAGTTCGGCAGCCCCCACGGAGACGCACGCCGCACCGTCGAGGGCAATGGCATCCGCCGTGAGCGGTAGCCGCGGGTGATAGTCGCCAGGACGTGCACCGTTTAGGCAGGCTTGGACGATCATGTTGGTCTCCAGCATTTGTGAGGCCATGTTAGCTGTAGAGAGAAGGTCTGCAATGGGCTCATTCGAGCCGCTCATTGCGCCCCTCGCTGGCGACCGCTTGCGGTCGAAGGGAGCCGTTCGTCACGAGCCCCGTGCACGGCTTGTTGCGAGGTCTTCACGTTCTAAGCCAAAATGTCACAGCTATTTAAAGATGATACAAAGTAGTCAACTTAGAAACGCGACATCATCCTACCGTTTATTACTACGGATTCAAGTAAACATATTTGCATAATACGCAGACGCAAGCCGCCGTCCGGGCGGAGAAGCGTCAGAAATTGCGCGAGATCGAAGAGGCACTCGCGGCATCGGCACGGGAGGACGCTGGGCGGAGAAGATCGCCGCTTGGCTCGGTGGTTCGTGCGTGAGATCGTCTCTGATCGACCGACCGAAACTAATCACCGAACAGGATGGCGCCATAGTAGGTGGCGCCATGCAGGACATGGACGATGACCACCTTCGCGGTTTCGACGCGGTAGAAGATCAGGTAATTGCCATGAACGCGCCGGCGGGTACCATGGTGCTCGTAGCGCGGGACGAGGCCTAAGCCGTTCGGCCTATCGACGAGATCCTCTCACTTGCTCCGCAGCTCCCGCACGAATGAAAGGGCGCGTCGGGGATCGTCCGCAGCGATATAATCGGCGATCTGCTCAAGATCGCTTTCCGCCTCGTTGGAAAACTCAAGGATCATTCCGATTTTTCGACCTGATCAGCCATCGCACTGTATTTGGCCTCGAGTCGCACGAAAACGTCGCTCGCCGGCTTCGTTCGGCCCGCGTCGGCATCGGCAATTCCGCGCATCACGGAGGCATCCAGCGCGGCAAGCCGGGTCTCGCGGTCCTGGACCAGTCGCACACCTTCCCGCAGGACTTCGCTTTTCGAGCCATAACGACCTGTGTCGACGAGTTGCTGGATATAGCTTTCGAGCTGCTTTCCCAGATCGGCACTTATCATGCTGTACTCCATTGAATGTGATGGAGGTCAAGTTAGGCTGTTTATCAACTATTATTAATCCGCTTGGCGATCACCCGCATTCCCAATGCGTGAGGTCCGGGAGTTGCGGATCATAGATACGATCGTCGTTGCCAGCCTTGTCGACGCGTACACGCGGTACGCCATCGATGCCGATGCTCCAATTTTCCGCTTTACCCCCATTTTTGGCGAGAAGTTGCTTTCCTCCTCCATCCGGCCGAACCGTGTAGAGATCGACGAGGGCGGGGGGCACGGTCTTTGGAGATAATGAGGCTGCGACCCTCGCTGGTGCGGGGCTGATCGCAATCGCGCAGATACGTGAGAACGGGACATATCAAAGAATTTCCGTTTGAATTCAGCGCTAACTGCGGTGTTTTGCCTTTCCGAAAACCCGGTAGGCGGTCGATCCCTCATCTCTACTCCAAGGCGCGCACTCAACTCAAGACTGGGCCCCCGTGGGTGTTCTCGTCGACAGGCTTAAGATCGGATAATGTATCGAGGGGAACCGTTAGCCGACAGCTCCGTCGCTGAGTATTTCCATGTAGGCGCGATAGACGAATACCCGGCCACGCCGTCGACCTGTTGCTTCTTCAACGATCCCGAGCCTCTGGAGTTGCTCGAGAGCCGCGTTGACGGTCGGCATTGTCAGGTCACTCCGCTTCATTGCCGTGGTGGCGGTCAGATAAGGACTTGTGCGCATGGTTTCGTGGATCTGGAGGACCGATCCCGTACGCTCAGATTCTCTTATGATGCGTTCGCGGTCGCCGTCGAATAGTCGTGCGATTTGGTTGGCGGTCTCAAACGCTTGTTCCGCTGTTTCGGCGATTCCGTCAAGAAAGAACTCGAGCCAAGCTTCCCAAGTACCGTATTCGCGGACTTCCTGCAGCAGGCGGTAATAATCGGCTCTGCGGGATTTAAAATAGAGGCTGAGGTAAAGCAGGGGTTGTCGAAGTACTCCCGTGGCGCAAAGGAACAGCGTGATCAGGAGTCGACCGAGACGGCCGTTGCCGTCCAGGAAAGGGTGGATGGTCTCAAACTGAACGTGAATGAGCCCCGCTTTGATCAGAGGTGGAATGTCTGGCGTGTCCGAATGAACGAACCTCTCCCATTCCCCGAGGCAGCTCATGACTTCATTGGGAGGTGGGGGCACAAACATGGCGTTTCCCGGCCGAGTTCCACCGATCCAGTTCTGGGACTTGCGGAATTCGCCAGGGCTCTTCGTCCCACCGCGGCCGCTGTCCAACAATCGCTGATGCATCTGCCGAATAAGGCGCAGGGATAATGGTAGTTGTTCCAGGCGCTCGAGGCCGAACATCATGGGTGCTGACGTCAAATAGCACGGCGTCTTAATAAACGAAATGGCATTTTTGTTAATTAACGCATTCGCTTAATTAACGATAGGGCAATCGAAGCTGGTTCGAATCCCTTCAAGGCTGGAGACACATCGGCCCTGGGGCGGCATGTTGCCGGCTGCCGGTCGTCTCAGTCGGGTGGAGAGTTCGCGTTACTGCTCTTGATCGGAACGCCCGAGAAGCGCTCAACCGCGGATACTTGGCCAGTAGACCCGACCGTCTGCGAGGACACCCAACACGAAAAAAGGACATTAGAGTTCTTGCCGCCTAGGTCTGGGATTGACCCGAAGCGGTCATTCGCCTTTTCGAGCGTGAGGTTGGGAAGCTAGTTGAAGGAGCCGATCCATCTCGCGATGCGAGTGGAGCACGGCTACCGGAACATTCGGCCCGTAACGAGCTATTTGCTTGATGAAAATAGGTGCGTATTTTTTCTCGAAGTTCCAGATATAGGAGAGGAACTCGCGATTTGGCAGTAGCTCAGGACAACCATCAGCCATCGCTGGCCGAACGGAGCCGTAGAAACGAGAAACCCTCTTCAATAAGCCGAGGAGCGCGACCCATCGGGGAACACGCACCCACAGAACTAGATCAGTTTGCGGCAATCTGATGTCGAAGGAAGACGCTCCACTGCCGTCCATAACCCATCGGCTCCGATGGACCATATCAGCGATGATTTTTCTCTGTTCCCGCCGATCACGCTCTACCCAGCCAGGAAGCCACCGCACATCTCGGTCGAGTGATTGAAATTCTAGGCCAAATGACTCTGCAATCTTGGCGGAGAACGTTGTCTTGCCGCCACCAGAACATCCAATGACAAGAACGCGCCCGACTGTCGCCAAAAGGTTAGCGGTTTCAGTCAACGATACATATCGAGGCATGCAAACTCGCCTTGCCGAAAGTTAGACCAACATGCGTGCGTGAGTCCGCTTATGCATTTTCTTTAGCCGCTGCAATCAACAGTTTATGGAAAACAGGTTTAATCCAGACACCTCGCTTTCGGCTCGACGGCGCCAAACGCGGCTTCCGCTTTCCGGCATGGCAACTCGACCGGGATGGACGGCCCTATGCTGTACTCCCGAAGTTGCATGCGATTCTGGGCAGCGCATGTGGATTTACCGTTTCCTGATTACGCCGCATGGCGCTCTGGATGAGCGGACGGGGCTCGATGCGCTGAAACGCGGCCATGACGACGACATCCTTGCAGCGGCCGAAAGCGTTGCCCGCGGTGATTTTCGCTAAATGGCTGCAATCAAGCCGCCGGCGGGTTACCCGCTGGTCGCCAATTCGGACGCATTATGGAAGCGCCTTCGCCTAATCGCATCTACCAGTGCCAGGTACTCATAAAGTCGCTCGTCTTTCAAAGCGGCCTCCGGCACGCTTTTGAAAAGGGGATCGACCGCTTGACCCATCTCTCGTCCAGCGGAGCAGGGCCAGACGTAGTTATAGGTCCCGCCGCTGACGAGAAGCTCTTGAAGCATTGACGCTGCAAACGCCGTGGGGACGCCGCGTTGTATCGGCCCTACCTGTGCGGGAAACACGAATCTGAGGCCATGGGTGATGAACTCGAAAAGGTTTCGCCGATGTGGCCGTGGTTCATTGGTGCGACTGTCTTTCCGCGCGATCCCGGAAGCGACGCTTCTCTTGATCGACTGCGCAATTTCGGATTTGCTAATCCCGAGCAGAGCTTCAAGATTTCGCACCGAATAAGGGTCGCCCCCGAGGGATTCAGATCGCGGTTGATCTGTACCCTTTGTGAGTTCCTGGCCTCGCAGGCTCAGTAGCTTCAGCAGTTGGCTCTTCATGGTGACCGTCCTCTGTCCTAGGACTGAGGACACTAAGCGCGAACTTTCCCGCTTTGTCAAAGCCAGAGTGGTCGAGAGGCTTTAAGCATTGACAAACAGGGCGCGTCACCGCGTTGGCTAATCTCCTTCCGAGCTGCCGGATCGCTGCCGACTGGAAACGTCGATAGTCGGTCGAGCCGGAGATGATGACGCGGCGTACCCAATCAAGGATCTCTTCGCGCTTGCTGAAGGGCAAACTGTTGAAATCATCCGGCAGGCGCTAGGCGAGGCGCCGCCGCTCGGCAGGGCTAACGTCGCTCTCGAGTCCAGACGCTGATCGCGACTGATGTGGCAGTCGTTCTTTAAAATATCCAGCAGGAAGCTGATAGCGTCCCGTTGACCGCGGGACGCGCGTGCCGTTCGTCCAACTGAGTAGCGTCTTATTGTCGAAGGTCGGATGGTCGTCGGCGACTGCGCGGTGGAGATGCCAGTACGTGTTACCGTGCCGGCGCATGTGGTAGTTCAGCGCTTCACGGAAATCTGACGGATTTTCAGGCCAATTGAACAGAAGAGCCGGATGTTCCTCGATCGCCCGTAGTGGGACGCTTGCCCTCGGCTGCGTCGACGGTGTGGTCGCGGTGTGCTCGGAGATTTGCTCGCCTTCACGTCAGATTCGCGGGTCGCGAACGGGGGCTTTCGATCGGTGGTGTAGGCGTGGGCCGGTCATGCTCGACTGGTCGTTCCTCATCGATCCAGCGGATGATCGCTTCGAGCTCGGATTGCAGGCCATTTTTGAGCGCGGAGGACATCTCCTCTTTTGACGCCTGGGAGAGTTACCTCGGCATTGCCGAAAATGGTGGATGGTGTTTCGCAAGGGTGGCTTCGGGCCACTGCGCGCTCGAGGCCACGGCTGACATGGATCTTTGCCGCATAGAGGACTTTGGATAGCTGATCCAATTTATGCTCCTCTAGGTTACATTAGGGAAGACGCTCGGCGTTAGCCGAGCGAACGTGGGTAACAGTCGTTTATTCGGGAGTAACCGCACGGGCTCCTGCGGAGGCAATCGCCTGTAGGACCTCTTCTGTAGAGATGATGGCGTTCGCATAATTCGGCATATTGATCTCTAAGGCGGCGCGCATCATCTCATCCGAATAATCGGCTACCGCGTCGTTTATGACAGTCACATCATATCCTAGCTCAGCCGCAAACCTGACGGTTGCCTCGATACATGTGTGCGCGATAAGCCCTATCACGATCACGCGCTGTATTCCGCGGCGCTTGAGCAGATTGTCGAGGTCGGTGTTTGCAAATCCGCTCGAGCACCAATGTTCCTGCGCGACGCTCTCGCCAGCGGCAGGCACGAATTCCGCCCTGAACTCACCGCCCCAGGTGCCGTATGAAAAGCTCTTTCGGTGCCAGGCGGCACGTTGGATGGGCGCGATGTATTTCCAGTCCTCGTAGTCGCCCTCGCGATAGCGATGATGCATGGCGAAGAAGACGGGCATCTTTACCTCGCGCGCCGCCTGCAGGATCTGCGCCATATGCTCGACGCAGTTGTTGGCTTCTGCGACGGACTGGATCCGGGGCCAGATCTTGCCGCCTTCGGAGATGAAGTCGTTGTAAGGGTCGACCACCAGCAGCCCTGTGTTGGTGACATCGAAGGGAACGGTCAGATGGGTCATTACGGGACTCCAGGATTCAGGCTGCCTTCGCGGGGGTCTGGCGAAGTGCGAAACGCTCGATGCTTGCTGCGAAAAGGGGGGTCTCGCCCTTGTTGTGCGCGATGGACATCGGCTGGCGCTGGGTCTTGAAGATTTCGAACGGAATGCCCTGGCGATCCAGCCCAGCGAGCATCTCGTCGGTAGCGAAGGACTGAACCCGGTTCGTGAATTCGCAGCGGTTCTTGTCCAGTGCCTTGACGCTAAGCTCCCAGGTCACATGAATGACAACGCGGCCCGTCGGGGTGAAAACGTCGGAGTCCGAGTCTAGGATCAGATGGGTCTTCTCGCCAAGTGTCTCGTGATAGTGTTGAACCATGAGGCTGCCGCCGATCGTCTCGACGTTGATGGACATCCGGGTGCCGTCCGGCGCAGTCGTGAAGCCAGCAGCGATATGAGCGGGCGAACATCCCTGGTATTCCTTTTCGGGCAGCGAAAAGCACCATGCCGGGATGTCGATCTTCTCGATCGGCGCGTTGATGATGGCGGTGAAGCTAGAGTCCACGATCTGATTTTCACGCATAGTCATTCTCCTTGTTCAGTTGGCGAGGATGAGAGGTCGGCGCGGAGCGCTTCGCGCCGCTTTTGAGATTCAAATCTGGTCGCGAAGCGACTTGAATGACGCACGGAGTTCCGAGGTGAAAAGCGCAGGCTGCTCCCAGGCTGCGAAGTGGCCGCCCTTCGGCAGGCGGTTGTAGTGGATGAGCTTCGGATAAGCCTTCTCTGCCCAGCTCTGCGGCGCCTGGTAGATTTCGTCCGGAAAGGCACTGACAGCGACCGGGATCTTGATGCCGCGGGGGTCGAAGAAGCCGCCGCTTGGATGATGGGCATTGTCCCAATAAAGACGCGCGGAAGAAATTGCCGTGTTTGTCAGCCAGTATAGGGAAACGTTGTCGAGAACGTCGTCAGGGCTCAGGCCCTCTTTTTCTCCGTCAATCGACCTGGCGATCATGCGGTAGCTGCGGATGTCGTGGTCGAGCATCCACGCCGCAAGACCGATCGGCGAGTCCACGATGCCGTAGAGTGTCTGCGGCCTGTTGTTCATCTCGATCGCGTAGCCGAGGCCATTCTTGTTGAAATCGTCGAGCTGATCCCACGCCCGCCTTTCGTCGGCGGACAAGCCTTCCGGGGGCGTTCCTGCGGCCAAGGACTTCGAAATCTCGGCCGGAACGGTGGCGGCCATGTTCGTGTGTATGCCGAGGAGGCCAGGGGGCTGCTGGACGGCCATGAGTTCAGTCACCGCGTTACCCCAGTCGCCGCCCTGGGCGACGTACTTCGTATATCCCAGACGCTCCATGAGCACGGCCCAGGCCTTCGCGATCCGCGGCGGGTTCCACCCGGTCTCCCGAGGTTTGCCGGAAAAGCCGTAGCCGGGGAGGGACGGAATGACGACATGGAAGGCTTCTGCTTCGGTGCCGCCATAGGCGGTCGGATCGGTCAGGGGCTTGATGATCTTCAGCTGCTCGATCACGGAGCCTGGCCACCCATGGGTGATGATGATTGGTAGCGCGTCTTCATGCTTCGACTTCACATGGATGAAGTGAATGTCGAGACCGTCGATCTCCGTAGTGAACTGCGGAAACGCGTTGAGGCGGGCCTCGACGTTGCGCCAGTCATGGTGTTTCCAGTGCTTCGCGAGCTTCTTTATCGTTTCGAGACGCACCCCTTGGGAGTCGTCTGCTACGTTTTCCTCGTCCGGCCAACGGGTGGCTGCCACCCGGCGATGGAGATCAATCAGCTGTTCATCGGTAGCCCTGAACTTGAACGGCTTGATCACCGGAGCCTCGGTGGCGGCAAAAGCTTGGGGAATCATCCCCACCGCGCCCGCGGTCGCGGCCGCAGCAAGAAGAGTTCGACGGGTCACCTGTGCCTGTATCTGCGACATGGTATCCTCCTGGATGTTGCTCGTTTTAGCCAGGAGGAGCGTCACATCCCTGAAGCGTTGCCACTATTGCACGATGGTATGGACGACACTTTGGTATCGGTATTCTTCCCAATGCCCGTTAACGAAATCAACGCGTCCGTTTGCGCCGACGGTGAAGACGATGCTTGGAATTGCATTCAAGCCGTCTCCGAAATCCGGTTCCAAGATCGATCCGCGCCCATCTCGATACCTGAACTTACATCATTCCGAAGCAGGAGGCCCCCCGCTGAACCTTTCGCGGCTATCACTCCGACACTTGGCGAACGTAACAACTTAGTCTATCGCGGCCAGTGCCACTTGAAGCTCCTCATCGCCAAAAGGTTTGAACAGGCACTCTACTGCGCCGTCCTTCATCAGGCGGGTTCGCAGGATCTCATCCTTGAGCGCAGTGATGAATATCGTCGGAACCGGGTTTCCCCGTCTCGTAAGCTCCTTGAACAGCTCGGGTCCGGTCATGCCGGGCATGGCAATGTCGAGTATCATTCCATCGCTGAATGCGAAGGCACCCGCATGCAGGAAGGCTTCGGCCGAGTCGAAGGTATGGACATCAAATCCGAACGAACGGAGAAGGTCTGGCAGCGCCTCTCGAACGGACTCGTCGTCATCGACCACGGAGATATGTTTCCGCTTCGTCATCGCTCCCCCTTTCTGGGCTTTATCTTGGTGCCACCGCGCCATTCGTCTCAAGAGTTTCAGCTTGCCCGGGCGGGTGGATTGGCACGGAGAAACCGACTGTTGCTCCGTGCAAGGCATTGCTCTGCGCCCAAAGGCGACCACTGTGACTTTCAATAATCGAGCGGCTTACGGACAGCCCGATGCCCATTCCATCGGGCTTGGTTGTGTAGAAGGCGTCAAAGATCCGGTTTGTACCATCCATCCCGAAGCCGATCCCGGTATCTTCGATGATCAATCGGACCTCTGCGTCTCTGGCCTCCGTTCTGATGACGATACGGCCCGGGCGCCCTTCGACGGCTGATGTTGCCTCGATAGCGTTGCGAAGCACGTTCATGATCACCTGTTGTAGCTGTACGCGCGCACCTGCGACGGAGGGGAGTGCTGCGCCGAATTCTGATACGACCGAAACGCGAGCTCGCTGGATCTCACCGAACGCGAGGGCAATCACCTCTGTGGCGACCTCGTTCATGTCTATGGGTTCGATCAACGGCGGCTTACGACTGAAGAGTGCCCGCAACCGTACGATGACATCGGCTGCACGGTTGGCGTCGCGGATCATGCGGCGAGCTGTCTCCCTAGCCACTTCGAGGTTGGGCGGCTCGGTGTCGAGAACACGAAGACATGTGCTTGCGTTAGTCACAATTCCAGCCAGAGGCTGGTTGACTTCGTGGGCAATGGATGCGGTCAGTATCCCAAGGCTGGTTATACGTGTCACATATGAGAGTTCAGAACGGACTTTGTTTAGTGCTTCCTCCGCCTCGTGACGCTCCGTGACATCCTGAACCGCTCCGGCTAACTCTTGCTCGCCATCCTTGTTTTTTTTACTGTATGCAAGCACGCGAACATGCTTGACGGACTGATCCGTCATAACAAGCCGAATATCGTAGTCAAAGTCGCCATTTCCTGCGCGAGCAGTTTCGATCACGTTGCAAACTTTGAGCACGCTCTCAGGATCCAGTCGCGAGAGTACAGTCTGGATGGTCACGGGACTGCTCGGATCGACGTCGAATATTCTGTAGGTCTCGGCGGACCAGACAATCTCGCCAGTTTCCAGTCGCAGCGAAAAGCCGCCAGTCTTGCTTAATCGCTGTGCATCAGCCAGGAATGCTTCGCTTCGCCTAAGTTGTTCCTCCGTTCGCTTGCGATCATCGATATCGGTCAACAATCCATACCAGCGGATAATCTCACCGTCGGTATTGCGGAGCGGAAGACCTCTGAGTTGGAACCATCTCCAAACCCCGTCATGGCGCAGGAATCGGGTTTCATAATCGTATGGCTCGCCAGTCGCGATCGAACCCATGAAGCTGTCGATGCATAGCTGTAGGTCGTCTGGATGAGTGATCCCGTTGGTTGCCCAGTTGTCGAGTTCATCAATTGGACGCCGGAAGTAGTCGATTATCTGTTGGTTGCCGCCGATTAGCTTCGCATCAGGCGAGAAAATGGCAATCATTCCGGCAATGCCATCAATGATGAACCTTGATTCCCGCTCGCGCTCCGCAAGTGCCTCCTCGGCGCGCTTGCGGTCGTCGATGTCAACGTGCAAGGCGTACCAGCGGACGATTTTTCCCTCGTCGTCGATCAGCGGCGAACCCGTGACCTGGAACCAGTGATGGACCCCGTCTGCTCTTCGGAGCCGAACCTCAAGATCGTATGGTTGTCCGAGTGTTACGGCACGATCGACTGCATCGATCATCCTGGGCATATCATCGGGATGAACAACGTCCGTGCTACCCCAATCCCGAAGCTCTTCGAGCGTTCGTCCGTAGTAGCGCAGAAGCGGACCGTTTATCGCCTCTACCTCTCCACCGATGGCGATAACGCCGATGCCAGCGGGGATGCTTTCGAGGACCACTCGTGCTTCGCGCTCGCGCGCTGCTAGCTCCAGTTCCGCGCGCTTGCGATCGTCGACGTCGACCAGGAGATGAAACCATCTCAAAATCGTGCCGTCCACATCTCTCAGGGGGAGACCGAGAACATTGTGCCAGCGATACATTCCATCGTGCCGCAGATGTCGGCTTTCGACGTTGTAAAACGTCCCAGCGAGATGCGCGTTAAGTTGGTCCTCAATGGTCGCTTGGAGGTCCTCCGGATGAACAACCTCCGTCGCTTTCCAGTCCTTCAGCTCCTCCAGTGTCATGCCAAAGTATTCGAGAGCCGGATTGTTGAGAGCCTCGACATCGCCACTCGGTGTTGTTACCGCCACCGGCACCGGAATGCTGTCCACGATACGTTGAAAGTCGTTTTTGTCACGGGGACGGCTATCCACGGTAGACTCAGTAGCGATGCCGTACCATCGACGTTCGGCCGCGCCATCATCCATCGGGTTGCAGCGCAGAAGAAGCGAACGGCTAACCCCATCTGGGAGGCTGAGGGGAATCTCCATCTGGAACGGCTGGCTCTGTTCCAACATCGATCGAAGTGTCGAGTGGAATGTCGCGCCATCGGGACGCTCGATGGCGATCGGCCAGCTCCAGTCCCTGTCGCTTTGAAATTGAATGCCAACGTAATCCGCGAGGGCCCGATTGACAAAGTCGATGACGCCACCGGGGTTGATGCTGAACACCATACCCGGCAAAGTGTCGAGAACTCGAACGAGCCCCGCTTCCATGACTGTCCTTTCGAGCTCGGCTTGCTCGGACAGCGTACGTTCTCGACAATCATTCGTATATTATTCTAAGGTGTTGGATGTGGTGGCGGGCGCCGAGCAACCTGCGGCGTTAGCGCAATGCTCGATCGAGTGCGTCTTGAAGTGCAACGTCGCTGAACGGTTTGAAGAGGCAGTCTATAGCGCCGCTCTGAAGCAGCGGAATGCGCTCGCTCTCATCCTTGTGCGCGGTGATGAAGACTATGGGAATCTTCTCGCCTCGCCGGGCAAGTTCTTCCTGCAATTCCGGGCCGGACATGCCAGGCATGGCGACGTCCAGAACGAGGCAGTCGGTCTTCTTCAACCATTCGGACGCAAGGAACTCATTAGCTGACGAAAACGCACGGACGTCGAAGCCAAATATGCGGATCAGGTCGGGGAGGGCTTCTCGGACCGACTCGTCATCATCCACGACTGAAACGAGCGGCTCTTGCGTCTTCATCATGTCTTCATTTCCGGGGGCGATGGTCTGTCGACCGAGTCCTTATCGAACGGCAAAGCGAAGCCGAATATGGCGCCACCAGAAGGTCTGGGCTCCGCCCATATTTTCCCTTTGTGTGCCTCGATGATCGAGCGGCTCACCGACAGCCCTATTCCCATACCGTGCGGTTTCGTCGTGTGGAATGCGTCGAACAGCCGCTCCACGTCCGTTCCTTCGAGACCGACCCCATGGTCCTCGACCACAACTCTGACCTCGCCAAGGCCCACGACCGTGCGAACGAATATCTTCTTCTGCGTTTGGGCAGTATCGGTCATCGCATCGATCGAGTTACGAAGGAGGTTCATTATTACTTGCTGGAGTTGCACCCTGTCTCCGAGGATAAAGGGCGGCGGATCGGAAAGTTCCTCAATTAATAGAATCCTTCCTCTTTGCAGGTCGCTTGCGGCCAGCCCTATCAACTCTCGAATGGCGTCGTTGAGATCCAACCACTCGACGGTCGCCACACCCTGTTTGAACAGGTTCCTCAGTCGCAGTATGACGTCCGATGCTCGATTGCCGTCTCGGATAGTTCTTTTTGCCGTCTCGACGGCCCCAGTAATATTCGGAGGATTTGCGCACAACATACGCAGTGAAGCGCTCGCGTTCATGATTATGCCAGCCAACGGCTGATTAACTTCGTGCGCTATGGATGCTGCCATTGTGCTGAGGCTCGTCACCCTGGCCAACTGGCTCAGTTCGGAGCGCAGCTTGTCGCGACCCAGTTCTGCTATCCGCTGGGCCGAGACATCTTGGACTGCCCCTATGCACTCCATCGTGCCATCGAGGTGCCTGATTATCCGTCCAACCACCCGGACATGTTTGATTTGGCCATCGACGAACAGTCGTATCTCGTAGTCGGGATTGTCGCCTCCCTGCCGAACATCGGCCATTTTAATTGCAAGAAGCGGCAAATCCTCCTCGTAGACTCTCTGACCAATTGCGTCGAAATCGACCACGCGGCCACTTTCGAAGCCGAAGATCCGATTCAGTTCTTCCGAGAAGGCTATTTCGTCAGTCTCCACGTTCCAGGAAAACGTACCTGTTTGGCTAATTCGCTGCCCTTCGCGTAACAGGACGTCACTCCGGCGCAGTTGCTCCTCAGCGAGCTTCCTCTCGGTGATATCTGCGACCGCGCCGATGAACTCCGGATCGGCGGGATTATTGCCGATGTTTTGAAGGACGACATGGACATACTTTACAGCACCATCCGTCATCAAAAGCCGATGCTCTACATCGACATTCTCTCCGTGGTTCA
Organism: Ensifer sp. Root142; assembly: GCF_001426785.1. Lineage (NCBI taxonomy): Bacteria > Pseudomonadati > Pseudomonadota > Alphaproteobacteria > Hyphomicrobiales > Rhizobiaceae > Ensifer > Ensifer sp. Root142. The sequence goes on from NZ_LMFK01000005.1 coordinate 76,970, forward strand.
TCGCATTTGAGATCAGTTTTTGGATTCTGGGTAGGTCCTCGGGATGGCAGCGATCCAGCATCATCTCCACGGAGGGGGTAATCCCCACGTCCCGCCCCGCCACACGGTATGCCTCATCGGACCAGTATATGTCGTTGGTTGCTGGCCTCCACCAGACACTGCCTGTCACTGTCAGGCGCTGGGCCTGGGCCATCAGCGCCGCACTACGGCGCATTTCTTCTTCAAACCGTTTTCGGTCGTCTATGTCGGTGTTGGTCCCGTACCACCGAAAAACCGCTCCTTCGTCGCTGTAGACTGGGTTGGCCCGGAACAAAAACCACCTGTATTGCCCGTCCCATCGTCGAAGCCTCGCTTCGGTTTCACCCGGCATCCCGGAGGCGAGTAGCTCCATCCATACGCTTTGTAGCGCCCGAGAGTCGTCCGGGTGGATCGATGCAGCCCATCCCCATCCCGCCGCTTGCTCGCTCGTTATCCCGAGAAAAGTCAGGAAGTGTTCGTTGAAAAAATCGGCTCGGCCGTCGGGAAGTGTCGACCAGGCCATGACCGGCATGGCGTCCGCGATTTTACTAAGTTCGCGTTCCGCAAGGGCGCGTGTGTCGTCCCGAAAGCGGATTGCTTCCGTGATCGCAAGGGCAGCCTGACTCGCTGCGACGTGCAGGAGGATGCGGTCCTCTTCGGTGGGAAAGGAGGATACCGTCGATCCGGCAACGAGAACGCCCACTTTTCCATTCACGCCAAGCTTCTCGATCAGCACCCGCAGGTCGGATTCACCGTGCTCGACGTTGGTTTCGCGGGGCCAGACAGCTATGTTGGACCCCAGCGTCCTCACCAAGTCGCTGATGACTACGGCACCTGCGTCGACGAAGTCCGTCCTGGAACGCTCCTTGAGCACTTCGGCTTGATCGCCGCTCCCAGCAACGTTGACGACCAAGAAGTCAACGTCAAGGATCGATCTCAATGCAGCAAGCAGGGCACTGCAAATCCCGTCGACAGTCCCGCCAGTCCAAGCTGCCGGAAGAGCCGTGACACTCAGGATATCGTTCAAGCAGCGCCGAAGTCTTTCGTTCTCCGACGCGACCATGATCATGTCGGGCATGTCGTTATTCAGCAACTGCCGACTGCTCCTCTCGCCCAGAACGCCTCCCATGCAGTTCCGCTAGAAACTGCGCTGGCGGGATGTAAAATGGATTTTCCCGGAGGATTCCGCCAATCACCACGACCGGGTGCGTCCTTAAAATGTCAACGATCGTGTCGCCACCAAACCTCGTCAGATCATAGACGCAGATCACAACGTCGTCGTGCTGGTCCCATAGGTCGTTAATCCGGGATTCGAATTGAATGAGATCTTGAAGATGCTGTTGGCTTTCGGCGGCCCAATCCATGTCACAGACAATACGGCTGAGGGGAAAGCCATGCCTGTTGCCGCTCGCCATAGCCGAGAACTCTTCCACCATTCGATCTTGGTCGAAGACGCCGTTCTTCAGGTAGGCGTCGACCGTAGTTCGAACTTCAAGCTGGCCGGAGCCCTGCAAATCTTCGGTGTCGATTCCTTCGCAGCGCAAACGGGCGACGTGAGCTTCGCGCTTGTCTGCGCCGACCAAGTGGATCGCCCTATGGCCGCACAGAAAGCCATCATGGATGAAAGGGTCGAGAACCTCCGACGCGCCGCGGGTGCCGTCGAAGAACGCGCAAACATGCCGATGGCGCCCAAGTTTCACGCCAGCAAAGCGAATGTCATCGGGGCGCATCTCCATCATGCGACACCGCTTTTCAGACCTGCCGATGCTATCTGGCTATAACCTTTTTCCATCCGCACGTCATTCCGAGCCCATGCAGTAGACGCTGCATGAAGAGCATTCTGTCGTCTATTGTCCAATGGTATTGGGTAGAGACTTGTTGCGGCAGCTGGCTTTGCAGCGGCTTGTGCTGCAAGCATAAGGCCGAAGACATCACTGGAGCTTGGCTATGGATCGCATTGATGCGATGAAGGTCTTTGTCACTGCCGTGGAGGAGGGGAGCCTAGCCGCTGCCGCCAGGAAGTTGAAGCGTTCGCCCACTGCGATTAGCCGGGCGCTCGGTCCTCTCGAAGAGCGCGTGGGTGTCGAACTTCTCCACGCACGACGCGAAGACTGAAGCTCAGCGAGGCGGGGCAGCGTTACGTGGAAGTGTGCCGCAGGGTTCTCGTGGACCTCGAAGAAGCAGATATCATTGCCGGAGGCGAGCGGTTGTCGCCACGCGGCGTGCTGACAATCTCGGCGCCTCCCATCCTCGGGGAGGAGGTGCTTCGGCCGATTCTCGACAAGTTCCTGAAACAGCATTCCAGTGTGTCCGTCCGACTGTTGATGTTCGACCGATTTGTCAATCTGATCGACGAGGGGGTTGATATTGCGCTCCGGATAGGCAACCTCACGGACTCAACGCATATTACAACCCGGATCGGCGGCGACGTCCGACGTGTCGTTGTAGCGTCACCTGACTATCTCGCAAATCGTAATGCAATTCGAGAACCAGGTGATCTCCTGCAGCACGACATTATCGCATTCTCGAATTTTGGGATCGATTCCTGGGCCTTCAACCCCGTCGGCGAAGGTACAATCCCCAGAACCGTGCATTTTTCACCGAGGTATGTCGTGAATAGCGTGCGTGCGGCCGCGGCGTAGGCCGCTGGGGGATGGGCATAACGCGACTCTATTCATATCACAATTCATATCACATCGCTGAACTTGTCCGAGATGGAGCCTTGACGATAATACTCTCGGAGTATGAGCCGTCAGCGCTTCCCGTCCACCTTCTGACACCGCAGGCAAGAATTTCCGTACCGAAGGTTCGGGCCTTCATCGATTTTGCAGGTCCGAAACTAAAGGCAGCGCTTGCGAAGATTGCGGCACAGTCAGGGGCCTTAGCGCAATTATGCCGAACATCGGTTGATTGTCGTTTTTGCGGTGACAATTCTCCCGAACACCGACTGCATCTAAATCTAACCCATCGACGCCGAGAGCGTAGGCACGGCCAGAAAAGCGGCCGAGTACTTGGAAAGGATGCGGATTATGAGCAGTCAACAAAAGGTCACCATTATCATTGGTGCCTCCCAAGGCATTAGCGAAGGCTTGGTAAAGGCATATCGCGAGCGCGGCTACAACATCGTCGCCACATCCCGCTCGTAGGTATCAGGTCGGCAGCTCTGAGCCGGACTGCTCTGCGATCATGTACTGCGAGTACCAATCTGGCCAGTTCTCGTCGTGGTTCCCGCCAGTTCGCTTCTCATGTTCGCCATGAGCGGCGGCGGCACGGCGAAGTGCGCTCGCGAGATCAGCAGACGAGACGTAGGCAGCCCCCTTTGCGTCTATACGGCCGGGAAGACGGTTCGTGACTTCCTGGAATATCCAGCCGTTCCCGTCCGGATCACTGAATGAGGCAAAGGAACCGTAGCTGGCACGTGACGGGTGCAGGCCAGGGAGGCGGTTTTCCGTTTCGCGACGGTGAAACACACCGCCAGCGTCATGGAAGACGCCGCTCATTTCGGCGCCGCGGGAGGCAAGCGCCGCATGCGCCAACTCGATGTCGGATACGATCAGGTGAAGTCCCTGAGCCGAGCCAGGCTGTGCGGACGTGATCCTGGATCCGAAGATGACGGAGCAGGGCGATCCGGGTGGCGTCACCTGAACCACCCGGAAGCCGTCGCTACCGGAAACGTCCGCATCTAGCCGCCAACCGAGACCCGTATAGAAGGACTTGGCGCGGTCGACGTCGGAGACTGGAATAACGACTACCTCGAGCTTCATGTCGAGATCACTCGCTGCCTCGATCGTTGGCATGATGCTTTCCTGAATGGTCATGTTGCTCTCCCTCGGTTGCTTCGTGGCGCGGGAGACGATGAGCCTGCGGTTGACGCATGTCCATTATCCGATGGTGTCGGCTTCTGGACGAGTTCAGCCGATCCATAGGTATTGCCGATACCATGGTGCAATAGCGCCTGAGCGGCGACCGGCGAACCCTAGACGCAGCTGATAGCTGTGAAAACAACGGAGCACGTCATGTCCGAAAATGTTGAAGCCAATTCCATTTCTCTCGCGCCGACCCGGCGGGAACTTCTCGCTGCTACTGCGGCGACAGCCGCACTCAGCCTTCTGCCGGGGCACCTTAGAGCCGCGGTTTCTGGAGACGCGATTCGGCCCTTCAAAGCGGCCATTCCGCAGAAGGATGTTGATGAGCTGCGTCGTCGCGTTCGTGCAGCTCGCTGGCCCGGAATGGAAACCGTCTCTGATCGTTCGCAGGGCGCGCAGCTCAAGAAGTTCAAGCCGCTCGTAGAATACTGGGGCACGGACTACGACTGGCGCAAAGGCGAGAAAAAGCTAAATACGTTTCCGCAGTTCATGACCAAGATCGACGGGCTCGACATTCATTTCATCCATGTCAAGTCGAAGCACGAGAACGCGCTGCCTCTGATTATGACACACGGTTGGCCGGGCTCGGTCCTTGAACTGATCAAGACGATCGGACCGCTGACGGATCCGACCGCACACGGCGGCGCATCGGAGGACGCGTTCCACGTCGTCATGCCGTCGATGCCGGGATACGGTTTCTCGGAAATTCCCTCGGAAACCGGGTGGGGTCCCGATCGTATCGGCCGGGCATGGCACGTGCTGATGACGCGCCTCGGCTATGACCGCTACGTGTCCCAAGGTGGTGACTGGGGCGCCGTCATTTCCGATGCGATGGCCCGGCAGGCCCCGGCGGGACTGCTCGGCATCCATACCAGTATGCCTGCTACTGTGCCTCCAGATATCGCCAAGGCGCTGACCAATGGCGAACCCGCTCCGGCGGGGCTGTCTACCGAGGAGAAGATCGCCTACGAACAGATGAACGCGCTCTACACCAAGGGTGCGGGATACGCCTGGATGATGGTCACCCGTCCCCAGACCCTCGGCTATGCCTTGACGGACTCTCCGGTCGGCCTGGCCGCATGGTACTACGACAAGTTCGCCGACTGGACCTACAGTGGCGGCGATCCGGAGAAATCGCTCACGCGCGACGAGATGCTGGACGACATCTCCCTATACTGGTTCACCGGAACCGCCACTTCGAGCGCGCGGCTCTATTGGGAGAACAATGCCAACAACTTCAACGCGGTTGATATCAAGATCCCGGCCGCCATCACCGTCTTTCCGGGCGAGATCTACCAGGCCCCGAGGAGCTGGAGCGAGAAGGCCTACCACAACCTCATCTACTACAACAAAGTCGACAAGGGCGGTCATTTCGCCGCGTGGGAAGAGCCGGACCTTTTCAGCTCCGAACTGCGGGCTGCGTTCAAGTCACTCCGCTCGGTGTAGCAGCACGGCCCCACGAGCCTCGGAGCGGGATCCGGCCAACCCGGATCCCGTCGCAACATATCCTCAAACATCAGGAGACCTGAAATGACCATCATTGGAAAAGGAACGGCGCTCATCACTGGTGCGTCGTCTGGCCTCGGAGCAATTTACGCCGACCGCCTCGCAAGTCGTGGCTATGATCTCGTGCTGGTGGCGCGAAATCAGGATGCCCTCAGCAGGGTCGCGAAGGACCTTTCGAGCTCGACCGGACGCAACGTGACCACAATCCGCGCCGACCTTGCGCAGCGGGATGATTTGCTGAAGGTCGAAGGGATTCTGCGGAGCGATCCTACGATAACGATGCTCGTCAACAATGCAGGTGTCGGCGCCGTCGAACCTCTCCTGAAGTCCGACGTTGAGGCAATGGAACGGATGATCAAGGTCAATGTCACGGCACTGACGCGCCTCGTATACGCGGCGGCACCATCGTTTGCCGCTCGCGACAACGGAACCATCATCAACATGGCATCGGCGCTCGGGATCGCGCCCGAAATTCTCAACGGCGTCTACGGGGCAACCAAGGCATTCGTGATCGCTTTGACCTTCTCTCTGCAGAAGGAGTTCGCGGACAAGAACATCAGGATCCAGGCTGTGCTTCCTGGCGCCGTGGAGACGCCTTTCTGGGATGCCTCGGGCGGGTCGTTGGATCGGCTCCCGACCGACATCGTCATGAAACCCGGGGATACTGTCGATGCAGCATTGGCCGGGCTGGACATGGGTGAGCTTATCACGTTGCCGTCGGTGCCCGACGAAAATGACTGGAACGCTTACGAGGCGGCCCGGCAGAAACTGATGCCGAACCTGTCTCGCAGTATTCCCGCTTCGCGCTACCACGTCCCCGCTGCGGCGCACTAGCGGCGGTCAGAAAATGGGCTGCCGTGGTGCGAGCTAACCCACGACGCGGCAGCCGCACTGGCGATAACATTTGAGGGGTGACGAGGATGACCGACCGAGATCCTTGGCAGAGCTTTCCCCGTGAGCGACTGATGAAAGGTCCAACGCCAATCCAGCGCTTGGCGCGTCTCGAAGAAGTTCTGGGCGAACGGAGTAGGGGCGTATCGATCTGGGCCAAAAGAGATGATCTCATGGAACTCGGCGGCGGCGGCAACAAGCTCCGCAAGCTTGAATTCCTCCTCGGGCAGGCGAAAGCGGAGGGATGTGACACCCTCGTCGTAACGGGAGGAGTTCAATCCAACTTCGCACGGTTGGCCGCCGCAGCGTGCGCCAGGTCGGGGCTCGCCTGCGAGCTCGTTCTTGCCCAGATGGTACCTCGGACGACCGAAATTTATCAGGCCAACGGCAATGTGCTTCTCGACCATCTGTTTGGCGCCAGCGTTCATATACTGGACCCGGGTGACGATGTTGGCGCGTATGCGAGGCGTCGGGTCGATGAGATCGCCGAAACTCGCAGGAAAGCTCTTCTAGTGCCTCTCGGCGGCTCAACGACAATCGGTTGCCTCGGTTACGTGGATTGCGCTTTCGAACTCGCCCGGCAATCGGCTGAAACGGGTGTCGCGTTCGAGCAGATCATCATCCCCAACGGCAGCGGCGGCATGCATGCGGGTTTGGCTGCTGGCGTGGTCGTTGCGGGGTCTCACCCTTCTCGAATCGCCGCATACACCGTGCTCTCGCCTGCAGACAAGTGTCTCCCCGCAACGGCGGACAAGGTCAACGCGGTTCTTGAGCGACTGGCCAGCGACGCTCGCGTGACCGCGGACGATCTCCGGATAAGCAGTGCTCAACTGGGCGAAGGATACGGCATGCCGACTTCCGGCATGATCGCCGCGGTCGAACTTCTCGCGAGATCAGAAGGGCTTCTCGTCGATCCGGTTTATGGCGGCAAGGCTTTGGCAGGGTTGCTGTCCGACGTTGAAAGTGGAGCAATCGCACCGCAGTCTAACGTGCTCTTCATCATGACCGGGGGTTCGCCCGGACTTTATGCATACGCCGACGTTCTCACTTCCAAGTAGTTCTGACCTGATCCAAAAACCAGGCAAAGAGGTTACCATGTCAAAGAAGCCTAAAATCGCGCTCATAATCGGCTCCACCCGTCCGACACGGTTCGCGGACAAGCCTGCCCAGTGGATGCTGAAGCAGGCCAAGAAACGCAGCGATATCGATATCGAAGTCGTCGATCTGCGCGATCATCCGCTGCCGTTCTTCGATGAAGTGGCGTCGAACGCATGGGCGCCCAGCAAGAGCGCCGATGCTATTCGGTGGCAGGGAACCGTACGCGGCTACGACGGGTACATATTCGTCGTTTCCGAATACAATCATTCGATTACCGGGGTCCTGAAGAATGCGCTCGACCAGGCTTACATCGAGTGGGGACGCAAGCCGTTCACTGCAATCGCGTACGGAAGCATGGGCGGTTCGCGCGCACTCGAACATCTCCGCGGAATCGGTGTGGAGCTGCAGATGGTTTCGACCCATGCCGCCGTTCACATCGGCGCCGGCGATTTCTTTGCTACTTCACCGCTCGGCGGCAATAAGCCGATCGAAGAAATCGAGGCCAACCTCTTGCCGTCGGCCAACACCGCGCTCGACGAGTTGGCCTGGTGGGCGAAGGCCACGATGGCCGCGAAGGCTTCCCAACAGTAACCAGCAGGAACCATCGAGCGTCAAGGAAATGCAAGTTTCGTTGACGCTTTCGATTCTCGGTCAGCCTTGTAGCCGTCAGAAGCTTTGCCGTTCGTGGCGATTGCATACTCTTGCTCTTGCTGCAGGTCCTCGGCCGGAGAAGATTACGGGCGGCGCAGACACCACGATTCGGTGTCGTCGACGCCGCGGACCCGGCGGTGACCTGTCGAGGGTTCAGTTTCCGTTTGGACGTCTGTGCAACCGTTGAATTCGAACGAGCGCAGAAGCATTGATGGTTAGCCCCAGACGCCATAAAGCAGATAGAAGGCATACGCACGAGATTTGGCGCCGATCAGAATTTCATCAAACTAATGAGTAATCAGGACAAGCACCGACTGCTCCTTCCCGTTTCTGTCAGGCAAGTGCCAATGAGGCTGCAAATCACGTGGCCGAAAGCACGGCCTCGATCGATGATGACATCGCTGGCGCTGTGGAGGTCTGGACACGAGAGATCAAAAACCGCGATCAGCTTGCCATGCCTCACATGCTGGAACTGGGAGTTGGTGTTATTGTCGAGAGCGAGGCGATGCCGGTTCCGTGGAAAGATATTGAGCGGGTCAGCCTCTCCGTCTGGAGGGCGTTTATGGCTCTCATAGAGCGCTCTTCGTTGGCGCAATAATCTCGCACGACGTATCCGGTGGCTCCTTCGAGGTCGTTTGCATCCGCCAGGCTCGAACCTATTGACTGGCGTCTATTGAGCAGCGCTTGGGCACCATGGTGCATCTGATGGTTTCAATTCCGGCCATTCCATTCCTGGCGCGGCCGTCCAGCTGAAGCGAAGGTGACATGATGGCGAACGTCGGCACCCACGCAACCCTGCCGGGCTCATGCGCGGGTGCCGGTTGGCCTACTTTTCGGCCAAGGTTCCGGTGTAGTGCCCCAGACGGGCTTCGATGTCCGTGTTCGTCTGCAGCCCCATCTCCATCAGGCGGCCGATATTCTTCTGGGCAACCGGGCGCTGAACAGAGGAAATGAAGGCGTCCCATCCAGCGCCGATTTCCGGGTCGCCGGGAAGGCTGGCGAAATCAACTAGGCGCTTGGTGTCGGCGATCGCCTGCCTGTCGAAACCGGAGATGCGGGTGGCGAGTGCGTCGACGAAATGATCGAGCTTATCGTCATCGAATGAACGGTTGACGTAGCCGTACCTCTCGGCGAGATCGCCATCGACGTCGTCGGAGCCGAGAAGAACCTCGAGCGCGCGCCCGCGTCCCATCAGCCTCGGCAGACGAGCCATAGGCCCGCCGCCCGGTACGAAACCTGCGCCAACTTCCCACTGAGAGAGGATCGCTTTCTCGCGGCTGGCGAAACGCATGTCACTCGCCAGGGCGAGCTCGCTGCCGACGCCTGTGGCTCTACCGCGGATGAGTGCGATTGAGACGATCGGTGCCTTGCTGATGCGGACGAGCATGTCGGGCAGGGGATGCAGGCCAGTCTGCCCCGCAGGGAGGCTGGTCGACTCGGCGAAAGGCGGCGTGAAGTTGTAGTGTGTCAGGAAGAAGCCGGGGACAGCACTGTCGAAAACGACCACCCGGAGCTTGGGATCCGCCTCGATTTCAGCGACCACCTTTTCCATCTGCGGGATCGTTTCCGGGCCGAAGATGTTGAAGGGCGGGTTATCGAAGGTCACGCGCCAGTAGGCGGGCGTGCGCTTCTCGACACGGATCTGCGGCCGTTCGCTGCCGGGTGTGGCTGTGATGTCTCCAGGCTTACTGCGCGTCTCGGCGACCATGGTCTCGCCGGAAAGCGCCAGCTCTGGGAGCATGAGCAGGGCGGCGGCAGTCAGGAATTTCGACGACATCGCGATCCCAATGGATCGATTTGAGTTCGGTTTCATTGCGGTCTCCATTGCTGTTGAGGGGATTGCTATCGGGCGATGTCGAGAACGAGCTCGACCTCGAGCGGCATCCCCAGCGGAATACTGGAGACGCCGAGCACGATGCGCGGCGGAAGGCGCATGTGGCCGAAGACCGAAAGCAGCAGCTCGGAAGCTCCGTCTGCGACCTTGGGGTGTTCGCGAAAGTCGTCTGGGGCGGCTATGTACACGCCCAGCTTCGCCACGGTGCGTATGCGATCAAGGGATCCGAGATGCGCTCGCGCGGCCGCCAACCCACTCAGGCACGCGGTCCTCGCGGCGTCGTAACCTTCGGCAACGGACAGCTCCCTGCCAACCCGTCCAATGTACTGTGGCGCGTGTCCGACGACGGGGAGCATGCCACTCAGGAAGAGAAGGCAGCCGACCTGAACAGCTTCGACATACGCCCCGAACGGAGTCGGCGGCGGTGGCAGTGCCAGTGAGGTCTCCAGGATTCGCGCCTCAGCGCTCACCGTTACCATTTGCCGAGATGTGCGCCGTTGTCGACGTGCAGCACCTCCCCAGTGATATTGGACGCTTCCGTGAGATAGATCACGCCGTCCACGATTTCCTGCACCGCCGTGATGGTGCCCATCGGCGACAAGGATCGAAGATAGTCCCGTGAACCCGTAGCATGGAGCGGTGTGTCAACAACACCAGGCGAAACCGCGTTTACTCGGATGTTGTCGCTGGCGAACTCCAGCGCCAGGCTCTTGGTGATCGCATTCAGCCCGCCCTTGGTAATTATCGGCAGGGATGCCTTGACGCCAGCGATCGGATGGTCGGTCAGCGACGACGTAATCGTGACGACGCTTCCACCGGATTTCTGCCGAAGCATCTGTCTGACAGCGTGTTTCGTGAAATGGAAGAAGCCTTCGAGATTTGTTGCCGAGAGGCGCCGGAAGTCCTCGATCGTGTATTCGAGAAATGGCTTGGTGAAGAAAACGCCTGCGTTATTCACGAGGGCGTCGATGGAGCCGAACTGTTCGACAGCTACCTGAGAGACGCGCTCCGCCGTCTTGGGATCGCCAACGTCGCCATCGATAAGCTCAAGCCTTCCCGCACGATCGAACGATGTCGCCTCACTGATCCGCCGAGACGTCGCGACGACGCTCCAGCCTTTGTCCAGGAACGTCTTCACGAGCCCGGCGCCGATGCCCTGTGATGCACCGGTAATCACAACCGTCTTGTGCACACTCATTTTGTGCTACCTCCATTTTTTCTTTTCCGAGCGACAGCGGCCGACGAACGGGCGCCGGAGTATCGCAGCTGTCAAATTTCAGGGGCTGCCCCTTGGGACACTGGTGGCGACTTTCGCGCCAAAGAATGTGCAGACGCTATTGTACGAAGGTGTCTCCGATACCTTTGGATTGGTTAGGGCTGTTGGAGGACACCAAGGTCCAATAGACCGCTATTGCCTATTCAAATAATTCTTGGAGCGCAGCGCATCGAACGGAGCCTTAAATGAGAACGTGGCATGATCGCCGGATCCTCGACCTTCTGGAAATCGAGCTTCCCGTCATACAGGCGCCGATGGCAGGAGCGACGACGGCAGAAATGGTGATTGCCGCTTCTGAAGCTGGCGGCTTAGGTTCGTTGCCGAGCGCGCAGTATTCGGCTCAGAAACTACATGAGGCGCTCACGCAGATCACTGCGAGAACAGCCAAGTCAATCAATGTGAATTTCTTCAGCCACGTGACGCCCGAGGCCGATCCTGTTGGTCAGATGAAGTGGCGAGCACTCTTGGCGCCGTATTTCGTCGAACTTGGCCTTGACCCCGCTGCCCCGATCAGCGGCCCCGGACGTGCGCCCTTCGGCAACGAGTTCTGCGAGGTCGTCGAAGAGTTCCGCCCCAAGGTGGTGAGCTTCCATTTCGGTCTTCCCGATCGAAGACTCGTTGATAGGGTAAAGGCCGCGGAGGCCAAAGTGCTATCGTCCGCGACGACCGTCGCGGAGGCCGTCTGGCTCGAGGCACATGGTGTTGATGCAGTGATCGCAATGGGTTTCGAGGCTGGCGGGCATCGCGGAAACTTTCTTACGCAGGACATGACAACCCAAGTAGGAACGATGGCGCTCGTTCCGCAGGTCGTGGACGCGGTTAAGGTTCCGGTCATTGCTGCCGGGGGAATCGCAGATGGCCGCGGAGTTGCGGCGGCGTTAATGCTTGGAGCGTCAGCGGTGCAGATCGGTTCTGCTTACCTTATAACTCCAGAGGCCAAAATTCCGGATCTGCACGCCGATGCTCTGGGTCGTGCCGGCGACGCCAGTACCGCCATCACCAATGTCTTTACAGGAAGGCCCGCGAGAGGCGTCGTGAACCGACTGATGCGAGAACTGGGTCCGCTTTCGGACGTGGCGCCCGCCTTTCCGACCGCCGGAGTGGCGCTCGCCGCGATCCGCGCGAGGGCGGAGGAGGAGGGACGCGATGACTTCACCAACCTCTGGGCGGGGCAGGCCCTTGGTTTGGCGAAGTGGCTTCCCTCAGCGGAACTTACCGTGAAGTTGTTCGAGGACGCAATGGCAGCCCTGGAGGCGGGTTTGGCGATCAGGCGACTGTAGCCGTGCGCGGCAAACTGCCCCCCGCAGCGCGTCGTACGGCATAGACGCCAAACCTGCGGAGCCTTTCAAGGAGCTCCCTACAAGTCACATCAATTTAACAATCAGACCGTCTAACGCCGGAGGAATCCGCATGTCGCGACGAGTGGCCGATCAACTCACAATCGTTCTCGCAGGATCCGCTTCTCTCGCAATCGCGATGGGTGTTGGTCGTTTTGCATTCACCCCGATTTTGCCGATGATGCTGCACGATGGAACGGTCGATCTCGCTTTTGCAGGAAGGCTCGCAACAGCAAACTACGTCGGCTATCTCGTCGGGGCGCTGGCGGCGATGCTTATACCCAAGGCGTGGTCGCAGACGGCGATCATCAAATCCGCTCTCGTCCTCACCATTGTGCTGACTGCACTGATGGCGCTTCCGCTTCCGTCGACATGGATAGGACTGAGATTTCTCGCAGGTGTCGCGTCGGCGATCGGCTTCGTGTTTACGTCGGGCTGGTGCTTGGCGGAGCTCTCCGGGGCACCCGGCTCGATCGGCAGTGCAATCTTCACCGGGCCGGGAGCTGGGATTGCGATATCGGGTCTGGCGGCCAGCGCTATGACAACATTGAGTTTCACTGGGCAGTGGGGCTGGACGGCATTTGCCGTCATGTCGGCGGTGATAAGCGCAGTTATCTGGCGTGTCTTTCGAAAGTCCGGCAGAGACGTGGAGCCATTTTATGTCGGCAGCGCGGGGAGTTCGGGTCGGGTCCCGCGAACCGAAATGCCTGTGTTCGCAGTCGCCTACGGGCTCGCTGGTTTCGGCTACATCGTGACTGCGACATACCTGCCTGTTATCGCGAAGAACGCAATACCGGATTCCCCTTTGCTCACGGTCTTCTGGCCGCTGTTCGGCGTTTCAGCCGTAGTGGGTTCACTTCTGGCATCGCGTGTGCGGAAGAACGCCGACGCTCGACTGTACCTCGTCGGTTCGTATCTCGTGCAGGCGGCAGGCGTAGCAGTGTCTGTCGTTTGGGAGGACGCAGTCGGTCTTGCCCTAAGCAGCATTCTGGTCGGTGTCCCGTTCACCGCGATCAGCTACTTTGCCATGAACGAGGTCAGAAGGATCCGATCAAGTCATCACGCCCGCTACATGGGGCTGCTGACGGCGATGTTCGCAGTCGGCCAGATCTTGGGGCCGCCAGTCGTAGGCGCAATATTTGCCCGCCAGCGAAACTCCGAGGGTGCGTTTGCTCTCGCCCTAGGCATTGCAAGCATAACGTTGGTCGTAGGGGCCGTGATGCTGGTGGCGATGATCGTGATGTTCCCGGCCAGGGTTCATCACAGGCCTCAGGATCGCTAGTGGATCTCTCGACCGTCGTCGATCCTGAGCTTTGCCGCCATATTCACGAGATCCGGTAGGGACCGGGCGCTCATTTTTCGCATAACCTGGCCGCGGTGCGCCTTGACTGTGATCTCGCTGATATCGAGCTCGAACGCGACCTGCTTGTTCAATAGACCCTTCACCACCCCCGACATGACCTCACGTTCCCGCGGGGTCAGGGCATCGTAGCACACTTGAAGGCGCATCAGCTCTTCCTCATCGCGAATGAGTGCCTCGCTCTTTGAGAGAGCTGACTGTATAGCGGCAAGGAGTGCCTCCGCGTCGATCGGTTTCGTCAGGAAATCGAGAGCGCCACCCTTCAGAGCCTTTACGGTCATGGGGACATCGCCGAAGCCCGACACAAATATAATCGGGGTTCGATTGCCGCTCTTCGTGATCAAGGACTGGAGATCCAGGCCATTGAGCCCGGGCATGTTCACATCCAAAACGAGGCAGCTCGGTCCTGCATTTGGTGTGGCGCTCAGAAATGCCTGAGCAGAATCAAAAAGAATTGGCCGCCACCCTGCCGACCCGATCAAGAGTTCCAGAGATTCCCGCACAGAAATGTCGTCGTCAACCACAAACACCGTCGATCCACTCAGAGCGTTCAGAGGCGCGGTAGTCGCATGATTCATCGCCGAGGTCATCCGGTACATGTGCTGCCTCCTTAAGTGGGCGCAAGCTCATCGAGTGCAAACACTATATCATGTGTGGGCGCGGGCACTATTGCCCTGATCGATATCCCGCTGCCCCTCGACGCAGAGCATGCGAGTTTCCTGGCGAAAATCCATTGTACGATGGTATCGACATCCGTTTTCGACCTGTTTCCACGACACCATCGTACAATGGCATACGCCCCGTCACTTGAGCATGCTCATGAGGTCGATTGAGCGCGGCAGCTCAGTTTAGCGAGCTGGCCTCTGTTCGCCAGACCGGACAAGACGCCGAACGTCTTAACTTTTGTAAGGAGATAACGATGAGCAACATCCTGATGGTTCTCACTTCGCATGATCGGCTTGGCAATACGGGCCTAAAGACCGGGTTCTGGTTGGAGGAATTTACGGCTCCCTACTATGTCTTCAAGGATGCAGGCGCCAGCATTACCGTCGCCTCTCCGCGGGGCGGGCAGCCGCCGATCGATCCCAAGAGCGACGAGCCAGGCAATCAGACAGCTTCCATGACCCGGTTCAAGGGCGACAAGGATGCTCAGTCCGTCCTTGCAAACACGGTGCGCCTCGCGACCGTAGATGCCAAGGATTTCGACACGATCTTCTATTCGGGCGGGCACGGGCCCATGTGGGATCTCGTCGAGGACCGGAAGTCGATCTCGCTGATCGAGGAATTCTATGGCTCCGGAAAACCCGTTGCAGCGGTTTGCCACGCGCCTGCCGTCTTCCACCACGTGACGTTCCAGGGCAACCCGCTGGTGAAGGGCAAGCGGGTGACCGGATTCACGAACTCTGAGGAAGAGGCGGTACAGCTCACCAAGGTCGTCCCGTTCCTGGTCGAAGATGATCTCAAGTCGCTGGGGGCGCATTATGAGAAGGCGGGCGATTGGGAAAGCTTCGCGATCGTGGATGGCCACCTTGTCACGGGCCAGAACCCCGCCTCGTCGACTGCAGCGGCGAGATCGCTGCTCGGCCTTCTCTGATCGGCGAGGTCTGTCATGAAGACCCAACTTTCGGAGATTGAAGGCGTCGAGCTCAAATCCGGAGACGGCGGCCCCCTCGATGTCCTGATCGATTTCTACCGGGCCTTCAACGCCGGCGATCTTCGGGGCCTGGAATCCGTGTGGCTTGCAGGCGAGGCCCCGAGCATGGACAACCCGATCGGCGGCATCCGTCGGGGCTGGATTGCGATCGAGGAGGGTTATTCCAAGCTCTTCAGCGGACCTGCGGAGGTCCACGTCACCTTTCATGACTTTACGAGTCAGGGAGGACCCGATTGGCATCTCTTTGTCGGAAGAGAGCGTGGCAAGTGCGTTACCGCGGACAAAGAGCTGGAGATCGCATTTCGAACGACGCGTTGGCTCGTCAGACTTGATGGTTTCTGGCGGCAGCTCCATCACCATGGCTCGGTTGAGGACGCGGATATGCTTCGCGACTACCAGCGCCTGATTTTTGGCCGATAGGCAGAGCGAGCGGCGGTGTAGATTGCCGCTTCTTGCGCCGCGTCCGGTCAGGCCCGCTCAAGATAAATGGACGATAATTTCGCCACGATGAATCGTACCGAATTATATTGAATCTCATCGCTCACAGGAGATTTTGATGACCGTCGTTGCCGACGCCTCGCCGCTTTCCCAGATGCTGAACAAGGCTTTCGCCAAATTCGACAGGGACGGGAACAACAAGCTGACGGGGGACGAACTCAATAACTTTGATCAGATTCTCAGACCGGGCGTAGCACTCGATGATAACGGCCGCCCCACGGTCGACATGAAGCAGAAGCTCGACCACAACGGAGACGGCGATGTCGACCTGGACGAAATGAATTCGACCGGAATTCTTATGCCCGCAAATATGTGCGCCACGGACTTTTCCTCTCTTCTCGGATATCTGCGCGCCAAGTCAGACGATCCGGCGGCGCTGCAAGCCGCGGCCATTCTGGGACTGAACGACAACAAGGAGGCGTAGGCGCTATCTGCCGTGATCTCGCGGAATTTCAAGGCTGCCGTAGGATGGGAATAGGACAGCCTTGGTCTCGAGAAATGCGGCGAGCCCCTCTGGCCCACCCTCGCGGCCAATCAATGACTCCTTGGAACATCGGAAAGGTGCGGACGGTGCGAGCTCCATTCCATTGATGTGCACCTGGCCCATCCGAATCCTGCGGGCGACATCGAAAGCTGTTGCCGGATTTCCGAATATCGAGCCGCTCAGTCCGAAGTCCGTGTCATTGGTAATCGCGATGGCCTCGTCGATGTCCTCGAAAGTGTGAATGGTGACCACAGGTCCGAAGATTTCCTCCCTGGCGATTGACATGTCTCTTGAAAGCGGGCGCTTCCTTCCGCATCTGCGAGAAATACATTTATGACGCCCGGTGGAATGCCCGCTTCCATTGCGCACTGAACGACCAGATATGCGTCCGGTGGACTTTCAGCGGAAAGGCTTGATAACGCACGTGCATCCGGCGGCAAGGGCAGCACTCAGCTTGGTCATCAGGATCGGAAAGGCCGCGTATGATCGCTGCCGGACCAACTGGCTCGGAAGGATCGGCGCAAAGCCAAGCGTCGTGTTACGCTCCTTTTCGAACTCGTAGGTGAGGGCGAGGCCTGCGAAGTACCGCAACCGAGCTACAGCGAGCGGTGTCAGCCGACTTGCCAGAGCGACGGCAGTCCAAAGCTTCGCGAAAAGGGACATGCGTCGTTCGAGCGCTTCGGCGAACGTGGGCATCATTGCTGCGCGCTCGCTTGGGTGGGTCCTGGGCCATGTCCCATGCTCGAAGGCGTTTGCCGCGGACGCGATTGCCAGACCGAATTCGTCTGCCGTTGCTATCGGCACGTCGGCAAGCGTTTTGCAATCAGCGGGACTGACAAGCTTCTTAGATTTCGATCCAGTAGCTCTCACCCGATAAAAAAAGCTGTCGAGGATGCGTTTCGGGTATTCGTGGGCCAGATCTATCATTGTGGTGTCCACTTCTTCAGCTAGGACCACGCATCCACGTCGATGACCGCTTGGGCAAAGGCAGCAGGTGCCTCCTGGGGAAGATTGTGACCGATACCGCCCGAGATCAGGCGGTGCTCATATTTTCCGATGAACTTGCCTGCATAGGCCTTCGGATGGGGATGCGGCGCGCCGTTGGCATCGCCTTCCATAGTGATCGTGGGGACGGACAATTCCGGTCCCGTCGCGAGCTTTGCCTCGTATTTGTCGAACCGCTTTTCTCCCGAAGTCAGCCCGAGGCGCCATCGATAGTTATGGGCGACGATTTCGACATGGTCCGGGTTTGTGAACGCGGTCGCCGTCCGGTCGAAAGTAGCGTCGTCGAATTGCCATTGAGGGGAGGCGAGCTTCCAGATCAGCTTGGCGAAATCGTTCGTGTACTTCGCGTAACCCTCGCGCCCACGTTCAGTTGCGAAATAGTACTGATACCACCACTGGAGCTCGGCGGACGGGGGTAAGGGAACTTTTCCGGCAGCCTGGCTGCCGATGAGATAACCGCTGACCGAGACCAGTGCCTTGCAGCGCTCGGGCCACAGCGCGGCCACAATATCGGCGGTGCGAGCGCCCCAGTCGAACCCGGCGATGGTGGCGCGATCGATCTTGAGGGCATCCATCAATTTGATGGCGTCGATGGCGAGCGCCGACTGCTGTCCGTTTCGTTTCGTCTCCTTCGAAAGAAACGTGGTGCCGCCATATCCGCGCAGGAACGGGACAATTACCCTGTGGCCCCGTGCAGCTAGGATCGGAGCAACTTCTGCGAAACTGTTGATGTCATACGGCCACCCATGAAGCAGAATCACGGGTGATCCATCCTGCGGGCCGACCGCTGAGTAGGCTACCTTGAGGTCGCCAGCATCGACTGTTTCGCTGGCGGTGAGAGGAAGTGCCGTCGGTTTCGGGCCGCTGGTCTGATCCGCGCGTGCAGTACCCACGATGGCGCCGAGGATTCCCGTGGCAGTCAAGCCAAGAGCAGCGCCACTGAATGAACGGCGGGTCAGGATAGCAAGCTCGGTGGTGCTCATGATTGTCTTCTCCTCGATATGGCGTAGGACCCATCCGTTATCGGGGGGTGTCCAAGAACGAAGTCGATTAGGACTTTGGAGAGATGAATCGCTTGCGGCTACTAAACGAAGGTGTTGGTCATACCAAGGTATCGGCGATACCTATGTTCAATCCCGCCCAAGACGGGATTCGACATACTCGTTCTCCATGACGGCGTTCAGACGACCGAAAGGAGAAGATTATGTCGCAAGACTACCGCCCCCCGGGATCCGCCTTTCCGGTCTTCGTTATCCTGGTGGCCATCGCCGCCTTAATTGTCGCGTTGGTGTCCGTGAGGCAGCCGACGCAGGCCGCACGGGTTTGGGTACCTGCCTCGACAGGCGCTAGCAACTCGATTCGGAATGCCGGCGAGACCTGTGCACCACAGTGCAGATCGACCGACCCGGCGTAAGAGTGGTCAGCGGCGCGGATCCACGAAAGCTTTTCGATAGGTGGGCGGCCGCTTGGCGCCGAAGAAATCGCGATGATGCGCAGTCTGCTGAGGGAATACTGCTCTCAGCAGCGATGCGACAGACAAGGAGACGTTGCCGAGGAGGCCGCCAGGTACTTGGTCACTCTATATCAGAACGGCCTGAGCACCGAGGAGGAGCTCAGACGGCGACTTTATGAAAAGCGGAATTGGGGTGGCCAATTGATTTTGGTCAGCACCCACAGGATAGCGTCTTACCGCAGGGGCTCGGGAAGCAGTATAATAGGGAAGTCCTGATACGAAACTGGTCTCAGAAACCTGTAGATCGCGAGCGTGCCTACGGAGGTCGATCTTCCGTCGGAAGTCGCCGGGTAGGGACCGCCGTGGACCATCGCAGGGGAGACTTCCACCCCCGTGCCGAACCCGTTCACGAGCAGTCGTCCAGCAAGCAATTCAAGCTTCGGTATGAGGGAAGTCACTGCCTCCTGATCGCCGTTAGCGATGTGAAGCGCGACAGTGAGCTGTCCTTCCAACGCATCCACGACTTCATTCAGCTGAGCCAAATTCCTGCAGCGCACGATCAGGCCAGCGGCGCCGAACACTTCGTCCTGCAGTTCGTGGTGGGCAAGGAAAGCTTCGGCCGAGGTTTCGAAGAGTGCGGCCGCACCTTCGTACGCCGATCCGGTTTTCCCCGACGCGATGGATCGGACTTCCGGGTGCCGCTCGAGCTTTGCCACTCCATCACAATAGGCCCTCGCAATCGACGGTGTCAGCATCGGCTGCGCGCTAATCTCGGGAAGCAGCTCCGCAGCCGTTTGGGTGAACGTGTCGAGGTCTGCTCCATCGATAGCCAGAAGCAAGCCGGGGTTCGTGCAGAACTGCCCAGCTCCAAGGACAAGAGAAGCAACGAACGCCGAGGCGATATCACGCGCGCGGTTTTTTAAGGCATCTGGAAAGAGGATGACTGGATTGATGCTGCTCATCTCGGCGTAGACCGGGATCGGCTGTTTCCGACGCGAGGCTATCTCCATCAGAGCAGTTCCTCCTCGGCGGGATCCGGTGAAGCCGACTGCGCGAATTCGCGGATCTGCGACCAAGTTCTGCCCAGCCTCGAATCCGGTATCGAAAATCAGGGAGAATGTGCCGGGATGCAGGTTCGCTCGCGCCACGGCGCGTTGCACCGCCCGACCAACGAGTTCGGAAGTTCCCGGATGCGCCGAGTGGGCCTTCACGATAACTGGGCAACCAGCTGCTAGAGCCGAGGCCGTATCGCCGCCGGCGACGGAGAAGGCGAGGGGAAAGTTGGAGGCACCGAATACCGCCACCGGGCCAAGTGGGACGTTTCGCAACCGAAGATCTGGTTTCGGCGCTGGTTTGCGAGACGGATCGGCACCATCGAAACGCAGCTCCTGGAAGCGCCCATCGCGAACCTCCTTGGCGAACAGTCGAAGCTGGCCGAGAGTGCGCGCACGCTCGCCTTCAAGCCTTCCACGCGGCAGACCAGTCTCTGCCATCGCTCTGACGATAAGACTGTCGCCAATGCTCTCGACCTCTTCCGCAATTGTCTCTAGGAAAGCTGCCCGGGATCCGAGATCGGTCTCCCGATAGAGCTGGAAAGCCGCCCAGGCTTTGCTTGCAGCACGTTCGACATCCTCGGGCGTTGCTCCGCCGAAGGACACCGGAAGCGGGTTGCCAGTGGCTGCCTCGATTCCGTGGAACTCGCCGTTGGTGCCGCGTTTTTCCGATCCCGCGATAAGCAGGTTTCCAATGATCGTCATGCTCGAATTTCCTTATTGAACTACCGAGCTTGATATAGGAATTCCGGCGGCTCGTGTCACCGTAACAGGTACCCCTTTATATGAGGGTGTGCCCGATTGCGGATCGAAATGAGATAGACATCACCAGGTTCAATTCCGGATAATAGCCTGCGATGGAGCCGCGTGGGATGTCATACGCCACGGCAGTAAGGCCGGCGATCGAGTGCGATTCTTCATCGCCATGAAGCCCGCAGATTTCGATTTGATCTCCGTCGGCGAGCCCACGATTGACCAAGTCCTCCTGGTTCATGAAGACAACGTCGCGTCGACCAAAAACTCCTCGGCAGCGATCATCAAGGCATAGACGGTGGTGTTGTACTGATCGGGGCTACGGATCGTCGTCAGGACGAGCGCTTCTTTCGTTGCGAGCGCTCTTCGCGGAGGGCGCGATCAGGAAGGTAATCTTTGCCGTTGACGGTATTCCAGCGACGGAAGGAGGCCGCAACGTCCAATCGGAAACCACCCGGATTGCGAACCGCGCATTGAAGTCGAAGAAATCGGAGAAGACCGCCTCGAGCTTGTCGCGGATGCGATCGTAATCTCCAACAAGGCCGTCCCAGTCGATGCCGTGACGATCACCAAGCCTAGCCTTCGCTATTCCAGCTATAATCGCAGTTCGGATCTGACCATGTCGCCAGGCGGCTTCAGGAACCCTCGGGATAGTGACCGCTGGGGCCTAGCGCTTGAGTTATCGAGATCCGTTCGACCAAGTCAGGACAGGATAAGGGATGTCCTCGCGACGAGGAGGTGGGAGCGGTTCAGCTTCGTTGCGATGTGGACAGCAAGATCGAGCCTTCGCATTCCCGCAAACGTAGCCTTATGATCCGACATCGCGACCGGAAGATTTCCGACGAGGCGGATCAAAGCCTTTGACTCGCGCGCGATGATGGCCTCCATGGTCCCTACGGCGTTGTGCCCTTGGCCGCGTGGGGCTGGAAACCGAAAGCCCGTTCCATGCCTTTGAGGAGTGCCTTGCCTGGGATCTCGGTGATGCCGACTGTATCGGCGGATTGTTGAATGTCGCCCGAACCGAGCCAGGAGCGGCAAACTTAAGTTCGATTTGCTTGCTCATATGGATTACCTCTCGTCGCTGCTAGGCAACCACCTAGTCGCGCCTAAGGCTTGAATCCTATTGCACAATGGTATCGCCCGCTGTCACGGGTAACGTGCGCCCGAACGAAGGCCGCCTCCGGGCGGGTGGAGACGGCCTTCAGCGGACCGGGAGGATCCGCACGCTCCGGCGGAGGGGAGGACGCGGGAGCGCTGTTGCTGCATCAGCGTATCGCCATAGGAGGAGGAGGCGATCATCAGAGAATAGCCATCTTCGAGCCGTTGCAAAACCAGACTTAGGTATCGGCCATCTGGCGCGCCCTTCACGTTGCCGATCGGTCTGTCGGCTTGCCAGGGCTCGGAAGAGAGAAGGCAAAGGTTGCGCCTGGTCCGTCATTCGACATCGCCCACATTCGGCCGCCATGATTTTCAACTATCGAGCGGCTGATGGAGAGGCCTATGCCCATCCCGTGGCGCTTCGTCGTGAAGAACGGTTCGAACATCTTGTCCGCAGCGTCAGCGGCGATTCCGACGCCCGCATCCGAGATGGACAACGTGAGCATATCCTCGCTCACCAGTGCAGTTCGCACGAGCAGACGGCGAGGCCGCTCCTCGGTCTCCGCCATGGCTTCGATCCCGTTCAATACCATATTGAGAATGACCTGCTGAAGCTGAATGTGATCGCCTGTGACAGGCGGCAACTCTGGCGCCAGCCGGACCTCCAGGACGATAAATTTTTCACGCATGTCTCGCGCCGACAATGCAATGACCTCGCGAGCTATCTCATTAAGGTCGATCTTCTCCATGGCTGGAGACTGTCGACTGAACATAGCCCGAAGTCGCTTGATAACTTCGGTCGCACGCATCGTGTCTCGGATCGTCCGCCGGGCAGTGTCTGTTGCGGAGGCGATGTCCGGCGGATCGAGCGCCAAAAGACGGACACATGCATTGGCGTTCGCGAGAATGCCCGAAAGTGGTTGGCTCACCTCGTGCGCTATGGACGTCGTCAGAGCACTTATTGTCATCACGCGGGACACATACGCGAGTTCTTCTCGGGCTTTCGCAAGTGCTTCCTCGCCGCGTCGCAGAGCATCTTCCGCTCGTCTTATCTCGGTGATGTCCTGTACCGTTCCCATGAACACTGGGTGATCGCCAATGTAATGTGTAACCCTCGCAAGTCCTCGAATGAACCTGAGGGTCCCATCTGTCCTGATGATCCGGAAGACGAAATCGGCATCCTCGCCAGCAAACCCTCTCTTCATCTCGAAGTCAAAGAGATCCAGGTCTTGTGGATGAATCCGTTCCCTGACCGCATCGATGCTGGGCTCTAGCTTCGGGTCGAGGTCAAAAATTCGATAGAACTCTTCGGACCAGATGTTCTCATCCCGCTGGATATCAGATGTAAAGCTGCCTGTTGAACTAATCCGTTGAGCGGCGACGAGCTGCGCCTGGCTCCGTTCGACCTGCGTCTCTCGCCTGACTAGAGCTTCCTCGTGACGAGTCCGGTCTATCGAGATAGCTGCGATGTGCTTGGCTCGATCGACTATTTGCTGCTCGCGAGGTCCGAGGTCTGCTTGCTGATGCCTTAGGATTGCAAGTATCCCGGCCGTGTTCCCATACGGGGACAGAATGGGAATGGCCTTGCAGTAATTCAGACCGTTGGCCAACATGATCTCGCCCATCAAGGTCTCGCGCTGGTCGCTTTCGGCCATATTCGCGATCTCGACAGTCCTTTTTGTCAGAGCGGCCGTGGAGCAGGGGTTCTTGTCCGAAATCACGCTCCTGCCGTCGAAGATCTCCCTGAACTCTCCTGCCAGCCTGGTAGCCGCGCCCATGCGGAAGAGCTTGCGGTCAAGCGAAAGCTCGAGGAACCCGCAAACGAGGTCCGGAACCAGATCCGCGACAACGTCGCAGAGCCGTTGAAGAACACTTGCCGACGGTGCGCCTCGCGCGACCATTTCGAGTATCTCCATTTCCTGCCCGAGCAGGTGGGAGGAATCCCGGCTGTCCTGAACGTCGGTCTGAAGGACGCAATAGCCCGCCAACTCTCCGTTCTGCATTCGAATTTGTACGACTTGTGCCTCCAGCCAGCGCAGCGTTCCGTCCGCAGAGAGCGCTTGATACGACACGACAGCTGAGTTATTTCGGCCCTGCCCGGCCTGCAAATGAAAAGCGATTTCTTTCAGTTTGCTAGGATTGAAGTGGACTGATCTGTCTTGCACGTGGGCGCTTGGTGACAAGCCGTACCACCGCAATGCTGCCTGATTTGCAAACTCAAGTTCCAGGGAAGGCGTTAGTAGAAGCGCCTGGAGTGACAGGGAATCTAGGAAACTCCGAAAGTCACGATCGGCGTTGCCAACCTGGTTGTCGATCCTCTCAAGACGCTCTGTCGCAAGCCAACAGGTCTCCCCTCCGAACCCTTTCATTGGCGAAGCAGAAAGATTGAACCATTCGAATTGTCCGTCCCGTCGCCGCAAACGGGCAGCGAAGGGTTGAGCTCCACCCTTCTGCGCCGGAACGACGAGGAGATGATCGTCCGGATGGAGATAGCTTGCCCACTGCCGCGAGCCACCCTGATCGATCATCAGTCCAGTGAACTCTGTGAAGCGCGAGTTCGCGTAGCACAGGGCGCCTGTTTCGTCCGTTGTCCAGACCAGGCCGGGAAGGCTGTTCAAGATTCCTTGGCCGTCGTTGGACCCATACGTGATTGCGTCCTCGTCAAGTGACATTGACATCAACGGTCGTTCCGTTCACTTCGTCGCCCCGCAGTCAGGGCAGGGGCCGTCGCTAGTTCGGCGCCGCCACTGAGGCGCGTCTCGGTCAACCGTCGCCCAATGATGAAGTCCTTCGAGAGAATTGCGGCCAGCGCGCAAGCGAGCATCCATATCGAAGCGGTCAGGGCAAACGTGACAGAAGTCCAACCGAGCGTCGCCGAGGCTAGGATAGTTCCCAATGAAGTCGAAATTTTCAGCACGGAGAAAACCTCAGCCCTCATCTCTGGCGTCACCAGTCTGTTGAGCTGCAATGAGTAGTGGATGCCGAGCGAGGGGGCGCATATCCCGACAAGCGCGCAGCCGAGTATCGATAAACCGAAGGAATTCTGAAGTATCAGCGCTATGCCGATAATGATCGAGAGGAACATCGCCGCGACATGCTGTTTCGAGTAGGCTTTGTTGAGCAGGCCGT
Organism: Ensifer sp. Root142; assembly: GCF_001426785.1. Lineage (NCBI taxonomy): Bacteria > Pseudomonadati > Pseudomonadota > Alphaproteobacteria > Hyphomicrobiales > Rhizobiaceae > Ensifer > Ensifer sp. Root142. The sequence continues at coordinate 101,933 of NZ_LMFK01000005.1, forward strand.
TTCCCACTGATCCGACAAGCGACGCCGCACACAGGGTTCCAGTGAATATCGCGCCGTACCCTGCTTGCAGGTCGAACCCCATCGCAAGCGAGACCGCGCCAACTTCGATGCCGCTGATCGCGGCGGAACTGGCACAGGCGCATCCGAGCCAGAGAAGGACTTCAGGCGTGAGCGATCTTGTTCGGGTTTCCACCGCTTGCGGCTCCACATTGCCATTTGCGGACGGCAAGATCATTGCAGGCACCGCGCCGAGTATCGCGATTACAGCTATCGAGAAGGATGCGGACACCGATCCAAGACTGGCTGCCAAAATCGGGGTGACGAGGAAGGTGAGGTCCGATGCAAAAGCTGCCAAGGCAAGGGCCCTTGTCATCTGTGACTGCACAACAAGATAGTTTGCGCTGTCACGCAGATAGCCGAAGGCCGCACCTTGCACGAGGCCGGCGGCCACTGCCGCAGCGATGAAAACCGCGTACGGCGCACCCACTCCACATGCAGTAGCGCAAGCGAACAGTGCTACCGTCCGAATAAAGATGAGAGCCTTGAAGAATGCGATTGAGTTCGCACCCCGCCCCAACCGGGCAATTGGCAAGGCTCCGACAAGTTGCGCGGTTGTCATGGCCGCGAGCGCCGTTGCCCCACTGGCGGGGTTGCCCGTGATCGAGAGTGCTGCCAAGGCGAAGGCTATCGACGCTCCTGAGCGGGGCGCGCCGAACAAGCCGTAGGCGACCGCCCAGCGGATAGTCTGATGACTTTGTAGACCGCCCCAGTTCATTTTTCCGTCAATTCTGGCCGTATCGTCCGCAGATAAACCTTTTCGAAGTAATTTCAGCACAGTTGGTGGGATGCGCCCCGCGTGCGGTGACTTGGAAGCATGGGTGGCATCCACCATCAGGCTGAGTTTATCGCAAACTTGCACCAAGCACACTATACTAAGGTATTGGCTCTGATCTCTGTTGGAAGAACGTCGGACGAGTTACACCATGGTGCAATGGACGGCGTCGAGGGCGACTGACAGAAGTCAGCTATCCGGAATGTACCCAAGAAATCTTGACGGATATCCGATCGAAGCTTCTGAATTTCCCCCTGCTGGCGTCAGTCGCTTCGAATCCTCTGATTCGGGGAGGGGTTGGCAAATGACCTCGTACACCGAAAGTACTGGCCGATGACCGGGAAGCCCGGCGAACGACGTCCCGATGCCACGGCGTCCAGGGCAACGATGGCCCCCTGGGAAACGCCAACGAACGCGACCCGGTCATGCGTGTCCTCGGAGCGTTCGCGCCCCACGACGTCGCCGATGATCGAGTCCAAGGCATTACGGGCTGCGAGGGTCGGGGCAGGATCGAGCGGATTTCCTTCCGTTGAGAACCATTGATGACCATACCGGTGTGAATACGCGCGTCCGGCGCCGCGAAGCGCGCTGCCGGCAGCCCAGACCGCCATGACGACGCCAGTGGCATGAGCTTGTGCTCCGGACGCGCCCGTGCCGTGCAGGAAGATGACGAGCGACTTTTCTGGCATTGGAAACCTGTCGTTGGACACACAGAGGGCGCTCGACGTCGTCATGACGGAGCGCCCTCGTCACCGGATGGCCGCGACCTGCGACGATCATGTTCCTGCCGCTGCAGCCTCGCAAAGCGATAATCGGAATTCGATAGAGCTATGGCGGCGTTCGATTGCAGTTTTATGAAGCCCGAAAGCTACGTTGTTATCGAGCGGCGGGCGTAAGAAATTTGAACCGACCGCGGCGGCTAACGGTTGCGAGTCGTTCCGCCGGTTACAGGCGGTTGATTGAACCCCAAACCATAGAGAGCCTCTGATGCCCGGTCGAAGTGCGCCCAGCCGTTCGCCTTCTGCAGGTGCAGCGCTTTCGAGAGTTCCCAGGCATGCATCAAGAACGCGCCGAGATAGCGGACTTTGTCGGCCTTGACGATGTCATGGAGTGCTTCGAACGTTTCAATATTGAGTATGGATTGCACCATTGAGCTCGCTTTTAAGACGCGGCACCTGCAGTCCGAATGACTAGCAGCCCCTGTCAGCCGCGCGAGATCATCTCGACGACCAAACCTCCGAGGCGGCCGAAAGGGTCTGCAAGATCCAGGACGACGCTCATATGGTTGAGACATGGCACCGACATTAGTTTCACGGCACGGTCATCTATGCTCAGCTTCTTGCTCAGCGCCAGTGCCTGTTCATGAAACGGGGACGTCTCTTCCGCGCCAAATGCGATTATCCGCCGGGGCGAAGGCAACTGGTTTGCCGTCAGAGGGGACCATGCGGCGGCCTCCGCCGGGGTCATCCTAGCTTCATCGCGCAGGAAACTATCGGGAATCTCAGACAGATCGTATATGCCGCTCACCAGCAACATCTCCTGCAGAACGGGCAGGTCAGGGCGTTCCGTTTCTCCCGGGGCTATCGCGGCTAGAAAGGAAGCAAGATGCGCGCCCGCCGAGTGGCCGCTAACGGTCATCTTGTGAGGGTCTGCGCCAAAGTTAGTCGCATGTTTCTGAAGCCAGAGCACCGACCCCCGCACCTGATTCACCAAGACATGCAGGCGTTGACCGGGCATCAGGTCATATTCGACGATAGCGGCGATACCCCCGGCTTCAAGGACGGGAGCGGCGACCAAGCGATAGTTTTCCTTCTCACCGGATCGCCAGTAGCCGCCATGAACGAAGACATGCAGTGGAGCGCCAGCCTTGACGTTGTCGGGCAGGATGACGTCCAGGACCTCCCTGTCACGCGCGCCATACCGGATATCGGCAATCAGTTTGGACCTGGCTGAGAGCTGCCGGCTGCGTTCTGTAAATTCGGCAGCGATAGTGTCGAAATCGGGTACGAAATCGCGAATTCGGTAGAGATCTTGTGACGTCATCGGGCTCCTCCAGTTTCAGTAGTCTACTGCGTAGTACTTTGCCTCCATAAACTCCAGAATGCCGGTGACGCCGCCCTCACGGCCAAGACCACTCTGTTTGACGCCGCCAAAGGGTGCGGCCGGATCGGACATCAGTCCCCTATTGATCCCGAGCATGCCTGTCTCAAGCCGTTTGCCGACCTTCATCGCCCGTTTCAGATCCTGGGTGTAGACGTAGGCGGCAAGGCCGTATTCGGTGTTGTTCGCCAGTTGAACAGCTTCGTCTTCGGTAACGAATTTATAGACCGGCGCGACCGGACCAAAGATCTCCTCACGCGCGATTGCGGCGTCTGCAGGCACGTTTTCGAGAACGGTTGGCGGATAGAAATAGCCGTTTTCCGAAAGCGGCTTGCCGCCGGTCGTCGCGCGTGCGCCGGACGCAATGGCGTCCGTGACCAGCCTGTCGATCTTGCGCACGGCATTGGTGGTGATCATCGGGCCGCACTGGGTTGCGGGATCGTAGCCCGGACCGATCGTCAGCGCGGCCATGCGCGCCGTGAGGCGGCCGACGAAGGCATCGTGGATGCCGGCCTGGACATAGAAACGGTTGGCGGCGGTGCAGGCCTCGCCAGCGTTGCGCATCTTTGCGATCATCGCGCCGTCCAGAGCAGCCTCCAGGTCTGCGTCGTCGAAGATGATGAAGGGTGCATTGCCGCCGAGTTCCATCGAGCAACTGACCACGGATTTCGAAGCTTCGGCAAGTAGCGTCCGGCCGACGCCGGTCGAGCCGGTAAAGGACAGTTTGCGCACGCGGGGGTCCGCCAGCATGGCGTTGGTCACCGCGCCCGGATTGCTTGTCGTCAGAACGTTGACGACACCCGCCGGCACGCCGGCCTCTTCGCCAAGGCGTGCCATGGCATAGGCCGTCAGCGGCGTTTCAGAGGCCGGTTTCAGAATGACCGTGCAGCCTGCCGCAAGAGCCGGACCAATCTTTCGGGTCGCCATGGCGGCCGGGAAGTTCCAGGGCGTGATCAGGACTGCGATACCGATCGGTTCGTGATCGACAATGATATGATGCGAACCTGAGGGCGTATGGCGATATTCGCCAGGAATACGCGTCGCTTCTTCCGCATACCAGCGAAAGAATTCGGCGGCGTAAGCGACTTCACCGCGCGCGTCAGGCAGCGCCTTGCCGTTTTCCAGTGCGATGAGCGTGGCAAGCTCTTCGGCGTGTTGCGTCATGAGCTGGAACCAGCGCCGGAGGATTTCCGAGCGTTGGCGGGCTGGCGTGGCGCGCCATGCGGCGGCAGCGGCATGCGCCGCATCAACGGCTTGCAGCGCATCTTCAACAGAAGCATCCGCGACTTCTGCCAGTTTTTCGCCTGTGGATGGGTCCATGACGGCTATTCCGCCGCCCTTTCTCCATGTGCCGCCGATGTAAAGGCCTTCCGCATGAAGAGCAGGATTGGCATATCCGTCGATCTTGGCATGAAACGTCATGATGAAAATCCTTTTCAGTTCAGGCGCGACCGGTCGCCATGATAGGCGGCGGCGATGAGGTTCTGCATGTCGTCGAGGTTCAGGGGCCGCGGATTGTTCTGGACGAGGCGGGCAATGCCGATGCTTTGCTCGGCAACCCAGCCGATCCGGCTCTCTTCAAGCCCAAGTTCACGGAGCGTCGAGGGAATCCCTATGTGCGCGAAAAGGGAAATGAGGGCGGGAACGACATCGTCCGGCCCTTTAAGACCCGCCGCCTGGGCTATGGTCCCAAGCTCGTCCTGGATGACCGGCGCGTTCCATGTCATGACGTAAGGCATGAGGCAGGCAACCCCGAGGCCGTGCGCGGTATGGGTGAGCGCGCCGACGGGATACTGTATGGCATGGGCCGCTGCGGTTCCGGCCACACCGAAGGCAAGTCCTGCCAGCGTGGCGCCGAGCATGACCTTTTCGCGCGCGGCTCGATCCGTGCCGTCCTTGCAGGCAGCCTCCAAACCCTGCCAGAGCAAGGAGATGGCACGCAGCGCAAAATGGTCGGACATTTCGTTCTTGCCGACAAAGACACGCTGTTGCGCGATGCCGGGCACGGGCTCTCGGCGAATTGCGGTGAAGGCTTCCAGCGCATGGGTCAAAGCGTCCGACCCCGCAATTGCCGTCAGGGAAGGTGGGCAGGTGAGGGTGAGGTCCGGATCGCATATGGATACGGTCGGAATGAGGTGAGGGCTGGAAATGCCGACCTTCAGGCTCCGCTCGGCGTCGGAAAGCACGGCGACGGGCGTGACTTCGGAGCCCGTTCCAGCGGTGGTCGGAATTGCTATGAGAGGCATCACGGGGCCCGGAACGGTATGTTCCCCGTAATAATCCTGCGGTCGCCCGCCATGGGTCAGGAGCAGAGCCACGCATTTGGCCATGTCTAAGCACGAGCCGCCACCGACGCCAATAACGAAGTCCGGAGCGAAGTTGCGGGCGCCCTCTGCGCTTTTTGCCGCGGAGTCGACCGGTACATCCGGCAGAGTGGAACTGTCGATCATGACCGCGATGCCGGCATCTTCGAGCTGCTGGACGAGCGCGAGAAAATCGGCATCCGCGGAAAGGCGCATATCGGTGACGATCAGCGCGCGCCGGCCCAGCCGGGCGGCAATATTCCCGAGAGCATGCCGTTGTCCCGAGCCGAAGAGCAGTTCGCGCGGCGCCCTCAGTGTGCCGAAAAGGTTCATTTCCACATCTCCTCCGATGGTTCAGGCGGCCTCGAGCGCCAAAAGACTTTCCAAAAGTTGTTGCGGCAGCTCTATCCCTGCGTTCTCCGCCGCGATGCGGCGCCTGCGTGCGCCATCGCCCGGTACCGCAACCGGTTTTTCGGGGTCGGATGCCGGGGATCGGCGCAGGTGGTCGAGATAGGCTGCAAGCGAGCGGGCGTTCCCGTGTCCGGATGCCGCATCGATGAGAATGAGAAGGTCACCCTTGTTGGCAGCATGGATATCATCGAGCGTCCCGTGCACATCGGGCGCGAGATCGGAGCCGGCAAGCGCGGCAACGAGAAGTTCGATCGCAAGACCGAGGCCGTACCCTTTGGCGCCGCCGAACGGGGCGATTGCCCCCGACTTGGCCGCGTGTGGATCCGTGGTCGGGAAACCTTGCGCATCCACCGCCCAGTCTGATGGAATAGGCGCACCGCGCATCGCGTGGTTGTTGATTTTCCCCATCGAGACGATGCTTGTCGCAAGGTCCAGCACAAAGGGGCGATCGCTGGCGGGAATGCCTATGGCGACGGGATTGGTGCCCAACAGGGCCTGGGTTCCGCCGAAGGGATGAACCAGGGCCTCACTGGTCGACATGACGATGCCGATCAGGCCGCTCCTTGCTGCAGCCTCTGCGTAATAGGCCAGCATACCCATATGGTTGGCGTCGCGGATCGCAGCGATGGCGATCCCCGTCTCGCTCAAGACCGGCCGGATCGTATCCATTGCACGCATCATGACGACCGGTCCAAGGCCGCGCTCGCCGTCGATGCTGAGAAAAGACCGTCTGCGCCATGTCCCCGTTCCATATGTGCGCCCGTCGGCGAGCCCCTTTTCCAACCGGGAGAGAAGCAGGGGCAATCGCTGAAGGCCATGCGACGGCAAACCTCGCAATTCGGCTTCCAGCAGGAGATCGGCCTGGAGGTGAGCATTGGCAGGCGACGCTCCTCTTGCTTCCAGAAGAGCGGTCGCCAGTCGTCGAAGCCGTTCAAGTGATATCCTCATTTTAAATCCTATATCGGATCATATACGATATTGTATTTGACATACGATATCTTATTTGCAACAAATGTCGGCGTGTCAAGAAGCAAGCCGGAGATTGAAGGTGGCATTTGCAGCGGAACGAGAAATCAAAGGGACGAGCCTGCGTCCGAGCAGCGTGGTCGAGGGGGTCTATGACAACATCTATCACCGCCTCATGTCCCTGGAGATCACGCCCGGCGCCCGCATACCGATAGACGTTCTTGCTCGGGAAATCGGTGTATCACAGACGCCGATCCGTGAGGCTCTCAGTCGTCTGGAGCGCGAAGGTCTTGTGCGTAAGGAGCATCTTGTCGGCTATAGCGCAGCACCTCAATGGACGAAAAAGCAATTCCAGGATCTCTATGCTTTCCGACTTCTGGTCGAGCCGGAGGGTGCCAGGCTTGCGGCAATCAATATGACTCCTGAGGCTTTGCAGCAGCTTGAAAATTCTGCGGCAGACATGGGCAATGGCGGTACGCCCGTCGATCGCAACACGCGATATTCACGCTTTGCTCGGGCGGATGCGCATTTTCACGATGCAATCCTCAAGATTGCCGGAAACGATGTGATCCGGAACACGCTTTCGAACCAGCATGTGCATCTCCATATCTTCCGGCTGATGTTTCATACGCGCGTGACACAGGAGGCGCTCGAGGAGCACGAGAACCTGCTCATCGCTTTACGATCAGGAGATCCACAGGCTGCTTTCGATGCCATGCGCATCCATATCGAGCGCTCGCGTGATCGGCTGCTGTCGGCCTTCGAATGAACGCGGTCCTTTCCCCTCAACCCCTGGCCCCGCCGGAAAGTTCGGCGGTCGCGGTTCTCCGGGCCGATTGCCTGGGTAAGGCGTACGGCCCCATTACCGTCCTGTCGGATGTGGCGCTCGATGTCCGTGCGGGAGAGGTTCATGCCATCATCGGTGAAAACGGCGCCGGCAAATCGACGCTGATGAAGTTGCTGTCCGGATACGTCGCGCCGACGGACGGTCGGTTGCTGATGGATGGCGAGCCGACGGAATTTCGAAACGCCGTGGAAGCGGAAGACGCCGGCATCGTGCTGGTGCATCAGGAAATCCTGCTTGCCCCGGACCTTACGGTAGCGGAAAACCTGTTTCTGGGTCGGGAAATCGGCCGGGGCCTGATGGTGGATGACCGGGCCATGAACCGGCGTACCGCGGAACTTCTCGCGCGGGTCGGCTCGACGGCGCGCCCGCGTGATCGTGCAGGAAATCTGCCGCTTGCCCAGCGCCAGCTGGTGCAGATCGCGCGTGCGCTTCTCGACGATCGAAAGGTCGTCATCTTTGACGAGCCGACGGCGGTTCTGGCGAATGACGAAGTTGCGGCACTTCTCGATATCGTCAGGATGCTGCGCGATCACGGCGTGGCAGTCCTTTATATTTCCCATCGTCTTGATGAGGTGCAGACGCTTGCCGACCGCATAACCGTCCTGCGTGACGGTCGTATGATCGGCACCTGGCCTGCCGCCGGTCTCAGCCAGCGTGAAATGGCCGAGCTCATGGTCGGTCGCGAACTGGAGATGCTTTATCCCCATAAACGCCCGCCCGCAGAAGCAGCGCCTATCCTTTCGGTAATGGATCTGGCGGTCGATCATGGTGCCGAGAGTGCCAGCTTCAGCGTCCGGCCGGGTGAGGTGCTCGGTATCGGCGGCATGATCGGCGCGGGGCGGACCGAACTGATCGAAGGGTTGATGGGTCTTCGCCCCTCGCATGCCCGCAGCGTCGTGCTCAACGGCAAGGACATCAAACACCGATCGGTGCGCACGATGATGGAGGCCGGTCTCGTCTATCTGACAGAGGACCGAAAGGGGAAGGGCCTGCTTCTGGAGGAGAAGCTTGGCCCAAACCTGACGCTTCAGGCTCTTGATACGGTCAATCCAGGTGGCGTGCTCGATAAGCGGGAGGAGCGCTCCCGGCTGGAGAAAGTGGTCGCCGATTACGATATCCGTGTCCGTTCCCTTCGGCTTGACGCCGGAAAGCTTTCCGGCGGCAACCAGCAGAAACTGCTGCTTGCCAAGGTCATGCTGGCGGAACCTTCGGTGGTGATCATCGATGAGCCGACGCGCGGCATCGATATCGGCAACAAGAGCCAGATCTACGACTTCATCGACGCCATGGTGCGAGCGGGCAAGGCCTGCATCGTCATCTCGTCGGAAATGCCGGAACTGGTGGGGCTCGCCGATCGCGTCCTCGTGATGCGGGGAGGCAGGATCGCCGCCGAACTGAACGGCGCTGAAATCAATGAGAAAAACATCGTCTACGCCGCCACGGTCGGCGGGCGCGACGACGTCGGGGAGGACGAAAATGACCGCAGCAACCGCAACAATCATACCCTCTGACGAAGGAGGCCGCATCCGCTGGGCGGACTTTGCGCCCTTCATCGCGCTTGCGGTGATCGTGTTGCTGGGCGCGTTGGTAAACTCCAACTTTGTCGCCTCCGCAAACCTGATCAACGTCGTGACCCGCAGCGCCTTCATTGCGATCATCGCTGTCGGAGCGACCTTCGTCATCGCGTCCGGCGGCCTCGATCTTTCGGTCGGCTCGATGATGGCCTTCGTCACCGGCATCATGATCATGGTGATGAACTATCTGGCCCCTTCATTCGGTGCCTGGGCCATTCCGATGGGAGCAGCGCTTGCTCTCGTGGTCGGGGCTCTGTGCGGTCTGTTCAACGGGCTCATCGTCACGATCGGGAAAATCGAACCCTTCATCGTCACGCTCGGCACGATGGGCATTTTCCGGGCTTTCATCACCTTCATGACCGATGGCGGGTCCCTGCCGATCGACCGGGCCCTGCGGGAGGCATACCGACCGGTCTATTTCGGCAGCCTTTTCGGCATACCCTATCCCGTCCTGATAACCTTCGTCGTGGTCATGCTGGGTGCGTTCCTGCTGTACAAGACCAAGTTCGGCCGCCGGCTGACCTCTGCGGGATCCAATGTCGAAGTCGCCCGCTTCTCTGGCGTCAACGTCGCCGCTGTGCGGACCCTCGCCTACGTCATTCAGGGCATCTGCGTCGCCGTTGCGGCCATCTGTTATGTGCCGCGCCTTGGCGCGGCGACGCCGACGACCGGTCAGCTCTGGGAATTGCAGGTCATTACTGCCGTCGTCATTGGCGGAACCCTTCTGCGTGGCGGACGCGGGCGCATTGGTGGCACCGTCGCCGGCGCACTCATTCTCGAGGTCATCGCCAACGTCATGGTCCTTTCGGACATGGTCTCTGAATACCTCGTTGCCGCCGTCCAGGGCGCGATCATCATCATCGCCATGCTGGCGCACCGCTTTACCGCCAACCGCTGAAAATCGCACTGACTTCAAAGGAGGAGAAAATGAAGTCGATGATCCAGAAAGCCGGTCTTTTGTTATCGACCGCAGCATTGGCCCTCGTTCTGCCACTCGGCAGCGCGCAGGCCGAAGACAAGGTGACGATCGCCGTCTCCATTCCGGCAGCCACGCATGGATGGACCGGAGGCGTCGTTTATCACGCCGAGCAGGCGGAAAAGGAGCTGGAGGCTGCGTTTCCGAACATTGACGTCGTTCTGTCCACGGCATCCTCGGCAACCGCACAGGTGTCTGCGCTCGAAGATTTGGCTGCGAGCCGCAAACTCGACGCCCTCGTGATCCTGCCGTTTACCTCTGAGGAACTGACGGGGCCTGTCGAACAGATCAAGCAGAACGGCACTTTCATTTCCGTGGTCGATCGCGGCCTGACCGATCCGAGCGTTCAGGATCTTTATGTCGCCGGCGACAATATCGCCGTCGGCGCCAACACGGCGCATTGGCTCGTGGACAAGCTTGGAGGCGAGGGCCAGGTCGTCGTGCTTCGCGGCATTCCCACGGTCATCGATGACGAACGCATCAAGGGTTTCTCCGATGTCGTCGCCAAGTCGAACATCAAGATCCTCGATATCCAGTATGCCAACTGGAACCAGGACGAAGCCTTCAAGCTGATGCAGGATTATCTCGCCAAATATCCCAAGATCGACGCCGTCTGGGCCAACGACGATGACATGCTGCTCGGCGTGCTCGAAGCAGTCGATAATGCCGGTCGCAAGGACATCAAATACGCGCTCGGCGGCAACGGAATGAAGCAGGTTATCGAGATGGTGAAGGAGAAGAACGAGCGCACGCCGATCTCGACGCCTTATCCGCCGTCGATGATCAAGTCTGCGATGTACATGACGGCCGCGCAGTTCACCGGGCAGGCTCCGGTGCGCGGGTCGTTCCTGCTCGGTGCGCCGCTGATCACGCCGGAAAATGCCGACCAGTTCTACTTCCCGGATTCCCCCTTCTGATACGTAACGGCGCCCGGCCACTCCGGGCGCCGATCATTCAATTCCAACAGGAGATACATTATGAGCGGCAAGAAAATCCTCATGCTGACCGGCGAGTTCACCGAGGAATATGAGATCTTTGTATTCCAGCAGGGGATGGAAGCTGTGGGCCATACGGTCCACGTCATATGTCCCGACAAGAAGGCCGGCGATCGCATCAAGACATCGCTGCATGATTTCGAGGGCGATCAGACCTACACGGAAAAACTCGGCCATTATGCCGACATCAACATGACATTCTCCGAAGTGCGCGTCGAGGAATATGATGCCGTCTACGCGGCGGGTGGCCGCGGACCGGAATACATCCGCACGGACAAGCGCATCCAGGACATGGTCCGCCATTTCCATGAGACCGGCAAGCCGATCTTCACGATCTGCCATGGCGTGCAGATCCTGATGGCAGTGCCAGGTGTCTTGAAGGGCCGCAAGGTCGCGGGCCTCGGTGCCTGCGAGCCGGAAGTTACGGCCGTTGGCGGCACCTATATCGACGTCAAGCCCACGGAGGCTTATGTCGACGGCAACATGGTGTCGGCCAAGGGCTGGACGGGGCTTGCCGCTTTCATGCGAGAGTGCCTCAACGTGCTCGGAACAAAAATCACGCATACCTGAAACGGGAAAGCGTGAACCGTCCGCCCCGTCTTCTTCGGGGCGGGCTGGTGTTCAAAAGGCGTTATCTTGATCACCTCGGGGCAACGATCGTTTATTTGCGTTCAATGATTATGCCGGGGTGGCACCTTAGCGATCTGGCGGAACGTGTCCGCATGTCTGATGGTGGCGCCGTCGGCCAATTGCGTCACTGTCTGGCGGTAAAGCATCTGCCAGGGGGTGGCGTCGGCCGGAACGTGCGGGATGCCATCGCTGTGCCTCCGCTTGATTTCCGCGTCATCGACCAGCATGTCGCATCGGCCCGCATTGAAATCGATCCGAATGACATCGCCGGTCCGGACGTAGGCAAGCCCGCCGCCCGCCGCACTTTCCGGCGAGGCATTGAGGATCGACGGGCTGTCCGCAGTTCCTGATTGCCGGCCATCGCCAATCGTCGGGAGGCTCATGATGCCGCGCTTCAGCAGGTGGTCGGGCGGCTGCATGTTGACGACTTCGGCCGAGCCGGGCCAGCCGAGCGGGCCAGCGCCGCGGATCACCAGGATCGAACGCTCATCGATCGCGAGCGACGGATCGTTGATCCGTCTGTGATAGTCCTCGGATCCATCGAACACCACTGCCTTGCCCTCGAACACGCCCTCATGGCCGGGATCGCTCAGGTAACGCCGGCGAAAATCCTCCGATACGACGCTCATCTTCATGATGGCAAAGTCGAACAGGTTACCCTTCAGCACCAGGAAGCCGGCGCGTTCGCGAAGCGGGTCCGCATAGGGCCTGATCACCTCACGGTCATCGGACTGACGCCCTTCCAGGTTCCCGGCCATCGTCCTGCCGGTGACTGTCGGACACTCCCCGTCCAGCTTACCCGCCTGAAGCAGTTCCCACATGATCGCAGGCACGCCACCGGCGCGATGGAACCGCTCGCCGAGATAGGCGCCCGCCGGCTGGACGTTGGCGAGCAGGGGGATATCGAAGCCGTGAACCTGCCAGTCGTCTGGGCTGAGGTCGACGCCGGCATGCTTGGCCATCGCCATCAGATGCGGTTGGGCATTGGTCGATCCGCCGATCGCCGAATTCACCCTGATTGCGTTGAGGAAGGCGGCGCGTGTCAGAATATCCGACGGACGAATGTCCTGCAGTACCAGTTCGACCGCGCGGCGGCCGGTGCGATAGGCCATCTGGCCGCGTTCGCGATAGGCGGCCGGAATGGCCGCGCAACCGGTCAGCGACATGCCGAGCGCCTCGGCCATGGCGTTCATCGTGGATGCGGTGCCCATCGTGTTACAGTGGCCGATAGACGGCGCCGAACTCAGCGCAGCCTCGAGAAACTGTTCGCGGTCAATTTCGCCGGCGGCGTACTTGCGGCGCGAGCGCCAGATCACTGTGCCGGAGCCGACCAGGTCCCCATCATGGTGGCCGTCCAGCATCGGGCCACCGGAGAAAACGATCGCTGGAATATCGACGGTCGAGGCTGCCATGAGCGCCGATGGCGTGGTCTTGTCGCAGCCGGTCGTCAGGACGACCCCGTCCAGCGGATAGCCGTAGAGGATTTCGACCAGCCCGAGATAGGCGAGATTGCGATCGAGTGCCGCGGTCGGGCGCTTGCAGTTTTCAAACAGCGGGTGGGTTGGAAACTCGATGGGAATGCCGCCGGCGTCGCGAATGCCGTCTCGCAGCCGTTTGGCGAGGTCGAGGTGGTGGCGGTTGCAAGGGTTCAGGTCGCTGCCCGACTGGGCGATACCGATGATCGGCTTGCCGCTGCGCAGTTCCTCCGGTGTCGTGCCATAGTTCATGAACCGCTCGAGGTAGAGCGCGGTCAGGTCGAGATGATCCGGGTTGTCGAACCAGTCCTGCGAACGCAGCCGGTGATTTTCCTTCTGGTCTTTGCTCACCGGACCTTCTCCCCCTCGTGGCCGTTGATCTTTTCGAGATGCAGCAGCAGGCCGCTATGATCGGTCTCTCCGTGCCCATCGGCGACGAAAGCGCGGAACGCGTCACGTATCATGGAGGTCAACGGCAGGTCGAGCGAGTACACGTCCGACATTGCCGCGACGGCATCGAGATCCTTCAGTTGCAACCGCGACGACCCTCCCGGCTGGAAGGCTCGATCCACCATCCGCTTGCCGTGAAGCTCCAGGATGCGGCTTTCGGCAAACCCGCCCCGGATCGCATCACGGAATTTGCCGCGATCCGCACCACCGGCCTTAACCAGCATCATCGCCTCCGCAACGGCGCCGATGGTGATGGCGACGATCTGCTGATTGGCAAGCTTGCAGATCTGGCCGGCGCCAGAGGGGCCGACATGGGTGACGCGGCCGAGGGGCGCGAATATGTCGTGCAGCCGCTCGATGACGGCGCCGTCGCCTCCGGCCATGATCGCAAGCGTTCCCGCTTCAGCACCGACCGTACCGCCGGAAACCGGGGCATCGACGTGATGCACCTGCCGCCTGGCCAGCATTTCGGCATGCGCGCGCGCGACCGGCGGCGCGATTGACGACGTGTCGATGACAACGGCGCCGGCCTTGAGCACCTCCGCCACGCCCTGGTCGATCAGGACATTGCCGACTGCGCTGCCGTCGCTCAGCATGGTGAAGACGACATCGGCATCGCGCGCGGCATCGGCGGCTGTGGTCGCGACGACGGCGCCTTGCGCAGCCAAAGCCTCCGCCTTGGAGCGATCGCGGTTCCAGACCGTGACGGCATACTCAGCGCTCAAGAGGCGGCGCACCATCGGTGCGCCCATGAGGCCGGTTCCGAGAAAGGCGATGCCTCGCCCCTTTTGTCCCGTTCCGGTTGTCATTGCAGACTGCCTCCAAGTTCGTCTTCGATATGAACCCTGATGATGTCGTCGAAGGATTTTTCGGCGGTAAAACCGAGCGCAGTTGCCCGCTTCGCCTCAAATCCCGGCGCCCAGCCGGCGCACATGCGCATGATCACCTCATCAGGCTCCCGCCGGATCAGCGCCACTGCCTTTTCGCCGGCGACGCGGCGCAGCGCCTCGATCTGCTCCCCGACAGTCGCGCTGACCCCGGGCATGGACAGGTTGCGCCGGGGGCCCAACTTCTCGACGTCGATCGTCGCGCCGTGGCTGAGAAAGCCGACGGCGGAGCGGGGCGATGCATGCCAGTGGCGCACTTCTTCCGGCACGGGCAGAACGGCTTCCTGCCCGATGAGGGGCTCGCGCAGGATGTTCGAAAAGAAGCCGGAAGCCGCCTTGTTAGGCATTCCGGGACGAATGCAGATGGTCGGCAGGCGAATTCCGATGCCTTCGAAGAAGCCACGTCTGGAATAGTCCGAAATCAACAGCTCGCAGATCGCTTTCTGCGTGCCGTAGCTGGTCAGCGGTGTGGTATGGAATTCGTCAGGGATTGGATAGGGCAGGGGCGCGCCGAACACGGCAATCGAGGAGGTGAACACGACGCGGGGCTTGTAGCCATCCTCACCATTGGCAAGGCGGATCGCGTCGAACAGGAAACGCGTGCCGTCGAGATTGATGCGATACCCCTTGTCGAAGTCGAGTTCGGCTTCTCCCGACACGATGGCGGCGAGATGAAAGATGACGTCAGGGCGTCCGGCGACGAGCCGCACCGCTTCGCCCGGAGCCGAGAGGTCTGCCGTTTCCAACGTCACCTTGCCGGCGAAGCCCAGTGGCGGCTCTGGCGTGACGACATCGACGAGTGTCATGCTTTCGATCGGCCGGTTGTCCAGCGTGCCGTCTTTGGCCAGGCTCTGCGCGAGCTTGCGCCCGACCATGCCGGCGGCGCCAATAATGAAAATGTGCACCTGTTCTTCCTCCCGTTTTCTGCACGCCGATCCGAGGTAATACGACGGCATCGTATATATTCCGTTGTAAGGTTGTCTGATAACCTTATATCATTCGTTAGAAAGCAGAATATTTAATTGCGGCGCCATCACGGCTCGATCAGTGCCGAGCACGGTATTGGACGTCTGAAGAAACAGACTATGAGAGATGTGTATCGCTCCGGTCAGACGGGGATTGGTTGCGGCATTGAAAAAGGCTGTCGATCCGCTAGGCGTGATGAATCCGGGTTGCCAACTGGATTTCGAGCGGCATTCATAGGCAGCAATTTTTTGAGGCGAAAAGGCATGTCACTGGATTTTGGACAGATCAGGCGCAATGAGCATCTTCCGGCGCGAATTGCCGCCCAGATTGCGCGCGAGATCACGGACGGCCGTATTCCGCCGGGAAGCAAGCTGCCGACCGAACACTTTCTCGCCAGCAGTTTCGGCGTCAGCCGCTCGGTGGTGCGCGAGGCGATTGCTCAGTTGCGCAACGAGGGTCTTGTTGAGACCAGACAAGGCGTCGGCGCCTTCGCAACCGAGATCAAGGCGCGCCAGTCGATCCGCATCGAGCAGGATGATCTTTATGACCGCGCGAGCTTCCGGGATCTGTTTCAGTTGCGCATGCCGCTGGAAATCGAAGCCGCCGGCCTTGCGGCAACTCATCATGTCGATAGTGATCTGGCTAAGCTCGACGAGGCTTTGGCAAGCATGATGGGGGCGGACAAATGGACGGATCAAGGGATCGTTGCTGACCTAATCTTTCATCGTGTCATCGCGGCTTCGACCGGCAATGAATATTTCGCTTTGTTCGTCGGCTTCATAGCGGAGCGTATCAGTCTTGCCATCAACGCTGCGCGGGCCGCGGCGGTTCTTGAGGAGATTGTGGAACTGACGATTGCCGAGCATGTGGCGATCCGCGACGCGATTGCCAGCCGCGACCCGAAACGCGCGCGCGAAGCGATGAAGCGGCATCTGCTCGCTGCTGCCAGTCGGCTGGATCTGACCCTTGAAACGGGCTGAAATCTTCCGGCGCTGGCCGCTTGCCGTTTTTGCGGAGAGTGCCACCTTCCCCAAGGCGCCGTTTGTCCGGGTATGATTTTCGGCGCTAGACAGCGCAAGGGAGTATGACTACAAAGCAGGTCCACTATTGTCAGACATCCTGACAATCTGGCAAGATGGCGGGAGGCCATCGTGTCGTGGATGTGAGGAGGTTTTGCTTGAGTTCGACCAGAACACTTCGAGCTGCGGATATTTTACCTGCAGATGCCACAGATGCGCTGCTTGTTGGCCGCGTCTGGTCGAATTCGGCTGACGGCCCTTGCCCCGTCGCGGTCCGCGGCGAGCGGGTTCTGGACGTGTCGTCGGTTTCCGCAACCGTTTCCGAGCTTCTTGAGCTTGAGGATTTCGCTTGCAAGCTGCATGCGTCGGGTGAGCTTCCCGATCTCGGCTCGATCGATGATTTCCTGTCGGGCCAGGCTGGCCAATTGCTGGCTCCAATCGATCTGCAGGCGATCAAGGCGGCCGGGGTTACGTTTGCCGACAGCATGCTCGAACGTGTGATCGAAGAGCAGGCAAAGGGAGATGCGTCTCGGGCGTCCGATATCCGCAAGCGTTTGGCGCCGGTTCTGGGGGGCAGCCTTCGTGGTGTCGTCGCCGGTTCCGAGCAGGCTGCACGGGTGAAGGAACTTCTGCAGGAGATGAACCTATGGTCGCAGTACCTTGAGGTGGGCATCGGGCCGGATGCCGAAATCTTCACCAAGTCGCAACCCATGTCGGCGGTCGGCTGCGGTTCGCTGGTCGGCATTCATCCGATCTCGGAGTGGAACAATCCCGAGCCGGAAGTGGTCCTGGTCCTGCGGTCTTCCGGCGAAATCGTCGGCGCCACGCTCGGCAACGATGTCAACCTTCGCGATGTCGAAGGGCGTTCGGCGCTGTTGCTCGGCAAGGCGAAGGACAACAACGCATCGTGTTCGATCGGCCCTTTCATTCGCGTCTTCGATGACAAGTTCACGCTGGAGGAACTCGGGAAGGTCCGCGTTGCCTTGTCCGTCGAGGGACAGGACGGTTTCCGGATGACGGGCGAGAGCCCGATGGAAGCGATAAGCCGCAAGCCCTCCCACCTTGCCCGCCAGTTGCTCAATCGCAATCATCAATATCCCGATGGCGCCGTACTTTTCCTCGGCACCATGTTCGCCCCCGTGAAGGACCGGCGCGGGGCGGGCCAGGGATTTACGCATGAAATCGGCGACCGGGTGGAAATTTCGACACCCCTACTTGGCCGTCTGGTAAACTGGGTCGATCGCAGTGACGCTTGCCCCGAATGGACCTTCGGCCTCGGTGCGCTGATGAGAAACCTGGCCAAGCGCGGCCTGTTGTAACGCAGACTGGAAGGAAAGCGTGCAAAAGGTAGTCGACCACTTTTACAAGGCTCTCGAATTCCTGCTGATCGTCCTTCTTTCGGGAATGGCGATCATGGTCTTCGTGAACGTCATCCTGCGGTATGCGATCAATTCCGGCCTAACGGTCTCGGACGAGCTCGCACGCTACTTTTTCATCTGGCTGACCTTCATCGGCGCCGTCGTGACGTTTCGGGAGCATGGGCATCTCGGCGTGGAAACCCTCGTTGCTCTGCTCGGCCGCAAGGGTCGCATCCTTTGCATGATCCTGAGCAATCTGGTGATCATCGCCTGCTCGGCCATTTTTTTCTGGGGCACCTGGAAGCAACTGCCGATCAACTGGAGCATGAAGGCCCCGGTGACCGGCCTCTCCATGGGTTTCGTCTACGGCAGTGGCTTCTTCACCGGCTTCTGTTGCGCGGTCATCGCGCTGGAGCGCCTTTTCCGCCTGCTCACCGGTCGGGTAACGCAGGAGGAAATTGAAGCGTTTGCGGGCGAGAATCTCACGATCGAACAGATGGCGGAGCGGACCTGATGACGCTTTTCGTTTTCGTCGCTTCACTGATTGGCGCCATGGCAATCGGGGTGCCGGTCGCATTCTCGCTGATGTTCTGCGGTGTCGTTCTCATGTGGTACATGGGAATGTTCAATACCCAGATCATCGCGCAGAACATGATTGCCGGCGCCGATACGTTCACGCTGCTCGCCATCCCGTTCTTCATTCTGGCCGGAGAGCTGATGAATGCCGGCGGCCTGTCGCGGCGCATTATCGATTTCGCCATTGCCTGCGTGGGACATATCCGCGGGGGCCTGGGCATCGTCGCGATCGTCGCGGCCCTGATCATGGCCAGCATTTCCGGTTCGGCGGCGGCCGATACTGCTGCGCTTGCGGCCATTCTCATCCCGATGATGGCCAAGGCAGGCTATAACGTACCGCGCTCGGCCGGCCTCATTGCCGCAGGTGGCGTCATCGCGCCAGTCATCCCGCCGTCGATGGCTTTCATCGTTTTCGGTGTTGCTGCCAACGTCTCGATCACGCAGCTCTTCATGGCCGGTATCGTACCGGGCCTGATGATGGGACTTGCCTTGGTCGTGACATGGCTGATTGTCGTGCGCAAAGACAATGTCCAGCCGTTGCCGCGTGCGTCGGGTGCGGAGCAACTTCGGGTGACCGGTCGCGCTCTGTGGGCTCTCGGAATGCCTGTCATCATCCTTGGCGGCATCAAGGCGGGCGTTGTGACGCCGACGGAAGCTGCCGTGATCGCCGCGGCCTATGCGCTGTTCGTCGGCATGGTAATCTACCGGGAGCTCGCGCCGAGGGAGCTTCCACGGGTTATCCTCCATGCGGCCAAGACGACCTCCGTCATCATGTTCCTGGTCTGCGCAGCGCTCGTTTCCGCCTGGTTGATCACCGCCGCCAACATCCCCGCGGAAATTACCGGCCTCATCGAACCGTTGATCGATCGTCCGACCTTGTTGATGTTCGTTATCATGATCCTGGTGCTGATCGTCGGGACGGCCTTGGACCTGACGCCGACCATCCTGATCCTGACGCCGGTCCTGATGCCGATCATCAAGCAGGCAGGCATCGATCCGGTTTATTTCGGCGTCCTGTTCATCATGAACAACTGCATTGGCCTTCTGACCCCGCCTGTCGGCGTCGTTCTCAACGTTGTCAGTGGCGTCGGCCGCGTTCCCTTGGGCAAGGTAACGGTAGGTGTCTGGCCGTTCCTACTGGCCCAAACGCTCGTACTTCTGCTCCTGGTCCTGTTTCCGGACCTGGTTATCGTACCGGCTCGCTGGCTGCACTGAGGTCGGAAAGCCACTTCTGTTTCAACATCCATGGGAGGATATCATGCGAAAACTGCTACTTGCCACGACTGCCATCGCCTTCAGCCTGTCTGCCTCCGCGCCGGCATTCGCCGAATTCACCGAGCGCAACATACGCGTGTCCAACGGCATCAATGCCGATCACCCCGTCGGCAACGGCATTGCGGCGATGCAGAAATGCCTTGATGAAAAGTCAGGCGGGAAGCTGAAGCTGACGGCATTCTGGGGTGGTGCTCTGGGAGGTGACCTGCAGGCGACCCAGGCGCTCCGATCCGGCGTTCAGGAAGCCGTGGTGACGTCCTCTTCGCCGCTCGTTGGTATCGAGCCGGCACTCGGCGTCTTCGATCTGCCGTTCCTCTTCTCGACCTCGGAGGAAGCCTATAAGGTGCTCGACGGCAAGTTCGGCGATATGATGAACGAGAAGCTGCTGGCCGTGGGTCTCGTCAATCTCGCCTATTGGGAAAACGGCTTCCGTAACCTTTCAAACTCGGTTCGTCCGGTGAACAAATGGGAAGACCTGGAAGGCATGAAGGTTCGCGTCATGCAAAACAACGTGTTCCTCGATACCTTCCAGAACCTTGGCGCTAACGCGACGCCCATGGCATTCGGCGAAGTCTTCTCGGCTCTTGAAACCAAGACGATCGACGCCCAGGAAAATCCCTATGTGACCATCGACACGTCGAAGTTCTTCGAGGTGCAGAAATATGTCACCCAGACCAACCACGCCTACACGCCGTTCCTCTTCCTCTTTTCCAAGGCGATCTTCGATACCTACGCGCCCGAGGAGCAGGCCGCTTTGCGGGAGTGCGCTGTCGTCGGGCGTGACGTCGAGCGCCAGGTAATCGGCGATCTGAACAAGAAGTCGCTGGAGAAGATCAAGGCCGCTGGTCTTGAGGTGAATGTGCTTTCGCCAGAAGAGCAGGCCCGCATTCGCGAGAAGTCCATGGTCGTCTATGAAAAGCACAAGGCCGAGATCGGCGCCGATGTCGTCGATGGCATCCTGGCCGAGCTTGCCGCAATCCGCAAGTAAACCGCGGACAGGCCAGATTTCGCCACTATCGTCATGGGAGTCCGCTGCGTCAGCGGGCTCTTCGCGTTCAGGACAAGCCGCGACGCCAGAAGGGATGGCGACTGATTGCGCCGTCAATCGCAGCCCAGGCCTCCGTCCATCAGACAACGGCGCGTCTGTTGCCCGGGTCGACCTTGTCAAACAAACTGAAGCGCTGGTGGCGCGCTAGAAGACCGAGGCGGTTCCGCAAGGCACGGGACGAGCCGTTGGACCAGCATGTCCGCTTTCCCAACCTATCTTATTAAGCGAACGGCAGCTTTCAGAAAGAAAGCCGCGGCCGGAGTGCGGGGTGTGACGTCATCTGGTCGCTGCACATGCCCGCGGAATCGCATGGTAACCCTGGGATAACGAGAATATTGCTGTCTTTCGCTGATAAAGGCCATGTATCGTTTGGAATAAGCACCTCGGCGGCGCTTTGAACATTTCGAGAATTTTCAAATCAATTGAACTGCTTCTTCGACCGGCAATCGCCACGCCTGATGTATCTAACATTATCGTGACAATTAACAGTAACGTACTTTCCCCACCCCCCGTGCGCGCTAGGTAAACGATGTCACAGCGGCGATAGCTGTTGCGAGGAAGTTCAGCGAGGTTTCACAAACCCCGGTCTCACCGACGGGGCCGACTCGATCATCTCATCTGCGTAAACTGGGAGAAACGAGCATGCGAATTCAGCAATATCTTTGTGGATTGTCGATCATTGCCATCATTGCGGCCACTGCAATGCCCGTCCATGCACAAAGTCCACAGCCGCAAAAGGACGCGACGGAGGCAACGAAAGCTGCCAATGGCAAACTGCTGCAACAACTTCCTTTCAGCGACACGACTGATTTCGAGGATGCCAAACGCGGCCTAGTCGCTCCCTTGCCGAGCGAACTTATCAAGGGAGAGAGCGGGAACGCGATCTGGAACCCTGAACAGTACGGCTTCATCAAGGAAGGGGCCGAAGCGCCGGCGACCGTCAATCCTAGCCTTTGGCGGCAGTCGCAGCTCATCAACATGAGCGGCCTGTTTGAGGTAACCGACGGAATCTATCAGGTCCGCAACCTCGATCTTTCCAATATGACGATCATTGAAGGCACCGAGGGCATCACCATTGTCGACCCGCTCGTCTCTGCCGAGACGGCAAAGGTTGCCATCGACCTCTACTTCAAGAACCGGGGCACCAAGCCTGTGAAGGCGGTCATCTACACGCACAGCCATGTCGACCACTACGGCGGTGTGCGCGGCGTGGTTTCAGAAGACGACGTCACCTCCGGCAAAGTTAAAATCTACGCTCCAGAAGGCTTCCTGGAAGCCGCTGTGGCGGAGAACGTGATGGCTGGTACCGCCATGAGCCGCCGGGCAAGCTACATGTACGGCAACCTGCTTGCGCCCGATCCGAAAGGCCAGGTCGGTGCTGGACTTGGCACCACGACATCAGCCGGAACGGTGACGCTCATTCCTCC
This sequence comes from Ensifer sp. Root142, assembly GCF_001426785.1. Taxonomy (NCBI): domain Bacteria; kingdom Pseudomonadati; phylum Pseudomonadota; class Alphaproteobacteria; order Hyphomicrobiales; family Rhizobiaceae; genus Ensifer; species Ensifer sp. Root142. The sequence continues at coordinate 124,048 of NZ_LMFK01000005.1, forward strand.
GACCGACATCATCACCAAGACCGGTCAGAAAGAAACAATCGACGGCCTCACCTACGAATTCCTGATGGCCCCTGGCTCCGAAGCGCCTTCGGAAATGCTGTGGTACATCGAGGAGAAAAAGGCGATCTCGGCCGCCGAAGACGCGACCCACACGCTCCACAATACCTACTCGCTTCGTGGCGCCAAAATCCGCGAGCCTCTGCCGTGGTCCAAGTATCTGAACGAGGCGCTCGTCATGTGGGGCGACAAGGCGGAGGTCATGTTCGCTCAACATCACTGGCCGACCTGGACCAACGAGAAGGTCGTGAACCTGCTTGAAAAGCAGCGCGATCTCTATCGCTATATCAATGACGAAACACTGCGCATGGTGAACCATGGGATGACTATGCGGGAAATCGCCGAGACGTTCAAACTGCCGCCTAGCCTCGACAATTTCTGGGCAAACCGCGGCTATTACGGCTCGATCTATCACGATGTCGCTGCCACATACGTGCTTTATCTCGGCTGGTTCGACGGCAATCCGTCGACGCTGCACGAACTTCCCCCGGTCGAGGCGAGCAAGAAATACGTCGAGTTCATGGGCGGTTCGGACGCCGTTCTGGACAAGGCGAAGAAGTCGTTCGAGGCGGGGGACTACCGCTGGGTTGCCCAGGTCGCAAACCATGTCGTCTTTGCCGATCCGAACAACCAGCCCGCCAAGGACCTGGTCGCCGATGCGCTGGAACAGCTCGGCTATCAGGCGGAGTCCGGACCCTGGCGCAACTTCTACCTCACGGGTGCAAAAGAGCTGCGCGAGGGTGTTAAAAAACTTCCGACGCCGAATACAGCGAGCCCGGACACCGTGCGTGCGATGTCGCTGGACCTGTTCTTCGACTATCTCGGCGTACGGCTCAATGCTGAAAAGGCCGGCGACGCTCACATCGTCCTCAATTTCGACTTTGGTGCCGACGGCAAGTATCTCGTCGAACTTGAGAACGGTGTCCTGAACAACACGAAAGACAAGCAGGCCGACGAGGCCGATGCCACCGTCACCCTGACGCGAGCCGATCTAAACAGCATTGCGCTTGGGGAGACAAAACTCGATCAGGCCGTTCCGACGGTAAGGTCAAGGTCGCCGGCGACAACGCCAAACTCGGCCAGCTCGTTTCAATGCTCGACAGTTTCGACTTCTGGTTCAACATCGTGACGCCGTGACATCACATGCTTCCCCTGCCGTCTGGAAGGGGCGGCAGGAGGTCGCGCTTGTTAAGTGAGAGACCTGCTTGAGAGAACGCACGCGAGTTCGGCTTGCTTCGGTTTAATCGAGCAGGCTCCCCGTTCGAAAAACGCATCGATGTTTCACGCTTGGTAAAGTCACGACTATTCGTCAGCAAAAGCCGACGCGATCTCCTTTTTGACCTTCTTAGCCGCCCGTTTTTTTACGGGCGCTCTCTCGAATATGGTCAATATCCTTTCGAGGGATTTATCTGCTTCGGCCTTTCGCACCGCGCTCTTTTTCATCGCTGATTTAAAGTCCGGTTCGCTTCCCACTGAATTGACGCTGCGAGGGTCGTCGGCGTGCTTTGACGTATGAGAAGCATCTGGTAACCGGAAACTTCGCTCAGGTATGGAACTGCTCGACGGCGTCATTATCCCCGCCAAGCTTCTCTCCGCAAACTTCCCTCCAGGTGTTGTATCAGGGGGAGGTGGACTATCAGAACGATCTTCAGGATGCCCCGTCGTGAAACTGGTTGCGTAATTGGTGACGTGCTGACCTTTCGGCGCGGGCATTTGCAGCCACGCGCGTTTCAATAGTTCGTTGTCGGCATAGTAGAAATTCCGCACCCCAAAAATTGGTTGCTGATTTCGAAGCTTGATGATGCACCGCGTCTCGTCCATTGAGCCCAGTTCGTCAGGGCGCATCAAGGGCCGCATCGTGGTCTTTTGAGACATCGTGGTGCCCTTGCGATCAAACAGGGTCAAGCCCGTGGAAACGGCCTTGTCGACCGTCACCTCCTTCCGCTCGCCCAGCAGCTGCGAAATATACCGCTGATCTTCGGGATCCTGCGCTCCAAGGAAGATTTGAGCGCGGGCGGAGTTGACGAGCGTCTGACGGCCTTCGCGCGTATAGACGTTATCGATCGACCGGAGCGATTGGACAAAGAACCAGCAGGGAATGCCGTAGCCGCCGAGGACGGTCGCGACGGTGAGCGCGTTCTCCAGCTTGCCGAGGTTCTGGAATTCATCAAGCAGAACGAGCACGCGTCGTTCGTTACGCGCCATCATGTTTCGCGACATGTAATCCATGAACTGGACCATCAATACATTGAAGATCGGGCCGATCAAGCCGATCTGCTGGATGCGGAAATCCAGATAAAGGCTCATATTCTGCCGGCGCATGGTGCGGATGTCGAACGTCGATCGCGCCGTCGCCCGCAGGATCCGATTGTTTTTGAACGGCCGCACCGCTGCGGCGAGCGAGCCATAGACACCATCGAATTGCTTGCTAGCCATGACGGCGAAGCGGGCAAGGGTGGTGTATGTAAAGGGACTAATCCATTCGGCGCGAAGCTTAGTATTGGCGACTTCCTCCAACCACTCACGAAGCGGCTTGTTGCCGCCTTCGATCACATTGAGGACCGTCCCAAGGTTTTTATCCTTGTCGGAGATATCCGGATTTTCCAGTACCCATGACGTAACACCGGCGAAAAGTGCGCGGGCGTCGGAGATCCAGTAAGCGTCGCCCTTCGGCGTCGGCAAAAGAGCCGTCGCGATGGAATTGATGTCGATATCGCGCTGGTCGGGGTCGATGGCAACGAAGTCGAGCGGGTTGTAGCATTCCGTATCGCCGTTTTCGTCTGCCGGCGAGAAACGTAACACGCGCGAGAATTTCGAACGATATCCGGCCGTGGCCTCATAGGTCTCGCCGCGGATGTCGAGCACTACGATGCTGTCCGGCCATAGCAGACAGTTCGGCACGATCAGCGATGCGCCTTTGCCCGACCGTGGCGGTCCGATCACGAAGCCGCCGACGTCATCCCCGTCGATCCAGAGCTTCTTTCCGCCGAACAGGATAGGCTTCATGAACCGACGCCGGCCGGAGCCGCGCTGCGTGAAACCGCCCGGAACCTTCATCAAGCTGCCGCCGATCCGACCAACGAATACGCCACCGGTACGCGTGAGGCCAAGGGCGCGGGCCTCCTGCGTACTGAGAAAGCGAGCGTCGGTCGATTTCTTCTTACCTGTTATGGCGGCAACAAGCACAGCGCCACCGGCAAACAGGCCAGCCGCGGCCGCTATCGCCGGCCGATGCCAGTCGCCGGCGGCGAGATCGAGCCGTGCCGCTCTAAAGGATGCGAGGATATCGTCCTGCAGCGCCTGAAACATCCATTTCGAGTTGTCGAACGCATAGTAGAGGCCGGCATAGGCGAGCGAGGCGACGAACGAGGCTACGGCGGCGGCAATCGCGAGCCCGAACAGCAGGATTGCCGGGTTCATAGCATGTTCCCCTTTGTAAAGACGATTTCAGAGACGACGCGGCGACCATCCGGAACGCGAGAGAGCTGGACAACGACAGGGATGACTTCCTTGAGGTAGTCGATAATCTCCTGCTTCTCGAGCGCAACGCCGCTCTGCATGACCATGAGGGCCAAGCGGTCATAGGCCGAGCGCGCCGAGTTGGCGTGGACCGTTGTCAGCGAGCCCGGATGGCCGGTATTGATCGCCTGCAGGAAGGAAAACGCCTCGGCGCCGCGAAGCTCGCCCAACATCAGCCGATCTGGACGCATGCGCAGCGAGGCTTCGAGTAGCTCCTGCGGCGTCACTTTGGCGCGGCCCTGGCCTCCCTTCGACGCGAGCAACGCGACTGTATTCGGGGTGATCGGCTTTAACTCGCGCGTGTCCTCGATGGTGACAATGCGCTCCTCTTCCGGAACCTCCTTGAGGAGTGCATTTAGGAAGGTCGTTTTGCCTGTCGACGTACCGCCCGATATGGCGATCGAAACTCGCGAGCGCACGGCAGTTTGAAGAAACTGCATGGCGTTGACCTCGCCCTTCATCATGGCTGCAAGCTCTTCCTCGGCCGCCGATAGCCTGAGTTGCCGCCCGACCTGGGTATGCTCGAACGCGCCGCGGTTCTTGTAGACCTCCAGCCCTATGTCGTGGATGACCTGCTTGCGGATGGAGATCGCGCCGCCGTCGGGGGCGGCCGGCGGCAGAACACATTGGAAGCGTTCCCCGGTCGGGAGCGATGCCGACAAAATGGGATGCTCGTCGTTGACGACCTGGTTGGTGGAGCCGGCAACGCGCTCGCTCAAGATCCGTATCCAATCGGCGGTAAACTGCGCATCAACCTCGCGTTCCATGCCGCCAACGCCGAGCCGCTCGATAAACAATTCGCCGGGCCGGTTGATCGAGATTTCGGAGACTCGATCATCCGAGAGATAGGGCTTCAACCGCTCCAGCGCCTTTTCGAGAAAGGGGAACTGCCTCATTTGTGGATCGGCGCGATCGGATAATAGGGCGTCGAATCGACGTTGCGCCGGATTTGCCCGCCACGCTTCAGCCGCATCATCTCCTGCCGGACAGGATCGGCATAGAAGTCGGAGAAATCGAGATCGCGCCGCAGATAAACGATAATCGACTCGCCCTGGGCGACATAGATCGTCGGCGGGATCTTCGAGCTTTCCTTAAAAGCTTCGTTGGCAATGTCCTGAAGGATCGCCGATGACTTCTCCGCGGCGATCGATCGCGCCTCCGCGGCCGTGCGGCTCGGTTCGGTTGTGATCGTCGTGACCGCGCCGGTGATGGGATCGACCGTCGAGATCGAACGAGCGCTTTCCGCCGCCGTGTCGCCGAGCGCCGAAACATATTCCGCCGCGCCGCCGATCACCGACAGCATGATCGCAGAACCGAAGCGTTCCCAGAAATGCGTGTCGATTTCGCCGGTGAGCCCGGCGCGGCCGAGACGGTCGGCGCCGGGCGAGGCGATCTCGACGGACAGGCCATCGGACCGGATCACGCGGGACCAGACGATGAAGATGCGCTTCTGGCCGCGCGCCAGCCCGGACTTGTATTCCCCGATGAGGCGAGAGCCTTTCGGAATGAGGATGCGCCCACCGTCGAGAGAACGGACATCCTCGCGCACGACAGCGCGCACCATGCCGGGAAGGTCGGTATTAATCGCCGTCTCCAGAAACCCGCGGATCATCGTGCCCTGGGCTACAAGCGCGTCGGTCCGATCAAACCGCGTCGCCTTTACGATGCTGGCCGTCTGCTTTTCAGACTGGGCGAGGAACGCCTTGTTCGCGTCGCTTTCCGCGCCGGGAACTGCGACGAGCTGGCCGTCGTCAGCAGCCGCCACCGAGTGTTCGCCGGCCGACAGGCGTTCGCCGCCGGAGCCGTCGACGATGATTTGCTCGGAGCGCAGCCGCTCCCAACGTGCCTTCTCCTCTTCTTCCCGGCGCTTAGCCTCCAGCTCGGCAAGCCGAGCTTCCTCTTCGGTGCGCCGGCGCGCCTCCTCCATGCGAAGTCGTTCTTCCTCGGCGCGGCGACGCGCCTCTTCGAGCTGACGCAGTTTTTCCAGATCGTCGCCCGCGTTCACGGTGAGGTTGACCGCCGCGGACTCCACTGGCTTCTTTTCGGCAGTCGGAATCTGCACAAGGTTCGGATCGGCCGCCTGTTTTACCGGCTCCTCCGGGAAGTTGCGGATGCTGGAGTTCGAGGTCTCGAATGTCTCGCCGGAACCCTCGGCAATGCTGGCGTCTTGCGGCCCCATCGGCCAGTTGACGTAGGCAAGGACGCCGGCGCCGACGACAAGCAGAAGCGGAAGCGCGAACTTGCCGAGGCGGCCGTTACGTTCGCTCGCCACACTGCTTTGCCCGTCGAGATGGTCGAAGTCGATCTTGCTCATCGCTGGCGCTCCTCTTTGCGGTCGAGGCGCTTTGGCCCGTAGGCGTCCTCGATGAGATCGAAGGAATGGCGATTGGCCTGGCGGTTGTAGAGGCAAAGCCATTTGTCGCCGGCGCGCAGCGTGAACTGGCCGGCGATCTTGTCGACGACGACATACTTTCCCTGCGTGCGCAGGTTGACGAGCGATTCCCGGCGCTTGCCTTCGACGACGAAGATGGCCGGAATCTCGTCCGGAAATTCCAGATACATATGCGTGCCGTCGTCGAAGGCGACCCGCGGCTTCAGGCTGGTATCGCCGCGGAAGACGTAATCGTAGTTCAGCCGGCTCGGGTCGAGATCCTTCAGCAGGGGATCCTTGGCACTCTCCTGCGCGGCGGCCAACAGCCGGGCGTTGACATCTTCGTCGGGATATTTGAACCGAACCTGGAATGCAGCCCGAAGGTCGGCCGCGGCCGAGCCCTTCAGCAGAAGGGCGTAGACGCGCTGGTTGGTGACGATGTTGACGTTCGTCTCGGCGTTCTCGCGTAGCGGCTTGACGAAGAGGATCCCCGACCCCTTCTTCGGGACAATCGACCAACTCGCCGTGTCGCCGGCCGAGATCGTCTCGATCACCTCGGAGCTACCAAGCTGGATCATGGTCGAGACCCCGAGACCCGCAGGCACGGTCACGACCGCATTGTTGTTGAAGGTGATGTAGCGGATGCGGGGATCGGCCGAGACTGGGGTGGTCGCTACGGCAAGTAGCGATAGCGCCGCGAATGAAAGGAGAGATTTCCGCATCAGCGCGCCGCCTTGTCCGCCGGCAGAACTTCCGGCAGCGATTCCTGATCGCGCCGATACTCGGTGGCCTGGAAGCCAAGCGGGTTGTCGAAGCGATATTCGTTCTTTAGCGGCGCCGTCGTATAGCGGAAGCGGACCACCGAAACCCAGTGTTCGCGCCGAAGGGTGTTGTCGCGACGCGTCTCGGTTGAGAAGCGGACCGTCGCCGTGGAAGAGTTGAGGAACGAGACCGACTTTATGGTAACCGCGATGCGCGTATTGCGTCCGAGCATCTTGTCCTTCGACTGCGGGTTCGCGGGCTCGAATTCGTGACGGAGATCCGAGGCGGCCTGGCCGGTCGAGTAAAGCTGGGCTAGATCGTAATTGTCCTTGAGTGCCCGAGGATCATACGTCTCGCGCGCCCGGATGTAGCGCACGATGTTCGCCGTCTTGATGGCGTCGTTTTCGGAAAGCTTGCTCTCGTTCAAGGAGCGGGCGACTTCCACGAAGCCGGTGGTTTTGTCGGAGATCACCACCACAGCCTCGAACTGCTTAAGCGGCACCAGCAGATTGAGAGCCGAAAGGCTGAGCAAGGTGGAAAAGCCAGCCACCGTCGCGACTGTCCAGGCGATTTTCCGCGAGCGGCGCTCCTTGCGATAGAGTTCCGCCTCCCATGATGCGCCGGCTACCCAGTAGGCGGTGAGATCGATCGGCGGGGTTTCGGGCATATTCGCGGTTGCGTTGCTCATTGGGGTTTATCCGATGGTCCGCCGTCTGCGGCATAATTAACTATAGTTTATTCACTAGGCCAAGTGATCGCCTTTACCGACCACATCCGTGCGGGGAGGGAGCCGGATAGCCTTGAATTCTGGAGTCGCTCAGCTCCGGCGCAGCGGTTAGGAACCTAGCTGCACCATCGCATCAGGATCCTCTTCGAAGCCGTGTTCGTGAAATAGAAGGAGCGATCATCCTTCACGTCGATCTGGACCGTGTCACGATCGCCGTCCGTTTCATCGGAGCCGGCCTCGATCCACAAGACTTCGAGAACAAAGGAGTTGCCTTCCTGTTTGAGGGCCAGAACTTTCCCGGCGGTCTTGTTCGCGCCGAGGCCCTTGTCCTCGACATAGATGAACGCCGCAGCTGCGGCTTCGCAGCCGCCTTCGGCGGGTGCATAAGCGCCGATCATCACGGGCAAGATCGAACTTAACGTTTGCGCCCATGCCACGCCGGGAAGCAGCAAGCCGACTGTTATGATCGTCGAGGCTATTTTCATCATCAAAAAGCCTCCTCGTCAAAAGCCGAACAAGCTGCCGAGGCTGTGAACACATCCGGCGAGCGTGTTGTAAAGATCGATGCAATACTCGGCAAACGGTTTGAAGAAGATGACGGCGACCATAAACACCAGGAAACCGAAGCCGCCACCTTTCTTGGCTTCGTTGCGAGCATGTTCCGCAGCTTCCTCGTTGATCTGAGCCTGCTGGTGGAGTGCGGCTTGATACCGGCGATCGTCACCCCAAGGGTTCATGGTAGCCTCCATGTGAACAAAAAATTGTTAGCAGTGGTATTCATGTATCTTCAGCTTAAAGTTGCCCGTTCTTTTCAGTCTCCCTCTGTATTGCGCGCGCTTGGGCTGCGTAAACACTGGCGGACGTGCGTCGGCGACCTAGACCGCTCCTCAAGATTTGCGCTCGGCCGGTGACCTGATTTCGAGCACGTCGCCAAGACTCCAATCCGCCGTGCAGCGGTACATCACCCTGACCGAGCGCCACGCCGCCGGCGATCGCTGTGGCAAAGGCTGGGATAAACCGGAACACGACGATCCCCAGCAGGCAGACAATCACGAACGGTGCCACATAGGACAGCTTGCTTTCTGTCGCGGTACTGTTGGCCGTGTTAATGGCAAGCTCGATGAGCTGGTAAAGGAAGGCAAGAAACGCCATTATCAAAGTCTGCGTCACCATCAGATTGACCATCAGCAACAGCCAGCCCTCGGTGAAGCGGAAGGTCCAGCGATAGAGCGCCAGAATGATGAACACCGGCGCCAACGCTAGCGTGATGAACAGCATCAGCTTGGCTGCAAGGATCGCTGCCCCAGCGACGGCGATGAAGATCATCGCGACGACGAACACGACAGCGCCAATCAACGCCCCGACATATTCGAAGGTACCGGTCGCCACCTGTTCATAAACCTTGCCCGCCGTTTCAAAGACAGCGTCGAGGATCTTCACCACGCCGGTCGTATCGTCGGTTCCGCCATTGAGGACGCCTCCGGACCCAGCGATCGACTCGATAATCGTGTCGGAAATCAGGTTCGGCACGGACTGCACGAGCTTGTAGAGCGTGGCGGAGAAAGCGCCCCAGTTGGTCGCCATGTAATAGATGAGGAAGGCCCTACCGAGCCGCCAGGCCGCCTCCGGCACGGAGAAGCCGGCGCGACCGCCAAGTATCATATAGCCCCACCAGACGACGTAGAGGGTGAGCATCGACCCGAACAGGACATTCACCTGAAGCGCAAGGCCCTCGTAGGCATTCCGAACGAACGTCTCGCCTATCGCGTCCAGCTTTGCGAAAATGTCCGATATGATCGTGGTTGCCGCCATCCGTTCATTCCCTCAGGACAGGCGCGAAGACGCCGTTGACGGGCCGTGCCGGACCGCACAACTCATCCGCCTCCACAAAGCTCGATATCGGCGGGCAGGGGGCATTCTTTTCACCCTTCGTCTGGCATCCGGCAACCAGCGCGAGACCAGAAAGCATTATCGCGACGAGCAATGGCATGCGGCCTCACTTGAACGGGTTGACGTCTTTGTACTGCAGCATCTTGGCTGTCTCCGACTGCTGAGTGAGCCGCATCTGCATTTCTGTGTTCAGCGCCGAAACCCCGCCGTTCGAGACACTGATCAGCTCGTTGATCGTGCGCGCCGTTTCCAGCTGCATGCGGGTATTGGCGTCGACCGAACCCTTGACGTCTTCGGCCGAGCCGATCTGGCCAGTTGCCGACTGCAGCGATTGCTCACGCTGCGAAACGCCTTGCGATGCCTGCTGGGTCAGCGCCGAGAGCAGGGCGGCCGTGTTGACTGTACCGGAAAAGGCATGGTTCATCGCCCCGGCATCCTCGCCTTCGACGATCGCCTTCACTTGCTTGACGAGCTGCAGCCCGTTGATCAGCGTCGCCGCAACGTTCTGTGCGTCGGAGCCAAGACCGCCGAATGACAGCGTGCCGCCGTTCATGATCGAGGAGAACGATGGCGCCGCCGAAACGGACATGTTGCCGCCGAGGCCGGTCGAGGAAATCCCCATCGACCCGTCGCGACTGCCGGACAGCGCGCCGAGGATCTCCTTGGTCTTTTCGAGGATGTTGGTGTTGGTTTTCATGATCTCGCCGGTGTTTTCGGCGTTCTTCCTGGCGATCGCCAGGTTCTTTTTATCGATCACTAGAACGTCGGCGAGGACCGGTGTCGAGAAGGCGAGGACGGTAGCCACGGCGAACGTCTTTTTCATTGCAGACCTCCTTGATCGGCCGCGTTTGCGGCATTCTGGATGAGGAGAAGATTGTTGCCGATCGCGCCGTCGGTGCCTTGGGGGGACATGATCGTGGTTTCCGCATCTGCATCCACGACTACGGCGCAGCGTGGCCAGTCGTCGCGCGACAACGTCATCTGTTCTAGGATGACCGGATCGCAGCTGTACGGATTGACCTTTGGATCGGACTTCAGGGTTTTGGCTGTCTCCGAGATCTTCGACAGCTTCATCTGCATTCTGGCCTGAAGCAGCTCGTTGAAGAGCGTGCGTGCCGTGATCAGGTTATTCACCAGTTCGGCATTGAAGGCTCGCGCCTGTGTATTGTCATCCCAAGCCTCCTGATAGATTTCCGAGGCCCCAGCGGACTCTGAAAGACTATCAATGCGCCGGCCCGCCTCCTGGACGCGTGCCGTGCTTGCATCGATGCCGGGAACGACGCGACCGACCGCGCCTACTGCCGCGCTATTCGAGCTACGCGTAGCGCCGGATCCATAGTCGACATAGGATTTGAACGACGGCGAAGAAATGTCCTCGATATTCGAGCCGCCGGCATAGGCGTTGAACCAGGAATGGTTCCGACCGACCTTGCCGGCCCAGTTGCTTTGCTCCGAAGCAGTCGAGCCGTTGTACCAGGAGGCCAGGCACGCATAGTCGGTGCTGCCGCATTTGTTTACGCCCATGCCGAGATATTTGACGCCGCCCTCAATGTTCTCCTCATTGATCTCCCGGTCGAAACCCATACCCTTGCCGGTCTTCTTCGTCAGCTGCATGACGCCCTTCACGCCGGTCGGAGAGCCTGAGCACGTCGAAATTCCGGACTCGGCGTGGGCCACAGACAAGGCAAGGCCGACCGGGACATTGTGCTTGTTTGCATAGTGCTTGATCAGCTCGACGTTTTTGGCATCCTCGTTTACGGCTTGCGCCGGTGAGCGGTAGAGACGGCGGTACTTCTCCTTGTTTGAGATGTTGCAATTCGTGATCGTCTGCTCCTCGAGTTGATGGCCTCGTGTCTCCGTGTCCTTCTTCGAATGCCCTTCATCCTCGGAGCGCTTTTCCTTCATGTCGTTGTCGTTAACAGGAACGTCCGCGAGGGCGGGTGCTGGTGCTGTGACCAATGCAGCGGAGAGCAGGAGAAGGATCGTTCTACGCACTGGTCGCCTCCGGGAGGGTCCAGCCACAAAAATGTGGGAGCCAGGCGGCAGGCTCCTCGCCATAGCTCAGGCGTAGCGTCTGGCATTCGCGTACCGTGTCCGGCCGACCGGACAACACCTTCACCAGATCGGGCATCGCCGACAGGTCGAGCCGAGCGATAATTGAGTCCTGTGCATGCTTGATCAGGAACGTGCGGCTCGCTTTATCCGCCTGCTTGACGAAGCGGAACTCCTTATCCGAGAGCCCGAAAGCTTTGCGGTAACTCTCCTCGTCGGCGGAGGCGTTGGGGAAGAAGATGTTGGTCATCGTCTGTTCGATGATCGTGTTGCGCAGTTCTGAGCGCACCACGTCGGCTGCTGATTGCGTGCCGAAGCCGACGATGCCGTTCATCTTGCGGATGGTCTTCAGCCAATCCTTGATGAAGCCGGAGAAGACCTCATCATCGAGCAGCCGCCAGCCTTCATCGAGAAAGATCATCGACGGTCGGCCGTCGAGGATCTCCTGGATGCGGTGGAACATGTAGAGGAGAGCTGCCGATCGCGTCCGCTTGTCGGAGAGGATCTCCGTCATGTCGAAGCCGATCAGCGAGCCAGAAAAGTCCAGTGTGTCGGCGGGATTGTTGAACAGCCAGCCCTTGTCCCCGGTAGTCCATTCCTTCAGCCGGTCGGCGAGGTCGCCAATGCCAGAGCGCATGCGCCCTCGCATGGCCTCGGCGAGCATATCGAGCCGGCGCTGTTGCCGGTCAAAATCCGTATAGATGCTATCAACCGCATCGGAGATGACGGCCATCTCTTCGGCATTGAGCACGCGGTCCGAAGGTGTGACCAAATAGGAGACGAGCGTCTTGCCAAAGCTTCGGTTGGCCGGCGTGTCTTCAAGCTGGAGCGGTGCAAAGCCCGTCGGCTCACCCGGCGAAAGTCGTTCATAGCGCCCGCCCATGGCGCGGACGAAAATCTCGCCGCCGCGGTCCTTGTCGATGAAGACGCAGCGCGGCCGTGGCTCGACCCGCATGCCTTGCGCCAAGAGGAAGGAAAGCGCCACCGTCTTGCCCGATCCAGTCGGGCCGATGATTGTGAAGTTGCCGACATCGGCCTCGTGGAAATTGAAGAAGTAGGCGGTTTGGCTGGTGGTCTCCAACAACGAGATGGGAACGCCCCAATGGACCTTATGTGTTTGGCCGGAAGGGAAGTTATGCGCGGAGAACAGCCCGGCGAAGTTCACCGACGAGATCAGCCCTTGACGTGCGATATAGGAGAAGTTGGTTGGCAGTTGCGCCCACCAGGCGGCTTCTAGATTGAGGTCCTCGCGAACGGCGACAACGCCCATGCGCGCAAGTTCGGCAGAAACGTCGGCGACGGCACGGTTTAGCCGCGAGAGATCGCGCTCGAACACCGCAACCGTCATGTGATGTTTTCCGAACACGACTTCGCCCGAGGCGAGCCGGTCGCGCGCCGTCTCGATGTCGTCTTCGACCACCGTGCCGCCATCGTCGGAGTTTGCGATCTGCCTGCTGATCGTCACGATCGCCTCCGTGACCGTTGTCCGATCTTCCGGCGCGAAAGAATGGGTAACGATGAATTCGTAAGGCAGGCGGAGCAATCCGTCGAGCTGACCGGGCGTCGTCATCGGCGGATATTCCTTGATCGACACCATCGCCGCGACCTTGGAGGACGAGCCATCCGCCGACCAGATTTCTGTTGCCTTGCGGCCGAACATGATCCGCCCGGTCCCGATATAGTCGGCAAGCGACATGCGAGGCAGCGGCATCGTCCGCTCGTCGCCGGCGGCGAGGATCTTGGCTAAGAACTCGGCAGGCTCGGAATAAATACCGCCGTCACGGGTAACACAGGAAAGAATTTCCGGGCGATAGGAGCGAAAGTCGCCGACGATACCAGAGACCATGTCGTTGAGGTCGCGCAACGCCTCGCTGCTGGCTTCGACCTCATTGTCAGCCATGCGGAAGACGTCGAACATGCGGTCGACCTTGCCGGCGCGCCCGGTCATAGGCCGTCGGATGACCGTGAGGTAAAGCTCATTGACGAACATGGTCCGGTGCTTCAGCCCGTCCATGTAGCGGGCGTTCAGCTCGTCGGCGAAGGGATTATCGAAATCGCCGTCGATTGCTGGCACGATCTGGCGACGGATGATAGTGGCGTAAAGGGCAAAACGCGACGATCCGAGCGACCGAACTGTCATGTTGCGGTTGGCCAGGCGCGCATTGATCTCCGCCTGATCCATCGTTTGGTATGGGAGGCCGGATAACCGGATTACCTGCAGCAACAGGCCGGATTTGGTGACGATCGTCGCTTCATCGACATGGCGGAGATACGGGACATGCGTGCCGATCCCCATGTCGCGGGCGCGTTCGCGCCCGAACTTCAAGTCGCGATTGACGATGTTCATGGGGCGTAGCTCCCCGCTTTCCAGAAGCGCCTGTTGCGGATCGCTCTGCGCATCGACAGGAACACCTGCACGACCCGGACGATGTGGATATCCCGCTGGCATAGGTAGAGCGCGACGAAGTGGATCGGCAGGACGACCAGCGGCGCCAGGAAATTCGATGATGCGATGAAGATGACGATCCCAAAGATGCCGTTCACCACGAACACGATGATATCCACCCCGAAATACATTGGAGGCCTCGTCAGCGGCAGGATGAGCGGTTCGACATCGGGAGCATCGTCTTGCATATCAGAGGCCCGCCGAGGACTTCATAGCGTCGACCAGTTCGGCCGCACCGAAAATGATCGCAATGCCGATGATGATCGAAATTGCAACCTGCCAGGCCATGCGTCCAGAGAGGAACAGAAAGCCGAGGAAGCACACTGCGATGATCATGAAAGATCGCGCGACGTTGCCCTGCAGGACACCGACGAACCAGTCAAGAATGCCTTCGATCGGGGCCGCAGATTGCGCATAGGCGAATTCCGGCACCAACGCGGCGGGCGTTGCCAGCAGCGCCAGTGACAGAATAACTTTGCTTCTCGATCGCTGCATCATGGGAAGAATGTTCATTCGAATGTCCTTCGTATTTTTGGGAGGATGGAAGTCGTGGTGAGCGTCGTTACTCCGCGGTCCACACGTGTTCCTCGCGCCATGGGGAGGGCGCCAATGCGACCGTCTCTTGTCGATGCGCGCTACCGCTGCGCTTTTCCAGGGCCGCTGTTGCCTTTGCATTCAGCTTCCACCGGTTCATCACCTTGACAATGTACTGGGCGGTTTCATTGAATTCGGGGATGCCACCCTTCTGGTAAACCCGCTCTGGACCGGCATTGTAGGCAGCGAGCATCAGCAGCGGATCTTCGAACTCCCCGTAGAGTTTCTTGAGATAACGCACGCCGCCGCGGATATTGGATCGAGGATCGCAGCGATCGGTTACGCCGTAGTCGGACGCGGTTTCCGGCATCAGTTGCATGACACCGATAGCGCCCGCGTCGGAGACCTGATGTTTGCCGCCGGCGCTCTCGACGTCGACCACGGCGAGGGCCAGATCCGGATCTAGCTCCTCCTCGGCGGCAATCGTCCTCACCATCTCCAGAACGTCGGTAGTGTCGACCGCTTCACAAGCATTCGCCGTTACAGTCGACGCGGAGATGAGGAGAGGAAGCAGGGTAATTTTCAAATTCTTGGCCCCAGGTTGATACGCCGCCGAGTAAACTATAATTAATTCGCATTAGACTTCTCTGTCAACCTGGAAATGGCCATGCACGCGCGCATACAGCAACTTAAGGTTATCAGCCTTGCCGTCACGCTTCTTTCCGTAAACGCGACGCTCTTGAGGGCGGACGGTGAGGATCCCTATGCGGAGCCGTCCCCGAATTACCTTCGGCAGTTCGTACAGGAAGGGATGAAGATGTTCGTGCTGGAGCGCTTCGACGCCGAGGGAAAGCTTGTGGCACGTTCCTTAGAAAAGGTGGAAGCCGAGGTCGGGATCGAAGGCCCTGTCAAGCGAACGATAGGGGGCCGCGAGATCAGCCTACGGGGCTTGAACGCCTGCCCGTCAGAAAAGGTTCTCTATAATCGTGTGCAGACATGGAGCTGTGTCGATGCCGCGCGCGATTACGCCAAGGCTGTCTACAACGGGCGCGCCAGCGTCATCCTATGTAAGACCCTGCTGCTATCACCGGCGGCGGGAGAAACAATACCAGCATCATGTTTCCTGCTCGTTGGCGGCAAGGGCGAGCCTTTCCGGACCGTGAACGATGATGACAGCATGGTCTTCCTTGGCCTGGCTGCAATCGGACGAACGCAAGATGGTCGTTCCCGGCGTCCTGACCTTGAAGAATCGCAATCTCTTTCCCAGTCCATGGGGTTTCGCAATTCGCACTAAGCTTTGCTTCTTATCGCCGTCAGTGGACAGCGGCTCCTGCTCAGGAGAAAACCACCGCGTTTGCTTCGGGCGCAAGTTTCGAGCAGTCGTTACAAGGTTTCTGAACCGCCTACGATAAGGCTGCACAGGTCGACCTCAAGCGCCTCGGAGATGACCGCAATTTCCCGAATGGTCAGATTTTTCCAGTCGCCCATCTGAATGAGTTCGAATCTGTTTTCGGCAACTCCAGTCAGCAGCGCGAGCTTGCGGGGACTCGTTCCTTTCTCCACCATTTGCTGTGCCAGGTGAGATACAATGTCTGCTGGACTCTCGATTGGCATCGCGGCCTCCCATTTTACCCTTACGATACCGCCAAGGACGAGCTCAATTATTAGATGCAGGTCCTCGGCGGTTCACAAAGCAAACTATTACGCATGGTGATGTAAATTATAATTTATGTCCGTGCTTTTTCGCGTCACGCTGCTAGACGAGATGCCTGCTATGTCCTGCGATCATCAGCCTAAGTCGCCAGTTCGGTGTAGGGTTCAGGATCGTAGACGTATTCGGCGGGGATTGCGGGCTGCGCCATCAATGAAAGATAGCGCTGGAGGTTTTCCTTGCTGTTGCTAGCGGCCAGCCCGTAGAAGTTCCCGCTATTCCACGTGATGACGCAATGCCTGAAATGAGCGTATACCGCTGCTGCCATCTCGGCTAACGTGACCTCGCTGTGACGCATTGTCGCCAGCACCAGCTTGGACTTACGCTCTATTTCCTCGGCCCCGAAGTACCGGGACTTGAATCCGTAGTCCTTTTGAAACTCCCGCAACTGATACTCCCGGAGATCCGCCGCACGGAATTTCTCCACGAAGAGCAGAATCCCATCTTCCTTGAGATGCTGCGCGACGAACGCGATCTGCTGACTTCTGTTGGGTGAGTACATTTGGAATGTCGTATCTTCCAGGATGATATCGAAACCGCCAGTGAACGGCTCAAGGTGGATTTCGGAATGGAGATGTTCTTTCGTCAATCGATGAAAGGAGCCGAGAAAGAAACTGGCGTGCGGCGGCTCGCCAAAAGCCAGGAAGCACTTGTAGTTTTCCTCGTTAGGGCTGCAGGACAAAGACTGGATCTTGCCTCGGCTCATCTCGGAAAGCGTGCGCGCCATCGTCCCTTCGGCGGTGCCGAGGCTATAAAGCAGGACCTTGGTCGTGCTCAGTTGGCTGTAGCGCAGGACCGCATGGGCCATACGGAATTCTTCCTCGAGACGATAGGGAATGCTGCCGTGATAATGCTGATCGAAGAAGCCCTGGCGGCGCGAATGCAATTCGACGAGCCGATGCAACAACGGGTCGTCGGGCAGGAGGCGCGTATCCACGGTCGGTTTGCGAACTGGTGCGCCACCATTGCCGGCGGCTGTCTCGGCGAAGAAACCGGCTAGATGATTCAAACGCGGGGCACGATCGCATTCGGTGAAAAACTCTTTGAAATTTTGCATCGCAATACACCTAAGCAGATAACCAGAGGGGCGACGCTGCCAGCTGCAACCGCAGTGGCGCACAAATTTCATGCGCTTAGATTTGCCTTTCCGCGGGCGGCGCCTTATTCCAGGGGTAACGCCGGTTTCGGCAACGCGCTTTCATGCGCATGCCACTTTTGCACGAAAGTGCCACGATCACCCAACTGCGGGTTATCCAGAGTTGTTCGGCAGCTCAAGTTGATTCTATGATCCGGGTGATTTTGAAACGAATATTGAGGGATTGCTTCTCTTGACGGAGACGCTTGGCTTCCAGCCTGATGAGGTTCGCCGTTCTAATCACAAGACGGTCGTACACCAGCACATGGATTGGGGCGTAGTACGGGCCCATGTTGTAAAGCGAACCGGTTTGCTCCGACAGGAGACTCGGTTCGCGCCAGAGCAGCACGCCTTATTGTTCAATTTGCAGGGTGACGCGCGATCCGGGGACGACTATGTGGATGGGCGGCGTGTGGCGTTCACCCCTCGGCGGCCCGGATCGGTCGTTTTTTTGCCGGCGCATAGCGAGTGGACCGGGTGGGACGAGGGGGACGCTAGAGGCTGCTACCTTTTTGTCTCCATCGACCCCACCTTCATCGAGCAGACGCTCGGCGCCGATCATGTCCGAGGGTTGCATCCAGCTATCGGATTTAGAGACGGCATGATTGAGGCTTGTCTCCACACGATCGTGGCCGAACTCAAGAATCCCGATCCGGCCAGCATCATCATGGCAGAGAGCCAGGCGGTCCAGATGTTTATCCAACTCGCCAGGTTGAACGGCTCGGGATTGGAGCCTTTGAAAGGCGGGCTCTCACCATTCGACCTTAATCGGGTCGTCGCCCTGATCAACGCGCGTCTTGTGAACCCGCCAAACCTAAATGAACTCGCCGCGGAAGTAGGTGTCAGCAGGCGCCACTTCTTTCGTGCGTTTAAGCAGTCTACCGGGATGTCACCCTTCGCCTTTGTCGCGGATCTGCGGCTGAAACGCGCTGTCGACCTTCTGCGGGGGACGGATCGCTCAGCCACCGACATTGCCCTCGATTGCGGGTTCGGGAGTTCAAGTCATTTCGCGGTCGCATTCAAACGCGCCTTTGGCACTGCTCCCTCGGAGTTCCGCCGACGGTGGCGAATTTGATGGGTATCGGCGCGTTATTGGGCACGTTTTCGACAATGTGGTCCCGGTTCGAAAGCGGGGTTGCGGGGAAGTTCCCTATTAATATGGCGCATCCACCGAAAGGCGCCGCCAATGCTCCAACCATATTCTGTCGCAGATCCCCAGACCGCCACTCAGGCATCGCGATCCTTCAACGGGTTCCTGGCGAGCACCTTCGTTTCGGCCGTTGGCCGAAACGGGTATCAAATAGCCTGTGCATGGATCCTCGTGGCGCAGGGATTTGGCGCCGCCTCAGTTGCTGCGTTTTTCGCGATCCTCAGTGTCACTGAGCTGGTATCGAGCCCGATCGCAGGCTGGATGTCAGATCGGTATGATCGCCGCATCTTGTGCGTTACCGCTGACATCGTCCGGTTCGCTGGAGCTTTAGTACTGGGCCTGCTTCTGATAGTCCTCAATCCCAAGTGGGCGATCTGGTGGTCTGCTGTATTGTTCGCGACCTCCGACCGGATTGCGCTGACATCGTCCCAATCAATGATTCCCTCCGTTGGCGCCGGCCTGTCACTACCAGCCGCAAACTCGATGGTATTCTTTCTCATGCAGTCGGGGAGCCTCGTTGCGGCAGTACTTACAGGTGTGCTCCTGCATTTCGCCATTCCCACCTATACATTTACTCTGCTCGCGGCGGCATTCGGGCTGTCAGTCTGTTTCATGCTGGCTGTACGGCGGGATCTGTCTCCTCAGTTTCGCGCCGGCGCAGACACACGACCGGCAGTGCAAATCGATGCGCATTTGCTGCAATTGGGTGCAATCTATGCGCTGCTCTATACCGGAGGGGTGCTGGTCAGCGTCATCGGTCCGAGCTTCGTATTTGCCGAGTTGAAAGGTGACGCGATTGACTTCGGGCAGTTGGAGGGCGCTTGGTCAGCAGGATCCATCCTAGGTACGCTCCTTCTAATACCGATGCTGCGAGCGGCAAGGATTACTATCCTGCAGTTTGCGATCCTCGCGCTGACTGCGATCTCGTTCGCCCTTCTGAACGTGCTCGACATTCCGTGGACTCTCCTGATCTTTGCTATCCTAGGTGCGCTTTATAATTTGGGCAGGGTCGGTATTGAGGTGATGCTACAATCCTCCGTGCCTCAGGGGGCCCTTGGCCGTGCGAAAGGCGCAGTGCATAGCGTCGGCGTTTTGCTCGGGGTGGTCTTGTTTGGCGTGGTCGCAGCTTTGGGGAACGAGGAGCCCTCAACGATTTTTCTGGCGTTCGCCTTTATTCTTGCAGTGGGTACTTTGGCTTTGACGATCTGTCGTGTCGTCGATAGGCGATAAACCGCAGATAACTCAGCTCCGGATTTAGCCGCGAGTTCTCGAAGATCGTATTGAGTTCGATGTCGGAAACCGCTTTCCACAGTTTTTGGCCACACGTTCCGCACGGTTCTCGACTCAACAAGGGTTCTCACATCGGCGTCATTATGGAGCCCGATGGTGGTGGGTTTGAAGGGCAAACCTACGTTAAGGCGCTAACCCCGGAGAAGCTCCTAGATGTGGTCATGAGTTTCACTTCCCCTAGACCTCGATTTCCTCGACGCTCCGGCGGCGTCGGTCACGGCAACGACGCCAAAAGGCCCGACAAAAAGCGAGATCTGATCTCACCGGTTCTTAATGAGAACGGGGGCCCCTGAGGCGGTCCCCCAGAGCCTCGTTCTGTCTGAAAGCGCAGGAATTTTAGAAGGAATACCTCGCCGGGGGCAGTCGATCCCGGTCCCCGGCTGCTCGCCGTCGCTTCTCTAATCGGCGTGTTGAGGTCAAGCGCTTTTCGAGCTGTCCCACTTGTGCGGCGTTCAACGTTTCTTCGCGGCCCGCGCTTCTCTCCGGGATCGGCACTAGGCCCTCCCACGATGGGGTCCAGTAGATGATGTGGTCCAATCTATGCTGCATCCTGATGACGGATCATCGGTATAAGCGACGGCCACGAACTCACATCACCATCGTCCGCGAAGGACGTCTTCCTCCGCGAGGCGGAGCTTTGAATTTCTCTTTCTTTGATTGCGTTTAGAACTGACTACTTTATGCGGGCATGGCGCCGGCTGTCTCCTCCCGCGTCCAGCGGAACTCTGAGCCGTCCACCCACATCCGATGCATCACCACAGCAAGCCTGCGCGCCAATGCAACGTTGGCTTTCTTTCTGCCATGCCGCCTGGCAATGTTCATTGCCCATGCTTTGAGCCAGCACCATTTCACCACACGCGTCAGCATCGTCTGCGCCGCCTCATACAGAAGCGCTCGCATCATGGCATCCCCGCATAGGGAGACATGACCGATCCGTTTGCTTTCGCCGGACTGGTTGAGCACCGGCGTGAGCCCCAGTACGGCTCCCACCGCCCGCGAATGGCGGAACCGACTGGGAATGTCGATCGTCGAGACATAGGCGAGCGAGACAACCGGTCCGACCCCAGGCACCGTCATCAGCCGCTTGCAAACTTCATCACACCTCGCCTCGTGGGCAACCTTCTTGTCCAGTTTGGCGAATTCTTCGCGCAGCTTGCGCCGTCCAGCGAGCAAAGGTTCCATGATTTCCGCCAGATCGGGGTCCGCCTCAATGAGTTCGCGTATCTTCTCCTCGAACGTACCCCCGGAGACGACGCCGACCTTCAGCCCGAAATTGCGCAGCAGCCCACGCATATCGTTCTCGAGAGCGATCGCTTTTTCCTGTAACAGCGAGCGAGCCGTCAACAGAGCGCGGCGCTTCTGGCTCGTAAGCGTCTTCACGTGTACGCTCTTGAAAAGACCGACCCGCATCATTTGCGCAATGCCGCGCGCATCGTTGCGATCACTCTTGTTCGTTTGCGAAGCCTTTAAGAAGGCCTTCGTGTGGCGCGTCTCGATGCAGAATACCGGAAGGCCGGCCTTTGCCAGTCCTTCGAACAGCCATTGCGACATTGGCCCGGCCTCAAGTCCCACCCGTTCCAAGCTGAGCGCGGGATCACGCAGGATGGCAACCAAGTCCTGCGGGTGAGACACTACCTTTTTCTCCCGGCAGGTCTTGCCGCTTGCATCGACAATACAAACGCTGGTTTCTTTGACCGAGACATCGAGGCCGGCGTAATGTTTCATGGCTGCGCTTCCTCTTTCTGATGTTTGTGGCTGTTTCATACAGACCACGTTTTATCATTAGCTCGGTGCGCAGCACCTTCCTCCGATCGGTGAAGATGGGGCACGAAGCCGATTACCCCATCTATGCTGAACCTCCCGCGGCGGCCCTTTTAACTGGTCTCGGCATGCGCGAATTCCCGCCGTACCCTGGTGGGTCGCTATGCTTACGGTTCCGATATGCTCTCCCTCTCAGGCCGCTGCGGCGGATTTTTCAAAGCCAAACCCGGCAGTGGTGCCCTTCGCTCTTTTCCAAGTCGATGCCAAGGTCCGTCGGACGAGACACGTGTCCCGCCCCGAAACCAACCCCGCGCAAAGGCGCGTTCGTTTGCGTGAGAGTGCCAGAACATCACAATCGTGCCGCGATATTATCATCGTCGACAATTTTTACTCACTTGACCCTAGCGAAGCATCGTCGGGTCCTCTATTTTGATCGTGAGGCAGTACGCGCTGCCTTGGGGCGTGGAAACCCCTCCGTGCGACTGATGCTGGTCGATTCAGCATCACACTCTCTGACCTTTGGGTCGGGGAGCCTGTGGCGTATGTCCAGGTTCTCCGGAACTAAAGGCCACAGGGCTGTCACGGACAGTTTCCAACTCCCCGATCATTCGGAGGTTTAGTGAGTTTCGCGGGGGCGTACCGCGACAAACTCTCTTTCCGGGGAGCGGCCGATGCGGAAGCGGAAATTCGCGACAACAGTCAGACGTCTACTTTCACTCGACTCGTCTTCGATCAGTCAAGCTCGACACCCCGCCAATCAGAACGGCGCACTCCTGTCATCGTTCATCGCTTTCCATGGCAAAGGATTGCCCCAAATCGGGGAGGTCCCATGTCATTGATCGTTGCCACCTCAGAGCCGAATTCCGTTTTTAAGACCGGGAGTTGCCGAACAATCTCCCGCGAGATCAAGTCTTGGGGGCGTGTGCAAGCTGAATTCGTTCGACGGACTGGATTGGAGAAGGAAGAAATCGCAATCACACCGACCCGGCATCTGGTCGTGCTCAATGTGCAAGGCGACTGTGAGCAAGGCCAGTACTTTCTGGACGGAAAACCCGTTCCCTTTGCGCGTAGAAAACCAGGTTCGGTTCTTTTCATCCCGGCCGGGAGCAACTGGCAAGGATGGGAGACCGGGGCACCCAGGGCGGCTTATCTTTCAATCTTGGTCGATCCGTCGTTTGTAACGGACCTTCTCGGCCGCACCATGCCTGAGCTGCAACCCTCGCTGTCGCCGGAGATGGGTTGTGAGGACCCTGTCCTCATGAATGCGGCGCGTGGGATCGGAGCAGAAATACGAGACCAAGGGCCACTCAGTACTATTCTTGTCGAAAGCTATGTAGCGACGATCGTCGCACAGTTGTTTCGCAGGCAAAGGTACGTTCCCTCCGTCAGCAAAGGCGGATTGACGCCGACAAGCCTGAACAGGGTCATTGAGAAAATCGACGAAAACCTCGACGTCGGTTTATCTCTCTCTCAATTGGCCGAGGTGGTGAGCCTCAGTATTCCCCACTTCTGCAGGGCATTTAAGCAGTCGCTTGGTTGTCCGCCATATGCCTTTATCATCCGGCGCAGGATCGAGAGAGCAAAGGAATATCTGCGCCATTCGTCGATGTCCGCTACGGACATCGCCTTGGCCTGCGGCTTTTCAAATTCGAGCCACTTCTCAAATGCGTTTCGCCGAGAGGTCGGAGTGACACCCGGGGCCTATCGTGGAGCTTGGCCAAGCCGAGAATCCAGATAATACGCGCAAGGGCATAGGTTCGACGCGGCCAGCGCGTAGGACCCGAACAAATTGCGCAGCTTAGGAGTTCCGACGGCGACCAAACGGCGGAGGTGCTGTGACAGCGCTTAAATGAGATTAGCCGGAGGGCGTCCCCCGGCGTTGCCTGCCGGTACGGGTGGTTGCAGCTCAAAAAGATGCAACGACGGAGCTGATTGGCGTCGTTCCCGCCCGGCAATCCTGACCGGATCATTGCCACACCCGCTGCCTGCGCAGGCGCTCCGCGGTGTGCCAGAAAAAATAGTCCTCGACCATACAAGATAGTTATTAGGTCACGAGCATTCGGCTCGTGTCCTCGCGGCAATGGGTTGCCTCTGCCTGATAAGTTTCAGGGCCGGTCCATATGATTTCTTGATCAGATCGTGCAGATGCGTCAATCCCCGGCAAGCGCGATCCAGCTAGAGTGGTCATCCTCGGAGAACAACAGCCGAGGATGCCATTGTGAACAGCAACGCCAAATCCGATGATCGTTTTAGCCCACCCGACGCACGCATGGCGTTACGTGTTCGCGGTCTCAAGAAGCGCTTTGGCGACCTTGAGGTCATCAGGGGTGTCTCCCTCACTGCTCACCGCAGCGACGTTATTTCCATCCTCGGCAGCAGCGGCTCGGGAAAAAGCACGTTGCTGCGATGCCTAAATTTCCTGGAGGAGCCGAGCGGCGGTGAAATCTGGATATCGGGGCGACAGGTTAGAGCTCGGCCCGGCAGGACCGGGCAGCGGGAAATCAATGCCCTGCGCGTGAAACTCGGGATGGTGTTCCAGAGCTTCAATCTCTGGTCTCACAAGACCGTCCTCGAAAACATCGTCGAAGCGCCGATACACGTCTTGGGTTTGTCCAAACGGGACGCCCGCCTTCGGGCGGAGGAACTGCTGCTTAAGGTTGGTCTGGCCGACAAACTTCATACCTATCCCTCCCACCTTTCCGGCGGCCAGCAACAGCGTATTGCGATTGCGCGTGCTCTGGCGATGGAGCCCGAGATCCTCCTTTTTGACGAGCCAACGTCGGCCCTCGATCCCGAACTGGTGGGTGAGGTGTTGAAGGTCATTCGTTCACTTGCAGAAGAGGGGAGGACGATGCTGATCGTTACCCATGAACTCGGCTTTGCGCGGCAAGTTTCGAACCGAGTTGTGTTCCTCCATCAGGGACAGATCGAAGAAGAGGCTGAACCGGAAGCATTCTTCAGCAACCCAACGTCACCCCGACTAAAGCAATTCCTGTCGGCGCAGCGCGAGGAGTTGCGTCAATGATGGAGCTGCAGGGCTTTGGCGATCAGATCGCTGCCGGGGCGCTAACGACGCTACGCGTTGCGTTGACCAGCTTGGTTTTGGGGATTCTTGTCGGTCTCTGCGGCGCGATGGCAAAACTGAGTCGGTTTCAGATACTCAAGCGATCGGCGGATGCCTATACCACGATTATTCGCGGAGTTCCCGAACTCCTCCTCATTCTTATCCTTTATTTCGGCGGCACCGTTGCAATGACGGCGATGTTCGGTCGCTATGTCGAAGTCGATGCGTTTGCCGCGGGCGTATTCTCGCTGACCATCGTTTTCGGGGCTTACGCGACCGAAGTCTTCAGGGCCGCGATCCGAGCCGTGCCGGTGGGCCAGATCGAGGCAGCACAAGCTCTCGGCCTGTCTACTCCCCATACATGGCGGCTCGTGATCCTCCCGCAAATGTGGCGATACGCGCTGCCGGGCATCGGAAATCTCTGGCTCACCCTGCTGAAAGATACGGCTCTCGTCTCCGTAGTCGGCCTCGAGGATCTGATGCGCAAGACCGGTGTGGCGGCGGGTTCAACTCACGATCCTCTGACCTTCTATTCCATCGCCGCCGGCCTCTATCTCTCCTTCACTTCCGTTTCCCTGGTAGGCCTGACCTTGCTTGAACGGCGCGCAAATCGCGGCGCCCGTATCGCAGAATGAGTAAACAATTATGAACTGGCACCTTATCGTTGACGTTCTGCCGCCTCTGCTTGAGGGAGCGCTTCTAACCGCCCAACTGACGGTCGCCTCCGTCTTGCTTGGCTTCGTCATCGCGTTACCGCTCTCGCTCATGCGCGCATCGACAATGACCGCACTCTCTCATCCGGTGCTTCTTTATACATTCGCGTTCCGTGGAACGCCGCTCCTCGTTCAGCTTTTCCTGATCTACTACGGTGCGAGCCAGGTCGAGTGGATCCGTTCGAGCTTTGCCTGGGCCATACTGAAGGAACCCTTTTGGTGTGCGCTCATCGCGTTTTCCCTCAACAACGCCGCTTACACCACCGAAATTCTCCGCGGTGGAATACGCGCCGTGCCTGGAGGGGAGATCGAGGCGGCGAAGGCACTCGGCATGTCCTACACGCTTCGCACGCGGCGGATTGTTCTGCCTATCGCCCTTCGCCTCTCACTTCCCGCCTATGCAAATGAGGTGGTGCTGATGCTGAAGGCGAGCTCTCTCGCCAGCACCATAACCATGATGGAATTGACGGGCACGGCCCGGAAGATCGTGGCGCAAACCTTCTCTCCCTACGAGGTCTTCATTTCTGCGGCTTTGATCTATCTCGGTTTCACATTCGTGCTCGTCCAGCTCTTCGGGCGACTGGAGAGACACATCACGGTCCACCAGCGCCGCGTCCAGGCTGAGAGCGATAGTCGTGAGCTCGCCCAAAGTTCGCAGGAGAAACTTGCGATAGGGAAGGTGGCGCGATGACCGCTCTCCTGGTCCCTTTCTCGCAAGAGCATGATCTTGGCTGCGCTGAGGCCGCCCTTCTGCGAGGAAGCTGGTATGAAATTGATCTAGGTGCAATCAGGCACAATTATCGGCAACTCCGCGAGCAGCTGCCGACGAACGTGAAGATCTATGCATGCCTGAAGCGGAATGGGTACGGGTGCGGTGCCGGGCCGGTCGCTGGCGCGCTGGAGTCGGAGGGTGCTGATGGTTTTGCGGTCGCCTCGCTTCTAGACGCCGTTTCGATCCGCAGGGCGGGAGTAGGGCATCCAATTCTTCTTTACCCAGGAGCCTTGCCGACAGCGGGGCCGATGGTGGAGGCACTCGATCTAACGGTTAGCGTTTCCAGTATCGATGAACTGGAGCGCTGGCGGTCCGTGATGACGAGAACCCGCGTCTTTATCAAGGTTGACCTGGGTTTCTTTCGTGCAGGTGCGACGCCGCTAGAGGCAGGCGGGCTACTTGCCGCGGCCCACGCAGATTCGGATGTGCAGGTCGACGGCATCTATGCACACCTGAGCGAGTTGCCAACGTCAAAGCCAACGGACGCGGTCAATCAACTTGGGCGAATGCAGGCGATCTTGACTGGAGCGCGCGGAGACCGGCCCGTTATTGCCATGATGTCGAGCACCGAGGGTGTCCTCACATATCCGGATATGGATTTGGATGCGGTCGACCCGGGGGCACTTTTTGTTGGGTTGCCAGAGGCCCAGCGGCCCACGCGGCATCTTACCTTGCGACCAGCTTTGAAGGCTATCTGCACCACCGTCGTCGCTGTGAAACGCCTCGATGTTTCGCTCGGTCCGATCCCGGAAATTCCAGGGTTCCGGCCGGCTATGGTCCTCGGCGTCCTTGGCATGGGATGGGGGGACGGCCTTCCTCGAGTAATTCCCCGCAATGCCGAAGCGATTGTTGGCGGTAAACGAGCCCGGCTGTTGCCGCCGGCCCACCTCGAGCACCTGCGCATCGACCTCACAGAGGTCCCTGAAACGCGCTTCGGCGACCAGGTCGTACTGCTCGGCAGACAAGGCGACGAAGTGATCACCCATGAGGAAATCGCGGCGCTTTGGGGAACTGACGTTATCGGCCTCTACGCAGGCCTGCGTGACCATATCCCGCGAATCTACACCTGAACCCGCAACGGACAAAAGGGGAACCAAATGAACGCGTTTAAAATGATACTAAGTGTCGTCGTTGTCGGCTCGTTAGCCGGGATGGCCCATGCCGAAGATGGGAGAACGATCAGAGTTGCAACAGAAGGCGCCTTTCCGCCCTGGAACGCAGTCGATACATCCGGGAAGCCAATCGGCTTTGACATTGATGTCGGCGTGGCACTCTGCGCACGCGCGAATCTGAAATGCGAATTCACAACGCAGGCATGGGACGGCATCATTCCGGCACTGACGGTCGGAAAATACGATGCCGTCATGGCTGGGATGTCGATAACTGAGAAGCGCCGGCAGGTTATAGCCTTCTCAGAGCCCTATGCCCTGACTTCCAACTATTTCGTAGTTTCCAAGTCGCTCCAGCTCCCCGAGATGGACAACGAGGCGAAGCTCGACCTTTCAAAGGAAACGGAGGCCGGTGCGAGCATCCTCGCGGACTTGAAGGAAAATCTCAGAGGCAAATCAATCGGCGTGCAAGGTTCCACGAACGCGGAGGCTTTCATCAGGGAGTATTTTGGCGACATTGTCGAGGTGCGCACTTATGATAAGCAAGACAATCTAAATCTCGACCTCCTCGCTGGACGGCTTGATGGCGGCTTGGCGGATTTCTCCGTTTGGAAAGCTTTCCTGGAATCAAAGGATGGTGGCTCTGCACATCTCTATGGCCCACGTATTTCCGGAGGACTGTTCGGCCCAGGTATCGGTATCGGCCTAAGGAAGGGAGACGATGTGCTATCACGAAAATTCGACGACGCCATTCGAGCAATTCAAGCAGATGGTACGTTAAGGGCAATCAGTCTGAAGTGGTTCGGTGCGGACCTTGTCACGCAGTAAGATCAGCGCAATTCCCTCCGACACGACCATTGGATGCCGACTAGGTCCCCAACAGATCCCGTGCTGGAAATCATGCCGACTGATATCCCGGTAAAGAAACAGAAGCAGCAGCCGGCGAATTCGTTCCCCTGAACGACAATGAAAATCATCTTGAGCGCCAAGGTGAAGGACGCCGACACTCGCAACGCTGAGGCCACTGGCGAAGCTCGAAGCCGAACGGGCGGAGCAGGAAGCGGCTGCCAAGAATGGTCCGCTGACGGCGCGAGAGCTTCGCCTCGGCCCCGCAACCATAGCCGCTCAGCTCGGGATCATGCCCGAGCAGCTCGAAACCATGTGGCGCGAGGCGCATAGCCTGTGATGGGCAATCGCGTCGTGCCTGCCAAGAGCCTTAAATCTAGAACTCTAAGCCGTCGAACTCCGGCAGTTTGCCCGGAATGTTAGCGGCGACGCTGACGAGCGTAAGGGGCTCGACGCTGTAGGTGGCGTAGCAACGAACCTGTGAAACCTCAACTTGAAGTCCAGTTTTCGCGGCGAACTTCACGGCAGCGTTAAACTCGCGCATCGCCTTAACCAGCCGTTCCTTGGCGCCGCGCTGATCTCGAGTTAGCGGAAATTCCAGGATGTTTGCCATTCGCTTCTCTCGCCTTCGTCCTCAGATCGCTCGCGTCATCACCTGAGCTGCGACTGATGCCAGTAAGGCCGCCAGTGCGACGGCCGTTCCAAATCACACAATCTTCATCCGGCGCCTGCGCGCGTCATTCCAATCATGCCCCATCCGCCCCGCTCCAACTGTTCCTGCCGTTGCGGTGATGATCAACGGTCTATGGCTCATTGAAACATCGCAGGTCCCCATGCGTTTACCACGAGATGGAGACGCGAGGTGTCTGATGTCGATCCACATGAGAGATATCGGCGAGGCGGTCTTTGGATTGTTCCATTGGTATCCTGCCGAAGTCGAGCCTGACCTAACCGACGATCAGCGTTTGCTTATTGAGGCTTACCGATCGGGTCAGGTACCGGAGGCCGCTTGGCAGGAGCACTTGGAACACGATCCGGTGCTTGCACAATATTGGCGGAATCCGAGGCATTGAACCTGATTGCATTCCGCGTGGTTCTGCTGGCTCTAATCAGATTGCCAACGCCAGCAAAGTCGCGCCAATGATCAGCAAACCGGAAACCGTCAATGCCACGATCATCAGTAGATCGTGATCGTAATCCTTTTTCTCTCGCTCTGTGTGACGCATTTCAGCCTCCTCGCGTCGTTGCCACTAGGAAAACGCCGCTCCTTGACTGTAGTTGCAATTACGCACGGCGGCCTACTACCACCTCGCGTTCTTTCACCTTCGATCATCGCTACCGCGTCTGCTTCCATGGCGCGGCACATGGTCTTTTATTCGGCCAGCAGCTCAGCGCGGACCGGATCCTCATTGCGCAGATCGTCGACCATGAAAACCAAAGTGGCGTAGCATTCGCAGAGACTGAGGGAATGCCAGCCATGGCGGCGAGGGCGTGTTGCTCACATAACGCTCGAAAAGCCGGCTCTGTTGCACATCAATCAATGCTCGCAACGCTGGAAGCCTCAATTTCAGACGGGATCTACCGATCCTTTCAAGGTCCATAGGGGCCTGATGCCTTGCCCCCACAGCCGACGCCTCGCGAGCTTTACTCGGCTCAGGGTTTCCCGGCCGACTACAAGATCGATTCCGATATCAATGGCCGCCCAGGTCTCGTGCGTCGGCAATTAGGTCTCACCTGCGGTGGCCGCTGCAATCGGTCCCTGGCTGCCCTCGAAAAGCGCGTGGCACCGGCATGATTCAGTTTCTCACCTCGGGCAGGGCAACATCAACGTTGTCGCAGGATGCCGGCTTCCTTGGCGGCGGCTTCAAACGCCGCCCTTGCTTGCGCGCTAGGGACTATTCCTTTGGCGGCATCCAGGCAGGCCTTCCGAGCTGTTGCGTAACTCGCGCTCTTGGTGTCGGGCCAGGACTTCATCAGGAACGCGACCGCCTCTCGGGCGCTCCTAATGACGTGAAAACGATCGTCAATCTTCAACTCAACATTTTCATCCCAGATGGTGATCATCGTGTCCTCCGTTGGGCAGGCTTCCCAAAAACGCATATTAGAGGGATCTGTTCCAAGGGCGCGATCCTGCCGAAATTTTGGGTGGCAGGATGAGGCTCTTCCCCGACATGTGGCCCTTCGGCGACTTGCCGCCGCACTCCTTCGATTTCATCATGGCCGATCCGGCCTGGAACTATCGCATGTACTCGGAAGCGGGTGAGGCGAAGTCTCCGCAGGCCCATGGAAGTCCGGTGGATTCCACCACTCCCCCGGCCCCTGATAAAGAAAGGTCCCCCACACCCCCTAAAGAAATTAACCCCACCCCATCCTCCCTTCGCTCGGACAACAAA
This sequence comes from Ensifer sp. Root142, assembly GCF_001426785.1. Lineage (NCBI taxonomy): Bacteria > Pseudomonadati > Pseudomonadota > Alphaproteobacteria > Hyphomicrobiales > Rhizobiaceae > Ensifer > Ensifer sp. Root142. Next base: position 154,350 of record NZ_LMFK01000005.1, read on the forward strand.
CGCGGGGCGCTTGCCTGCCGACTTCCAGCCCAATCTGGTTTTCGCCGTCGAGCTCGGTTTCGATCGCTCCCAAGCCATGACCGAGTTCGACAAGTTCCGGGACTACTGGAACGCCAAAACCGGGAAGGACGCCACCAAGCTCGATTGGCCGGCGACCTGGCGCAATTGGCTGCGCAACGCTGCCAAGCCCCGCAATCGTCCTCATCAGCAAGCCCCGCCACGGGAAACCCAGCATGCCCGCCTCGCGACGCGCGAAAGAAGCGAAGCCGCAGGCAATTGCATGAAGAATTCCCACGGTCGACAGTCGTTCGGGTAGCCCCGAGCACGGTCAAAGCTGTGGTCGAATATCTTGGAGGCTTGTTCACGTCGATCTACCGCTTGAACTAATCGACAAAGCGCTTAGAATCACTGAAATCTTTGGTGATTTGTTTTGATTGCGAACCTCGATTAGAGGGAAACTCGCCGGGCCTTAGGGAGGATGTCACCGCCTCTCGCCATAGCCTAATATTGCCTGAATTTCGGTGCTGACACCTTGCGGAAAGGGACAGGGACGCCATAGCTGGTCCAATGAGCATCGCCGCGGCCCACTATGAAATCTTCTTCAAGGAAATCGCCGAGAGCAAGCTCGTTTGGACCATACGTGACGACGCGGGCTTTCCAACTTCGACAAATCAATCAAACGAAGCCGCCATGCCTTTCTGGTCGTCAGAAACTCGGGCTCGGCTCACTATTGAGACTGTTGCGTCGTATCGTGACTTCACGCCACACCAGCTTACCCTGGAGGTGTTTCGCGATCGTTGGTTGGTAGGGTTGGAAAAGGATGCCATTAGGGTTGGCATAAACTGGAGCGGTGAGCGTGCGACTGGCTTCGATGTCGCGCCTGCCGACGCTCGCAGAAGGCTTGCATCCGGCTCGTAGAAGAAATACATCCAAAATCAGGCGGCCAAGCCGCCCTTTCTCGCGCCCGGTAGGACCTCCAGGAAGCGTCCATATTGAAGCGTTGGTTCGTTTAAATGGGTGCGCTTTGAAGTTTGTGCCGGGAATTGCCTTCGCTGTCGGAGCTCTTTTGCTTTTTTCGTCTTGCAGTGAGACCGGCTCATCGCAGACGACCAGTAATCGCCCGAAGGTCCAAACGATAGCAAAAGCAAAGGCGCAGCCGAAGCTCAAAAGCACCCGAAAGAGTAGGGCGATGGCGATAGCCGAGGCAAAGGCGCTTTCTGAAGTGCGCAGCCCACGGCAGTGCAAGACACCCAAAAAGGAATGCGGCTACGGCGCGGGTCCTGCCGGAGAAATATGCTCATGCTGGTCGGCAGAGGGTGCGCCCGAACTTGGTGTCACGGTCAAGTGACACGCCCCGGCCTTTGATCTCAATTCGTTCCTACTCACCACGAGTAGACTTGCGCTGTATGTCCTGTGGATGTTCGCTGCTCGTTCTCCGTCTTAGATTAAATTCCGTCGCGCTCATGTGCGGCTAAGAACTCGATCGCGTCCCCGACCGTCACGAGTTGTCCCATTAACTCGGTTGTGATGAATACTCCGAACTCTTCTTCGATCATCATCGACAGTTGCGAAATCTTCAGGGCATCTGCTCCTAGATCGTCGACAATCGAAGCGTCGTCTGGAAGGTCAGTAACTTTGACATCTAACACTTCGATGAAGATCATTTTCATGCGGGTGGCAACATCGGTTCTTGTGATCTTCATAGGGCTGGCTCCGATGCGTTCTATTAAACCTTCTTCTGGTTTTCAGCTAAGGCGTTTGCCTTCTCTCACGAGGTGCCCGCTTCCTTGATGATCTTGCGGGCCTGGCATTCGGTGAGGCCGTGCTTCCGCTTGAAGTAGTTCAATTCGTAGGCCTGTCCGGCGGCGACGCGGCCGCGATCCCGGCCAACGTTTTTCTTGTCGTCTGCCATTGGGTTCCTCCTTGTGTGTGGCCAAACACTACCGCGAGAGCCCCAGGTATGTTCCAAGTTCTGTCGGAGTAGAGCAGCCCGGTGGCTCGCCAGCTCAGAAAGCTGGACGTCGCAGGTTCGAATTTTGCCGCCGCAACCGATTAATGCGCGGTGACTCTGGAGGCATCCGCGCCTTCACCCTGTCCGAGAAATTTCAGCAAGGCTGATAGCAAGGTTTCCGCCATTACCCGGTCGAGCGTGACCTCAATGACCTCGTCGTCCTCGGCCATCAACTCGAGGCGACCGACGAGCGGGTCAGTAGAGACCAAGTCAATATCCTTGCCCTGGTATTCAGCTTCAAGCACGGTCCAGTTGTACTGCATCGCCATCTCTCCTTCGGATTCACGGAACGATGAAACGCCATCGAGACGCGAGGTCTCACTTCAGCAGAAAGGAACCAGAATGCGCTTTCATAGCTTCTCACATCACCACGGATTCCACCACTGGTTTGCGATCGCGGACATCTTCGCGGCGGTCGCGACGATCGTCGCATTCTTCGCACTCGCCGTCGTCCGGTACGGCGCCGGTCGCACATGGCATTCGCAGCCTGGGCACCACCGCCTATTGCAAGATTGTCGAACTCCCGCCAGTCTCCCGCGAGAGCTATGACAGCCACGGCCTCAGCCTCGAACCGGATCGAATGCGAACCTGATCCCGCTTGCCGGAAAGGAAGAGCTGGGCTTAATCGCCCGCTCTGCCGAACCCCTGCAAACCGTCAAGTCGGTTGACTGTAGCGCCGAGCGCGCTGACTGCCTCCATTGTGATCGCTAGGCTTTGCATAATCAGGGAAAGATCGTGGTCTTGATCCGGGTGAGCCAATTCGAGTGAACGCGTGTGAAGCCTCTGACTGACAGCGTTCAGCCGCTCGATAATATCCTCGTTCATTCAAACCTCCCGATGTTGTTGCTCCAGTAATGAAAAGGCGCGCGACAAACAAAGGTTCACCCCGGCGCTGACGAAAGGCAAATTATGATCGCCAAGCGCCCTACACCGCCTGAAACAATGTTCGGGGATGACTTCAAATCGTTCGTCCCGGCGGCCGATGTCGGTGAATGGGTCGAAGCGACATTCTTCGACTCTTCATCGCCGGTCGCCAATCCGGAATATGAGCATCTTGCCAATGCCCACATCGGCTATCTCTGGACCGTGGTTGAGAACAATCGCAAGGGTAAGCGGGTGATAGGCCAGTGCGAGACCGGCTCACCGCAAGGCACAATGGGCAAGTGGTCCCGCGCCTGGGCAGAACAACAGGTCGTCGAGTGGTTCGGATCCGTCCCTAATCTCATCATCACACTGGACGCCGATCACTGCCGAGAATGCGGAGACGCCGAGTTCATGGCGCTGGTCGAACACGAGCTCTATCACGCGGCCCAGGATGTCGATGCTTTCGGCGCACCGAAGTTCAGCCGATCGACTGGCCGCCCGGTGTTCGTCATCCGTGGTCACGATGTCGAGGAGTTCGTCGGCGTTGTCCGTCGCTATGGGGCAGATGCCGCCGGCGTCCGCGCAATGGTCGATGCAGCCAACCAGAAGCCCGAGATCGCAAGAGTGCGGATCGCAACGCATGTGGCACGTGTCAGCTAAGGGTGGCCTAGTCCATATCGAAAGCGGTCAGCTCTTCCATTGCTGCTCGCCCCTCGGCCTTCGCTCGGATCCGAGCCCCAACCAAGCGGCCTGATCGGATAGGCTTGCCGCCATCTAATAGGACCTGCCACTCCCACTGGTGCTGCCCGCGTCCAGTAAGCTGTAGTTTCAGTCTGTCGGCGCTGTATCGTTCCAATTGCCGCTCCTTTGACGGGACTTTGACGGATCAATGGCCAAACCAAAAGTCTCCGATGAGGTCAAGACCTACATCGTGCAGGCGCTGGCTTGCTTCGATAGCCCATCGGTCGTTGCCGCGGCAGTCAAGAAGGACTTCGGCCTCGATGTGAGCCGACAGCTCGTCGAGAGCCACGACCCGAACAAGAAGGCTGCATCGGGCCTGGCGCCCAAGTGGCGGGCTCTGTTCGAAGAGACCCGCAAGACGTTCCTTGAGGACACGGGCGTGACCGGCATTGCGGCGATGGCGCTCGGTGTCAGCTTCGCCGAAGCCATACGGCGAATCGTGTTGATTATAATCGGAAAGGTTTAAACCAATCGAGCGTCTCGCCATTCTTAGTTTAAGCGCGTAGATTAGATCATTGCCAAATTCTCGCGGCCTTCCGTTCCGCAACTCTGCAGGGAAGGCCGCTTTTTGCGCCAAAAACTCGCGAGGCCAGCTAGGGCTTCATCAAAAGTTTGAGCGCTTGGATATCGTGAATCCCGCTTTGATAGAAACGGATAAGGTCTGCAGCAAGCGTGTCGGCTCGCTCGCTGCCTGGCGACAGATTCAATTCTTCCAGCAGATCATGAAAGACGCTCGCAATCTTTGCGAACTCGTCAGGGAGTATAATCTCGTATCGAGATGCAATCACCATAGCCCTAATCCCAGCCGACATCGAGTTTGCGCCGTTGCTGGGGGATTACACTGCAAATCGTGGGAGAGACGGCAATCAGCTTCCGGAGGTGAAACCTGGGCGGCGAGTTTGCGCGCATTTTCTCAGGAACATGTCTTTTCTAAACAGCGATGAATAGCCTTCTTCGCCCGTTCCTCGGGCATTTGTGTCGCGTTCCTTCGGAGGCAAGCTCCATGTTCTGCGAGCCGGTATTCGTCGCCGAGGTCACCTATACCGAGATCACCAGCGACGGGAAGCTACGGCATCCATCGTTCAAAGGGCTGCGCGAGCTGGCCGATAACGTTGACGTCTTCGAGCTCAAAAAATAGGCCCCGGGGAAGAGGGGCCTAATCAAGGTTCGGGGAACAACTTAAACAGAGTGCCCGAAAAAAGGTTCCCGCATCAATCCCGCTCGGCCAAAATTTTCTGCATCCGAGAGAGTTTGCTTTCCGCAATAGCAAGCCGCTGGACAAGCACGTTCGGTCTCTCGGCCTTKTCGTCCATTGAAAAGTCACCGATGATTTCCATCGGGTGGGCGTTCAGGACTTCGCAGATTTGAATCAAGGTTGGAACGGAGAGGCGGTTCGCCCCGCGCTCATATTTCTGGATCTGCTGGAACGTTATGCCAAGCGATGCCGCCACCTTCTCCTGSGAAAGCCCCCGCATTTGACGGATTGTTCTGAGACGCTCACCAATTTGCAGGGAAAGCGCCATCGAGGTTTCGTTCATCTTGGCCATGTATACGCACTCCGCTTCTGAAACTCGGGCCTATATGGAACAAGACCNAAAAAGGTTCCCGCATCAATCCCGCTCGGCCAAAATTTTCTGCATCCGAGAGAGTTTGCTTTCCGCAATAGCAAGCCGCTGGACAAGCACGTTCGGTCTCTCGGCCTTTTCGTCCATTGAAAAGTCACCGATGATTTCCATCGGGTGGGCGTTCAGGACTTCGCAGATTTGAATCAAGGTTGGAACGGAGAGGCGGTTCGCCCCGCGCTCATATTTCTGGATCTGCTGGAACGTTATGCCAAGCGATGCCGCCACCTTCTCCTGGGAAAGCCCCCGCATTTGACGGATTGTTCTGAGACGCTCACCAATTTGCAGGGAAAGCGCCATCGAGGTTTCGTTCATCTTGGCCATGTATACGCACTCCGCTTCTGAAACTCGGGCCTATATGGAACAAGACACCTTCTCCTGCGAAAGCCCCCGCATTTGACGGATTGTTCTGAGACGCTCACCAATTTGCAGGGAAAGCGCCATCGAGGTTTCGTTCATCTTGGCCATGTATACGCACTCCGCTTCTGAAACTCGGGCCTATATGGAACAAGACCCCTTGGCATCACAACTCGCAGATCTGTGGGTAGACAGGCGCTTTCGAGCGGTGGCGGAGATCACCCCTCGATGCTTGGCGCCAAGTAGCGCCACGGCGATTATCTCTGGCGCCGATCGGCGTCATCCCTGAACCGGGCGCACGCCACCAGCCGGCGCCTGTATCCGCACCTCGACATTCTTGCGGCCGCACTTGGCACACTTAGCGTGGCCTCTGATATAGATCGGATGGTCGCGCCCGAGCTTCTTCACAAACGGCTCGATCGGGCTGATCCCGCCGCGGCTGCAGTCCAAGCACCAGAGATTAAATTGATAGCCGTCATCCAGCAGTTTTCCGAGCGTATCTATAATGACCGGCTGTTTCCCAGACATGCGCTTTCTTCCTCGATCGAGGTTTTGACAAGCCGCATGTCGTGAAAGGCGCCCGCCAGCGCCGGTGGATCAGGACTTCTTGGCCGGTGGCCATTCGATCCGGTGTTCGAAGCAATACCAATTTGGTGCCGCCCGTCCGTGGGCATAGCCGAACGCGCCCCACTTCCTGCAGCCTGGATGTTCGCATAGGTGCTCGACAAGACCGCTTTCCGCTCTTTTGGTAGCGCCGACTTCGTCACTCATCCTCAATGCCTTCTGAGAAAATCCGTTCTACAAATGTTCTCATCGGCGCAGAGAGTCAACGACCAGATTTAGGGAGGCGCTTAGTGCGGCTTCCTCGCGAGGAGCACAACCCCGGCACCAAGCTCGAATATTTCGAGATCGGCATTTTCTAGGAAATAGTTGTCTGCAAGCTCGATCAATGCCGTCGCGACTTCCTCGCGTGACCAACCAGACAGTTGCGCTCGATCGGCAAGCGATAGGAATTCGCCCTCCAACGCCTCCTGGCAAAGGAGGTCGCGATCTGGGTGGTATTTTGGATGCTTCGGCGCAGGAATTTTCCGCATGACGTTTCCTCCTGCCGAAGATGGTAGGGCGCACTCCGCGTTCTGCAAGGCTCCGCTAATTTAACGATTCGCCTTCGATCTTGACGCGCCTGTCCGTCCAGCCGCGCCGATAGGCCTCGTCGAGCACGTCGCGCCACATGTCGTCGTCGACCCCGTTTACCCAATTGGCTTGAGCAAGCAGGAAGACCACCACAAAGCAAAACCTCGCGCAGCCGGGCCAGCGGATCGACTCCGGCCTATTTCTTAGGTCCGCAAATCAACGGTCGAAGCTCTTGCACGATCACGCCTGCCTTGGGCGATAGCATCGCGCCGATCCAATTGTCGGAAAATGTTCCAGCCTCATCGACAGGTGAAAGCCACACCACTTCATTTGTCGCGAGTTCGATTTTCACCTCACTGCCGATCGGACTGCCGGCGACGGTTTGGACGTAGTGGCGCTTGATCGGATGGTCGTTTCCCGCCTCATCGATCAGTCGGTTCTCGCTATAGTCTACCGCGATTTCGCCGATCTCCCCGCTCGACTTGCAATCGATCAGCCGCTCGCACCGAATGACCGAGGTGAAAGCGCAGGTCCAGGTGAGGCCGCTACGCCACATTGGATTGTCTCCCGCACTTGCGGTGGTCGCCGCAAGGAGCAGTGCCGCAGCCAACGGTTTCTTCAGGATTGTCTCATCCCCTTTGGTCCGAATGCATAGTTCGAAGCGATAACGTGGGGCGATGATAAACTATAATTTCTAATGCCCGCAATGGCTCCGTGACCGGAACGATACAACGTTGGCCAATCAAAGTTCAGCTGTCGCTGGATTTCACGCCCATCATCAACTCTTGCAGAGGAACCTTCAGATTCGTGCTTATCCGCGTAATGACCTGCAAGGAAGGGTTGGCTGTCCCATTGAGGATTCCAAAATAGTAAGGATTGGTAATCTCACAGAGACGAGCCATATCTTTTTTAGCCAGCCCGCGCTTTTCCCGCTCGCGCTCCATGACCATCGCCATGTTTCGCAGGATCATCGTCCCAAGGTCTGTGTCGGGCTTCTTACGCTTGCTCGTCGCCATAGGATAAACTATAATTTACTCGTTGCTGTGTTTGATGGGATATTGCCGATGTTTGCCAAAGCTAAGTCTGTAACCGTCCTCGTCGCAGTGTTTCTGACGACCGCCGCGCTTCCCACCCCCGCTTCTGGGAGCGAATGGGGTTGCGAAGTCTTGCTGTGCGCGTCGTCTTCCAATCCCTCTTGGCGCGGTGTTCCCGCCTGCCATCCGCCGATGGCTCGCCTCATCTCCGCGATGAAGAAGCCGGGATTCAATTGGCCGACCTGCCCCGAAGGAGGGACGGGATCGCCAGGCTACGAGAGATATGCGGAATGCCCGGAAGGCTATCAGGTGAGGAGCAGAAGGGACGGCGACGGCTTCCCCAGGAAGGGCGACCTGTGCATCAAGACAGTCAACATTTGCCAAGGCAATGCGCACGGTCTTTACAACTCTGATCGGCAGCGGCGCTGCATACAATCGGTCTCCATTTCTCGGCCTCTCAGGTCAGAGCCCTACTTCTTCGACATCAAGAATGATACTTCTGGCAAAACCGAGCGGCATTGGTTCGGCTTGCACAAGTAAACGGATTCGAGCGGGTAAGGAAGGTTTAATCCATGCGATGTGGCAACCGCCACACCCTTCTCGGCCACGTCTTGAAAGTGAACATTTGCCACCAATCGGGAATGGGTTGCCACATGGCGACAGCAAGTCGGCGACCGCCTGATTCCAGGTTGCGATCCTCGACAAAAAGCAGGCCGAGTGGATCAATAGCGTCGGGCAGGTCTCGTCTATGTCGCTCCCGGATCTCGAATGCCAACTACGAGCGGGACGGTGAACAGGTTACACCATCGACGTCATCGCGCAGCATCTTCAACCCGTTTTCGGAGAGCAGGGCTCACAACCATCAATAAAACTCTTGGGCGACTTGTCCCTCTGAGCCACCGCCCGTTCCGGTCGGCCGCGCTCGATGCCGCCGGCACGAAGCCTGCCTTCGGCTGTCTCCGCCGATTGCGGTAACGATCGCTTGTCCAGTCGGGTGCTTCGCGCCCGTACAGGAAGCCCGTTCCGGGCCACATCTTTGTTTCCGCCCCATGACAGCGGTGCCCGAGCCGGTCAAGCGGCCCGTGAAGCCGTTGCATCTCCCGCGCCAGTCCGCCGAGGGCGGACCCGAGAAGATGCGCCACCTTCCGCGCCACGCCGCTTGACAGTCTCGCTCCCCGCCGTGGGGCGGGCTCAAGCCCACCCCCCTCTGTCCGGGGGAATGTCAGAGGCCATTCCCCCGGAAAGACCGGGGAGGCTTCGCCCGAAAGGGGCTTCCCTTCGGGAAACGGGAAAACAGGAGACAGACAATGAGCATCTACGCCCGCACCGCCCGCTTCGACACCGGCCGTACCCTGACCGAAACCGAAATGCGCCACATCGCGCCGTCAATCTTTGCCGTGACCGCCCATGAGAGCCGGTCCGAACGTTTCAAACCCATCCCGACCATCGAAGTATTGCGCGGCCTTATGAACGAAGGCTTCATGCCCGTCGGCGCCAAGCAGTCGCGCAGCCGCATCGAAGGCAAGGCCGATTTCACCAAGCATCTTCTCTGCGCCGCATCGATGACGGCAAGATCTACAGTGTTGGGGACACCGTTTGCGAAATTCTCCTGAAAAACGCCAATGACGGAACCAGCGCCTACGAGCTGATGGCCGGGCTTTTCCGTGTCCGTTGCCTCAATTCCTTAGTGACGCAGACCGGCACCATCGATGCCATCAAGGTCCGTCATTCCGGTGACGTCCAACACAAGGTTATCGAGGGCACCTATCGCGTTCTCGGCGAGGCCGAGCGCACCCTTGCCGCCCCACAGGACTGGTCGACCTTGCGGATGAACCATGAGGAGGCGGGCATTCTTGCGGATGCCGCCCATGTTCTCCGCTTTGGAGACAACGAAGGCGAGACGACCACGCCCATCAGGGCGGAGCAGTTGCTTGTGCCCCGCCGCCACGACGACCGCGCCAATGATCTATGGACCGTCTGGAATGTGGTTCAGGAGAACGCCATTAAGGGCGGATTGCGCGGCGTCGGCCGTGACGATCTCGGAAGGCCCCGTCGTGTAAAGTCCCGCGCCGTTAATGGGATCGATCAGGATATCAAGCTCAACAAAGCCCTTTGGCTCCTCGGCGAAAGGATGGCGGCCCTGAAGGCGTGAGCAGGCAATCAGGTGTGCCGCCGAAAGAGGCGGCGCATCGCCTAGCGCTCGGAAATCCGCCCATTCGAAGGAAGCATTATTATGACCAAACTTCGCACTCTCACCCCTAAAGAGCACGCCACTCTTCAGGCTTACGCGCTCGAAAACGGTCGGCGTTGCCACCGGCATCCTGCAGGCGCTTCGCAATTCGCACGGACCTAGCTGGCTGGTGTCCTACTCCTTGACGAAGCGATCACCGCCATCTGAAGGCCAGTAGCCAGTGATCCCCGTAACGGCCGACAAGCGCGTGAGCGTCCGCTTCTCCCGGTCAGGAAATATCGGGAATCCGGTCCGCGATTTTCAGGAGATAGTCGTCGATCGCCTCCTCTATGTAGCTATTGAACTTGCGGCGCTCGATGGCCGCGAGGATCTTCAACGTCTTGTGGACCTCGGCACGAATATGGATTCCGGTGGTGACCTTTTCGGTGTCGCGAAAGCGCTTTCCGGCGATCGGATCGCGGCTTTCGCCCTTGGCAACCAGATCGCGGAACGGGGTGCGGCCGCCATCGTCGGGGCTTATCAGCGCAGGGGAGGCGGCCGGCTTTTCGCGCACGGTTGGACGCTCGCGGCCAGTCGAAATCAGCCCAAGGACGAGATTCTTGCTGTCCGGTCCTTCGCTCATAACTGAGCCTCCTTCGCGGTCGATCTATAGAGAGCGAGGACTTCGCCAAGCAGCGTCTGGTCTGCAGCGTTCCGGCCGCGCCAATCGATTGATAGGAGGCGCGCCGCGCTATTGGCTGGGATGCGAGGGCGACCCCACTTTCCCGCAGGATTTCGCGTAGCGGTTCGTGYGCCTTKGCCCGGCCGGTGACGAGATCGTGCTGGTTGATGACGATCATCGCCGCGAGCTTGCGCTTCTGATCCTCCTCGACCACGGGGATGTGATTGAGCGCGAGTTGCATACCGGCGACGACGTCGTCCTGGGTCGTCTGCAGCGGGATCAGAACGATATCGGCGCAGTAGAGGCCGGCGAACAAGTTCTCGTTCGTCGTTCCCTCGATGTCGATGAAGACGACTTYGCCCTGGYGYTKGCGCTSGAGCGCCATTTTGTAGATGCGGTTCGGATCGAGGCAGCTTTCCGCTTCCAGGCGCTCCGGCCAGACATTCATCTGTTTCGACATCGTGACCCAGCGCATCGTGTTGGCGCGGCTATCGGCRTCGATCAGAAACACGTCATTGCCCGCATGGGCTGCCGTCCCCGCCAGCGCGCGAACGAGCGTGGTCTTCCCGGTTCCGCCCTTCGGGTTGGCGATAGTGACGATCATGGTGGCTCCTTCAGCNCGCATGGGCTGCCGTCCCCGCCAGCGCGCGAACGAGCGTGGTCTTCCCGGTTCCGCCCTTCGGGTTGGCGATAGTGACGATCATGGTGGCTCCTTCAGYTCAAGGATAAATTATAATTAATTACAAAAGTTGCCTTTYGCAACGTAATTATTGCCCGTTGCTCGTTCACCATTGATGATTGATGACCGATGATTGCCCGCTGACGACGGGTAATGGTCAATAGGCAATCAACAATTGCTGATTGCTGATTATCAACGATGAATAATCAGTTGCCAGCGCTGCAAGTGGGGATGAGCGCGTTAACAATGGGTAATTGTTCGCGCCGGAGTTTGTCGGTTCGCGCCAATCGGCCGAGGTGGTCGGATCGAGATCGTCGGTATCTGCGGATTGAGATTGATAATAAATTATAGTTGTCTTTTCTGTGGCAGGATAGTCAAGTTTGTGGTACAAACTCGACGTTGCCCCGCCTCCGGCAGGGCTGTGGTTCGCGCCTCTGGCGCTCCGGGTCGCCTCCGGCAACCTGACAAGCGGGAAGGAAACAATGCGGAGCGAGGTGAT